>JAQVYY010000006.1 GCA_028708425.1 Bacteroidales bacterium
CGACAAAACGAATCTCTTTATCTTTGCTCATGTTGTTTTTTTATTTGTGGAAAAACAAAATTACAACAAGGGGTGAAACTTTTTAGGAGTAACCCCGTTTTTTTAAAATTTACTCGGTCACTACTGAATTATAATATTTCAACCTGTTTATTTTACTTTTTAAATAGGATTATTTAAACCCGCATTATTCATCAAATTTGAAAAAGACGAATGCAAATGCGGGTTACCCCGACATGGCTGAGCCCAATTTCGGGCAACAAAATTGGTTTTGAGGTCTAGTCGCTGTCGGAGACCCCAATTATATTCATTCGAATAATTGGGGTTAATTAATATTTGTCATATAATCTATATTATGTTAAATAGAGTGTTTGATAATATACCCCATTAAAACAAAAAAAGGCTGGCAAAATGCCAGCCCTTCTGTAAGAAGATATCAGTAAGTTTATTCCCCTTTAGTAAGTTTCTTCATCTTTTCGTACTTCTCTTGGTATTCTTCGCTCTCATTGCGGTACCTAAAATATAGATTACGTAATGTCTCAACAACCACCTCATTCGAAGGGTCTAATCCGTACGCTTGCTCCATATACGGTATGCTGTGTTTAAACTCAATATGAGCTTTAGCAATTAATGAATCGTACTTTTCAACTTCTCTTGCTGGTACCTTATTGGCTTCCTCGATATACTTAACACCTTTATTAAAGTAAAGAACTCCAATATTATATACAGCATCATAAAAATCTGGCTTAATTTCCAGAGCTTTTTCATAAGATTTAACTGCTTCATCAAAATTTTCTAGGTTATCATGTACCGTACCCGCAGCAAAATGTAGTGATGGCACATTAGGATCAGTTTCTAACGCTTTATTTATGTAGTCAAGTACCTTTGTGGGGTCATCCCCTTTATTAATATAGTAATTGATTAAACCGTATAGTATAGACTGGTTATTTGGAAATTTGATAAAACCTGTTTCAAGGTAATCTAAGCCTTCTTCTGCTCTCTCTAAACTTTGATATGCATCAAAAAGATTGTAGTAAATATTACCCTCACCTCCTTCGTAACCATAATCAATCGCCTTTTTGTAATAAGAAATAGCTGTTTCATAATCAGTATCAAGCTGTGCCGATAATCCTGCGTAGTAAATAACAATAGTGTCAACCTGGCTCACCAGTGGGTTTTGCCCTACTTCCACAGCTCTACCAAAATAGTCGGTAGCTGCTTTGTAATCTTTTTTAGCATAATTGCTTGTTCCCTCAGAAATATTGGCAAATTTAAGCCTGGTGAGCATCTCTGCTAGGCTCTTGTTGGCCTTCCCTTTCTCGTCAAGCTCCTCGGCTTTCATAAAACTTTCATATGCTACAACAAGAGGTTCATCAACAAGGTTGTCAGTAAACGTCCAATACTCTAGTGAACCATTGATAAAGTAAAAATTAACCCTATCCATTTTATACTCGGTAATCGTGATACCATCCTTTTCAAATTCTTTTTGTTCGTTGGGTTTACCAACAATCAAATCAAATTCAGGAACTGACATACCACTTTGTGTACTTAAAGTCATAGCATCGTACACATCAAGCATAAGTTCGCCGTGCGATAGCCACGTTTTGTATTTAAGACTCCTTTTTTCGTGCTGAATCCTGACATTGCTTTTGTCGACTTTCTTTTGCAGCGACTTAAAATTTACCTGCTGTGATGTTTGTGCAAGTACTGATGTTGCCATTATAGCGGCAGATAAAAATAAAATTATTCGTTTCATTCTACTCAGGTTTTTTTATAGTTAAATATTAAAATTAAACGCTTAAAATATAGCTAGTTTTCGTTTTCGCCCTGTATCTCTTCAATGCTTAAATCCTCTATATTCTGATCTTCATCATCTGCATCAACCTTTGCAACCGCAGCTATGGTGTCATCTTTTCTAAGATTAATAAGCCTAACCCCCTGGGTTGCCCTACCAGCAACTCTAACATCAGAAACGGCTAGCCTTATTGCTATGCCGCTTTTATTAATAATCATCAGGTCATCATCATCGGTAACGGGTTTTATTGCAATAAGTTTACCTGTTCTTTCAGTAATGTTGATTGTTTTAACCCCTTTACCCCCACGATTGGTTGTTCTGTAATCATCAAAATTAGAACGTTTACCATACCCCTTCTCCGAAACTACGAGAATATCCACATTATCAGTATCTTTTACACAAATCATGCCAATCACCTCATCGTCTGGTTCAATAGAAATTCCACGTACACCACTGCTGGTACGACCAATGGGTCTAACTATACTCTCTGGAAATTTTATGGCTTTCCCCTTGTGCGAAGCCAGCATCATATGACAATCACCATCGGTTAAGCAAGCTTCGAGTAGCTGATCACCCTCTCTGATAGTAATAGCAATTACGCCATTTTGGCGTGGCCTGCTATAAGCTTCTAGCGATGTTTTCTTAATAACGCCCCTCTTAGTACCCAATATGATGAATTTCTTACTCACATATTCCGGATCGGTAAGGGTTTTAACGTTAATATATGCCTTTACATTATCGTCGGGTTCTATGTTAATTAGGTTTTGAATTGCTCTACCCTTAGAAGCCTTATTCCCCTCGGGTATTTCGTAAACTTTTAACCAGAAGCATTTTCCCTTTTCGGTAAAGAAAAGCATGGTATTATGCATAGAGGCTATATAAAGGTGCTCTATAAAGTCCTCATCGCGAGCGGCTACCCCTTTGGCTCCTACTCCACCCCTAGCCTGTAAGCGATACTCGGAAAGCAGCGTACGCTTAATGTAGCCTAGCTTAGAGATGGTGATAACAACATCGTCATCGGCATAAAAATCTTCGGGGTTAAATTCTCCCGCATCGGGAACAATTTTCGTTCTCCGCTCATCGCCATACTTCTCTTTAATCTCAAGAAGTTCATCTCGTATAATCTTCATTTGAAGAACCTCGTCCTGTAGAACAGAGTTGTAGTAATCAATCTTCCTCATAAGCTCAGCATGCTCATCCTTAACCTTGTCGCGTTCAAGCCCTGTTAAGCTTCTTAAACGCATATCAATAATTGCCCTGGACTGAAGGTCGCTTAGGTTAAAACGCGCCATAAGCTTTTCTCGAGCCTCATCGGGGGTTTGTGCTGCCCTTATTATGCTTATTACCTCATCAATATTATCAATCGCAATAAGCAAGCCCTCTAAAATATGAGCACGTTTTTGTGCCTGATCCAGCTCGTAACGTGTGCGTCGGAGTACAACCTCGTGCCTATGCTTTACAAAGTATTTTAGTAATTCTTTAAGGTTAAGCAACCTCGGTCTGCCGTTAACAAGTGCAATATTATTAATTGAAAATGAAGACTGTAAGGCTGTTTGCTTAAATAAATTATTCAGCACTACATTGGCAACAGCATCCCTCTTTAGGATTATAACAACACGGGTACCGTTCCTGTCAGATTCGTCATTTATATAGCTTATGCCCTCAATCTTTTTTTCGTTAATAAGGTCGGCAATTTTCTGTATCATATCGGCCTTATTCACTAGATAAGGCGTTTCGGTTACAATAATTTTGGTCCGACCAGTGTCTGTTTGCTCAATCTCTGTAGCCGAACGAATAACAACCCTCCCCTTACCGGTTCTATAGGCATCCTTAATACCTTGTATACCATATATTATGGCGCCTGTTGGAAAATCGGGGCCTTGTATATAGTTGATAAGATCTTCTATGTCAATATCAGGATTATCAATGTAGGCACATGCTGCATTAATAACCTCGGTAAGGTTGTGCGGAGGCATATTGGTAGCCATACCAACCGCTATACCCGAAGCCCCGTTCACTAAAAGTAAGGGTACTCGAGTAGGCATTACGGTTGGTTCCTCAATGGTATCGTCGAAGTTAAGCCTAAAGTCAACGGTATCCTTATCCATATCGCCCATAACATCTTCGGCAATTCTCATAAGCCTTGCTTCTGTATATCGCATGGCTGCAGGACTATCACCATCGATAGAGCCAAAGTTACCCTGCCCTTCAACCAATGGGTAGCGTAACGACCATATTTGAGCCATACGCACCATGGCATCGTAAACAGACGTGTCTCCATGTGGGTGATACTTACCCAGCACTTCTCCAACAATACGAGCCGATTTTTTGTAGGACTTACCAGGACCTAAGTTCAATCCATCCATCCCGAAAAGCACCCTACGGTGAACAGGTTTTAATCCATCCCTAACATCAGGCAATGCCCGTGAAACAATAACCGACATCGAATAATCAATGTAGGCTGTCTTCATTTCATCCTCAATGTTAACCGCTTTAATATTTTCTTCTCCAGTCATTTATGAATATATTTCTTGTGATAAAAACAGTTGTTTTATTCTGTAGATTTTAAACGTGCTAATGTACCAAATTTTAATGACTTTATATTAAAAAAAAAGAGTATTTATTAACATACTATCACAAAAAAAAGCGACTTTACAATAACACGCTCTATTCAACAATGATTATGTACTCTGTCCTGTTTTTCTAATTAAGAAATCCTTATTTTAACATCTCAATAAAAATTACCTTTAAATTTGCAGCTATTCAACTATAAAGGCAATAGTTAGCTGGATAGAGAAAGGAGTGTATGAAAATCAGTTTACTGATTAATAAGGAAGTCTTATCATTAATTTATAGTTTTGTGTCGTGATTATTTAAGTAGTATGTCCCCTACTCATTGAATTAAACCTTTATTATTTGCGAAAGATTATTAACCATAATCACAAAATGCTCAAATCACATAATTATGCCTAAAAACATTGCACTAAAATTTTTAATTCTTGGATATATACTCTTCATATGCTCGTCATGCAACATTAATCAATCAGAGCAGCTAAATATTGCTGACCATCAGGAATATATAACCACATGGCAAGAACAAAAATTCTCGATGTTTATACATTGGGGGCTGTACTCAATTCCGGCAGGAATTTGGGATGGCAAAAGAATTACAGGCTATAGCGAGCAGATAAAAGGGCACGCTAAAATACCCACAGAAGATTATCGGAAATTGGCGTTGGAATTCAATCCCACCATGTGGAATGCTGACTCTATAGCTTCATTAGCCAAAGAAGCGGGCATGAAGTCGATAGTTATGACGGCTAAGCATCATGATGGGTTTTGTATGTTTGCATCGAAATATACACCATTCAATATTTTGAATGCCACCCCTTATAAAAAGGACGTACTTAAAGAGCTGAGCGATGCCTGTAAGCGGCATAACCTTAAATTTGGGGTATACTTTTCGCTAATCGATTGGGATTACCCCGATGCACTACCCTTTACTTCGGTACGTAACTCCGACTCGATTCCTCCTTTGCATCATGAGTACAATCTTAACCAAATTCGGGAACTACTGACAAGCTATGGCGAGGTATCGGAACTTTGGTTTGACATGGGTGCGCCCACATACGAACAAAGCAGAGAGATAGCCGAGCTTGTAAAAGAATTGCAACCGAGCTGTTTGGTTAGCGGTAGAATTTGGAACGACCAAGGCGATTTTATGGTTATGGGCGATAATTATCAGCCTGACTTTAAAATGGGTGTACCATGGCAAAGCCCAGCGTCCATGTTTCGCGAAACGTGGAGCTACCGCTCATGGCAAGAAAGGCCAAGTGTAGAAGATAAAATCAACGAAAAAATACACGACTTAGTAAAAGTTGTGAGCTCGGGTGGAAACTACCTCCTCAACATTGGCCCTAAAGCCGATGGCTCCATTGTGCCGTTCGAAAAACAGGTACTTGATGGCGTAGGGAAATGGTTAAAGACCAATGGCGAATCGATATACGGAACGGAAGAATCACCCATCTCTAGGCAAGAATGGGGATACATCACGTCAAAACCCCAAAAACTATATCTTCATGTAGCTAATTATCCCGAAAATAATAGGCTTACTATTAAAGGGTTAAATATAAATATTACAAGAATTTACCCCCTCTCCGACCCCGATTTTGCGTTAAACTACAACGTTTCGAGTAGCGGCTGCGAAGTTGAGCTATCAGAAAAAATGGTCAGAAATAAGTATATCACCGTTATTGCGGTTGAATATAAAGGCGAACTAATATACACACCTACAAACGCATTGCATTTAAATGAGAATGGTATACTTGTCTTAACACCCGAAAATTCGGAGAATTACCATAGCTATAGCGGACACGATTACTACTCGAGTAAACCCACGGTAGTAAAAATGAAATGGTACGTGCTTAATAATTCTAATGAACCATTGGAAGTAGAAATAGCCCACACTAACAACGAAAGGAGCACCAAAGGACTAAAACTATCCATAAACGACGAAGCCCATATAATTGATGCCAGCAATTCCTATAATCACACTATAAATAACGTAAAGCTTCATACTGAAAGAATAAACACCATAGAAGTCGTTAATAAGAATCAAGATAATCCGCATAAAGGATTAAAAGTAGCGGGTTTGAGTATAACCATAAAATATATTTAACATTTTAAAGCGAATCAAGATGTCAATGCATAGTAAATCACGTCAAGCTTACATTGGACTTATACTGGTAACCATTATTATAGGGTTATCGTTTATTTTCGTAATAATTGGGTTAAAATACTCAAGCCCTATGGACCTGCTGGCCCATCGATTTACGGCAGCAGCAATATCTTTAGTATTCTTGTGGGTTTTTGGCCTCGTAAAGCTGCCACGTTTCAGCTTCAAAAAAGCCAAATGGTTGCTATTACTGTCCCTGTTCTATCCACTGCTATTTTTTGCGCTACAAACCTTCGGATTACAGCACAGCACAGCGTCCGAAGCAGGTATTATTTTTGCCACAACGCCCATAATCACGCTAATTGCAGCCAGCTTTTTTCTGAAAGAAAAAACCACGTGGTTGCAAAAAATCGGGATTGTACTATCAATTGCCGGAATTCTTTTCATAATCTATTTTACAGGTAATATTTCTGGAGGCACCACCCTAAAGGGCTTGTTACTGTTAATGTTATCCGTATTTGCATTGGTGGTATATTACGTTCTAGGTAAGGTTGTTACCGCTAATTTTTCTGCCATGGAGATTACGGTATGGATGACTATTCTTGCGTTCGTTGCGTTTAACGGTTTTAGCGTGGCCAGCCACATCCAAACCCATACCTTAAACCAATTCTTTAAGCCCTTGGGTCAGATGGAATTTCTTTGGGCAGTGCTCTATTTGGGCGTACTATCCTCAATGGTTACGGCGTTTCTCACTAACTTTGCTTTAACTCAGGTTCCCGCCTCACAAATAGCCGTATTCAATAACCTAAGCCCTTTGGTTTCTATTGCTGGAGGCATCATTATTCTTAACGAAACGCTGTATTCATACCATATTATAGGAGGATTATTGGTGTTGGCAGGCGTAGCAATGACCGTGTTTTTTAAACATCAAAAACGAAGTAAAAAGGATTTTTAACCTAGCTATTTGCATCTAGATATAGAAGAAAAACCATGACAAAACGTAAGCTAGAAATATGTTGCTTTACGGCACATTCGGCACTCAGGGCTGCACAAGCGGGAGCGCACCGAATAGAGCTATGCGACAATATTGCCGAGGGAGGCACAACCCCATCATATGCTACTATTGATTATGCGGTAAGGGGGTTACAAATTCCTGTTAACGTTATCGTTCGGCCACGGGGTGGCGATTTTTTGTATTCTGATATGGAATATCATCTTATAAAAGAGGATATTGCTCAGATTAAGAAGCTGGGTGCAAACGGCATCGTTATAGGCTTCTTAACACCTGAAGGTGAGATAGATGTAGATCGAACCGCCGAGGTTGTTAAATTGGCTGCACCCATGGACATTACTTTTCATAGAGCGTTCGACATGTGCATTAATCCTTTTATTGCGCTAGAGCAACTTAAAAAACTGAAAATTAATAGGATATTAACTTCTGGTGGATACCCAAATGCAGAAAAAGGCGCACACGTTTTAGCTAAGCTAGTACATAAAGCAAACGGGAAAATAGTTGTTATGCCCGGAAGCGGGATTAACGATAAAAATCTAAAAAAATTAATACATTTAACCCAAGCAAACGAGTACCACTCCAGCGCAAAAATTTATGTTGATGGTAATATGCAATATAGAAACACCGATGTTAGCATGAGTGGCAATGCTGCACCGAGTGAGTTTCGCCATGTTTCGGTTGATACTTCACAAATAAAGAGGATGCTAAGGATTTTAAACGAAAACTGATAAATCTCAAACTAATCGTTATGAAAATTAAACAAATACTAGTTGCATCAGTAATCCTATTGGGACTATTTGGTTGTCAACAACATAAAGAAAAATCGGAGACAGTAAAACCACGCATTGCTATTGCCGGACTGGCCATTGAGTGCAGTACCTTTTCGCCAGCGAAAACCGGGGTGGAAGGATTCCGTGCTCGCCGTGGCGAGGAGATATTTTCGTACTACCCATTCTTGCATGAGGATTCTGCCACACGGCAAAGGGCGCAGTATTTCCCAGCATTGCGGGGCCATGCCATACCCGGTGGAATTGTAACCCGTGAGGCATACGATACGCTAATGGCTGAGATGTTGAATAGGTTAAAAGAAAACCTGCCCTACGATGGCGTTTTTTTCGATATACATGGCGCCATGAGCGTTGTGGGGCTTGAGGACCCCGAGGGTGATATGATTAAGCGAGTTCGAGAGGTTGTTGGAAAGGATGCACTAATTTCCACATCAATGGATTTGCATGGAAATGTATCGTGGCGATTGGCACACCAGTCGGACCTAATTACCTGCTACCGACTAGCACCCCACGAGGATGCCATTGAATCGAAAAAGCGGACGCTAGTGAACCTACTCGATCGCTTAGAATCGGGGAAAGGCAAACCTGCCTATAAGGCATGGATTCCAATTCCTATTTTACTACCAGGCGAAAAAACCAGCACACGAATTGAGCCAGCAAAAAGTTTATATGCTCAGGTTGAACCCATTACAAAGCATGATGGTATTTTAGATGCCGCTATTTGGGTAGGCTACGCTTGGGCAGATGAACCGCGCAACAAGGCAGTAGTTATGGTTACAGGTGACGATAAGAACCAGGTAAAACATTCAGCCGAAACGTTGGCTCAATCATTTTGGGATGTTCGAGAAGAATTTGAATTCGTTGCCCCGGTGGCGCCGTTGGCCGAATGCCTAAAAATGGCCATAGAAAGCGATAAGCAACCTTTTATTATTAGCGATATGGGTGATAACCCAACCGCTGGTGGTGCTGGCGATGTTACCTGGACTCTTAAACAAATACTTAAAGACGATGCCTTTAAGAATCAAGATGGTCCATCATTAATTTACGCATCAATACCTGGGCCAGATTTCGTGAAAGAAGCCACTAAAATAGGCGTGGGTGGTAAAATAGACGCATTTGCAGGCGCTAAAATCGATAGTAGGTATGAAGGTCCCATAAGGCTGAAAGGAACCATAGAAACCATTAGCCATGGTGATAAAACAGCAAAAACCGAAGTGGTTGTCCGCGTGGGTAGCGTGCGAGTGATTGTTACCAAAAAACGGAAACCCTACCATTACGAGTCCGATTTTACCAATTTGGGGTTAAACCCACGTAAAACGGATATTTTGGTTGTGAAAATTGGCTATCTAGTACCCGAACTATATAACATGCGTGCCGGTTGGATTATGGCGCTTACGCCTGGTGGCGTAGACCAAGACCTACACCGACTGCCATACAAGAGGATAGATCGCCCCATGTACCCACTGGATAAAGATATGCCCAAGCCAGATTTAACGGCTCGATTTGTTCCACTTTCGCATAAACAATAAAATTAATCGTATTTAAAAAATGTAATATTTCTTCTTACTAAAAAAAATAAAATAAATTTATGTAGAGTACATACTTGTGAAATATACTAAAAGAACTAATTGTTATCACAAAATGACAACAATCAGTTGGTAAACTTGTTATACTATATTACTTTAGTAACGTTAAAAATTTTAAAGAGCATTGATGGAGTACAAATTTTCAAATAAAATCAAAGAAGTACTGGGTTACAGTAGAGAGGAAGCTGTAAGACTAGGAAATTCGACCATAAATACCGAGCATCTTTTTCTTGGTATTTTAAGAGATGGTGAGGGTATGGCAATAAATATTTTGCAAGAGTTGGGGGTTAACCTATCAGAGGCTAAAAAGCATATTGAGTCTAAGATAAGGCAATCAGAATCACCATCGCCCCTACTTGATCCAGATAGCCTACCATTATTTAAGTCGGCCGAGAGGGTTTTAAAGCTGGTAACCTTGGTTGCCCGTGATTTAAAAACCGAAACGATTAATACGGCGCATCTGCTGCTTGCCATTTTAAAAGATGAAGAAAGCGTTGTTAGCCAGCTACTTTTCGAAAAAGATATTGATTACTATACTGTGAAAGAAGAGATGAAACCAGAAATTATTGAAGCTAAAGCTGATTTTCCTGATGAAGATGATGAACGTCCATTTGGTGCGTCGGCACGAGGACCACAACAAGTTCCAGGGAAGTCAACTAGCGATACACCTGTTCTCGATAATTTTGGCATAGACCTAACCAAGGCTGCCGAAGAGAATAGGCTTGACCCTGTTGTTGGTCGCGAAAAAGAGATTGAGCGCATTGCCCAAATATTAAGTCGCAGAAAGAAAAATAACCCCATCCTTATTGGTGAACCTGGCGTAGGAAAATCGGCAATAGCCGAGGGCCTGGCAATTCGAATTGCTAAGCGTAAGGTTTCTAGAGTACTGTTTAATATGCGCGTTGTAACCCTCGATTTAGCATCGATTGTTGCAGGAACAAAGTACAGAGGACAGTTTGAGGAGCGAATGAAAGCCATACTTAACGAGCTCTCTAAAACAAATAATGTTATCCTTTTTATTGACGAGATACATACCATTGTAGGTGCTGGTGGAGCCACAGGATCGTTGGATGCAGCCAACATGCTAAAACCCGCATTGGCTCGAGGTGAGCTTCAATGCATTGGCGCAACTACTCTGGATGAATACCGTGAACATATCGAAAAGGATGGAGCACTTGAACGTCGTTTTCAAAAAGTGATAGTTGAGCCCACCTCACCCGACGAAACGGTTGAAATCCTTAATCAAATAAAGGGCAGATACGAAGATCACCATAACGTGTATTACACCCCCGAGGCAATTGACGCCTGCGTTAATCTAACAATGCGCTATATTTCAGACAGGCATCTACCCGATAAAGCCATTGATGCATTGGACGAGTCGGGATCTCGTGTTCACATATCGAATATTAAGGTTCCAGAAAAAATAGTTGCCCTTGAAAAGCAGATAGAAGAAGCGAAAGCCGAAAAGCTGAAAGCTGTTAAGAATCAGGATTTCGAATCGGCTGCAAGCTTTAGGGATAGGGAAAAACAATTTCTCGAACAGCTTGAAAATGAACAGCAACGCTGGGAAAGCGAACTGGTTAAACACAGAGAAACTGTTGATGATGAGAAGGTTGCTGAGGTAGTTGCCATGATGACAGGTGTACCCGTTCAGCGTATTGCCCAAGCCGAAGGGGCAAGATTGCTTCAAATGGGTGAAGAGCTCAAAGGCCTTGTAATTGGTCAAGACGAAGCTATCGGTAAAATTGTTAAATCTATTCAGCGTAACCGGGCGGGGCTAAAGGATCCCAATAAACCTATCGGAACATTTGTTTTCCTAGGCCCAACTGGTGTGGGTAAAACGCAGCTTGCCAAGGTTCTTGCCAAATATCTTTTCGATACAACTGATAACCTTATCCGTATCGATATGAGTGAATATATGGAGAAGTTCTCGGTTTCGCGTCTCATAGGAGCACCCCCAGGGTATATAGGGTACGAAGAGGGTGGCCAGCTAACCGAAAAGGTTAGACGAAAGCCCTATTCCGTGGTACTACTCGATGAGATTGAAAAAGCGCATCCCGATGTATTCCATATTCTATTACAGGTTCTTGATGAAGGGCAGCTAACGGATAGCTTGGGTCGCAGGGTTGATTTTAAGAACACCATTATAATTATGACCTCAAATATTGGTACCCGCGAGCTTAAGAGTTTTGGTGCCGGCGTAGGCTTTAAAACCGACACATCCGAATCGGCAAGCAATGAGTATGCGAAGGGCGTGATTCAAAAAGCTCTAAAGAAAGCGTTTGCTCCTGAATTTCTAAATAGACTTGACGATGTTATTATCTTTAATGCGCTTTCTCGCAAAGACATTCATAGCATTATCGATATTGAACTTAAAGGGCTATTCGACAGGGTTCATAACCTGGGCTACAGCGTTGAATTAACTGGGAAAGCTAAAGATTTTGTTGCCGAAAAAGGGTATGATATCCAGTTTGGTGCTCGCCCACTGAAAAGAGCCATACAAAAATATCTTGAAGATGAAATGGCTGAGGTCATTATAAAGAGTGAAATACAGGTTGGCGATACCATTCAGGTTGACTACAACAAAAAGGACGATGCCATTGTTATAAAGATTAAGAAAAACGACAAACCAAAGAAGGTTAAACCCGATTCGGAAACCACAAGTTCAAACTAAAAAACTTGCTACAGCTTAAACAATTAGGCTTCTGAGGTGTTTACAATTTATTACAAACAACAAAAAGACTAATCGAAATGAATACAAAAGTAACCTTTGGAGGCAATCCTGTTACGCTTATTGGTAACGAAATTAGTATAGGCGACAAAGCACCTGGTTTTAATGTTATAAATGATGATTTAAAGCCTGTTACATTAGGTGACTTTAAAGGGAAGGTTAAACTATTATCGCTCTTCCCATCAATCGATACAGGAGTATGCTCTATGCAAACCCGAAAATTCAACACAGAAGCGGCTCAATTTGGCGACAAGGTAGCATTTTTGGCCATTTCGGCCGATTTACCCTTTGCCCTTAAACGATTCTGTGGTGCCGAGGGCATTGACAACCTTGTTCCTCTATCGGACCATAAGGAGATGGACTTTGGTCAAAAATATGGTTTCCATATTAGTGAGCTAAGGCTGCTTGCTCGGGGTGTTGTTATTATCGACCAAAACGATACTATTCAGTATATAGAGGTAGTACCAGAAATTGGAAACGAACCCAACTACGATGCAGCCATAAACAAACTTAAAGAACTAGTTTAGTAAGTTATACCTATATTCCTTTAAATCAAAAGGTTTTAGCATACTTAAATGCTAAAACCTTTTTTCTTTTCCTTGAAAATAGTACCTATAGAATTTCAGCAAACAGGTCATAATCCGATGCGCTAGTAATTTTACAATTCACAAAATCGCCCATATTTATATCACTACCCGGAGAGTTTGGTACATATACCTCTTGGTCTACCTCTGGCGAATCGTACTGTGTTCGGCCTACATAGTACTCTCCCTCTATTCTATCGATAATTATTTTATACTCTTTACCAATTTTTAGGGTGTTACTATTCAGTGATACCCCTCGCTGCACCTCCATAATTTGCTCTGCTCTGCTCTGCTTAACCTCTTCGGGAACATCGTTATCCATAGTGGCCGAATGGGTCCCCTCCTCCTCGGAATACGTGAATACCCCAAGCCTATCGAATTTAGTGTCCCTAACGAATTCGAGCAGCTCCTGAAAATCGGCTTCGGTTTCGCCCGGATGACCAACAAGCAGGGTTGTTCTAAGGGCTACATCGGGTACAATGGCACGTAATTTTTGGATAAACGCAAGTATTTCGTGTTTAGCTATTTTACGACGCATGATGCTCAAAACATTATCGCTAATATGCTGAAAGGGAATATCGAGGTACTTACAAACCTTAGGATTACGCTGCATTATCTCGGCTAGCTCCATTGGAAAACCATTGGGGTACGCATAATGAATTCGTATCCATTCAAGCCCATCTATCTTGCTAAGCTCATTTACCAGCTGCGGTAATCGTCTTTCGCCATATAAATCTATACCGTAAAACACTGAGTCTTGGGCTATTATAATCAACTCCTTAACCCCTTTCTTTACAAGATATTTAGCCTCAGTAACTAGGTCTGATATGGGTTTAGAGATGTGCCTACCTTTAATCAATGGAATTGCGCAGTACGAGCAACCCCAGGAACATCCTTCCGATATTTTAAGGTAGGAATAATGAGAGGGTGTGGTAATAAACCTTTGGTTTAATAGGCTTTCGGAATAGGTCGCATTAAGACCGCTTAACACTAGGGGCAAATCGTTTACCCCAAAAAACTCGTCAACCTCTGGAATTTCTTCAGCCAACTCGTTTTTGTATCGCTGTGATAGGCAACCCATTACAAAAATCCTTTCAATCATCCCTTTACGTTTTGCATCAACAAAAGACAGGATGGTATTAATCGATTCTTCCTTTGCATCAGCAATAAAACCACAGGTGTTAATTATCACAACCTTTGCGGTAGGGTCGTTCGAATCGAATACCACCTCCCAACCATCAACCTCGAGCTGCCTCATAAGGTACTCGGAGTCGACAGTATTTTTTGAACACCCAAGGGTTACAACGTTAACCTTCTGTTTTTGCATTTGTGATATAAGTTGGTTTTCTAATAAAAACGTGCACAAAGGTAAGAATAGGTAAAAAAATAACGATATTTACCGTCACAAAATACGAAAACCTAAAATAAAAGATGCTAACACACAAAGACGAAGAACAGCTTAATGCGATTGGGATTGCTAAAGGTAAAGTAGAATTGCAGCTTGAAAATTTTGCAAAGGGCTTTCCCTTTCTTAACGTAATTAAGCCAGCTACCGTTGGCGATGGTATTATCAGGCTTGAGTTAAGCGAGGTTGATGATTTGGTTGAACTATTTAAGTGCTTTGAGGGAACTATAACTAAATTTGTTCCCGCCTCGGGAGCTGCTACCCGCATGTTTCAAAATCTTCATACCCTTTCAGAAGAATTCCCAACAAAGGGCATGGAAAGTTTTAGCGATAAGGGCACCGACTCGGCTTGGTCATTTTTTGAGAACCTAGACAAGTTCCCTTTTTACGAAGAGCTCGTTGCAACGCTCAACAAAATGGGTCTCAACATAAAAAATTTATTAGAACAGAACGACTACCCTACCATAATTGATGTAATACTCAACTCACACGCCCTGAATTTTGGCAGCAAACCCAAAGGGCTACTACCCTTTCACAAGTACCAGGATACCATTAGAACAGCCTTTGAAGAACATATTGTGGAGGGTGCACAGTACGCTCGTACCGCTAATAATGCGGTTAACATTCATTTAACCATCTCGCCCGAACACAAAACAGGTTTCGAAAAGCTATGTGATGATGTTTTAGATAGGTACGCTACGCTGCACGGTGTTAAGATAAATATTACCTACTCTGAACAGAAAAAATCGACTGACACTATTGCTGTTGACCTTGACAACCAACCCCTTAGGAATGATGATAGCAAGCTTATTTTTAGACCCGGCGGACACGGTGCGCTTGTTGAAAACCTGAACGAGCTAAACGATGAGCTTATTTTTATTAAAAATATTGACAAT
Organism: Bacteroidales bacterium; assembly: GCA_028708425.1. Classification (GTDB taxonomy): domain Bacteria; phylum Bacteroidota; class Bacteroidia; order Bacteroidales; family Tenuifilaceae; genus Perlabentimonas. Next base: position 15,470 of record JAQVYY010000006.1, read on the forward strand.
GTTGCACCCGATAGGCTAAAGCCTCAGACCGTACTATACAAAAAGGCATTAGCTGGACTGCTGATGAGCTACCAGAGCCTAATATTCGACTACCTAAGCCAGCTTATGGGACCAGAAAAGCCATCCCACGAATTTTTACTTGATGCATTAGATTTTACTATAAACGAATTGTGCGTATTACCCCCAGCTGGCTTAAATACAGCCGATAGCAAATCGCTTTGCGAATACCTTACTGAGAAATTAAATCGGCCCATACGGGTTTGTGGAATGGTTAAAAACACGGGTGAACCCGGTGGCGGCCCTTTTTGGGCCACAAATCGCGATGGCTCCATCTCGCTACAAATAGTTGAAACATCGCAAATTGATTTAAGCAAACCCAAGGAGAAAGCCATACTTGAGGCTTCAACGCATTTTAATCCTGTTGACCTTGTGTGTGGGGTAATAAACCTTTACGGCGAAAAGTTTGATTTGCTAAGGTTTAGAGATCCTGATACAGGCTTTATTTCGACTAAGAGTAAGGATGGCAAAATGCTTAAAGCACAAGAGCTGCCAGGGCTTTGGAACGGTGCCATGTCCGACTGGAACACCATTTTTGTTGAAGTGCCATCAGCAACCTTTAGTCCGGTAAAAACGGTAAACGACTTGCTACGCGACGAGCATCGGTCTTAAGACCCTTGCTATTTTTTATCGCGACGATTAAACAGGCTAATCGTTTCCTTTAGGTACTGCTTATCTAAATGTGTATAAATTTCGGTGGTGAGAATTGATTCATGTCCAAGCATCTCCTGCACTATCCTAATATCTGCACCACCCTCTACCAAATGCGTGGCGAATGAATGCCTAAACGTGTGGGGACTTACAGCCTTTTTAATACCCGCGTCTATTGCCGAATTTTTAACTATGGTAAAAATCATTTCACGGGTCAACTTTTTGCCCCGTCGGTTTAGGAAGAGAATATTCTCCGATGATTTGTCGATTTTAGGAAGGCTATTCCTATCGGGCATGTACAAACGTATCTCCTTAACGGCCTTACCACCAATGGGTACCAATCTCTCCTTACTACCCTTACCCAGCACCTTTATAAAATCTTCGTCGAAATGCAGGTCGGTAAGCCTCAGATTTATCAGCTCTGAAACCCGCAACCCACAGCTATAAAGGGTTTCTAGAATTGCCTTATTACGTTGCCCCTCGGGTTTACTCAAATCGAAGGTACTCTGCATCTCGTCAATTTCATCAATGCTAAGTACCTCGGGAAGTTTACGGGTCATTTTGGGGCCCGATATTAGCTCTGTTGGGTCGCTGTCAATAACCTCTTCGACCATTAAATACTTGTAAAACCCCTTTACACCCGAAAGTATTCGTGCTTGTGAGCGAGGGCTATACTTCTTATCGTGAACAAACTCCAAAAAGCCGCTCAAATCGCTCGCTGAAAGCGATTCGGGTTCCTTTCCAAGAGTGTCCTCAGCAAAAGTGCTTAGTAACTTTAAATCGCGTACATAGGCACTAACCGAATTCTCGGCCAGCGACTTTTCTAATCTTAAAAATCTAACATAATCATTTATGGCATGCTCCCAACCCATAGTACTAACTTTGAAAGACAAAGGTAGCTAAAATAGATTCTATAGTTAGATGTTTTTTACAAGATTAGTGCGATGTAAAACAGACTAGTAACTTGCTACAAAGTTGAAATAGAGTATCTTTGTAGTATAATATAATTCATAAAAAAACCAATGCTAAAGAAAACGAAGATTGTAGCCACCATTTCGGACATAAATTGCGATGAAAAGTTTTTGCAACAGCTATTTGATGCAGGGATGAACGTAGTTCGCCTAAATACGGCCCATCAGACCATTGAGCAGGCAAAGAAAGTGGTTGATATGATACGAAACGTATCAAGCCGTATAGCCATACTGATTGATACCAAAGGGCCAGAGATTAGAACATCATCTAGAGGGTCTGAGATTGAAGTAGAACCTGGCGATACCATCTGCGTATACGGTAATCCAGAGGGCAAATCGGGTAATGGTAATCTTTTTGTTTCGTACACAAATATTTGTCGGGATATACCCAAGGGCGCATACTTGCTAATTGACGATGGCGAAATTGAGCTGCGAGTTGTTGAAAATAGAGGGACCCATCTTGAGTGCCAAGCCACAAATTCTGGTGTGATAAAGTTTCGTAAAAGCGTTAATATTCCGAATACCACCATTAACCTACCATCGTTAACAGAGAAAGATATTCGTTTTATTGAGTTTGCCATTGAAAACAACCTCGATTTCATTGCCCATTCGTTTGTACGCACCAAGCAGGATGTTATTGATATAAATGCTATTATAGAAAAACGTAATAGCTTAATTAAAGTAATAGCAAAAATTGAGAACCAGCAGGGAGTTGATAATATAGACGAGATACTTGAGCATACCTACGGTATAATGGTGGCCCGTGGCGATTTGGGAATTGAAATTCCGTTCGAAAAAATCCCCACCATCCAACGGCATCTTATAAATAAATGCATCGAGAGTAAAAAACCTGTAATTATTGCCACTCAAATGCTGCATAGCATGATTGAGCATCCCCGTCCCACACGGGCCGAAATAAACGACATTGCTAGCGCAATATACAGCCGGGCCGATGCGATTATGCTAAGTGGCGAAACAGCCTACGGGCAATACCCTGTGGATGCGGTTAAAACCATGACCAGCGTAGCTCGCGAGGTTGAAAAGGTACTTACCGCCGACCCCGATATTACGCTAACCAATATAAACAACAAAATTACCGCTACACTTGCCCGAAATGCGGTAAGAGCATGCCGCCCGCTACCCATAAAAGCCATTGTGGTTGATACCATGACAGGCCGAACGGGCAGGTACCTGTCGGCCTTTAGAGGCACTGTTCCCGTTTACGCCATGTGCTACAACCCAACAATTATGCGCCAGCTTGGCCTGTCGTTTGGGGTTTCGGCAACCCACATGAACCTAACCGAGAGTAGAGACTCGTTCCTAAGTGATGCTATTAACACCCTTATTAAAAACAATAAGGTGTGTCCCACCGATATGGTTCTGGTCATCGGCGGTAGCTTCGGACCTAACAACGGCGCCTCGTTTATGGAAATTAGCGAGGCCGAAAAGTTGATTCTTGACCACAGGTAATGCTTTGTATAAGAAGATATAACATTCTATTTGACACTATCTACTAACCTCAAAATCATTATAAAGGTTTTAAATGGTACGATTTTTCATACTACTGGCATTAAGCATTGCCACGCTGTGCACGAATGGTCAAAAAATGCCCGAGAACTACTATCGGGCGCAAGCAGCTTTACAACATAAAAACTATATTTTAGCCCAGCAACAGATTGATTCGGCAATTATCGCTTCAAAAAGAAACCCATACATACTGGTAAAGAAGGGCGAAATACTATTTACGCAGAATGATTTTAAGCAGGCGCTGTATAGCTTTGAGGAGGCGAATAAAATTAGAAGCAATATAGCCTCGCTTTGGGAAGCAAAAGCATACGCAATGCTTAACAACACGGTTGCAGCGATTGAGGCGCTTGAGCGTCATCTATCATCTGCACCACGAGTATCAGAAGCCAAAATTATACTCGATACGGCATTCTTGCAACTAGCCAATACTCCACAATGGAAAACTTTTTGGCTAAATGAATGGTACAATAGCAACGAGCTACTCGAGGCTGAGGTTGAGTACCATTTCTCGCAAAACGAGTGGGAACTTGCCCTGGACCTTTTAAACCAAAAGATGGACGGCAAAAAGTCGCGGCATCAATTTTACGCCCTCAGAGGTAAAGCCTACTCCGCCGTTGGAAGTTACAAGGCTGCAGAAGCTGATTTTGCCCACGCCCTAAAAAGAAGCAAACGCAACGATGAGTATATGGCGAACTATGGGCGAGCACTCGACAGGGTTGGCAAGCACAAAAAGGCGATAAAACTTTTTAATGACGCCATTTTACGCTCTGGGGGAAACCCCGATTACTTTATGCACAGGGCCAAAGCCTATTTAAATCAGCATGATTTTGAAAACGCCTTTACAGATATTAACCACTATTTAAGCTACTACCCCAGCAGCATTGATGCCCTATCGTTAAAAGCAAATATAGCCACCCAAATGGGGCGAAATATTGATGCACTATTTTGCCTAAGAAAGCTAATTGAACTCGAGCCTAGCAGCTGGAAACACTACGCTGCCAGAGCCGAGCTATACCTATCATCAAAAAATTGGGAAGTAGCAAAAATTGACCTTAATAGGGCTATAGAGCTCAATTTAAACGACCAAAAATTATATCTACTTAGGGGAAAATGCCGCAATAATTTGGGCGAGCGCTCGCAGGCCTGCACCGACTGGAAAAAAGCCGTTAAGCTCGGAAGTTTTGAAGCCCAAGAGCTTATCTACAAAAATTGTCGATAGAAAAACGCTTTATATCAGCTCGATAGACTCGCTGGGTATCCAGCCCTTGTTACCATCGGCAATGCGAACCTCGACCCACTTGCCCAATGCTTTGGTAATTTGAACCTTGGTGCCAGAATGGAGAATGAAGATTTCCTTACCCGTTTCGCCAGGCGAACTCTTTACGGTAACCACAGATTGAAAAATAATGGCCTTATCCCTTATGGTTTCGTTCTCTTTCTCTTGGGCACTAAACACTATTGAGACCACCGCAAAAACCAGCGAAATAATGCCCAACGAAAAGGATAATCGTTTGGTAGATGATTTTAGAGCAAACCAAAAGATAAGAACAAAAGAGAGCGTAACGGCAATCCAAAATAGGCTACACCACGCCCACCCGTTTGACGATAGAATTTGCCGAACAGACCGATACCATTTTAGCAGGAAGAAAACGGGCAGCGGCTCAATACGGTCAACCGTAAAGGTACGCGCATACTCAAGGTTAAACTCAATATCCTCATCGTTGGGATTTAGGCGGTAAGCCCGTTCGTAGTTCAAAATTGCGTAGGGTATCCTGTTCAGCTTAAAGTATGCATTGCCCAGGTTAAAGTAAATCTCGGCGCTTTGGTAGCCGCTATCAACAAGCGTTTGGTATAGTTCGGCTGCTTTATCAAAATCATTATCGACATAGTGCGAGTTAGCTCGAAAAACAAGAGAGTCGGGTTGATTTTCAGCCATAACATTCGATGCAAAAAACATCAAACAAAGCACCATTACTATGTAGTATCTCCTATTCATAAGAGCAAATATTATTTATATTTATTAATAATTCCAACTAGTATGTCAGACATTCTTAGCACTATTTTTAATAACCCCTTCGAGCTTTGCAATTAATGAAATTGCGCTGTTATATAGATTAGTCATCTGCGAAGCTTCACTTTTTGGGGCGTATCGTGCATATTCGCAAGTAGCTATTATTCTTAAAAACTCATCAATGTCAACATCTTGTACATTGTTTTGCTCTAGGGTTTCCCTAACCGTATCGCTCGATAGGTTTGCAACTGGAATGCTGAGTTTATCGGCAACGTAGCCCCACAAAGCCTTTAGCAGCTCTTCATAAAATGGCTCAACATTCGAAAGTGATAGATGTTTCTTTGCCTCCTTAAGCCGTTTTGAAGCCACCTTATTTGCCTTTCGGGTTTTAACCAGGGCAATGTTACCCATTAGCTTTCGGTTATGCTGAATGAACCAGAACAGGGCTATAAAGACTACAAGCAACAGCACTATAATTCCGTAATAAGCATTCGATGCGAAAAGAAGATTATGCGTTTTGCTGATTTTTATGCCCTCCGTTTTAATAAAGCGTATATCCTTACCTATAAACCGCACATCCTCCCTACCAAATCCCACCATTGGCGAAGCTACCTGCTCCGAGCCATCGGCTTCGACCGTAAGATTTAGCGATTTTGATTTTAGAGTGATGTATTTCTTTTGTATTGGGTTAAAGTACGAGAACTCTAAGCTGCCCAAGTTAAAATCACCGGGGCCGCGTGGAATAGCAACAAACTCAAACGTTTTTGAACCCGTAGCACCCTGCGATGTGGTGTTAATATTATCGGTTACCTTGGGGTCGAAAATTTCAAAGCTACTGGGGAATTCAAATTTGGGCGTTTCTATAAGCTTTATATTACCCGTACCAGAAACCCTAACCGTAAGGTTAACCGCCTCGTTAGTTTTTATGGCTGTTTTATCGAGGCTTGCCGTTAGGCTAAAATCTCCAACGGCTCCTGTAAACGATGAGGGGGCGTTAGGTGGTAAATCTCTTATTTTAAGGGTTTTCTCTTTGCTTAATAGGCGAACTTTTACGGTTTGATGCGAACCAAAGAAATCGTCGAAAATTGACCCCGACCTTCTACCCTGCTGCTGAGCTAGCACAACCAGTTCGAAGGGTTTTATATTTATATCGCCAGCACGCTGAGGCAGTAAGAGGTATTTTTTTAGTACCCCCACGTTATAAATCCGACCGTTAACATTCTGGCGTTGAAAGCGGATATTGTTGGGCGTTTCAATCTCTTGACTCCAAAAACCGTTGAACGACGGAAATTTAAAGTCGTCGAAACCAGCTATATTCTGACGTGTATACAGCTTTAGAGTGGCCAGAATAGGCTGTCCTCTGTATGCAGTTCTCCTATCGAACTCAATGTCGATGAACATATTTTCCGACTCTTGCTCGGCAGCATTCGAGGCTGAAGTTGTACTCTGCTGATTTCTGGGGGTTGCTGGTTGTGTTCCACTCCCCCCCGATACAACCTCAATGGCAAAGGGGTTCGTTTTATACTCCTTTTTACTTACTGTGGCTGATGCTGAACCAATTTGGAACTTACCCGACTCGGTGGCTTCGAGAATATAGGTGTAGCTATACTCGTGGGTTTGGGTCATTTGACCATTAACTATCTGAATACTACTACTCGAAGAGGTACTTGGACCCGCTAGAATGTAAAAGTTATCGAATGCAGGGGCATTGAACTCCTGGGGTCGTGCATTTAGCTTAAAAATCACTCTAAACTGCTCTCCAACGGCTACCACTTTTGGGGCAGATACGCTAAAGTCAACATCCTGCGCAAAAATATTTACACACGACGCAATGAATATTAGGGAAACCCAAAAACGTTTTTTTAGCATAATAGTATAATTACCAGTTCTTTTCTACCTTTACTTTCGCCTGTTTCGCTTTTTCTTTCTGTACCTTTTCCTGTACCTTCTTTTCGTCATTCTGAAGTGCTTCTAGCATACGGCGAGCATCCTCCTTCGAAATTTGTTGCTGCTGCTCCTGCTGCTTATCCTTCTGATCCTTATTCTGCTCGTTCTGCTGATCTTGCTTATCCTGTTCATTCTCCTGATCCTTCTTGTCCTGCTGATCATCCTGATTATCCTTGTCCTGGTCTTGGTCTTGGTTTTGATCCTGATCTTGCTGTTGTTCCTGTTGCTGCTGAAGCATTCGCTGCGCCTGAGCTAGATTGTACTTTGTTTCAACATCGGATGGATTATGGCGTAACGCATTTTTATACGCTTCAACGCTTTTATCGTACTCCTCCTTCTGAAAATGGGCATTACCCAGGTTATGGTATGTATAGCTTAGCTCCTCAGCACTATTTTGTTCGGTGGCAATATCGCTAAAAATCTGCTCGGCCTCTTCAAATTTCTCCTGCTTATATAGGGCTCCCCCGAGGTTAAAATTCCCCTTAAACGACGATGGGTTAATGTCGAGCGCAGAGCGATACATAATTTCGGAATCGATAAACTCCCCTTTCTTAAACTCCTTATTTCCCTTTCGTATGGCTTTACGCTCTGTTTGCGCAGAGGCTGCTAACGAGGTTAGTAGGCTGATTAGAATTAGGTTGATAATTGTACGTTGCATAATTATAGTGTTTTTCGATAACAAAACTAAATTTCCTTTTTCGGGTTTTCTCCAAATAGGTTCAGCTTCTGAACAAGCTTATTTCTCCGCTCAAGCACAAAAAAATCGATAATTAGGAACAGTAGGGCTAAGCCAAAGAAATATTGAAACTGGTCGTCGTACTCAGAAAAAGTTTTCTCCTTAAACTCTGCGCGCTCCATGCGGTTTATCTCTTCAAATAAGGGCATTAAACCAATTTGCGAATTGGTGGCACGAATATATTTTCCCCCGCCAGTAATAGCCATTTTCGAGAGGGTTTCCTCATCGAGGCGGGTAACCACCACCTCATCGTTCTTATCACGTAAAAAATCGCGGCTATTTAAGCTGGTTGGAATCGGTGCCCCCTTGGGCGAGCCAATACCAATGGCGTGCACCACTATCCCCTTCTCGTGGGCTTTCTGCGCTGCTTCAATGGGGTCATCCTCGTGGTTCTCACCATCAGAAATTACTATGATTGCCTTACCCGTCTCCTCCTGCGGACTAAACGAGTTTGAAGCAAGGTTGATGGCTGCGCCAATGGCTGTTCCCTGCTTGGGTACCATCCCTGTTGAAACTGACGATAGAAACATTTTAGCCGATGTATAATCGTTGGTAACGGGTAGCTGCACGTAAGCATCGCCAGCAAACACAATCAGCCCAATCCTGTCGTTCGAGAGCTGGTCGACTAGTCGAGATATTGCCTGTTTGGCACGTTCGAGCCTATTGGGCTGAATATCCTGAGCCATCATACTATTGGATACGTCTAGGGCAATAATCAGCTCCACGCCCTTTTGTTTAGACTCGGTTAGCTTGGAGCCAAACTGCGGACGCGCAACGCCCAATACCATTAGGGTAAACGCAATAAGGTAAAAGATGAATTTAATCCAACCCCTGCGAAAAGAGACCCCAGGCATTAGCTGCTTAATGGTATTGATATTTCCGAACTTGGCTAGCCTGCGTTTACGAGAAACGGAAACAAGTATATATAACCCTATTAGCAAGGGTATTGCCAGCAGTATGAATAAGTATTCGGGATTAGCAAATCTGAACATATCTATCTATTTTTTGCTTATATACTACAATTAGTAATGATGCACCGTTTATGGAATGCTCCTAAAAACGGTTGACCTTAAAACCATATCCACTCCCAATAGAATAATTGCCAACAGGGCAAATTTCATAAACTCCTCCTTTTTCTTGGTTGTTTCAATCACCTCGAACTTGGTTTTTTCGAGCTTGTCAATCTGCTCGTAAACCACAGCCAAACCCTTACCATCGGTAGCCCTAAAATACTTACCGCCAGTAACCTCGGCAATCTCAGTAAGAACATCCTCATCAATTTCAACCTTCATATCCTGCATTCGTGTTCCGAAAGGGGTTTGTACTGGGTAAGGTGCCGTTCCGTGCGTTCCTATACCAACAGTATAAACCCTTATACCGTACGATTTAGAAATATCGGCAGCTGTAACGGGTGCTATTTCGCCCTTATTATTAACCCCATCGGTTAGCAGTATGATTACCTTACTAACGGCATCGCTATCTTTAAGCCTTGCAACCGCTGTGGCCAGACCCACGCCAATGGCCGTTCCGTCCTCAATTAACCCTACCCTAATATCCTTAAATTGGTTTGCAATGGTGCGTAAATCGGTTGTTAGCGGGCATAGTGTAAAACTTTCACCAGCAAATATTACCAAGCCAAGCCTGTCGTTTCTTCTACCCGAAACAAACTGTATGGCAATATCTTTGGCTGCCTCTAGCCTATCGGGCTTAAAATCCTTGGCGAGCATACTGCTCGAAACGTCCAGAGCAATCATTATATCGATACCCTCGGTTTCGATATTTTGCGATACGTTAAACGACTGAGGTCGAGCCAAAACGATAACGATTAGCGATAATGCCGCCATGCGCAGGGCAAAGGGCAAATGCCTTAGGTAAACCCTTGCCGATACCGGTGCCTTGGCAAACGGCATAAGCGTCGACATCTGCAGACTTGCTTGTATGTTCCTCCGCTTAAATATGTACCATAGAATAAAGGCTGGCACTATTATCAGCAAGTACAAAAGATTGGGATGTGCAAAAGATATTCCACTCATATTTAAATCGTTTTACCTTTATCTTCAACAAATTTCTGTGGCTCTGGCGTATTCTGAGCCTCTGGCTCATCCTCGTCATCAGCCTCGTTATTACTATCCTGCTCAATGGGTTTAGTGCTATTTACAAGCTTAATGGCAAACTCGAGGCTACCCAAATTTTCGGATACGCTGGGTTTAAGCTTGGCGAACTTTACCAGGTCGGCAAGTGAAAGCAGCTCCTGAAGCTCATCTAGGAGTTCTTTTGACAACACATCGCTAGTTTTCAAACTACTACAAATTTCATAGGTAGTTTGCTCCATTGCTGGCACCCCGAACCTACCCTCAATATAAAAACGGATAACATCGGTTAGCTTCGACTGGTACTGCTTATGGTTCTCGGTATCCCACAGTTTTTTCGTTTTAATAAGTTCTAGTTCGCGAAGCGCAATAACATGAGCTGGTTCAGATGGTTTTGGGGTAAAGAATACAGGTTTTCCCTTTCTTCTCTGTATAAAATAGTAAACTAGAAATACAATAAGGGCAATAGCTAACAAGCCGCCGCCAACCCAAGGGGCTATTTCGGCAAACGTGTAGGGCTCTTTCAAGGGTGTTTTTATGTCGTATATGGTGGTAATGGTGCTATCGGGGGGCAACGTATTAACCAATAGCCATATTGCTGATGTTTGAGCAGTATCAATGCGTAGCCCACTAGAGAACGGCAACCTAATGGGTGGAATACGATAAAAACCCTCATCGAATGATGTGATGGTTAGGCTATATAAGTACTCTCTACCCTCGTTCTCTTTTTTTAGGGTATCAATGGTAGGTTTACCTATAACCTCTATGCCGGTAACAAGCGTATCGGCAAAAAAGGGAAACTGAACCTCGTACCCTTTGGGTAGGTTAGCTTTTATGGTTAGCTCAAGCTGGTCGCCAATAAGAATACTATCGGCTGAGACCTCTGCAGCAAAGCTGAATTTAGGGTTTTGAGCCGTTGATACAGCTGGCTGAACAACCAAAAATATTGCTGAAACAATGGTAAACACTAGATATTTTAAGAAACTATTCATAAAAAATATAGCTATTAATTTGATTATTCTGATTCATTTTAAACTTTAGGTATATACTGTAAAAGTATTGCTAATCAATAGATTGCTTCGCAAAAGAAACGCTCGCAACGACGTGCTAACACTGTACAACTAAGCTCTTTGTTTAAATAGTTTTATTAATGGTTTTACATAATCCTCATGGGTTGAAATAGCTATTGAGTCGACCCTGCACCGCGAAAAGGTGTGCTTAAGCGATGCTTCCGTATTGCGCCACCACTGGGCATACGTTTTTCGAACTATGGAACTGCTGGTATCAATCCACGAGTAGCTGCCCGTTTCAGCATCCTTCAGCTTAGCCAATCCTATGGGTGGCAGCTCCGTTTCGCGAGGGTCGTAAACCCTAACTCCCACCACATCGTGCTTATTACCTGCAATGGATAACGCGTTAAAAAAGTTTGGCTCAACGGTATTGGGTTTAAAATCCATAAAGTCGCTCAGAATAAAAGCGGTACAACGCTTTTTAATGGCATTGGTAAAGTACCGTAAAGCCTCCGATAAATCGGTTCCAGAACTGGTTGGCTCAAAGTTTATTAGCTCGCGAATAATATGAAGAATATGGGTTCTGCCCTTTTTGGGTGGAATAAACTTTTCAACCTTATCGCTAAACATTAAAACGCCAATTTTGTCGTTATTCTGAATGGCAGAAAAGGCTAAAACAGCTGCTATTTCGGTAACCAAATTCTTCTTTAACAAATCGGTAGTACCAAATAATCGCGAACCACTAACATCAATTAGTAGCATAACCGTTAGCTCGCGTTCCTCTTCGAACACCTTAATAAAAGGCTGATTGAAACGGGCGGTTACGTTCCAGTCGATGCTCCTAATATCGTCACCGTACTGATACTCACGCACCTCGCTAAAAGCCATTCCTCTACCCTTAAAAGCGCTATGGTACTCGCCTGCAAATATTTGCCTAGATAGTCCACGGGTTTTTATCTCTATTTTTCGTACTCGTTTTAATAGTTCTGATGCATCCACTGCTAGTATCTTTTTACAAGGTTGTAAGTTACTTCTGTTTTTGTTTGGTAATAACCGTTATAAACCACTTGCCCTTAACCAGACTTACTTCGTATTTGGCAGAGTCTTTGGTTTCAATCCACACACAGTTTTTATCCTTTCCATACTTCTTACTAAGTTCTTTCTTTACCGAATCAAATAACCAAACGTTATACATTTGCGAAACGGAAGTGCAATACCCTTTGGAATTGAGCATAAAAATTACGGTTTGCTCGTCGGGGTAATTTTCAAACTTAATAAAGCTCCTATTCTTGTTTTGCACCTCTTTAGTAAACAAAAAACCTTTTAATTCCGTTTTGGCTAACCTAAAAATCTCACTCTTGTTCGAGCCAATGTAATTTTGACTACTGCATACATTGGAAAGCAATAAAAATACCACACACACAAGTGAAAGCTTTAGGGTTGACATAAACTAGGGCACCTCAATGGTATTTAGTATCTCGGTAATTATATCCTCAGTGCTAATATTTTCGGCTTCCGCCTCGTAGGTTAGCCCAATACGATGGCGTAAAACATCGTGACATACCGATCGCACATCTTCGGGTATTACGTACCCTCTGCGCTTAATAAAGGCGTACGCCTTAGCCGCTAACGATAGGTTAATACTCGCCCTGGGCGACCCGCCGTAAGCTATCATATTTTCAAATCGTTCTAGTTTGTAATCTTTGGGGAAACGGGTAGCAAATACAATATCAACAATGTACTTCTCAATTTTCTCGTCCATGTAAACCTCGCGAACCACCTCGCGGGCCTTCACAATATCTTCGGGTTTAATTACCCTACTTGCCTTCGGAAAGCTTGCCGCAACGTTTTGGCGTATAATAAGCTTCTCCTCCTCTATTTTCGGGTAGGTAATTTTCACTTTAAGCATAAAACGGTCAACCTGCGCCTCGGGCAATGGGTAGGTTCCCTCCTGCTCTATGGGGTTTTGGGTTGCCATAACCAAAAAAGGCGAGGGCAAAGCAAAGGTTTCATCGCCGATGGTAACCTGACGCTCCTGCATGGCCTCAAGCAAAGCACTTTGCACTTTAGCGGGTGCACGATTTATCTCATCGGCTAAAACAAAATTGGTGAAGATTGGCCCCTTTTTAACGTTAAAGTTCTCCTGCTTCTGGCTATAAACCATTGTTCCAATAAGGTCGGCGGGTAGCAAATCGGGGGTAAACTGAATCCTTGAGAACCCCGCATCGACAGTACTGGCCAGCGTGTTAATTGCAAGTGTTTTGGCAAGACCAGGCACACCCTCAAGTAGAATATGGCCATTGGCTAGCAACCCAATAAGCAGCGATTCGACAAGGTGTTTCTGACCAACAATTACCTTGTCCATCTCCATTGTAATAATATCCACAAACGAGCTCTCAAGGCGAATGCGTTCGTTTAGCTCCTTAATGTTAGCTGTTGATGTGTCGTTCATCGTACTTTATTTTAAAATGAATTGTTAAAATTTGAATTTTAGAACACAAATATGCAGAATTAATGGGGGTTACAGCGTTAAAAAGCGTTAAAAAAAGTAAAGGTTTGTTATACGGGCTTCGTCTTAGCTCAGCCTGACAAGTTATGCGGCTATAAAAAAAGTGTATTGTGGTAATTAGGGACGCTCGGGCTTCGACTGGCATCTCGATAAACTAACCCCAACTATTCATTCGAATAATTGGGGTCTCCAACTGCGACTAGGTCTCACAACCAATTTTGTTGCCCAAAATTGGGCCTGACTATGTCGGGGTAACCCGCATTTGCATGCATCTTTAACAAGTTTGATGAATAATGCGGGTTAACAATTTGCAGGTGCACAGTTACAAAAAATGTTTGTGCATCTAAAATAGTTTTAAAATTTGTTATTCTCAATCATTGGCGTCCGGTTAATATTTATAGATTCCTCCCTACGGTCGGAATGACAGGGCGTTGAGTTGTATTTGGGAGGGGAGGGCTTGGCTAGCGGCTTCGCCGCTAGCCAAGCCCTCCCCTAAAAACTAAACATTTGTCATTGACAAAGGCATTTCTATTTTCAACGGTTTTGTCGAACATACGTTTCAGAGCGAAACGAAGTGAAGCGAAGAATCTATAATGTTTAACTTTGTTTTTACCGGACAATAGTGATTCTCAATAATAGATTACTATCTCAATACAAAAAACACTGATTTTCTGATATGTGCAAACTGCATTTACGATTTTAGAAATACCTTTAACTAGCTAGGGATGTTTATTAACAGATTAAAGGATAGTAAACATCATATAGTTGGGAATACAGTGAAAAAAAAATTTAAATTCTAACAACTAAAAATACTGTGATCGTATTTAATCTTTCGGGTTCGCATAAAACTCATTTATTGAATTGGTGTATAAGCAATAATCAATCTTATACTCTCTTTGAAAAACAGTAGGGTTATCGACACCCAACGGTACTAGCATTAATTTTGTTTTTCCATCATAACCTTTTTTATCGACACTAAAGTCAATTCTCTGGTCAAATCCTACGTCAAAGAAATATAAGTATTTCCCTATCCAATTGATATAGTTGTCTAACGACTCTTGCTCTACTTTCCCCTTTGAATTATGAAGTTCAATATTTTGCTTTTCAACTAAAATTGCTTTTTGAAATTCTACTGCATTTAATGGAACACCGTTCAAAATGGGCAAAACATCAAACTGAGGGTCAATAAAAATCCATTTGAAATAATCATTGGAATAAACTTCTGTAACAACATGACCTGCTCCAAATTTTATTTTTTCTACATCGCTTGTTTTAAGGCTTAATACACGCGCACGAATTCCAATAGAATTTAAGCTTGCCGCTGCCAAAATCCCATATTCAACACATCTAAACTGCTTTCCAGCTTCCGCTTCTTTTAGAATATTCAGTGCATCGGATTTTGAAGGTGTGTTAGAACCGTTATGTTCCCATTGATTGCTACTCCAATGAAGTATGGCTTTTATTTTTTCAATCTCATTAGGCAAGTTTGAAGTTAGGGTGTCCAACCCATAGTTTTGACGTAATTCCCTCAAGTATTCATTGCCTATTGTGTCTGAGTAGTAAAATTGATAGTTTTGTGTTGATTCTTCATCTAAAAATGATATTTCCCTTACTTTAATAGATGGACTATAGTTTATTGCTCTAAAAAATGAAGAGCAACTACCCAAAAAAAGGCAACATAAAATTAGTGCTGTGTTTTTCATACTCCTATCCTCTATTATGTTATCTGCCATCGTATTTAAATGACATATACGGTTAGCAATTTGTTTTATAAACGAATTATTCAATTCTATCCAATACAAAGCTTATCCACTGGCATTTAGGTATAGAATCGTTTATTTCAAAATCAGGCATTATACCAATATCATCTATTCTGTTACTCTTAGGGCGCAAAGTTCTGGAAGTGCAGTATGCTAAAGCAAAACACTTATCGGGCGATACCACATTTGCAACATTAGAAACATCTAAAGCCCCGAAAGTTTGGTTGCCATAAATTTCAACTTTTTTGCTTTGTTGTGCTGCAAGTAAGAACTGTTCGACAGAGCTTGCACACAGCTCGTCAACGAGTACAATAACATTTTGTGGGGTTGGCAGAACTTCATCTAATTCTGTTATATATGTTGAATCTCTTCTAACAAACTCCCCATCATTATTGTCCATTTTTTTAAGAAATTTTCTTGAAAAAAGCTTTTGGACAAAGGACATATTATCCTTTAAATATTTTCTATTTAAAGAAGTGGACAGAAATTCAACTCCCACAGTTTTTATAGGATTGGTGTAGATAAGTGGGACTATTTCTCTCCACGACCTATCAGCTCCACCACCGTTGCCTCTTAGGTCAATAATCAAGTTTTGGTGCGAAAGAATTGTTGGTCTATTTTCTTCAATCAGCCCATTTATCAATTTGGTTTGGTCTGAATTAAACGATGGTATTCTTAGTAACGTAGTTTGTTCTGACAGCTTATAGAACAAGGGTTTTGAAGCACCTAAAAGGTTTTGCTCCAGCGTGTCTCCTTTTAAATTATTTATAAAGAGCATATTACCAACATGAAGTTCCACCTCACTTTCTAGTGCCACATTTCTCCTTTCTACCGAATAGTCGCGCATATAAAAGTGTGCAAAAAGTTGATTATCTCTCGTAAAAATTTCAAGCTTCACCTGTCCTTCTTTCCATTCAAGAACCTCCGAGTCAATAATAAAACCAACATATTTTCTCCCTGATTTAATGGTATCTTTTACTATACCAATTTTATAGGGAGGCGACGACCAAATGCCAACCATTTTATCATTTGTCTTTTCTGATTGTTCAGAAATTGTTTGAAGAGTATAGTTGACTGTTTCAGGCTCTAATATTGTGTCACTTGAAGCTGATGCCACGTTGAGTGAGATTCCAAAATGTCCTTTTCTGAAAAACTTTCCCCAATCCCTTAATATATCATGGCACTCAAAAATATCTTTTGCATACCTTATTTCCTGCTCTACGGAGTCGCAAAATTGCTGATATGCTTCCATTCCCTTTTCTTCGATAACCCACTGAAAACCTGCATCATTCTCTTCGAATGTTTTCTTTATCCAGTGATAGCTACTTATCCAATCACAGGCCTCTATATTTGGCGTAACAACTTTTTCATACTGTTTTTCTGATTTACAAGAAATAAATAAAATACAGCTTAGAATTAAAATAAATAGTTTTTTCATTTTGCTTTGCTTTTGCTTGTTACTAACTCTCCTTTAACCCCAATTATTCATTCGAATAATTGCTGTCTCCGACAGCGACTAAGTTTCACAGCCCATTTTGTTGCCCGAAATTGGGCTCAACTAAGTTGGGGTAACCCGCATTTGCATTCATCTTTTACAAATTGGATGAATAATGCGGGTTAAATGACTAATTACTCTCATTTTCTCGACCGAATAGACCCCCCGCTCGATGTCTCCACCTTTTTAAGAGTAGCCCCCTCGTTATAGCGAATTACCGACCCTGAAGTTGACGATGCTTCCAGTTCTTTACTATTTACATTGGCATTTGAACCTGCATTGGCGCTAATGATTAGGTAGTCGGTATCCATTTCGTGCGACTTAAACTCACTCCCTGCATTTAAAGATACTTTCATCACTTTACATGTGCCAGCTAATGTAACTTTGGCGCCTGCGTTAATGGCTGAAGCTATAGTATCAATATTTCCTACTAACACAAGTGAGCCCCCTGCATTTACACTAAAATCGAGGGTTTGGATTTGTATCGTATCTTTTGATGATAACTTGGCACCGCTCGAAAGGGTAATACCACTTACCATGGGTGCCGTTAGCGTGCCGGTAAAATGTTTGCGGCCAGATGTTCTCCTAATTTTTAGGGTATTATTAATCACGCTAATCTCTACATTCTGCATTAAATTCGAATCGGCTTCAATAGCTAGTATATTTGATTCTCCCAGAACATATTCAATGCTTATCGCTCCATCAATAATCAGCTTATCGAAAGGTTCAAGAATCTGCTCCTGAACTATAATATTGCCATCGCCTTCAATAATAAAGTCTTTTAGTTTCACTTTAAGAGTAATGGGCACAGTTGCCATAAATACTACTAGAATGGCTAGCGCTGTGAGTAAAATTTTGCTGCTTGTTTTCATGATTTTTAGTGTTTAAGTATTGTTTTTTGTCCCTATCTAATTTTAACGAACCGATTTTTTGTAATACTCCTCCATCTCCTCGTATTTTATTCCGAGCAGGTACATATTTCTAAAGAACTCGGGAACGGTTTTACTCAAAAACTCTTCGCGCTTATAATCAAGCGCCTTATGGTGCCCATCTTCACTCACAAAGTATCCAATTCCGCGTTTGTTAAAAATAATCTCCTGATTTTGTAAAAACTCGAATGAGCGCATGGCCGTATTGGGGTTAACCTCCATGGACATGGCAATATCTCGCACCGATGGAATCCGGTCGTTGGGTTTCCATTTACCCGATAGTATGTTTTCGCAGAAAATATCGGCTATCTGCATATAAATGGGTTGCTGTTCAGCGAATTTCATGCTACACCTCCCTCTCTTTAAGTTTAAAGTAGCTCACGGTTACAAAGAACGGAACCATTAATCCATAGTAAGATATCTTTGCGATGTATGGTATTATTACAGAGAAAAAGTGGTCATCTGTTAGCTGGATGTTATTGGAATTTATTCCTGCTTTGCCAAATACAAGATACGTGATAATTACAGCTATAATTCCCAGGATAGTATTAAAAACGAAGACCGATAAAATCGTTTTAATAAAATTATTTTTTTGGAAAAATATGGCACCAAAAAAGAACAGACTCTGCACAATACAGTAGTGTAGCAATATTTCTAGATACGCCACACTAAACGGATTAAATACGTAGAATGCGGTTTTAAAAATTAGGGTTGAAAGCACCGATAGCACTATGGACGATGCTACCATGGTTAGTGATGCCATAACAGCGAAACCTGCTGTGGTTAATAGCCAATACGACAGTATTTTCTCGCTGGGGTTTGCCGGAAGTATCATATAGAGCCATCCACGGTGTTTTGAGCTAATCTCTTTAAATACATTTGAGGTTAGCATCACGCCCCCAATAAAAAGAAAGACTTGTCCAAGGGTTATAAAAAGTCCTTTAGCAAGGTAGTCATTACCTATTGTACTCAGCAAACTAATAATAATGAGAATACTACCAGCTGCAGCAAAGCTCAACAAATATGTTTTTACATTATAAAATACATGGCGGTACATAAGAAGACCTATTCGTTTTGCTGAAAATGTATTTGAAGTTTTCATGGTTATGCGTTTTTTATGGCTTGGTTTATAGAATTGGCATCCTTAATTACGCCGTTGAATAGAATCTCGAGATCAACCTCCGACTCATCTTTGGTCGATTTGCAAATTACATTATAACCCGATGCATGGCTCTCGGCATAAATTGCATCATTAGGCACGTCGCCTGTAACATGCTTAAAGGTAAGGTGCTCGGTAATTGCTCGGTAGCTGTGGTCGAATACAATTGTACCCTTATCCACCATAACGGCATGGTCAATCATCGATGCTAGGTCGCGCACCTGATGTGTTGAGATAACGATACATCGGTCGTCGGATGCTATTTTAGCCATTATTTTACGGAACTGGCTTTTCGATGGAATATCCAACCCATTGGTTGGCTCGTCGAGCAACAGTAGCGGTGTTTGGGTAGCTAGTCCGAACGAGACAAGGAACTTTTTCTTCTGACCGTACGACATGGCAGCTAAATTCTCATCGAGCCCAAGCTCAAACTCCACCATTGATGTTTCAAAAAGGGAATGGTCAAAACCTTTATAGAACGGTGCGTTTAGCTCAATAAAGCGACGGGTTGATATGGGCGGCAATTCGAATTCCTCGGGCACTAAAAAAACGGTTTCCAGCGCGTTGGCATCCCTTGTACCAACATGCAACCCGTTAATGGTAATTTTGCCCTCAGTAGGTTTTAACAGCCCGCTAAGCTGCTTTAAGAGGGTGGTTTTACCCGCTCCGTTTACCCCGAAAAGCCCGTAAATCTTCCCAAACTCAAGCGTTAGGTTCAGGTTATCGAAAAGAATTTGCTTTTTGCGATACCCGAAAGTGATGTTACTTAATTGTATCATAATATTAGCTTATAATGTTAGTGTACTACTGAACTACTACACTGCAAATATAGGGCAGATAAATAGTACTTTCAAAATATTTTGGGAAGTATTTTTCGTGTTGATGTAATTATTTTTGTAACTACAACAATGTCAGATAATTACAGGCAGGGAAATTTTAGTGGTTTTGTTTCAAGGTGGTCCCTCTTCGTCTCCGCTCAGGGCAAGCTTCTCAGAGTGACTCCATAGTTAGGTAATGAGGGGCTGGGTTATTATAAAGCTATAGTTAAATGCGACCCTGACAGACTGAGGTTTCTAAAATAGCTGTAAATAATTGCTCTAATCATATCTACAAACTAAATGCAGAGCTATCGTTACAATCAAGGTGCGTTGTGTATTCAATCCACCACAATCGTTTAGCAATGGCAAAAACTTAGGTGTTATAGTTCATTTACCTAAGAGAATTTTATTAATGGTACTACAAAACAAGCAATTTTTAGTACAATAAATGCATTAAAATGTAGATGTTTTAAGATATAATCATGTAAATTTAAAAAGATTAGCTAATTTTAGCACTACTATTTTAACAACTATAAACAATTGGCAACCCACTGTAAACCTTACTTTTATATAATAATAGTTGTTATAAACCCTGTTTTATATGTTGTACAACTTATTGATAATAAATTAACAGTAAAAAAATTAACAACCACCTATTTATCAGACTAATGAGAATAGAGCCAGCAACAAATGGGGAGTATTAAAAATAAAGAAATGAGTATTATCACATTGTGTAGTACTAAAAAAAAATTAATTTTGTTAGCAACAAAGCAAAAAGTTTTTCGATTGAATTAGAACAAAAAACACACATATAGTATAAATAAGTTAGTAAAATAATACTGGAGGACTAGTTATGCAAAACAAGCTTCAAGAGCTCACCGAGAAGATATACAAGGAGGGCTTAACCAAGGGAACCGAGGAGGCTAACCAGATGGTAAGTAAAGCCAAGGACGATGCTGCAAAAATTGTTGGCGATGCACAAAAACAAGCCGAACAAATTGTGGCACAAGCAAAAAAGGAAGCCGAAGATCTTAAGAAGAATGTAAATACCGAGGTTTCAATTTCAACCCGACAGGTTGTTAGCGCTTTAAAGCAAGATGTTTCAAGTATTATTGAAGCAAAAATTATTGATAGCCCCATAACCGATGCCTTAAAGGATACCGATTTCGTAAAATCTGTTATCGAGGCTGCAATCAAAAATTGGAATCCCGAATCAACCGAAAGAGTTTCTCTTAGGGTACTTATTCCCAAAAAAACCGAGAAAGAGTTTGACGAATTCCTTAAAAGTAAGGTGTTCTCTACTCTTAATAAAGAGTTAGAGGTAGTTGCCGACAAGAGCATGAAATACGGTTTTAAAATCGGACCAAAAGATGGTAGCTACATCATTAGCTTTACCGAAAAAGATTTTGAGAACCTTTTCAAAGAGTACATGCGTCCACGTATACTAGAGTTACTCCTCGAAAACGAATAGTATGGCACGAGCGTATTACTACTTAATTGCCGGACTACCCGACTTGTTTATCGATCAGGATCGGAAGGGTTTTAATCTTGTGAAGCTAAAAAACGAGATTAAGGAACACATCCACCCCAACGATTACAAGTTAGTGGAGAAGCTATTCCTTGAGTACGATAACGAGAACTTTCAAAACTTTCTGTTTGAGCGTGAAAAGGAATTCAATCCCTTAGGTACGATCCCTAAGGATTTATACAAAGAATTTGAGGATAACCTTGAGGAATTTCCTGAGTATATGCAACGCTTTTACCTTACATACAAAGGTAAAAATAGCGACGACGATGACGAAACTCAGGAGGACGACCTTTACTATTCGGATGAGGTTGAGAAGATACCAGAGGCGAAATTCCAGGAGGTATTTTATGAACACCTAAAATCCTTCGAAAACCGTTTTCTAAAGGAATGGTACAGCTTCCTTTTACTATTCAACAACCTTTTAACCGCAATAAATTGTCGGAAAAGCGGTATTGATAGCACCCCGCAAATGATTGGCAAGGGCGAGCTAATTGAAACAATTTCACGCAGCCAAGCAGCCGACTTCGGGCTAAAAAGGGAGGTTGATTTTCTTGAACCATTACTCCAAATTACGGAGCAAACAGATATTATTGACCGCGAGCGTCGGCTTGATATGCTTAAATGGGATATGGCCGATGATATTACCACATTCGACTACTTCAATATCAATAAAATTTTAGCGTTCCTGGTAAAAGCAACCATTGTTTACCGCTGGAGCAAGCTCGATAGTACTATTGGTGCCCAAATGTTTGAAAAGCTGGTTGCCGATATTCGTAAAACCTACGAATTACCTAAAGAATTCGAACAGTAAAACGATATATTAAATCAAAATATGAATAAATGAAAACCAAAGGAAAAGTAACAGGCATTATCGCCAACCTTGTAACCGTTGAGGTTGATGGCCCCGTTGCGCAAAACGAGATATGTTACATTTACCTCGGTGATACCAAACTCATGGCAGAGGTAATTAAAATTACCGGTAAGTTTGCCTACGTTCAGGTTTTTGAAAGCACGCGTGGGCTTAGGGTTAACGATACCGTGGATTTTGAAGGACATATGCTTGAAGCAACACTGGGTCCGGGTTTGCTTTCGAAAAACTTCGATGGGCTACAGCATGATTTGGCCAAAATGGACGGCGTGTTCCTAAAGGCAGGTGACTACACCGAGGCGCTTGATTACGACGTTGATTGGGCGTTTACCCCAATTGCTAAATCAGGCGATACCGTTGTTGCTGGCGATTGGCTTGGCGAGGTGAAAGAGAACTGGGCAAATCATAAAATTATGGTTCCCTTTAAGTTACAAGGTAGTTACACCGTAAAGTCTGTAATAGAAAGCGGTAGCTATAAAGTAAACGAAACCATTGCGGTTATAACCGATGATGATGGCAACGATATTGACGTAACGATGGAGCAAAAATGGCCTGTAAAGCTGGCTATTACTGCTTACAATAATAAACCCAGACCATTTAAAATTATGGAAACAGGGGTTCGTACCATCGATACGTTTAACCCCATTGCCGAGGGTGGAACAGGTTTTATTCCGGGCCCTTTTGGTAGTGGAAAAACGGTGCTCCAGCACGCCATTTCAAAGCAGGCCGAGGCCGATCTTATTGTAATGGCAGCTTGTGGCGAGCGGGCCAACGAGGTAGTGGAAATATTTGCAGAATTCCCTCACCTTGATGACCCCCGTACCGGTCGTAAGCTAATGGAACGTACCACAATTATTGCCAACACATCTAATATGCCCGTAGCGTCTAGGGAGGCTTCGGTTTATACCGCCATGACAATTGCAGAGTATTACCGCGCAATGGGTCTAAGAGTACTGCTTTTAGCCGACTCAACCTCTCGCTGGGCACAAGCTCTTCGCGAAATGAGTAACCGCCTGGAGGAACTTCCTGGACCAGATGCGTTCCCAATGGACCTTTCGGCAGTAATTGCAAACTTCTACTCGAGAGCGGGATTGGTGTACCTAAATAACGGCGAAACAGGTTCTGTTACCTTTATTGGCACCGTATCACCTGCTGGTGGTAACCTTAAGGAGCCCGTAACCGAATCCACAAAAAAGGTGGCTCGTTGTTTCTATGCGCTATCGCAGCAGCGTGCCGACAGTAAGCGATACCCTGCTGTTGACCCCATGGAATCGTACTCAAAATATCTCGAATATCCAGAGATTATAGAGTATCTAAATAAAACCATTGACGAGAACTGGGTAGATAAAGTGCTTAAAGCTAAGAACTACGTACAAAAGGGTAAGGAAGCTGCCGAGCAAATAAACATTCTGGGCGACGACGGTGTGCCGCTTGAGTACCACGACCGTTTTTGGAAAGCGGAACTTATCGACTTCACCATCCTTCAGCAGGATGCTTTTGATGAGATTGACGCATCGTGCCCACTAAACAGACAAAAATATATGCTCGAAAAGGTTCTTGGTATTTGTGATATGGACTTCAGTTTCGAAAACTTTGAAGACTGCTCAACGTTCTATAAAAATGTGATTAACATCTTACGCCAGATGAACTACTCGGTTTTTGACAGCGATGAGTTCAAAAAATACGAAAAAGAAATTGATACTTTACTTAACGAAAGAAAGGCAGAATAATGAAAGCTAAAGCTTTTCAAAAAATATATACGCAGCTACTCGGAGTCACTAAGGCAACCTGTACGCTTAAAGCGCAAGGGGTTGCTAACGATGAGCTGGCTATGATACACGGTAGGTTAGCCCAGGTGGTAAAAATATATGGCGACATGGTTACCCTTCAGGTTTTTGGGGGTACCGAGGGCATACCTACCAATGCTGAGGTAATTTTCTACGGTGAGGCACCAACACTAAAAGTAGGCGATGACTTGGCCGGTCGGTTTTTCAACGCATTCGGTCAGCCCCTGTTTGGTGGTACCGAAATTGAGGGCATTGACCGCGAAATTGGCGGGCCATCGGTTAACCCGCTTAGGCGTAAACAGCCATCGGAGCTAATTGCAACCGGTATTGCTGGTATCGACCTTAATAATACGCTGGTAACGGGTCAGAAAATTCCGTTTTTCGCAGACTCCAATCAACCCTATAACCAGGTAATGGCAAATGTTGCGCTTCGCGCACAGGCCGACAAAATTATTCTTGGTGGTATGGGGCTTACCAACGACGACTTCTTATACTTTAAGAATGTATTTGAGAATGCTGGTGCGCTCGACCGTATTATCTGTTTTGTGAATACCACGGAGCACCCACCTGTTGAACGACTTTTAGTTCCCGATATGGCTCTTACGGCTGCCGAATATTTCGCAACCGAGAAAAACGAGAAAGTTCTTGTTCTGCTAACGGATATGACCCTATACGCCGATGCGTTGAGTATTGTATCAAACCGTATGGATCAGATTCCTTCAAAAGACTCAATGCCTGGCTCGCTTTACTCCGACCTAGCAAAGATATACGAAAAAGCGGTTCAGTTCCCCGAGGGCGGTTCAATTACCATTATTGCGGTAACAACCCTTTCTGGTGGTGATATTACGCACGCCATTCCCGATAATACTGGATACATTACCGAAGGGCAGCTATTCCTGCGTACCGATTCCGATACGAACAAGGTTATTGTTGACCCATTCCGAAGCTTATCACGTTTGAAACAGCTGGTTATTGGAAAAAAAACCCGTGAAGACCACCCACAGGTAATGAACGCAGCCGTAAGGCTTTATGCCGATGCTGCCAATGCCAAAACCAAGCTCGAAAATGGATTCGACCTTTCGGACTACGATGAGCGCTGCCTCAAGTTTGCTTACGATTACTCTATTAAACTTTTGGCAATTGATGTAAATATCGAAATTGAAGAGATGCTTAATATAGGGTGGGAACTATTTGCCAAGTATTTTACTAAGGCAGAGGTTGCTATTCGTCAGGAGCTAGTAGATAAATATTGGCCGGCAAAACAGTAAAAATCTTTTACAATGGCAATTAAATTTCAGTATAATAAAACTTCGCTTAACAACCTCGATAAGCAGCTAAAGATTCGTCTGCGAGCTTTACCTACTCTTCAAAATAAAGAGTCGGCACTGCGAGCCGAAGTGAAACGTGCTAGGGATAAAGCCAGGGAGTTAGAAGAACTTCTTGACAAAAAAATGCGCGATTTCGACTATATGGTTAGCCTCTGGGGTGAGTTTGAACACAACCTTATTCGCATTAAGGATGTTAAGCTGGAGGTTATAAAAATTGCCGGGGTTCGAATACCTGTTCTAGAAGATATTATCTTTGAAGTAAAAGATTACAGCCTTTTTGCTCGCCCATTCTGGTATCCAACAGGAGTTGAGATACTTAAAGAGTTGGCTAGCGTTGGTATTGAGAGTATTTTTTATAGCGAAAAGATGCGACTCCTCGACCACGCTAGGAAGAAGACTACACAAAAGGTAAATCTTTACGAAAAGGTTCAGATACCTGGCTACGAATCCGCCATAATGAGAATTAAACGCTTTATGGAGGACGAAGAGAACCTTGCCAAGTCAGCAATGAAAATTGTAAAAAACCGACAGCAAAATATGGAGGTAGAGGCATGATTGTACCAATGATTAAATACGGATTTCTGGTATATCACCGCGATTTCGACTCTTTTTTGAGCAGGTTGCAAGATATGGGAATGGTTGATATTGAGAGGCATACCAAAGTGCTTTCCGATGAGGAACGCGATCTTATGAACGAGATCAACCGTTACAATCAAGTGCTAAAAGATCTAAAGATTAGGGAGTCGAGTTTTGACGGGAATACCAAGGTTGCCCCATTAACGTCCGAAGAGATTCTTACCGAGTATGACAGCCTGATTCGAGAAAAAGAGCAGATTGAAAACTCAATGCGTAAGGCGTATAAGGATTTGAATGATGCTCGCCCCTGGGGTAGCTTCAGCATCGATTTGCTGCATACCATAAACGAGTCGGGGCTCAAAATCAGATTCTTCGTTACCAACGAGAAAGCTTTCGACGAGGAGGCTCTAAGCGACGTTACCGTAGAGGTAATTAACCAAGAAGCTGGACAGATATACTTCGTATGGATACAGCAAAAAGATGAGGATGCTACATTGCCTATTGATGCCGTAGAGGTAAAAATTCCTACCTACTCAGCATCGGGTAAAGAGGCCGAAATAGCAGCCTATAAGGGCCGTAATAGCGAGATTGAAAATCGCTTAAACCAGCTCTCTCTGTTCATTTCTCAGCTTGAAGCCTCAAAAGACGAGCTGGTTAACAAGCTTGAGATAAACTCGGTAACCCTTAGCGCCGATAAACAAGCCGACGATAAGGTGTTTATATTAAATGGTTGGGTTCCCGAGCCCAAAAATGAGGAATTTGCTAAGTTTATTGAGAAGGAGAGTATTATTTGTGTGAGCGAAAAGGCTAAAAAGGAAGACAACGCCCCTATCCTACTCAAAAACAATAAATTTGCTCGCCTCTTTGAGCCCATAGGTAGCCTGTTCACAAACCCTTCCTATGGTGAAATAGACCTTACCCCTCTTTTCGCCCCATTCTTTATGATGTTTTTTGGCTTTTGCCTTGGCGATGCTGGATATGGCCTTGTTATGCTTTTGGGTGCCAGTCTTTATAAACCTAGGGCTAAGCAAAAGATGCGTCCAATCCTATCACTTGTTCAATGGTTAGGAGTGGCTACGGTCATTTTCGGCATACTCACAGGAACATTCTTTGGTATTGAGCTAGTTAGCGTAAAAATTTCTTTTATCGAGAAATTTAAGGATATGTTCCTCGATCAGAATCAACTATTTACCCTTGCGCTCGTAGTTGGAGCAATCCAAATAGTTTTTGGAATGTTCGTTAAAGCTGCAAACGAAATAAGGCTTTGGGGCTGGAAGTATTCCATTACAACATTCAGCTGGCTGCTACTTATCCTTGGATCAGGTGCTTTTTATGGTCTATCCATGGTAGATGGAATGAACGTTGAATTTATGGGTTTAGCCCATAAAATTGTTCTAGGTATAGCTGCTATTGGTATATTTTTCTTCAATAGTCCAGGCAAAAACCCTGCTGTAAACGTTGGGCTAGGCCTTTGGGGAACATACAATATGATTACCGGCCTATTTGGCGATATCCTATCGTATATCCGCCTGTTTGCCCTGGGCTTATCCAGCGCTATTCTAGGAAACGTTTTTAACAGCCTTGCCTTTGGCATGGCACCCGATATACCTGTGGTTGGTGCAATAGTTACAATTCTTATTCTGATTGCAGGCCACTCAATAAATCTATTTATGGCAGCCCTTGGTGCATTAGTACATCCCATGCGTTTAACATTTGTAGAATTTTACAAGAACGCAGGTTTTGTGGGCGGAGGGGCTTCCTATAAACCATTTCAGAAGAAAAGTAAACAAACAATTTAATTAACAATTAACTTGAAAATTATGGAACCTATTATTTTTGCTTACATCGGTATCGGTATTATGATTATTCTTTCGGGTGTTGGTAGCGCATTTGGCGTAACCTATGGTGGTAACGCTTCTATTGGAGCTATGAAAAAAGACCCCTCGGCTTTTGGTAACTACATGGTACTTAGTGCACTTCCAGGAACCCAAGGACTATACGGATTTGCTGGTTACTTTATGCTTGCTAGCTTCCTTACTCCCGAAACTACATGGGCTACAGCTGCTGCTATTTTTGGCGCTGGTATTGCCATGGGATTTGTAGGGTTGTTCTCTGCGCTTCGTCAGGGACAGGTTTGTGCCAACGGTATTGCTGCCATAGGCTCGGGGCACAAAGTTTTTGGTAATACGCTAATTCTAGCTGTATTCCCAGAGCTTTACGCCATTGTATCGCTTGCAGCCGTTTTCCTAATTGGCCAATCGTTAGGTTAGTAGACAAATATTGACTAAAAAGCCCCTGCGGAATACCGTAGGGGTTTTTTATTATTCTAATCGCAATTATTGATTCGAATAATTGGGGTTTCCGACAGCGACTAGGTTGGGGTAACACCCGCATTTGCATTCATCTTTAACAGAGTTGATGAATAATGCGGGCTAACTGAACACAAAAGGGATCTACTCAATAACCCAATTAATACCAGTATCCGCCTTTTCTTCTAAATAGCTATTGGCCTGCGAAAAATGTTTACATCCCAAGAATCCTCGATAAGCTGATAATGGCGAAGGATGTGGGGCTTTAAGCACATAGTGCCTGTTGGTATCAATAAGCTTTTCTTTTGCCTGAGCGTACGCCCCCCACAGCATAAAAACTGTGTTTGAGCGATACTTCGAAATGGCCTCAATTGCGGCATCGGTAAAACGCTCCCATCCCCTATTCTGGTGCGAACCCGCTTGGTGCGCCCTAACGGTAAGCGTAGCGTTAAGCAGTAGCACTCCTTGCTGAGCCCAATGGCTTAAATTACCATGCAAAGGTATTTCTCCCCCAATATCAGTCGAAACCTCCTTAAAAATATTGACTAACGAAGGCGGTTGCTTTACTCCCTTTGGTACAGAAAAACTAAGTCCGTGCGCCTGACCGTCGCCATGGTATGGATCCTGTCCAAGGATTACAACCTTAACCTTTTGGAATGGGGTGCTATTAAAAGCATTAAATATCTGGTTAGTAGACGGATAAACATCATATTGCTGATTTTCAGCAAGCAGAAATTCTTTTAATTTGATAAAGTATTCCTTCTGAAACTCGTTACCTAGAACCAATTCCCAGCTATCATGTATTGATGGAATTACGTTAGCATATGCCATGTAAATAATATTTATACGTAAAGATACGTAGTTTTAGGCTACGTAAAAGTTTATGTGGCAGGGCTCACTAGAATTCAGTAGAAAAATGAAATTTGATATCGGTAAACTTATCCTGAGCCATTTGCAGAGCATAAGGCGATTCGGCCATGAAAACCTCACGACCATGCTTATCGATGGCTAAATTGCTGTGCTTTCGAACCCTAAAGTCCTTTAGCTGCTCCATATTATCAGATTCAATCCAGCACGCCTTGTACAAGGTAATGGGCTCGTAACGGCATAGGGCCGAGTACTCGTGCTCGAGCCTATACTGAATAACATCGAACTGAAGCACACCAACGGTACCAATAATTTTTCGCCCATTGGCTTTTGAGGTAAATAGCTGTGCAACACCCTCGTCCATCAGCTGATCGATACCCTTAGCAAGCTGTTT
This sequence comes from Bacteroidales bacterium, assembly GCA_028708425.1. Classification (GTDB taxonomy): domain Bacteria; phylum Bacteroidota; class Bacteroidia; order Bacteroidales; family Tenuifilaceae; genus Perlabentimonas. The sequence continues at coordinate 44,797 of JAQVYY010000006.1, forward strand.
ATACTTCATGGGGTCGGCATTTTCGATGTACCTAAAAAGTTCGGGCGAGAAGCTTGGGAGCCCCTTGAATTTCAGCTGCTCTCCTTGGGTAATGGTATCGCCAATTTTGAAGTTACCCGTATCGTGCAGGCCAACTATATCGCCTGGGTAAGCAATATCAACAACCGACTTTTTATCGGCCATAAACGCTGTTGGACTAGAAAACTTAAGGCGTTTTCCAATTCTTGTATGTAAATATGGTTTGTTGCGCTCAAAAACACCCGAACAAATTTTCAGGAAAGCCAACCTGTCCCTATGCTTTGGATCCATATTGGCATGAATTTTAAAAATAAATCCTGTTAAATTCTCTTCAAAAGGTGAAACCTCACGGGTTTCTGTTGCGGTTGGTTTTGGGAATGGTGCTATGCTAATAAAACAGCTAAGCAGCTCGCGAACCCCAAAGTTATTTAGGGCACTTCCAAAAAACACAGGCGCAACCTCACCCTTTAGATAGGTTTCGCGACTAAATTCGGGATACACACCATTAACCAGCTCCAAATCCTCTCGAAGCGTATCAGCGTAACCACCAACATGCTTATCAAGCACTTCGGAGTTAATATCATCAATCTCTACAATATCATCGGTAACACCTTGCTTTTTATTGCCAAGAAAAAGGTTGAGCTTTTGCTCAAACATATTGTAAACGCCCTTAAAAGTTAACCCCATACTTATGGGCCAGCTAAGCGGACGAACCTTTATATCTAGCTCCCGCTCTATTTCATCGAGTATTTCAAAGGGATCCTTACCGTCGCGGTCGAGCTTATTCACAAAAACAATAACAGGCGTATTACGCATTCGGCAAACATTCATCAGCTTACGGGTTTGTAGCTCTACCCCTTTGGCACAATCTACTACAATAATAACGCTATCGACAGCCGTAAGGGTTCTGTATGTATCCTCGGCAAAATCTTCGTGCCCAGGGGTATCAAGAATATTTACTTTTATACCCTCGTATTCGAACCCCATTACCGAGGTTGCCACCGAGATTCCCCTTTGGCGTTCAATCTCCATAAAGTCTGAGGTTGCCCCTTTCTTTATCTTATTGCTTTTGACCGCACCGGCAACATGAATTGCCCCTCCAAAAAGTAAAAGTTTCTCTGTTAGGGTAGTTTTGCCCGCATCGGGGTGACTAATAATTGCGAATGTACGTCTTCGTTGTATCTCTGATTTCAGTGCCATCTAGTAATGTTTTTCGGAGCGCAAAGGTAGAAAAAAATATGGGGTTTCAATAGTTTTCTATCACACATCAACGAGGGTACATCGCATATAAAAGAAAATCAAGGCGTAAACCATATGGGTAGATTTAACGGAGGCATTCAGGGTAAAACGATTGTTCTGCTAAGGCAGATTAACCTTACTGTAAAGCTGTGATATAATCCCTAATTTATACAAATCGAAAAGCACAATTGATGGTTTTGATCCACATAAAAGCTTGCGAAGCATGGGATTTACAAAACTAAAAAACCACCGCATTGGGTGCCTAAGCCCCAATTTTCTGAATACTGTATAGTACTTAAGGAGGCTAATATTTTGTCTTAATATTTTCTGCTGGCCAGGCGATACTAGGTGAAACAATTTTACCAAATTCACAATGCCCTGCTCGGTTTTTATTAGATAATCGCAACAAGGCTCTATGCCTAAATGTAAACATGGATTTTGAATGTGTAGGACGGAGACTTTATGTTTTTTTAGATCAAGCGCAAACAGTGTATTCTCGTGGCCATAACCCAAAACCCTCTCGTTAAAACGAATGGAATTAAAAACATCTTTACGTATCATAAAGTTACCACTAAAGAATGATGCGTAAGGTTTTAACTGGCGGCGAATTGAGCTTTTACTCTCTCGCACCATGCCATATTTCCAACGTAAATGCAGTTCGCTTTTAAGCGGTTTAGGCCCGTAGCTAATCCCTCCACAAATAACATTGGCTTGGTCAATCACCGAGTTATAGTTATTCAAAAAATTAGGCAGCTCCGGAATCATATCACAATCGAGAAAAAGAAGCCAATTTCCCTGAGCAAAATCGGCCAATCGATTCCTAATTTTACTTCTTCCCAAATTATGATCAAACTCGAGGTAATGCACATTTGAATTAACGGCCACCTGTGAGTTTTTGCGTTTATAGTACGACAATGAAGCATCATCAAAAGCCAATACTTCGATATTTATATTAAATTCATCAGCCTGACTAACCAACTCTTGAACAAGTTCAGTAACATCAAAGTTATATATTGGTAAACAAACAGAAATCATAATACTATGCCGTTAATTCATCTTTTTTATCATTAGGGCCAAACGCCTGTTTAGGTCGTGGTTTTTGCTTCTAAACTTTTCAATTTCTGCGTTTGGCTAGGCAAATTTACTCTACCCGTTGCAAGCTAATTTTTGACCTATAGAGTATCAATTATACAAATAAAATAATCATATATGGAAACACTATTGTCCGGTAAAAACAAAGTTAAACATTATAGATTCTTCGCTTCACTGCGTTTCGCTCTGAAACGTATGTTCGACAAAACCGTTGAAAATAGAAATGGCTTTGTCAATGACAAATGTTTAGTTTTTAGGGGAGGGCTTGGCTAGCGGCTTCGCCGCTAGCCAAGCCCTCCCCTCCCAAATACAACTCAACGCCCTGTCATTCCGACCGTAGGAAGGAATCTATAAATATTAACCGGACGCCAATGATATGGAAACTACAAAGATAATAAAAAACACCTCATCCTCTTGCTAATAATAGGGTTTGTGCTAATTGTTGCATAACCCCATTTATTTATTCAAATAATTGCTGTCTCCGACAGCGACTAGGTTTCCCAACCCATTTTGTTACCCAAAATTGGGCTCGTCTATGTCGGGGTAACCCGCATTTGCATTTATCTTTAACAAATTTGATGAATAATGCGGGCAAAAAATAGCTGCTTGAACAAAACACAGCCATGCTGTGCTCATTTTTGTTAATTTTGTAGCTATTAAAAAAAATGAATGAATCAGCAAAACACGATCTGGAATAATAACTTTATTTCGATCACAGCGGCCTTTTTGCTACTATTTTCATTCGTCGTGATAAGGTATTTCCATAAAGCAAAAGCGCTTGTTACAAAATAACACATAAACTATGGATGCATTAATCTGCACAGCATACTTACCCCCCATTAGCTTTTTTAGGCTTGCCAAGACACATAAAAGCATCCTGCTTGAGGCTCACGAAACCTACACGAAGCAAACCTACAGGAACCGTTGTGAGATAATGACTGGAAATGGGGTGCTCTCGCTAACTATTCCGGTTACAAAACCGCAGGGAAACAGAACGCTAACCAAAGATATTAGAATTGACAATTCGGTTAAGTGGGCAAAAGAGCATCAGCGGGCAATTGAATCGGCCTACCGCACATCCCCTTTTTATGAGTTTCTTTCGGATTATTTTACCCCATACTACGAAGAAAAATGGGATTTTCTATGGGACTACAACCTAAGCATTATTGAAACGGTTATCCATATTCTTGACATAGATTTAACTATAAAAGAAACACAAAGTTATCAGAAAAATGTACTAGGAATGGCAGACTACAGAAATACGATTAGCCCCAAAAAAAAGGTTACATTAAACAGCATCAGCATTGAACTTCCCAAATACCATCAGGTTTTTGCCCATAGGTTTGGGTTTGCTCCCGATTTATCGATACTTGATTTGCTATGCAGCTGCGGAATGGAAAGCGTATTATATTTGTAAAGAATTTAGCTGCAATAATCGTAATTACTTTCCCTTACGCCACCTTTTAAATGGATTTAACCTACGAATCGGCGATTTTTCGGGGAATATACCAGAATTAACCTTTCGTATATCCTCAATGGTGAAAAATGCTTTAGGGTTAAACTCCTCTATAAGGTTAATTACATCCTGTAAAAACTTACGATTTACTATTGAGTAAACCAGATGTACTTCACCTGAACTCCCTTCCCCATCAACAACTGTTGCTCCGTAACCATGGCTATTCAATTTTTTCACCAACTGTCTCACATCACGTTTGGCTATTACTCTGATTAAAATACTACCCATAGCCAAATATTCTTCCACCTTCATACCTACCCAGTTACCCGTAGCAAAACCAGCTGCATAGGCAAAGTAACAAGCGTAATTATCCAAATTCGACATGATTTTACCCATGGCGATTATCCATATCAACACCTCGAAGAAGCCTAGGATTGGAGCAAGAGCCCGCTGCCCTTTCGACACAAAAATAATACGCATGGTACCAATGGTAACATCAATTATTCGAGCCAAAAAGATGAAAAAAGGTAAAACTAGGTACAGGTAAATATTACTATCAAAAAAATCGCCAGTCATATCGATATATTTATTAAGAGATTAATACATGGTACAAAGATACTCAACCTTGATGAATAAGTAAACAGCTGGCTTATCTAATCCTAACCCCAATTATTCGTTCGAATAATTGGGGTTAGGATAATGCTTCCCTGAACGCTATTGGTATAGAAAAGAAAAAAACAATTATTTATTGTTATAAACATCTGTTAATTAATGCTTTTTGGCGAAATCAGTAAAATAAAGAAAAAAAAACACCTCTCAATGCTTGTTATAAAAAATAAAAAGCATTAGTTTTGCTGCGCTTTTGGTGATAATAAGCACTGGAATGGCAACCTAATAATCAATACATTAGGTAAGTTTAAGGACGTCAAAGTCCTTTTTTTAAGATACTGATTCAGTAGCTCAGTTGGTAGAGCACATCCCTTTTAAGGATGGGGTCCTGGGTTCGAGCCCCAGCTGGATCACAAAATTTTAGTTTTGTAAGTATTGATTCAGTAGCTCAGTTGGTAGAGCACATCCCTTTTAAGGATGGGGTCCTGGGTTCGAGCCCCAGCTGGATCACAAAAAAAGCAGCTTTTTAGGCTGCTTTTTTTGTGCTTTATACAATCGTTTTATAATTCCGATTCGACACAGACATACGGAATTTGTAATCCGCTAAATTCAAATAGCTCTTCACCCGACTCCTTCATTTCCTCATCATCCTCTTCGTACTGCCATTCAACAAAAACGCTGCATCCAACACCTTTTAATTCATAAATTTTATGAAGTATAGAAATCAAATACTTATATGTTGCGGAGTTAAAATACCTAAATAAAAAAACAATCTTCACATCCCTACGCTCCTCCTTAGCGATTAGTTCCTCTTTAAAATCATCGAACCATGCCAGCACAGGTTCAAAAAATCTTGTTACATTCTCAGGATGACAAATACCTTTTATTGAGAAAACATTACTATTCGGATCTAGTATTACTTCTGGGGAATCTTTACATGGTTCGATGTGCAATTTTTTCATTTTTCAGATACTTATATGTCTACTCATTTAGGAATAAATTCGAATGGGATATTTAGTAATTCCGAAAACTCCTCGCCCGCCTCTTCAAGCTCTAAGTCATACTGCGGAAACATCCACGTAACCTTAACCTGTTTGCCATCCCTATGCAAGTCCCGGAGTTTCGAGAGGATAATAACAAGCATTTTAGATGAAGCGGTGTTAAAATAGTCGAAATCAATTAAGAAATTAGTTTGCTCGTTGGGCTGTTCAATATACAAATCGAACCACTCAATTACTGGGAAGAAAAACTTTTTCGCATCCTCGGGCAAACATTTACCTTGCAATACAAAAACGCCGTTACTCTTATCTAAAAGTATTTTTGGCGTAATCTCTGTTGCTTGAATGCAAAATACCTCCATTAATGCACGGCGTTTTATGTGGGAACTTAAATAAAACGAAGAATTAACATCACTCTAAAATTTGCTGATAACTAATAAGTTTAAATGGAACTTCAACTATATCTGCATAATCCTCTCCTGCATCGTGCATATCCTCATCATCCTCTTGATAGTACCAATCGACAACCACAGTAAAACCCTTATCGTGAATCTCTTTAAACAGCTCGAATACTTCCAGGATCATTTTAGATGAAGCCGTATTAAAATAATCCATCTTTACTGTAAATTTGGTCTCCTTATTAGGTGTCTGTGCGTACTCTGCTACCCATTCGATTATTGGAAGATAAAATTCTTTTACATCCTCAGGCAATGACTTACCCGACATGGAAAACACTCCTGATTCCTTATCGAAGATAACATGCGGGGTTTCTTGGGTTCCCTTAATGTTAAGTGATTTCATTTGAAATTAATTTAATTTAAAAAATCTATTCATCTTTAACAAATTTAGGTAAAAAGAAGTACAAAAACAACACCGAATGAAATAACCCCAATTATTTATTCGAATAATTACTGTCTCCGACAGTGACTAGGTCTCACAACCATTTTTGTGTAACAAATTTGGGCTCGACTAGTTCGGGGCAACCCGCATTTGCACTCATCTTTACTAAATCTGATGAATAATGCGAGATAAATGGACAAATAAATTTCGATAAAAATACGGTTAGTTAACCTCGTTATTGTAGTGCCAAGCAGACACTATCTCTCCGTTCTTAAAATGATAAACCGAACCATTCTCGTGCTCAACAAGAGTATAAAAAGTTATTACCCCATTTCGATTAAACACAGTACGGGTTAACACTATTTTATTAAGCTGAATTTTCTCAACCGTCCGCTCGCTAGAATATTTTTCAGCAACATCCTCCACAGGAAGAGGATTGCCCCTATCTATACTTAGGCTGGCTAGTGTACGCCGCTTAAGTTCCTCAGCCTGTTTATCAATTTGAGCCTGTTTTTTTAACTGCGCCTCAAGCAGCTGTTGCCTAATCTTTTCCTCCTGCCTAAGAATACGCTCGGTTTCCTGCCTAACTCTTTCCTCTTCAGCAAGGCGAATTTGCTCCTTTGCTTTAGCTTCAGCCATAGCACGGGCTTCGGCTGCCACACGTTTCCTCTCAGCTTCGGCCAGTCGGGCCTGCTCGGCTGCCTTACGCTCAGCCTCCTCCTGAAGCCTACGCTGCTCAGCCAGCTTAGCCTGCTCGGCTTGCCTTTGCATTTCCTCCTGTTGCTGCTGTAGTCGGGCTTGCTCCTCCTGCTGACGAATGCGTTCAGCCTCCTGCCTAAACCTTTCCTGCTCGGCAAGGCGTGCCTCCTCCTCGGCTTTTTGTCTTGCCTCTTGGGCCAAACGCTGCCTTTCTGCCTCACGGCGTTGCTCCTGCTCTCGCTCTATTCGCGCCTGCTCCTTGGCTTCGGCTTCGGCTAAAGCACGGGCTTCGGCTGCCTTACGCTTCCTCTCAGCTTCGGCCAGCCGGGCCTGCTCGGCGGCCTTACGCTCGGCCTCCTCCTGAAGCCTACGTTCCTCGGCCTGCTTAGCCAGTTCTGCTTGTCTTCTCTCCTCCTCCTGCTGGCGCATAAGCCTGGCTTGCTCCTCCTGCTGACGAATGCGTTCAGCCTCCTGCCTAACCCTTTCCTGCTCGGCAAGGCGTGCCTCCTCCTCGGCTTTCTCCCTTGCCTCTTGGGCCAAACGCTGGCGTTCTGCCTCACGGCGTTGCTCCTGCTCTCGCTCTATTCGCGCCTGCTCCTTGGCTTCGGCTTCGGCTAAAGCACGGGCTTCGGCTGCCTTACGCTTCCTCTCAGCTTCGGCCAGCCGGGCCTGCTCAGCGGCCTTACGCTCGGCCTCCTCCTGAAGCCTACGTTCCTCGGCCTGCTTAGCCAGTTCTGCTTGTCTTCTCTCCTCCTCCTGCTGGCGCATAAGCCTGGCTTGCTCCTCCTGCTGACGAATGCGCTCAGCCTCCTGCCTAACCCTTTCCTGCTCGGCCAGGCGTGCTTCTTCCTCGGCTTTCTCCCTTGCCTCTTGGGCCAAACGCTGGCGTTCTGCCTCACGGCGTTGCTCCTGCTCTCGCTCTATTCGCGCCTGCTCCTTGGCTTCGGCTTCGGCTAAAGCACGGGCTTCGGCAGCCTTACGCTTCCTCTCAGCTTCGGCCAGCCGGGCCTGCTCGGCAGCCTTACGCTCAGCCTCTTCCTTAAGCCTACGTTCCTCTGCCTGTTTAGCAATCCTCTCTTTTTCTGCATCAATAGAAGCTTGTTTTTCTTGCTGAGCATGTGTCCTCTCTTCGGCTGCTAAATCACGCCTGAAGCTTGCCGAATAATCTGTATCATATCCAAAATCACCTTTTCGTTTATCGAATCTAATTTTTGCAACAGGATTATTGTAAATTTTAAGGGCACTCGCAGCTGTTTGCGGTTCGAGCTCCACCTCAAAATCAATTACTTGCCTTACATCTTTATATTCTAATGGAACAGCTGTACTAATACTGATTTTTTTTGAAACATATCCGCTCTTCTCAAAAGATAGAATATAATCGGAATCGAATTTAAGTGATAAATCGAAGCGCCCGCCACGACTAAGCGGCTGCCTTGATTCCTCTACCCCATCTTTTATTATAACGATTGTGGCATCAGCGGCATTGGACCTCCTAGCCAAAAGACGTCCAAAAACATCAAGCCCACTTTGAGCATAAACAGCTGTGGATAGTAGGCAAAACTGAGCAACTAAAAAGGTAATTATAACAATTATGTTAGATTTTGTATAAAACTTCACGCTAATACAATATTAAGTGTTTTAGATACTTACTATAAAATATAGGATGCACATAAAATAATTATAGTCTCAATCGTTTTAAAGAATCGATACCAAATGCCCTTGATAAAAATTAAACCCTAAGGATTAAACGGCTTTTTCGATTCAAAGTTCCCATAAAGGCAAAATACCGTTCAATTACCTTACTAGGTAAGCAAAACTAGCTCCATCAATTAACCCCAATTATTCGAACGAATAATTGGGGTCAATAAGAATATTACTTTTCGATGGATATAATAAAAATATATGTAACGATAAATATTCATACCGAAAGCAAGCTAGATTTTTCATACACTACAGTTCTGAAACTAAAAAGTTGTTTCAAAACTATAAAAAAAGGGCAATAAAATTACCCTTTTTAACATAATTAATCAGTATACCCGTACTACGAGAATAACGACTCGACAAAGGCGAACCTATCAAACACCTGTAAATCGGTTACCTTTTCGCCTACACCAATATATTTTACGGGGATTTTAAACTGGTCAGATATTCCAATAACCACCCCCCCCTTTGCTGTTCCATCGAGCTTTGTTAATGCTAATGCAGACACCTCGGTCGCTTTGGTAAACTGTTTGGCCTGCTCAAAGGCATTTTGCCCAGTACTACCATCGAGCACCAGCAAAACCTCGTGGGGTGCATCGGGAATAACCTTTTGCATAACCCTTTTTATTTTGGTTAACTCGTTCATCAGGTTAATTTTATTGTGTAGCCTACCCGCTGTATCGATAAGTACCACATCGGCACCATTGACTTTGGCTGAAGAAAGGGTATCGAAAGCAACCGAAGCGGGATCGGATCCCATGGCTTGCTTTACAATGGGTACATCAACCCTATCGGCCCAAATAACAAGCTGTTCAACAGCAGCAGCCCTAAATGTATCGGCTGCACCCAGATATACCTTTTTTCCTTGGCTTTTAAAGAGGTGAGCTAACTTTCCGATAGTTGTAGTTTTCCCTACACCGTTAACCCCAACTACCATAATAACATAGGGATTCTCATCAGAAGTTTTTATTGAAGTATCAACATCACCCGATTTGTTTTGCGCAAGGAGTTCAGCAATCTCGGTTTTTAGGATCTGGTTAAGCTCGCTGGTATTCATATATTTATCGCGAGCGGCTCTATCCTGAATTCGCTCAATAATCCGCAAAGTTGTATCAACCCCCACATCGGACGTGATGAGCACCTCTTCTAAATTATCGAGCACATCATCGTCGATAGTTGATTTTCCTATGACAATACGAGATAGCTTTGAGAAGAGATTTTCCTTGGTTTTTTGCAACCCCTTATCGAGAGCGTCTTTTTTACCCCCCGAAAAGCGTCCGAATACACCCATAGCAATAAAGCGTTTAATGATTTGTGTAAAAATAGCAAAAGCTTCCCAAGTATTTAGGAAGCTTTTTAAACTATATTAAATTTTGATGAAGAAATTAAATTTTCCCGTCAAAAAAGTCTTTAACTTGTTCGTTGGGTATCATTTCTTCACGAAAAGTGTATGCCCCAGTTTTGGGAGATTTCACCATTTTAATACACTTGGTATTTGTTCTTCCCTCACCTTTTTGTAACGTTGCAACTGCTTTCTTAGCCATAACAATAAATTTTATTTAATTTCACGATGTACAGTTACCTTGCGCAAAACAGGATTAAACTTTTTACGCTCTAACCTGTCGGGAGTGTTTTTCTTATTTTTGGTTGTAATATACCTAGAAGTTCCTGGCATACCGGAGTCCTTATGCTCCGTACACTCCATTATTACCTGAACTCTATTACCTTTCTTTGCCATTGCAATATGCTTTAATAGATATTAATTAGACCCTTACTCTCAGCTTCTTTTAAAGCATTTTTAAGGCCTTTTTTAGTTATTGTTCGAATGCCAGCTGCCGAAACCTTTAAGGTTACCCAGCGGTTCTCTTCTTCGAGGAAGAATCTTTTAGTCACTATGTTAGGATAAAATCTCCTTTTACTCTTGATATTAGAGTGAGAAACGTTATTCCCAACCATAACTTTTTTTCCTGTAATCTGACAAATTCTTGACATTTCTCCTATGTATTTTGGATTCGTATGATTTTCAAAACAGTGCGCAAAGAACGCTATTAAAATTTAAAAATGCAAGGTATTTGTAAAAAAGTTGACGTATTTATGCATTATTATTCTCATTTAACCCGCATTATTCATCAAATTTGTAAAAGATGAATGCAAATACGGGTTACCCCAACATAGTCGAACCCTGTTTTGGGTAACAAAATTGGGTTTGAGACTTAGTGGCTGTGGGAGACCCTAATTATTCGAATGAATAATTGGGGTTAATCAGTATAAACCTTAGCAGGTTTAACGCAGCAACCGAACTTCGCAAAATATTCCGATTACGATTATCGCCATAACTAAGCAGTTGACTAATAGTTTTTTGAGGTGTTGATACAGCTATCCAAATTGTGCCAACAGGTTTGTTTTCAGTGGCGCCTGTTGGCCCTGCAATACCCGAAGTAGCAATTGAGTAATTAGCATTAAATTTTTCTCTAGCTCCTTGCGCCATAGCTTCAACTACCGGTTGGCTAACGGCACCATGCGCATCAATCAATTTTTTATCAACACCCAATAAGCTCGACTTTGCAGCATTTGAGTACGCCACAACCCCTCCTAAAAAGAAAGTTGAAGAGCCTGGTTGTAAAGTAATCATGTGGGCAATACTGCCACCCGTACAGCTCTCGGCAACGGCCAGCGTTGCATTATTCTGTTTTAGCAAGCTTGAAACTACCGAAACCATTGAATCGTCGTCAAAACCAAAAATATTGTTCGGAATAATCTTGGTTAAAGCATCGATCTGATGATGAACCTCCTGTTTAAGTAAATTTATGTTATTACCTCTTGTTGATAGCCTTAATCGAATTGCATTAGGGCCAGGAAGATAGGCTAACTTTATATGGCTTGGCAAGTTCTCCTCCCATTCGCTAAGTTGTTGTGCAAGAAAAGATTCGGGCAAACCAAAGGTTTGGATGGTTTTATGCAGTATTTGCTGGGTAGCCGTTAGTTTCGATAGCCGAGGTATAATATTGCTACCCATTATAGCCTTCATTTCGAAAGGTACCCCAGGCATTGAGACAAAAATCTTACCCTCTTTATTAAACCACATACCGGGGGCTGTTCCTGTTGGATTATGAATAACTTCGCACGATGCGGGAACCTCGGCTTGCTTAGCATTCAATTCGGTTAGGGGAAGTCCTCGTTTAGTAAAAATACCCTCAACATGCTTAAGCGTGGGCTCATGAACAACCATGTTCGTTCCAAAAAACTCACATAAAGCAGGTTTGGTAATATCGTCGCTGGTTGGCCCCAAACCTCCGGTTGCAAGAACTACATCATATTTACTAAGTAACTCGCCCACAGATTTTTTAATATCATCATTTGTATCAGATATTGAAACTATTTGGCAAACGTTAACACCAATTTTATTCAGCTCTTCGGCCATCCATGCTGAGCTTGTATCAACAATTTGACCTATTAAAATCTCATCGCCTATTGTTAGGAGTGCTGCATTCATGTATTATAAAAATATTTATTGTGCTACTAAAGTCTATCAATCCTTGTAACCAGAAGTTAGGAATCGTAAAATAGCGCATTTTATGTGTACAAATAAGTTTTTGTCTATCTGTTTTACAGCCTACTTTTCTTCGTTATTAATCGCCTTTATTCTCTGATTAAGCGTTGGATGAGAATAGTTTACAAATACGTATGCTGGGTGTGGTGTTAAATTTGAAAGGTTTTGAGCTGATAGCTTCTTTAGCCCAGCTATCAGATATTGCCCTAAACCGTATTTAGCTGCGAAGTTATCTGCTTGATACTCCATTTTTCGACTCATCATATTTGTGAAAATTCCGATTAAATCGCCAATGGGTAAGAAAAGAACGCTAAACGCCAAAAGGCTCAGATGAAAGACGGGTTCGGTAGCACCCTCAAAGCCCAATGCAACAGACAGCTCAACGCTTTGGGATACAACACCAAATATAAATAACATAATGGCCGATTGAGCTGCCCCTAGCAGATAGTTTATCCATATATGACGTTTACGGTAATGGCCAATTTCGTGGGCTAAGACCGCCAGAATCTCATCATTACTCATCTTTTCGATTAGCGTATCGTATAGCACCACCCTGCGATTTTTACCAAACCCAGAGAAATAGGCATTTGCCTTTGTAGAGCGCTTCGAGCCATCAATCACAAAGACCTTACTTACAGGAAATTTGAGTTTGTCTCCTAACCCTTTTATTGAATTGAGCAATGGGCCGTCAGGAAGTGGTTTTTGCTTATTAAACAGCGGCACAATAACCGTTGAGTAAAGGGCATTTGCCAATAGCGAGAATAGCAAAATAATTGCTAAGGCAATTAACCAAAACCACCTACCTGTTGCAAAGTAAACCCATGTTAATGCGCCAAGCAGAATACCACCTACGAAAAACGTGAGCACAATTGATTTAAAAAAATCGACCGCAAAAAGCCTGGGTGTCGTTTTATTGAACCCATACTTTTCTTCAATAACAAAGGTACTCCAAATAGAGAAAGGTAATGAAGCAATACTCGAGGCAAGAGATATTATAGCAAAGAAAATCAAAGTGGTAAGCACATTACCCAATTCGAGCATAAGGATATGTTCATGCAAAGCACCGAGCCATCCCATATAAAATATGAGTATAATAAAAACTACCGATATGGTTGTTTGCAAAATTGAGAACCTGGTTGACTCTGCCTCATACCCCTGCTGTAATTTATAACGATCGGGCGAGTAAACATCAGTCAAAGCAGCAGGAACCGATTTTTTCCGATGAGAAAGATTTAGTATGTCAAGTATTAATTCAAGTAAGTATCCTAATATATATATTATCAATATAATAGCCAACACTCTATTCATAAAAAATAAAATATTAAATTACCAATTATAACTTTTCAAGATGCTTGATTCTCTCTTTCAATACACTTTTGTAGACTAAGGCGCGCTGAAGCCTGTAATACTTTTCTGATTCTTCGAGCCAATCAATAGCCACATCAAAATTACCGAGCATTTCGTTTGCAAGCGCCAAGTTAAAGGCTGCTTTAGCTGCCAACTCTTCACGGTTAGGATATTTATCGATTACCTCTTGCCAAAGGTTCGCGGCATCTTCCCACTGATTGTTAATAACTAAATTGGCTGCATTTCTCAAAAGTTTATGCCCCTTAACATAATAGAACCGTTGCTCATCTGCCCAATATGGTGCTATTTTTTTTGCATACTCATCGCCCACAAGGTAACCACAATAAGCTGCCGAGTTAAAAAATCCAGGTAGCTGATCGCCAACCTCAACTGGGAAATAATCGTACTCATCCCAAATTAATGTGTCGCGAAATAGGTAATTAGACACTAGTTCACGGTTATACAAGTCGTATACGCGCCAGTAAGCATAAACATCCATTGAGAGGTATCCATAGTATCCCTGAAAGGCCCCATCCCAATATGGATAGCTATCGGTTTTAGGCGTTATTTTTATGTACTCTAGCGAAATAACCAAATCGGCATCTGTTGCTGATGCCATATTCTCAACCTCATTCCAACTATAGGGCAGTATTAGTCTGGTTGATTCGTCGCGATAGTGTTGCCTAACAGGCGGCTCAACGCCTTGAAACCATGGCGATTCAGCCAATGTTTCGGCTAATACCAACCCTGCCTCAAGAGCCGCTGTACTATCGAGTGCCGCTTGTGCCATGCTCTCGGGCGAACCTGGCACACCCTTGTATATTCCAGTAACAATTAGAGGCTGAGCAAAATTACTGGGAACACTAAGTTCTGCCGGCTTAAGTGTTTGTATGCTAATAGTTTTATTGTAAACACATGAAGTAAAAATTGAAAACCCTAAAACCAACAAAGCCAGGCAAATGGCGTACTTCTTTCGTAATATCATATTATAAGCTTTACAATATTAACAACATGCAAAAATAGGTATAACGAAACGATTTACTATAAAGATACACTATAACTTATTGCAAGTTCCATCAACCAGCCAGTTTGCTTCAAAAATAAGAGCAGCAAATTACATAATTACTAATGATTGAAATTGTTACCATATTGTATTATAAATTTACGCTAACAGCAAAGCCTGGTAACAGCAGCTATCGGGTGAGCCTCCGTAGCTTAACCTCGAGCTGCCTTACCGTTGAGGGTTTCGAGAGAATTTCTAGATCTTTGGACAGCAAGAACATTTGAGGTGTTTCGTGGGCGTCATACATATTAATTACAGCATTATCGGGTGTGTAGGGCTCGTTATGGTTTAACCAATCAAGCCCAAGCTCATTAATGTTACGTTTCCACATAAATGGCTCATCATCAAGTGATATAGCAATAACTTCAAACCCTTTCTGCTTATAGTCGGCATATATTTTTTTAATTCTTGGCATTGCGTCAAGACAATGAGGGCACCACGAGGACCAAAAAAGTATTAGTTTATAGGTTGCGTTAACCTCGGAAAGATACATGGACCTCATATTGGCTATACGCAAAGGAAAATCGAATGCTTTTTCGCCCACTCTGACCCTAGGCGAATCGGATGATTTTGGGGTAATACTGCCCCGTTTCAATGGGTTTAGCTTACCAAACTGCGTGTAATTTAGGTAATCGATAATTTCCAGATAATCGGAATCCTTAAATCCATCGAGCAGCAATTGCCTTATGGCTTTGGCCACCTCTAGATGCATATCTAGCGATAGCAAGAGATGAATCCCCTTAGTAAAAGTCAGCTCTTGGCTCTCCTTATCGAGGTCATCGCTGTAAAAATGGTCCATGTAATCCCATAACCTATTTTTAAACAATGGCGTTTTTAGGGTAAGGGTATCAAATAGGTCGATTTGCCCCCACCAGGTGCGAATCACCTCTTCCGACAAGGGATTAACGCTGCTGGGAATAACAGGCTTCTGTTCGATCCTAATAAACCTTGAGGCCAAAGCGTTGGGATTTAAATTGATTAAGCTATCGGCAAATGCAAATAACGAGCTGTTTACGCTAATCACCTCAGCAGCTAGCTGCTTACGGAATGCTGAAGTGTCTGGGTAAAAATCCATTAACGAATGCGTTAACCATAGCTGCTGGTCGACCCTCTTTTTTCTATTTTGGAAAAGCCAATACATGTTATTCCCTACCGATAGGCTTGATTTGAGGCTATCGTTAGGAGCGTAAACCACGGTATTTACATCAATTTTTGGCTCACCGCTAACAATAAGTTTAAGCTTGATGCTTTTCCCCACATCAACCCTATAGAATCCCTTAGCATACCCTTTTTCTGCGGTAAACCTATAGCTACCCTGTGTTAGCTGGTTTGATGAGTCGATCGCAACATAATCGGTACCATTAAAGTATAGCAGCATGGCCTGAGGCGAGAAAGCCTGAGTAACATTTACCACTATCTCAGAAGTTTGGGCTTGAATAAATATCGGCCTAAAAAAAAGGGCAAAAAGAATGGAAATGCGAAATATATGTATCATAATAGAACAATAATTATTAAAAAATACGAGCACTACTCTTGGGGTCGATATATTATAATATTACCTTTTACTAAACCCTCAATGTTAATGGGGCTAGTGCCTACTTTACGCCCAGAGAAAGATGTGTTTTGGTGGGCCAACTCGTAAACACCCTTACCATAAACCTTAATAATAATAGCAGTATGCTGCTCCATGGTTTCGGTATAGGTAGTAAACCCCTCGATACGCTCAACCACGGCACCCTTAAAATGGACAATATCGCCAGGGTAAACCGCCTCGGTTTTATAGTTTACAGGTTTTCCGTATACATACATTTTATCCCATTTAGCATTAACAAGGATTAAGGCCTGGTTTGCTAAATCCCAGCACTCGCCCCTATCAACCTGCTTGCCCATAACACTTTGCACGTAACCCAAAATTGTTCGATTTATAGTTGGTATCGAATCGTTTTGGGCAGTAGCCGTTAGGCTAACTAGTGCAAGTAGTACAATTCCCGAAAAACGTCTCATTTTCAATTTCAGCATTAGTTTACGTACCTAACGAATTATAGGCAAAATGGTTTACTTAGATTCAATAAGTTCAAATATTTTAGCTTTAAGGTCGGCAGGTTTAAAGGGTTTTAAAATAAATCCATTCATACCTAAATTGAAAATTTTATGCTGCACATCGAGCATAGCCGAGGCCGTTAGCGCAATTATGGGAATATCACATTTACTGGTATCGGTCATCGCCCTAATCTCTTTTGTAGCCTCGTAACCGCTCATAACAGGCATCTCCAAATCCATAAGTATTAAATCGTAGCTATTGTTACGAACCATGCTAACCGCTTCGGCCCCATTTTCGGCTAGCTGGGTATCGAAGCCCCAATCTTTTAAAAACTTAAGCACAATAAACGAGTTAATCTCGTTATCCTCCACCACAAGTACCCTAACGGGTCTATCTAACTTACTTATGCTGATAGGCTTGGTTACCAGGTCGGAAGTGTTCTTTTTTGCCACTTTGGATTTTCGCAAGCTAAGGGTGAAGAAGAACTCGGAGCCTTTACTGGGCGAACTGGTAACCTCGAGGCTACCCTTTAATACCGACACCAACTTATGCGAAATGGCTAAGCCTAAACCTGTGCCTCCATATTGACGAGTGGTATTGGCATTTGCCTGAACAAATTCCTTAAAAATAACTTTTTGCTTATCAATGGGTATCCCAATGCCAGTGTCGGAAACCGAAAACCTTACCCAAACCGATGCCGCAGTTTCACGAACTTTTTTAAACTCGATACCAACGCCCCCTTTTGCTGTAAACTTAATGGCGTTTGAGGTAAGATTGGTAAGAATTTGGTTCAGCTTTCCTGAGTCGCTCACCACATTTGCAGGAAGGGTATCATCGTAGCTTAGACTCAAATCGATTCCCTTTTTAGTGGCCGAATACTTAAACACCTTGTAAACACCCTTAGCAAATTTTTCCAGGTCGAAAGCCTTACTATTAACAACGTGTTTACCCGCCTCAATCTTACTAAAATCAAGAACATCGTTAAGCAATGACATTAGCCCTTCGGCCGAATATTTAAGGCTTTGGAGATACGCAAGCTGGTGCTCCATAGGCTTTTCAGAAAGCAAAATATTGGTCATTCCTATTACCGCATTCATCGGGGTTCTAATTTCGTGGCTCATGGTTGATAGAAAGCGTTCCTTTGCCCTAGAGGCTTGCTCTGCCTCATTCTTAGCCTTAACAAGCTCCTGCTCCTGATTTTTTTGAGCAGATATATCAACCATAACACCCATATATCGGCTAATACGGTTGTTTTCAACAATAGCAATAATATGGGTAAGGACCGGAAATGTTGAGTTATCGGATTTAAGAGCCATTAGCTCAACCGAGGGTAATTCGGGAGTTACTATGCTGTTATTTAGATAGCTTGATATGATATCGTGATGCTTGGCATCGAAAAGTTGATATATATGCAGCCCCTGCGCAATGGCCTTATCGGTGTAATTAAAAAAGGACTTTAGATAATTGTTTGCAAATGTGAGGTAGCCCTGCGAGTTGGCCTCAAACACTTTTTCGGGTAGCAGCTCGGCCAGCTGCCTAAAGCGAATTTCGCTGCGTAAAATTTCCTCTTGAGCCCTCTTTTTGTCGGTAATATCGCTAATTACGAAAAGCAAGCACAGCTCTTCCTGAATTTCAATTATCTCAGCCGAAAAGCTACAAACAAGTTGCTGCCCAAAGGTATTTAGCAACGATGTTTCAACCTCTTGTATTCGTCCTTCCTTAATAATAAGCTGCTTTAGCTCATCGCGTTGCGAAATATCGGGAAAAATTTTAATTTGCGAAGAGTTTGCTCCTACTATTTGCTCACGGGTTAGCCCTGTTTTTTTCAGAAAGGTTTCGTTAACATCAATAAAACGCCCCTCTTCAAAGGTACTAATTACCATCATAACAGCGTTATTCTCAAAAGCTTTACCGAATTTCTCTTCGGACATTTTAACAATGTGCTCGCTCTCTAGCCGCTGGGTAACATCCTGACAAATAGCAAAAACCACCTCTTTTTGACTCCAGTTTCCCTTAAAAAGACGTGCCTCGATGGGAATACTTTTTGAATTACTCCTAACTAATGAGCCAGAATAAATTTCCCTGTTGCCAGAAAAAACATCGGAAATTAAGGTTTTAACACTTTCGCGCTGGTTTGCAGAGAAAAAACTGTTGAATGCTTTAAGCGCAACCTGATGTTCACTAAAACCAAGCCGATTGTATACACTTCGGTTTGCCTGAATTACCAGTCCTCGCTTACTAATAATAAAAACCATATCCTCGAAGCCGTTAACCAGAAGCCTAAAGTTTTGCTCCTCCTCGACCAGCTTACGCTCAGAATCTTTTTGTTGGGTAATATCAAAGCAGTTGTCGAGCAAAGCAGGGCTGCCTTTATAGGAAATTACAGATACGTTAGATTTAAACCAACGCATTTGTCCACTTTTGCGAACAGCCCGAAAGGTAAATGAGCGCGATGTTTTTTTCTCGCGAATCTCCATATAATCTTTCAGAAATAGCAGCTTTATGAGTTTCCTATCCTTTTCATGAACCAGGTCGGTAAAATTCATTTCGCTCAGCTCATGCGATGAGTAACCGGTAAGCACCTCAAATTGCTTATTATGAAAAACTATTCGGTTATTTTGTAGTAAATAAATGCTCCCAGCACAGCTATTAAACATGGTTGACAGCAGGGCACTATCCGAATCGGGTAACAGCCCAGGTAAACCCTTACTGGCACTCAATTCTTTCCCTTTTCTATCCGAAGTATTCATACTATCAATTAGGTTTAGGCGGTTTCGCCAACTAGCTATACAGCTTGTGAATAATTAATAAACACCACGCACATTGTAACAAAAGTACAATTATCTTGTTAATGTTTACGTGCTAGTTAACAATAATAGCACCAAAACACATATCAACCAATTTTAATAATGAAACGAAACATATCCATGATAATATTCTTTGCTTTAGTGCTACTCATTACTTTTGCTGTAAACTACTACATTTACAGACATACAAGACCCATATTTTCGCTTGAAAACAAGGTAGGCTTTATACTAAAAATACTCTTTATCTTTTTTGCCATTGCCTACCCACTGGGACGAATTCTTGAACAGGTGGCTCCTTCGGGAATATCGGAGTTTATTGCAAAAATTGGCTCATTTTGGCTAGCGGCAATGC
Source organism: Bacteroidales bacterium (assembly GCA_028708425.1). GTDB lineage: Bacteria > Bacteroidota > Bacteroidia > Bacteroidales > Tenuifilaceae > Perlabentimonas. Next base: position 64,609 of record JAQVYY010000006.1, read on the forward strand.
TTTACCTCACCATACTATTTTTCGTTTTCGATATAACCAAACTCGTTTTATCTTTGGTAAATCATGCTTCATATAGCGCTTTAAAAGAAAGCGTTTCCCTTAAAATAATGATACCTTCAATAATTTACGGAGTAGTTGGCATAACTGTGCTTGCAGGCTATTTTAATGCGCTGTACCCAAAAGTAAGCCGCATTTACATTGAAACGAGTAAGCCCATAAACAACAAGCCGTTAGTAAGAATAGTTGCCGCTTCGGATATACATTTAGGCTCAATTATATCGAACGGAAGACTCGAACGCTTCGTAAGCATGGTAAACGACGAGAAACCCGATATAGTTTTGCTTGCAGGCGATATTTTTGATGAGGATTTGGGCCCTATTATCCGAAATGATATGGGAAAGTTGCTGGCTAAGCTGTCGGCTCCGCTGGGTGTATATGCCGTTACAGGAAACCACGAGTACATTGGCGGGGTTACATCGGCTGTTGAATATTTGGAAAATCACAATATAACGGTTTTAAGAGACACGTTTATTACCGCTGCAGATATGCTCAACATTGTGGGACGAGACGATAAGCAGGCAAAAACCATGGGAGGCTCAAAGCGCAAGAATTTAGATGAAGTGGTTAAGGGCATTAATTCGAACCTATTTACGGTGCTTCTCGACCATCAGCCCTACAATTTACAAAATGCGGTTGACAATGGAATAGATTTACAGATATCGGGACATACGCACCACGGGCAGCTATTCCCCTTAAACTTTATTACCCGCGCAATTTTTGAGGTAAGTAAGGGTTACAAGAGAATTAATGATACGCACATTTACGTATCGACAGGGTTTGGCACCTGGGGACCACCGATACGTATTGGCAACAGGCCCGAGATTGTGGTGTTTGAGGTTGCTCGGAACTAAAAATAGTGTTAAATTTTGATCTGACTTCACAATATTATCACTATTGTCCAGTAAAAACATAATTCTGTATTTTAGATTCTTCGCTTCGCTCTGAATGACAAATGTTTAGTTTTTAGGGGAGGGCTTGGTAAGCGGCGTAGCCGCTTACCAAGCCCTCCCTTCCCGAATATTACTCACCCCCTTGTCATTCCGACCGTAGGGAGGAATCTATAAGTTTTAACCGGACACCAATGAATATTTATAAGCAAAGAATGCATAATAGCACATTAATGAAAGTTTGATAAATTAAAAAATAGTTGTGCTCATTTTGGGTATTTTTTAATTAACAGCGTATATTTATATCATAATAAATTATAGCATTTATGAAGCTGAATAGATTTGGAAAGTGGAGCCTATCATCTCTTAACGGGATGCTTTTGGTGATTTTTGGATTAGTAACGATACTAATGCCAGAGCTAGCCATTGCCGTACTGGCAATATACTTTGCCATTACCATTATGCTGGGAGGGCTTATCCTGAGCATTTTTACACTAAAACACAAGGTTAGCCTACCCAACTGGAAAGCGAGGCTAACCGAAGGGGTTTTAAGCCTCGTGCTAGGCTTGGTAATTCTTATTAAACCACAATCGGCCGCAGCGTTTTTGGTTTATGTAATGGGGCTATGGGCCTTTTTTATTGGCGTTGTTTTTATTGTATCGTACTTTAGGCGTAAAGCCCCTGATCTTGTGGGCGCATTTAACCTTATTGCCGGCGGAGTTTCGGTGGTATTAGGGTTGATAATTGTTTTTAATCCTTTCGAAAGCACCCGCTTTCTGGTAGTTCTAATCGGTATTTACGCGCTAGCCTTTGGCATATTTACCATGGTGTACTCATCCAGGGTTTTGAAATCCGAAGAGAACGATATTATTTCTGATGTTGAGGAGATTGATTCTGATGCGGAGGAAGTTGATTCTGATGCGGAGTAGATTTTTCGCCCATTATAAACCCGAAATCGCATGGCCTGATACCATGCGATTTTTTATATTATGATATACCTAAAGAGTTTCGGTACTGCTGAGGTGTAAGGCCCGCAATGCGCTTAAAAACGGTAAAGAAGGATGATTTACTGCTAAAACCACAATCGTAACCTATGGCCTCGATAGAGTATAAATTGTTTGGATTTTCGAGCATTCGCTTCACTTCGGCCACCCTGTACTCATTAACAAATTGAAAGAAATTTTTGCCAATATCCATATTAAGCACCTCGGTAATTTGATACTTTGGATAGCTAAGTGCCGTTGAAATCATTTGCATATTAAGCTCAGGGTTCAAGTAAGGCTTTTTCTCATTAAAATAGCGCTCTAGCGCCTGCCTAATTTCAATTTTACGCTCGGTGGTAAGCAGCGATTGTTTATACCGCTCTTTTTTGTTTTTATCAGATTCGGATTGGTTACTACCCTCCTGTTCAACATACTTAATACGCTGCCTTAAACCGTAAAAACCAAATATATACACAAGTAAAAGCATTGTAGAGTAATTGTATATTGGCGATAGGGGTAAATTAACAACACCCGAAATTGAGAGCGACGCCAAAATAACCGATACGAAAATAAACAGGTTATAAAAAATCACAACGAATAGTAGCCAGCCAACCCGCCTGTTGCTTTCAATATTTGAGAACTCGTTTACCAGCTGCTTTCGGTGCCTGAATAGTGTACGCAGCGTATAGTAGTTATAAAATATCCACGATACCAACGAAGCAAAAGAAAAAAACAGGCGAAACCACAACGTGGAATCGAATTTAAAAAAATCGGTAAGTATAAAGGGTTCATGCACCGCATAGGCAGCTACCTTAAAAAATACGAAAGGCACCAAATGCAGCAGCTGGCTCCATTTTAAGTGGAATTTACTATCGACAAGCGACTGAACATATAGATAAAAAGCTGGGTTAAAAAGCAGAAACGAGCTCGATAGTAATGGATAACCAAACAGCGAGTAGTCGATTGCACAGGATAAAAACTCAATGGCCAGCAAAGATAACCACGCAGTAAGCAGCTTATCGGCCACTGTTCTATCATGCTTCGACATGATTAGAATTGCCGCGAATAAGCCTTGCGAAAATCCGACCCATGTTATTGTCTCCATAATTGCTTCCATGGTAGCAAAGTTAGCAAATCAATTGCATAAATATTAACATCCTATTGCTATAACCTCTATAATTTGGGTTAAAATATGGATATATATCGATTAAATCCTAAGTAATACGAAGTAAACTTCTACACATCAGCGAAGTTTGCAAAGGTAAGCACAAATGGATTTTTTACTATCAAGAATAAAGAAAGGCGGGAATCACCCCGCCTTAACCAATCTATAAACCTAAAAGACCTATGAAATTGCTATTTTGCGTACTGGCTTTTGCTTAGCCTCATCCCTTTTGGGAACTTTAACAGTCAACACGCCATCCTTGTACGACGCTTTAACCTTATCGGCATCGGTACCCTCAGGAAGGGTAAAGCTGCGTCTAAAAGCTGTATAGCTAAACTCGCGATGCATTATTTCCTCATCCTTCTCCTCGTTCTTCTGCTCTTTTTGGCATGATATTGAAAGAACGTTGTTGTGGAAATCAACATTAAAGTCTTTCTTTTCCAGCCCAGGGGCAGCGAATTCAATAACAAATTCATTTTTATTCTCAATAATGTTTACAGCAGGAACAGTTCCTGAACTACTGCTGTCGAAAAAGTTTGATAAAAAATCTTCCCCAAAAAAATTTTCAACAAAGCTGGGGACAATGCCTCGTCTTGCTCTTAACATTGGAATCATGGTTATATCCTCCTTATAATTTAGTTAAACATTTAGTAATCAAATTCAACCCTACTAGTACAAGTTGAATACCAAAGTCCTAAAAGTGCCAACCTGACACCTTTACGCAGGCTATACACGCCACTTTGACTGATGGTGGTTTTATTTCGTTTACTAACCCCAATTATTTATTCGAGTAATTGCTGTTTCCAACAACGACTAGGTTTCACAACCAATCTAGTTGCCCAAAATTGGGTTCCACTAGGTCGGGGGAACCCGCATTTGCATTCGTCTTAAACAAACTTGATGAATAATGCGGGCTAAAAGTCAGCACTACTAGTAGTTTGAGTTCTTCAGCATCATAAAAAAAGGCCAGACTCATCTGACCTTTCTGCTTATAAACGAATATTTAACACCCCAACCTACTCGGAAAATATCAGCAAAGGAACATCGGCATCGGATAGCATTTTACGGGTTAACGACGGATTGAATATGCGCTCCAACAGGCTTCTTTTATGCATTGTAAGCGCCATTAGGTGTATATTTTTACCTGTTATATACTCTTTAAAGGCTACCGACCTTTTTTTACCCTTGATGAGCTGAAAATCTATATCTATTTTTTTGAACGTTTTATGGGCGTACTCGCTCAGGCTATGCATTTTTGCCTGCGCTAGCTTATTCTCTGGATCGTCCAAAACATTTGCACAAACCAAGCTTACATTAAATCCTGAAAGCATGGTAACAAGCTTACGAATAGCTATAAAATCGCTCTCATCAAACCGTGTGGCGTATAGCACATGCTTTACCTCTTCAATATTTTTTAGCTTAGCCTCCTCGGGAATTACTAAAAGGGGTATTTTAGAGTCGCGAACCACCTCGGCAGCTACGCTCCCAACCAGCTCAGAGCTTCTAAAGCCCTCGCTCTTAGTGCCCATTACAACCATACCCGGCTTATAGCGCTTACACATATCAACAATACCATACGATGCGTACCCCTCGCGCAGCGCGTAGCCAATTTTAAGGTTACCCATACCATTTTCGTGGGCATACTCCCTAAGCTTACCGTAAAATTTAAGCAGGTTCTCTTTGGCGTTTTTTTGAAGAATTTGGTAGCTGATATCAACATCTATCTGAATGCTAGCGGCATCGGTAAACGGAAGCATATCAACAATGGGCGAATTAAAAACATGTAACAGCTTTACCTCGGCGTTATATACCTTGGCTAGCCTTAGCGCAAAGCATGCTGCATTCATCGAATGATCTAAAAAATCGATAGGTACTAATATTTTTCGCGGTTGCGTTTCTCCCTTGCCCCTCTTTACCTCATGCGCAGCTAAAAGACCTATGGCTTTTTCTGCATCATTTTCGGCTATTTGCACCTTAACATTATCAGATACATTGGGCTGCACAAGGTTTACATTTTTAAGGTAGCATTTTACACCGTTCGACTCCAAATAGCTTTGAAGTACTAAAGCGCTGGTATAGCTCTCGTTAGCAATTACTATTAGTTTATCATCCATAGCCAAATTATTTGTTTGTATTTAGTGGAAATTTACAAAAAACTAATACTTCGGTCAAGAAATTTGCATGGTTTATTTTACAATTCGGGATAAAGACTAAAACATTTTAGTATAACCCACATAATGAGGCGCAAACAAGATAAACATAAGATGAGCTACTTCTTGATTTCTCGGTAATAAATAGCAACTAGCCCCAAAAATATTTGTTTTAATATCACAAAAAACTAGATTTGTTGTATGAAAATCGGACTGAGCAGCTCTGCCTCATCCCCATAGCATCTTTTATTAATCAATCTGCTTTACCAATTTTGCTAGCAGAAAAACTTGCCGCCATGCATATTGTCGATATTATTATTTTCATATTCTACATGCTTTTTGTTCTTGGTATTGGGGTTTTCTTTTTAAAGAAGAATAAGAGTGCTGATGATTACTATCTTGGTGGCCGACAAATGGGGAGTTTTTACGTGGGTCTTTCGGTTGTAGCAACCGATGTGGGAGGCGGTTTCTCCATTGGGCTTGGTGGTTTAGGATTTCTTATGGGCCTCTCGGGTTCGTGGATGCTATTTACGGGACTGGTAGGAGCTTGGCTAAGCGCCGTGGTGCTTATACCCAAGGCAGGAAAACTTGCTCAAAGGCTGAAGCTTTTCACTTTCCCTCAAATTTTCGAACACTTTTACAGTCCAAAGGTTGCTCTATTGGCTGGTGTTATTTCAGCTATCGGTTACATTGGGTTTACCAGCTCGCAAATATTGGCCGGAGCCAAGTTGGCCTCTGCCTCGTTCCAAAGCCTCGACATGCATACTGCTTTAATAATTATGGGTGTTATTGCGGTGGCCTACACCGCCATGGGAGGCATGAAAGCGGTTATTTACACCGATACTTTTCAGTGGATTATACTAATGGGAGGGCTAATATTTATTGGCATTCCGCTTGGTTACCGTTCGGTAGGTGGAATGGATGTAATTGTGAGTACCCTGTCGCACGATTTCTTAACGCTAACCAACGTAAGCTGGCAAACCCTGGTTAACTGGGCTTTTACAATTATTCCCATTTGGTTTGTGGGGATGACCCTTTACCAAAGAATTTACTCAACCCGCACCACAAAAGAGGCTCAACGAGCATGGTTCCTTGCTGGTCTTTTTGAGTACCCGTTAATGGCATTTATGGGTGTAATTCTGGGGCTTTTTGCCCGGGTTGGTTTTGAGAACGGAATGTTTGAGTACCTAGGCTTTGGGGCTGGAAGCAATATAGATGCAGAAATGGGATTACCGCTTCTGCTACGTACCGTTTTGCCCGTTGGCTTAATGGGGTTTATGATGTCGGCATACTTCTCGGCGGTTATGTCAACTGCCGATAGTTGCCTTATGGCAGCCTCGGGAAACGTGCAAACCGATATTCTTAGAAAGCTGTTTAAATTGCCCGAGGGGCAAAAATCTACCCTTATTATTTCTCAGGTAATTACATTAATCATAGGTGTTTTGGCCCTGTTGCTTGCCTGGCAAATGGAGAACGTACTTGAGCTAATGTTATACTCGTACGCATTTATGGTGAGCGGCTTGTTTATTCCGGTTCTGGGCGCATTTTTCTGGAAACGAGGCAGTACCATTGCCGCATTTTGGGCTATGTTAATAGGCGGTGGAACAACCCTTTGCCTTACCATGCTGTCGGTATCGCTTCCCTTTGAACTCGATCCGAATATTTTTGGAATTACCGCTTCGCTCACTGTTTTTGTAGTATTATCGTATCTTTTTCCTGGAAGAAAAAATGCAATTGAGTAAATAGTTGGTTGAATCTACGGATTACACTTTTTATAGAATTTATTTGCTTTTTAGCAAATAAGTATTTTAATTTGCAATGAAAACAAGAAGTAATATGTTCAAAATTAACAATACAAATTGGTGGTGGCATGGTTTTAACTCTCAAACAAGGGGGCGTTAACCTATATTGCTACAACTAAAGTAACGATACAAGGCCGCAGGTAACCCCTGCGGCCTTTCTTTGTTTTATAAAATACCTTTTTACCTTGAAACCTTTTTTTCTGATATTGATTTGGACATGGCGTTGGCGGGGCCTCCCCGCCCAATAAAAGCATGCGCCCTACGTGGGTGCTGTGTGCAATGCTATAATGTGCACTATTTTAATACAATACCGTTTCATCCAAATCATCTTATAAAAATCAGAAATAATGGAAACAACAAATATCACAAAAACACACGTTGAAGTTAGTCCGCTAGAAAGCATGTTAAATAATACCGATGGAATGTATGGTAAGTTTGGTGGAGCCCATGTTCCTCCGGTTCTAGCCGAACCGCTGGCAAGGCTAGCCGAAGCATTCGATAAGGAGGTTCGCACTAAATCGTTTCAGCAAGAGTTTATTCACTACCTAAAAACCTACGTGGGCAGACCCTCGCCGCTGTTCTACGCAAAGCGACTTAGCCAGCATATTGGGTCAACAATATACCTTAAGCGCGAGGACTTGAACCACACCGGAGCGCATAAAATAAACAATAGCATTGGGCAAATTCTACTAGCCAAGCGCATGGGTGCCAAGGAGATTGTTGCCGAAACGGGTGCAGGGCAGCAAGGAGTGGCCACAGCAACCGCAGCTGCACTTATGGGCATACCGTGTAAGGTATTTATGGGTGCCATTGATGTTGAGCGCCAAGCGCTTAACGTTCGTCGTATGAGACTTTTAGGTGCTGAGGTTATTTCAACCGACCTAGGTACAAAAACCTTAAAAGATGCCGTTGACGCTGCCTTGGGATACTACATTGAGCATCCCGATTCGTACTACCTACTTGGCTCGCAGGTTGGTCCCCACCCCTACCCACGCATGGTTGGCTACTTCCAGAGTGTAATTGGGCAGGAAGCGCGTGCGCAAATCCTCAATGCCGAAGGACGATTACCCCAATCGGTAATTGCCTGTGTTGGAGGAGGATCAAATGCTATTGGTCTGTTCTCGGGGTTTTTGGGTGATGTGGAGGTGAAGATAATTGGCGCCGAGGGGGGTGGCAAGGCTACATTTGATAATACAGCCGCTACCCTATCGGTAGGTAAACCAGCAATTTTTCAGGGAACCTATTCGTTCTGTTTGGTTGATGCCGATGGAAATCCCACCGAATCGCACTCTGTTGCAGCCGGATTGGATTACCCAGGCGTTAGTCCGCAACACGCCTACCTAATGGATACGGGTCGCGCTAATTACCAACCCATTACCGATACCGAAGCGCTAGAGGGTTACAAACTACTTTCACGGCTTGAGGGCATTATTCCTGCTATAGAATCGAGCCACGCCGTTGCGCTTGCTGCAAAGTTACTGAAAGGTAAAGGCCAACTGGCTGTTATAAACCTCTCGGGACGAGGCGATAAAGATTTGGATAGGGAGATGGAATAGAGTAAGGAGTGAGAAGTGAGAGGTGAGAAGTGAGAAGTGAGAAGTGAGAGGTGAGAAGTAAGTTCTTGGTTTAATTCTGGAGAGAAAAGGGCACGGAGAGCACTAAGAAGGCACAAAAGACGCTAAGCTAACTAGTCTTTGTGCTTCTTAGTGCTCCTTTAGTGGATTTTGTGAAACCCGAAAAAATTAAAGAGTACCAAATTACGGGTTTGCGAACTCGAATGTGCAACGCAAAACTCGAAACCATTCAGCAAAATGTGTCAAATGGTATTTTACAGCAATTAAATATTTTTGACATATGAGAACAAAAACTCTCGTTATTCCACATTTTGATGGGACAACGAGAGTTTGGTTTTATAAAGTTCCTTGAGCATTAAAAAAATGAAGTGGATTAGCAAAAAAGTATCAACCTTTGCCTTTTAATATCGCAAGTAGGCTTTGGGATGCAAGGCAATGTTTGTCGTATTCATTAACAAATGAAACGAAGTGAAAACATAAAACACCTCCTAATTTTGCTATTATCTCCTCCGTATTTATATTGCTATTTTATTAAAATCTATACCCAATTCGTAAATGTAGATTCACGCCAACTTCGCCTTTGTTTTCGGAATATCCAACATTCTTTGCAAAATAGTACAAATATCCAATTCCAAATCCAGCTTCGTATGTAAAATGTCTTCCAATATTTCGTTTAATTCCCCAAGTTGGAATGATTGAAATATTACTTGCAATCTTTATATTATCGTAGTTTGAAATTACAAACCAATTAGGATGATAACTTGTATTCAAAGAGAAAAAATTTCCGCTGTTGCCATCAATGGTTTTATCATTTGTTTTACGTTTGTTCAAATTGTAATACCAGCGAGGTTCCAATGTAACAACTGGTGCTGCAACAAACCCTGTTTTGTCATATAAGTTTCCGCCCCAAATTCCACCATTAAAACCAATTTCACTCCGTAACGCTATTTGGTTTGATAGTTTTGATTCATTATGTGTCCAAATTCCTAAAAAACCAGTTTGAATTCCAAAAGTAGACTTTTCAACACTTGCGTTTTGTGATTTTGACATTAAAGCAAATCCAATGAAGATTAGGACCAATGTAATTCTTTTCATTAAAATTAATTTTTAGGTTAAAAAATACGATTAATTGGGTGTGATATCACAATACAAAGAGATAAGCGTTTTAGGTGAAAAAAATTAAACAACAGTGTGTGTAATAAGATTACCACAGTCATAACTACTACAAAAAAAGCCGTTTAAAAGCACTATATTAATGTGTTATGAATAGGCTAATACCATTACCTCTAAAATTTAACTCCCATTAATGGCGAAATAGTTGTTCCAATGAAGCTAAAACTTGGTATTACTGGGCTATCAAATCTTAATCCAAGCATAAAATTGTTCGAAAAGAGATAGTAGTAATCAAGCGATAGGCTCATTACTCCATACTCTACAATCTTCTGTGGCCTTACGTCAATTGCAACGGCAATTGTTGTTTCGCTCTCTTGATACCAATCAAAATCGTAATCAAAGTACCTATGTACCGCACACTTAAACCCAACGCCTGGTTCAATAAAATGACCACCCGTAATCCTTATGGGTCGCGAAAATACCAAGTCAATCATAAAGTATATATCAAGTCTATCCTGACCTTCAAACATCTCCATGTTTAGCCCCATGGTTTCGGTAGTAACGGCATACGACGAACGGAGATTGACATTGAAACCAGTAGAAAACTTCCGACCTGCCTCAAACCATAGTATGTGCGATGGTTTAGGAATATCTATATTTTTAAAATATCCCACACCACCCCTTAGTACATTCTTCTTCAATTCCTGAGCATTGCTATAAAAACAGCAAGTAAAAGCTAGAACTCCTAGTAAAAAAATCTTTTTTATCATATTGATGACTATATCCTATAATGTAAAACGTACCCCACCACCCACAAGAACCATCCCTATACCAGGATCCTGCATAATTATTCCTTTACCATTAGCAAAAACCGAGAATGATTTCGAAATATCAACTTCCAAACTTACACCACAGGTTACGCCAAACAAATAATTAGTCTCAAGAATGTACTCCCCATCAAGTCTATAGTTATCCGGGGAAACTTCTACTGGTGTAGCAATTCTACATCTTAAATTATCCTCCCGCGAAAAGGTTACACCGGCATTAATTTGAACCGAGAACCATTTCTCCTTGATGGGATAGATAAAAGGGGCTAGGCTAACTAGTTTTGAGCTGTAAGAATCGGGTATATAAAGATTGGACGGCCAATATGGGAAGTACCTTTTTTCGTTGTTGCTGTATTGCGAGTATGATATAGCCGCACCATACCATCCTTTACGGATACTATACTCAACGCCAATCATTTGCCCTAAGTATTGATTACCTCCAACTGCAAGCATGGAATATCCGCTTAAGCTGTGCTTAATACTATCGGTGCTAGAACAAAAACTTTTAAAGGAAATTGCCGCTAGGACAAGTAAAAGAATAATTGTTTTTTTCATTAAAATAACTTTTAAAATTAACCCATACGGCAGTTTTTTGCCGTATGGGCTAAAACCATAATTAATACTTTGATATAGAAAAGGTCATATCAAAAACATTACTTGTAGATCTGATTTTGTTACCTTTATAAACTGGAGCAAGATGATTATTATTATAAAACCAATCCCGATCCCATTCATTGTTTCCTAAACTTCTTCCAGATACTTCGAATTCTGCACCAACACTCATTTCTGCACTTGCTGAATCTTTTTTATACCCAACAGAGCCCTTAATCGTGTATTTTTCCTTATTCTTATAGCGATAAGCACCAACAATTTGCCTAGTTTTTGCTTTAGTCCATTTAGTGTCCCACTCAATATTAACAGGGTACCACTTTTCATCTTTAGCATACTTTCTTGGTAGCCTAATGTAAATATTTGTTGGGAATGAACCAGTAAGTGTATTACTTGCAGGATTATATGAACCCTCTCCTCTTAGTACATACAAATCAAAGTATCTTGTCCAAAAAATTGTACTCCAAACAGTTTTCAACTTAATATACTTCAAGCGAACTACCTCATGATCAATATTTGCAGGTGTTGAACTAGGAGGATTACTAGGATTTGTTGAACCATTACCATTCCCAATATCATCAATTGGAAATTGTGGATATTCAAAATCAATGAAGTTTGGGGTAATTACAAGTACAGGATTGCTGTTTACATATTCCTCGTTTACAATAATATCGCCAGCATTCTTAGCTCCATAAATATATCCTGGCGACTCTGGTATCATTTCATCTATTGGATGGCCAGTAATTGTAAATACGCGGTCGTTATCAGAGTAATCTTCCAAAGGATTAATACACCAAATACCACAATCATTTTCAACCAGAAAATCTAAAAGATCCGCATCCAATTCGTATTCACTAGTTTTTTTTGTATATGCCTGCTCAAGAGCATTTTTGAGATTCGAAAACTTTAAAACAGCTCCTTTTGTTGCTCTTTCGTGATTTCCTAAAACCTGAGCGAATGAAATTTCGGGAGTTGTCCTTTTACTAGATCCAAACTGCTTAATTTCTTCATATACATCTTTATCGGTAACAACGTATGACAGCAACTTTGCTGCCTGATCAAGTTTACCCTTGAGTAATAGTTCATCAACTGTTAGTTCCCTTGGCATATCGGGTTCCTCTGGAACTAATGCATCCTTACCGCAGCTAGTAAAGAGAAGAGAAGAGAAGAGAAGAGAAGAGAAGAGAGACAAGTGCTATAGCTCTTCGACCTCTAGATAAAAAATTTGTTTTCATCTGAATAAATTGCTAGGTTAATAATAAATAAAAAATATTGGGTGTGTCAACACGGCACAAACATATAAACAATTGTAATAGTTGCAAACGATTGATATAAAAAACTGCACCAGATAACTAAGACTGCCACACAATGAGGCATATAAAATTAATAAGGCTGTCGAAAAACTATTACTAGTAGGCAAATGATAGTCCAACGGAAGGCTTGAAAAACCATCTAATAATATCGGGAGACTTGAGGTTATTAGATTCGCTCGAATGGCGATACTCAAAGTTGTTGGTTAGGTTGTATGCCATAAACATAGAGCCTGTAAGTCTAAATCGCCAAATGTTATAGTGTAACCTAAAACCCGCATCGAGCGAGAGTAAAAAGCTGTTTTTAACATTATACCCATGGTAATCTACCGTAGAGTTCGATTCGCTTTTGTCGATATACCCAATTGTTGGGCCGGCGGTAAACTCGAAATTGCGAGAAAAAACGCTCTGAAACAGTTCAAATAGTAACTGGCTAATGGAACCCGTTGTGCTGCTAACACCAAGTGCACGATTGGTAGATGAGCGAAAACCGTACCTAAATGTAGCATAGGGCGGATAATCGGCATTATCAAGATCCTTTATAAAACCAGCTTTTACTCTATACACCCTATTCTTACCATGAAATTGCCCATAATTTAGGTTATAGTCCATACCCGAGAGGTAACCTCCGCCATTACTTTTTAACGATAATATGGCACCGTACTGAAAACCTAGGTCATTAAAATATAGCGGGGCTTTATGGGTTTCGTTCTGCGAAAAACAGGTGGTTATTGCGTTAGTAATGAGTATTATAGTTAATAATAATCTCTGTATATAAAATACTGTGTAATTAATATACGGCTAGCTACCCTCCTATTTGCTTCTCTAAAAGCAGTAACTTTTTACCATATCTAACGTCTATCTCCTTGAATTTTGTATCTGCATCAATCTCAATGGCCTCAACCTGGTTCTCAAATCGAGTTTCTATCCTATTTAAAGCAATCTCGTATTTTTTTTCGAGCAGCTCTGCTCTTAATGAGTACTCATGCTCAATCTCACTAAACTTTCTTTCAAAATAATTTTGACGTAATGCTCCCTTGAATAAGCTTTTTTCAATCTGCTGCTCCAGCTCACCTACTTCCCTTTGAGCCTCTAGTTCTAGTAATGTAATCTCTTTTTCGCCTTGATATTCCAGCTCTGCCAATGAATCCTCCACCACGGCTTTTAGTATTAAAATTTCCTGATTTATTGCATGTTTTAAAGAATCTATTTCATGCTGAGCCTGTGTTTTAAGGTGTTCAACCTCACTATTAACAGATTTATCATTCTGATAAATTTGTCCATTTGATACAAGAGAAATCGTAATGAACAATAATGTTGCTCCAAGTTTGAATTTCATATCCACGTTGTTTTGGTTAAATCCTTGTAACAGTTTCAAATTTTAAATATTTATTGAGTGCGTTAACGCAACACAAATATATAACTCTTTAAGAAATATGTAAGCGGCTCACAAACAAACCGTATTCTAACATAGAATAGCGTATTAGTTGAATTTTACAGACATAAGGTTTTACATTGGGCTGTTGATCGTCATATAAATCAAGGAAAAAATATCTAGCTAGCCAATTCACTGGTCAAGCTAGGCCATCGCATTAATTACTTTTTGATACTAATATGCAAGAAACATCAGCTAAGAAATGAGGTTTTCCTCATCCATTTTTGAAAGATGCATCTAAAGTCTTCGCAATTTATTGGTCTAATTTTGTATCAACAAAATAACAACAAAATAACAACAAAATAACAACAAAATAACAACAAAATAACAACAAAATCATAACACAAAAATCTTACGATGGGAGCAATAACAATTCAATCAGTAATACTGGCAGGCCCAGTTAGCTATACAATCATGTATATTTTGATGCGAACCCTATTTAAGAACTCGGTTCTTTATAAAATTGGATTTGCAACAGGTTCGGCCATTGTGCTGATAGCTTTCGTTACTAGCGTCCAATCAAAACTTGGCCCTCTTCATAATATATGGGCTTTCCCTCTTAATATAGCCATGGGAGTTTCAGCATACGTTTATGTGGCAAGGGTATTAAAAAAGCCTTTGGATAGTATTATTCGTAATGTAAATAAATTAAGCGAAGGAAATCTAAATACTAAAATTGACAAGAGCTATTTGACCAGAAATGATGAGATTGGAGTTCTTTCGCAATCAATAACTAATCTAACTCAACAGCTTACCGCTGTTGTTTCCCAAATCTCATCAAGTGCCAACCAGCTTGACTCTGCTGCAGAGGGCCTCAGCTCTAGCTCTCAGGAGCTATCAATGGGTGCTAACCAGCAGGCCTCATCAGTCGAACAGGTTTCATCATCAATGGAAGAGATGGCAACGAATATCGACCAGAATAACGATAATGCCCAGCAAACCAATACAATTGCCACAAGCGCTTATCGAGCGATAGCCAAAGTTGAAGACGCATCGCAGAAGAGCGTTATGGCGGTTCGAGAAATTTCGGATAAGATTGGTATCATTACCGATATTGCCTTCCAAACAAACCTATTGGCGCTTAATGCTGCTGTGGAAGCGGCACGCGCAGGCGAACAGGGTAGAGGTTTCGCAGTAGTTGCTGCCGAGGTACGCAAGCTGGCCGAGAGAAGCAGAATTGCTGCCAACGAAATTACCGATATCTCTAAATCGAGCTTAAGCATCACCGAGGAATCGGGAAACCTACTTAAGGGAATAGTTCCCGATATAAACAGAACCGCCAAACTTGTTGAGGAAATTGCTGCTGCAAGCACGGAACAACGACATGGTGCAGCACAAATAAATTCCGCCATTCAGCAGCTATACGGTATTACACAGCAGAATGCATCGGCTAGCGAAGAGCTTTCATCGAGTGCCGAGGAGCTTACTGCGCAATCGGATCTTCTCATTGAGGCCATATCCTTTTTTGAGCTAAAAAATTAGGTAACCAGTTTACAAAAAAAAGGTGAAAATGACACTTTATAGCTATAGGGTACTAATTGTTGATGATAACGAAATTTTTGCCAAAACCTTATCGTTGCTCGTTCGAGCAGCACTTGGCAAGAGGTTATTAACCCTATCCATTGCCAGCAACGGAAAAGAAGCCGTTGAAAAAGCCTTTAACGAAAATGTTTTTGACGTGGTATTTATGGATGTTAATATGCCCGAAATGGATGGGGTTTTGGCAGCCCAAATTATTAATCGGAGTTTATATCGGCAAACCCGAATTGTGGCCGTTTCGTTCCAAAAGGATATGGATACAGTAACAAAGATGATTAAAGCTGGAGCCGAAACTTTTCTTTATAAGGATAATTTGACGATTGAATCCATTCATAAAATATTTAACTAAACGATTGAAGGTTTACCAGATTATTCTTTATTGCATACACAGCGAGGGCAGTTGAATTCGGTGAGTTTGTCTTATGGAGTAATTCTGCCCTATGCTTTTCGATTGTACTTACGCTTAAAAAAAGTGTGCTGGCAATTTCAGCGGTCGATAATCCTCTGCAAAGCAATTCAAGAACCTCTTTCTCTCGGGGGGTTATGCTAAAATCAGGCTTTTTCTTGTGTGCATTAAGAAGTTTTAAAAGCAGGCTCTGTGAAAAGTAGGGTCGACCTTCAGACACCGATCTGATTGCCGCTTCGAGCTCAGAATAGTTTGATTCCTTCAGTAAAAATCCATGAACCCCCAGCTCAACTGCGGAATCGTAGTACTGAATGTCATCGTGCATGGATAGTATTATGATCTTAATATCAGGACAAATGCGAAGCGCTTCCTTTGAGGCTTCGATCCCATCCATTTTTGGCATATTAATATCCATCAGAATTAAATCTGCGTTGCAACGGCTGAGCATTGGCAATAACTCTTGCCCATTAGATGCTTCACCAACGAGTTCAATGTTATCCATCTCTTTTAAAAGAGCTTTTATTCCATCCCTAAGAATAAGATGATCGTCAACAATAATGGTTCTTATCATAAATCAATTCGTTTTATACACTAATCTTCGTTTCAAAACTAAACCCATTGCCCGATTCGCTATACATGGAATAGGGAGCACCTAATGTTTTTAGCCTATTCGATATGTTAAGCAATCCCATACCCGTTTCACCGCTGTTTAGCTTAGCTTCAAGATTAAAACCAATGCCATTGTCCCTATAGTTTAATCGAAACCAGCTATCGTGTTTCTGCATACTAATCCATACCGAGTTGGCGTTTGCGTATTTTAATGTATTGTTTATTAGCTCTTTTACTATACGGTAGCAAATTATCTCAATAAACAAGGGCAACCTGATATCACTAATATTCTCATCGAAATGGAATTTCACTAAATTCTTACTATGCTCAATAAAAGCGCTTATAGCGTAAACCAAGCCGTAGTTATTTAGTGCATGTGGACTAATATCATTGGAGACCTCGCGTACACTTGAGATCGCATCCTTAAGAATCGACTCCATGTTTAGAAAAATCTCTTCCTTATTCTCAGTTTCATCCCTTTTTAAAAGTGACAGGTACATGTTTATGCTTGATAACAGGGGGCCAACATCATCGTGAAGATTCCCTGCGAGCTTAAGCCTCTCCTTTTCCTCGGTATCGACTATAGCCTTTAACTTTTCCTTCTCAAATTGTTTTTGTTCAGTTATGTCGTGAATAACAAATTGCTGCATCTCTTCTCCAGAGTCATTAAAGTTATTAACGCTCACTATTGTATAGAATAGTTGGTCTTTAATAGTTGATAAAAGTTCGCACTCCGCTTTAGCACTTCCATTCAATATAGCCTCATCAATAAGTTTGGTGAACTTTTCCTCTGAGCTAGTGCCATCAGTCTGCTCAAAAGGAAAAAAGTCAACGATATCTTTACCAATTAATGAATCTTTATTTCCCCCTATAAACTCTATTGCAAAGTTGTTAGCATCAATAATTATCCTTTTAGACACTAGTAAAATAGCATCATTAGCATTAATAAAAAGTGATCTGTATTTCTGTTCGCTTTCCTTGAGTATTTGCTCCATTTCCTTACGTGGTCCTATGTTAGAGTGTGTTCCTACTATGCGTATTGCCTTACCGTCCTGATCTCTTTCAACCACTTTTCCCTTCGTTTGTATCCATTGCAAAGCTCCTTTCGTGTTCCTAATTCTGTACACTATATTAATGCTTGGTGTTAAGCCACTTAAGTGATTTTCAATAGCTTGGTTTACTTTAGGAAGATCAGCTTCGTAAATTATCTCTTTCCATCCACTAACCCCTTCAGCAAGATTTTTGGGGGCAAAGGGTAAAACTTTTGCATACTGCTGACCTATAAAATTGATCCTGTTCAGTATATCAATATCCCAAACTACCTCATTAACAGAACTCAGTGCAAGCTTTAGGCGGTTTTCGCTAACAGATAGTTCCCTGTTTACTCGCTCAAAGTTTTTATGAGTTAATCCCAATGTAACAACAGCAATTGAGGCTATACTAGCAAAAAAGACACCCCGTAATAACCATTGATAGGCTGAATGGGATAGTATATTAAAATCCCAAGAAAAAGCAATCCATTGATAATGGATACAAATTGCTGCAGCAATTAAGGTTAAAATGGAGATGCCAAGAAGCAAAAACCCATGGCGCATCCCAAAAAGTGTGGTTGTAAGGATTATGGTAAAGAACATTACGAAAAGTCCAAATCCCCAAAGACCCCATGTAACAAGGGATGTACAGCCATTGAAGAAAGCATATATCAGTATAAGGACACTCCTCCTTTTATAGTTTGTGCGAGAGCGCGTTAAAAAAAACAAAAAAAGGATAATTGCAAATAAAACATCAACAATAAAAAGTGTTCTAACCCCCATGGAGATAATCCTATAGCCTGAGGCTATTGCTGCTGGAATGGAGGCTATCATGCCAACAAGCAGCATGGCATCAATTATTTTGTAGCGTACTGCTTCAAAACTATTGCTTTGATCCATAAAGTATATTTTATTTATCTGAAATTTTAAAAATGTAAATCCTCAAAATTATTTAAAAACACCTGTTTTGCCAATAATCTGGTCTGCATATTTGATAATGCACCGCAAAGGTTACTTGAACTATTCAAAACAGCATGTAAAGATACATGGCTATAGAATATCTACTGTTTTTGAGGATTTAAAACAGCATTGTAATGATACTGAGTAAGGAAAAAGACTCAAAAAATTTGCAATAATAAGCCTCCCCGGTGCAGGAAAAAGAACACCTGCCGAAAAACCATTGCTTTATGGTGGTGTAATTGTTAGTAATTAACCCCAAATATTCATTCAAATAATTGCTGTCTACGACAGGGACTAAGTCTCACAACCAATCTAGTTGCCCAAAATTGGGCTCAACTAGGTCGGAGTAACCCGCATTTGCATTCATCTTTAACAAAGTTTATGAATAGTGCGGGTTAAGCTGATTTTGCCAAAAGCCTACTTGTGTTGGTTCAAATAACAGTTGGCAATAGGCTATAAACTTTTTACATTGAATAGCTGTTCTCTATTAATGCAAGGGCAACCAAAATATATTAGCAAAGCGAAAAAGGCAACAGTCCTTTTCGACGGGTTTTGCAATCTCTGTAACGCGAGTGTAATCTTTATTATAAAAAGAGATAAGAAAGATTTATTCCGATTTACAACCTTTCAGAGTGATACAGGAAAAGAGATTGCAAAAAAGCTGGGAATTGAGACCCTCGTATCAGATACTCTAATCGTTTACCAGCATGGGAAGATATATACACAGTCAGCCGCAGCGCTTACTATTGCGCGCAGCTTAAGCGGGCTTTGGCCATTACTATACGCGTTTATAATAGTTCCTCCAGCCCTTCGCAATGCTATTTATAATGTGATTTCGAAAAATAGGTACAAATGGTTTGGCCGTAGGGAACGCTGCATGGTACCCACAAAGGGAATACTCAAAAAATTTATTCAGCCTACAGCTACCACGGGGCTATAATTACTGCGGTATATCTTAGAGTAAAGCAACCCAAACTAATTCTGGCAAACCAGCAGTAAATATATCGCTTACAGCAACATAAACACCCGTACGTTTGCACCTAGTAACAAGCGCAGCGATACTTACCGTACTAATAACGTTCTGTTCGCAATCAACAAAAACTAGCTGCTAGGATGTTAACAAAACCCTTACTCCGTTTGTGTTTTTATCCATTTCGTAATCTCGCTTAACGCTACTGGTGAAAATGTTTGCTCAATAATTGAGTATTCTACTGGGGATCCTGTTTCGCATTCTTGAAATAGGTGATTCAAATTTGGAAACTCTATGGCAGTAACATTCATATTTCCACCTTTTGTCAACGCATTTTTAATTGCTGTTAGATTTTCTTTTGGCGGAACTTGCAGGTCTTTTTCACCATTAACGGCTAAAACTGGGCACTTAACTTTCTCTAAAGTTGGAGCAGGATCATATTTCATAAAATAAAGCATCCATGGACTTACGATTTGTTTTACCTGAAGCGAAATGTAGTCTTCTTTCGTGATGCCGTTCGGTATCATACCCCTCGCAGTATTATCCAGCATCTCCCCCATTTGGCTGATCAGGTCAGCTCGTAGTTTGGATGTATCATTACACTCAATAACCATTTCATAAAGCTTAGTGTTCATCAACTTGGCCTTTAGTATTTCAAATTCAGGAACATGAGAAGCCCTTGCAATTAACTCCTGCTGAAGAAGTAACAGCTTATCGCCACGAATTCCCGTGCCCGCCAGCAGCACTATAAAGCTTACATCATCCGATTTTGCAGCAACCATGGGCGCAATTATACCACCCTCGCTATGCCCTACCAGACCTATTTTCTTTTTATCAACCTCTCTTCGTGTTTTTAAATAGGCTATAGCACTTTCAACATCCGTTGCAAAATCAGCAGAAGTAGCCGTGCTAAAATCGCCTGTTGATTGGCCAAATCCCCTATCGTCGTATCGTAAAACACCAATCCCGTTTCTTGTTAAATAATCGGCAATTACTAAAAATGGCTTGTGCCCCACTATCTCTTCGTCTCTATCCTGCGGCCCACTCCCCGATATTAAAATTACCACGGGATACTTCCCCTCCGTTTTTGGTAGCGTTAATGTAGCCGATAAGGATATGCTGGCTTCAGCATTTTGAAAGGTTACATCTTCAGTATAATATGGATATGGCTTAGTAGGTTCCTGTGGTCTCTTTAGCACCTCTTTTTCAATAGCTTGCCTCGACAAATTGAGAGGGAATTCTTGACCAAACTGATTAAAAACCCCTGCAATTTCGTCGCCTTGGAGCTCGCCATTATACTCAACGCCTATATTTGTAACAGTAAATTTAATGTTCGGGTTTTCAAAAGTGATACCTGTTACAGGGATGCCCGTAGCCCCCTGATCTGGACTATCCAGTGTAGCAGTATATCCATCGTCGGTTTGGGTAACATGTAAAACGAGTCGCAATTGCATACCCTGTACTTTTAGGGCGCCATTCCACTGACCTGTAATATCTTGTCCGAACAAGCTGAACGAAACCAATGCTGCGAGCAGCACAATTGTTAACCTTTTCATAGGTAATAATTTTAGGTAATAAGTAATATCGATTGTTTTAGAATAAGTGCAATTTAACAAATATATTGATGTACTGAGTCTATCGAAGTATTGAAAGTATGCGTATCCGGTTAGTTTTTGCGAAGCACTAATGGCTAAAAGCTAACAGCCAATAGCTAGATTGAGGTTAAGGTTGAGCAGTAAAGAGTGAAGAGTGAAAAAGTTGAAAGCGGTGCACTGAGCCTGCCGAAGTGTTGAAAGTGAAAAGATTGACTGCGTCGAACTCGAACTTCATTCTCGGTTGCTTCGTTGTCCCTCCTCGCAATGACGAAAAAGACCAATGGCTAGAGGCTAATAGCCAAAAGCTAGGTTGAGGTTGAACTTAAGGTTGAAAGGAATTGCTAGTAAACATTGTCCAGCATAATAAAACAAGTATAGCCAATTGCAGCGCCTCCCCTACTTTCTAAAAGTGATTTTAACACAATATTACAACTCTTTAACACTGAAAACTATTTTAGCACTTAAAGTTTTCTACCTTTGTCGGCTAGTTATTCGGGCTAATACGAAAAATGGACATACGAGAAAAAATACTTGAAGGTGCTGGTAATCTTTTTATGAAAAACGGGATTAGGGTAATTACTATGGACTCTATTGCACAATCTCTTGGTATTTCGAAGAGAACAATTTACGAAAACTTTAAGGACAAGGAGGATTTAATACGCAGCTTTTTAACCAGAAACGTTAACACGCATAAGAATGACCTTATTATAATTGGACAAAGTTCTGCTAATGTGATTGAGTCTCTGTTCGAATTTGGGAGATATAATAGTAATGCCTTTGCAAAGATTAACCCGATTTTTTTTGACGATCTAAAAAAATACTACTCGGATATGTTTGAATCAATAAAGAAGAGCGAAAAATTTGGAAATGGAGAAGTATCATACCTAATCCTCAAGCGTGGAATTAATGAGGGTACCTTTGTAAAAACTATCGACATTGACATCGTGAATACTTTTATACATACAACCATGAATCATTTTTTTAAAACGGATGAACATGATTCTATCCCCCATTCAAAGGTATGGTATTCAGTTTTCCTCCCTTATATAAGGGGTATTTGCACTGAAAAAGGACTTGAGCACTTAGATAATTTTTTAAGCACAAACGAAAACTTTACATCTAAATAAAGTTTTTAAATATGATGGGGAAACAATTTTTCAATTTAGATTTGAGGCGGATTGCTCAACAACTAAAAATAATGTCGAAGTTTCTCGTCGTCCTTTTAACCGGTTTCGCCGATTTGCAGTTTAATATAGAACTACAATAATTTACATTTGTAGCGTAAACTAAAAGCAATTGATATGGTTTAAATAAACTTTACACAAAATAATAACAAACGTGCTTAAATACTGTTACGACAATGTGGTTTAGTTAACAACATATAACCTAATATTCAATTATATACGTCCCCTTCGACTTCACTCTGGGTGGCGGTTAGGCTGAGTAGTTTGCCCTGAGCAAAGACGAAAGGAAGCCGACAATTTCAACTAAACGACATTGATCTGTTACGAAACAAATTCAAGAAGTCAAAAAAATAACTTACAACTCATGAAACACAAATTTTTAATCTTCGCCTTGGTATTCTTTATGGTTGGCCAAGGTTTTTCGCAAAGTAGGCTTGAACTTACGCTTAAGGAAGCACAGGATCAGGCTTTAGATCACAACAGAACGCTAAAAAACGCCTCGCTCGAAATTCAAAAGGCCGAAGCTGCACGCTGGCAAACACTGGCCTCAATGCTTCCGCAAGTTAATGTAAACCTCGATTATTCAAACTTTATGGGGTACAAATTAAATTTTCCTGGCATGGCAATACCAATGAATCCATCGGGCGATCTAACGGCACAGGTAGCCCTAGCGCTAAGCGGAGCGCAGCTTGTTGGGACACAGCTAAGCGAAATAGCTACAAAAATGGCTGAGATTAATTTCAAAAAAACCGAGCAAGATATTGTAAATCAGGTTAAAACGCTCTACTACTCCATTCTTATTATGGACGAGACGGTTATCCTGCTCGAAAAAAACCTTGATAATATTAGAAAGCTACATCAGTTTACGGAGAACTCTGTAAAAGTGGGGATTGCCGACCAAACCGATGCCGACCAGCTACTGGTGCAAATAGCAACTATGGAAACCACAATTAGCTCAACCAGGCGCTCGCTCGAAATGCTTTATAACTCGCTTCGACTACAAATGGGAGCTGAGATAAGTGCTGAAATTGCGCTAACACAAACCATCGACGACCTACTTAATGTTGAAGGTGCCTTACAGCTTTTAAGTGCTGATTTTATTCTCGACAATAACTTTAACTACCAACTGGTTAAGCAATCAGCCAATTTGTCGAAAAAGCAAATCACCCTGAATGCTTGGGCCTACGGTCCAACCGTTAGCGGATTTTACCAATACACAAAGAAAACATATTTTGGTAGGGACGAAGGTTTTAATATGACCCCTCCAAACCTAGTGGGTGCCGCTATATCAATACCAATTTTTTCAAGCGGAATGACCTACTCAAAGGTTCGACAGGCAAAAATTGCACACGAAGCGCAGCTAAATACGCTTGCTGACACCAAAGAGGCACTTGCAATTCAGCATAGCCAGCTTTGCTACAACCTAACATCGGCTTTTGAGAGCTACGAAACCCAAAAGAAAAACATTGAGGTAAACCAGCGGATACTCGAAAACATTTCGAAAAAGTATGAGCAGGGAATGGCCTCAAGCCTCGATGTAACAACAACAGGAACAAATCTTATTGCAGCACAAAGTAACTATGTTAAGGCTCTTATGGAGGTTGTAACCGCTCAAATAGAATTAGAAAAATTACTTAATAAAGATAATCAATAATACACAAGTTAATACATCAAAAAAGATGAACAAGCTATTTAGAACATTAATTATTGGCAGCATGGCGCTAGCCGTTGTAAGCTGCGGTGGTAAAAAAGAAGAAAAGGAAGAGGTTGAAAAGGTTGAAAAGGTTAAGGTAAGCACCCTTAACAAAACAACAATTGCTCAACACATTGAACTTTCAACAACCCTGCAAGGGTACGAAACCATGAATATTGCCCCTGCCGTAACGGGTAGAATTGAACATATTTACCACGATGTGGGGTCGAAAGTAAAAGCTGGCGATATGCTGGTACGCATGGATCAAACCCAGCTAAACACCACAAAGTTAACCTTTGCCAACCTCGAGGTTGACTACAAACGTGTAAAATCACTTTACGAATCGGGAACCATACCACAACAAACCTACGACCAAACAAAACTGGGCTACGAGCAAACCAAAGAAAATTTAGCGTTTCTAACAGAAAACACCTTTGTTAAGGCTCGCATACCGGGCGTGATTTCAGCAAAAAATTACGAGGATGGTGAGCTATATGCCGGTACACCTATTCTTGTTCTTACACAAATTCATGTGCTAAAAGCGATTATAAATATACCAGAATCGTATTTCCCCTTGGTAAAAAAAGGGTTGAAACTACAGTTACATTCTGATATCTATCCAAATCAAGCATTCGATGCTACTATCGAAACAGTTTACCCAACTATTGATGCTGCCACACACACCTTTCAAGCTAAACTGAAAATTCCAAATGATAAAGAGTTACTCAGACCCGGTATGTTTGTACGCACAACCCTAGAGTTGGGGGAATTTGAAGCCTTTATTGCTCCATACCAAGCCGTACTAAAATTAATAGGTTCAAATAATCGCTATGTGTTTTTAAATAACAATGGCGTAGCTAAACGTGTTGAGGTAACAATGGGACAACGTTTCGACGATCTGATTGAAATAAAAGCCAACGGTATTAAGGAGGGAGACGAAATTGTAACCATTGGACAAGGAAAGCTTGTTAATGGTGTCAAACTTGAAATTATTAAGTAAATCGGATTGCAATGAAAAGCGTTAATGTTTTCATGTGCCTTCAAAATGAAATAGTTTAAATATTAGAAAATGAGTATTTACAAAACCGCTATAGATAAACCCGTTACTACCCTGCTAATTTTTGTAGGCGTAGTAATAATAGGTTTGTTCTCGCTATTGAGACTGCCCATTGACCTATTCCCGGAGCTAGAGCCTCCATTCATATCCGTTATGACTGCCTACCCTGGCGCAAGTGCCAGCGAAATAGAGACAAACGTAACCCGCCTACTCGAAAACAGGCTAAATGCTGTTGATGGGTTAAAGGAGTTAAACTCATCGTCGAAGGACAATATGTCAATGGTTTTCCTCGAGTTGGAATGGGGAACAAATCTGGATGAGGCAATAAATGATGTGCGTTCATATCTTGATATGGTTAAAGACCAATTACCTAGCGGAGCATCAAACCCTTTTATCTTTAAATTTAGCTCCAGCGCAATGCCCATTATTCAGTTTGCCGTAACCGCCGAAGAGAGCTACGCTGGACTCGAAAAAATATTGGAAGAAAGTATCATTCCTCAGCTTAACAGGGTTAATGGAATTGGTAACATATCACTCTCAGGTTCTCCAGAACGCTATATCTACGTCGATTTAAATCAGGAAAAACTCGATGCCTACAATCTACCCCTTGAAGTTGTTGGTGCTGCCGTAAGTAATAACAACCTAAACCTATCGTCGGGTACTGTAAAAATGAAGAAAGAGCAATACCAGCTCCAGGTTCGAACAGAGTATATTGAAAGTTCAGAGATTGAAAACTTGGTTGTAACCACTACACCCGATGGCAAAAGCATTTACGTTCGCGATATTGCACAGGTTAGGGATACGATTAAGGATTTATCGCTCGACGAGAAAATAAATGGGCAGGATGGTGTACGAATCATAATCTCTAAACAGTCGGGTGCCAATACGGTACAAATTTGTGAGGATGTAACAAAAGAGATGGAGAAAATAAAAAAGATACTTCCACCTGACATTGAAATTGAAGTTATTTACGACTCCTCGCTTGATATTAAGGACTCTATCAGTAGTCTCGAAAAGTCTATACTATACGCGCTAATTTTTGTGGTTTTAGTGGTACTATTCTTTCTGGGTAGATGGCGTGCCACGCTAATTATTGCCATTACCATTCCCATTGCCCTTATAGTTTCGTTTGTATACCTAGCCTTTGTGGGCAGCTCGCTTAACATTATATCGCTCAGCTCGCTTACCGTTGCCATTGGTATGGTGGTTGACGATGCCATTGTGGTACTCGAAAATATTACGCGACACATTGAGCGTGGATCGAGCCCACGCGAAGCCGCAAAATACGCAACCAACGAGGTTTGGGTTTCAGTAATAGCTACTACCCTAGTAATTGTTGCCGTGTTCGTACCGCTTACAATGCTATCTGGAATGGCTGGCGTAATGTTTAAAGAGCTAGGATGGATTGTTACCATTGTGGTAGCCACATCAACCCTAGTTGCCATATCGTTAACCCCAATGTTAGCATCGAAACTACTAAAATCTAAAAAAATTGAGATTGACGAAAATGGTAAAATCATCAAAATTGACTCTGAATCAAGCTGGTACGATAAATATGCCATTGGTTTTATGGACAAAATGGATGAGTGGTACGCCAAGGCTCTAAGGTATTGCCTGAGGCACAAAACTGTTACCGTTTTAGCGGTTATTGTCCTTTTTATTGCATCGCTTTTGCCCGTAGGGCTAGGGTTTATAGGAACCGACTTTATGCAACAAACTGATGATGGTCGTGTTAACGTTAAGATCGAGCTAAACCGAGGCACACGCATTGAGGAAACGCTAAAAACTGCCCGTCATCTTGAGAATCGTTTTATGGCACTGGTTCCAGAAATTCGTATGCTCTCGACTTCAGCTGGCTCAAGCGATGAGGCTGGCGTAGCTTCACTATTTACTTCAACAACAAATAACACCATTAGCATGAACGTTGTTTGTACAAAAAAAGTTGAACGCGACCGCTCAATATTCGAAATAGCCGAGATTCTTAGGAAAGAGATGGAGCAATACCCCGAAATTATTGACTACCAAGCTCAAGTTGCAGGAGGAGCAGGCTCAAACAAGGTTGAGGTGGAAGTTTATGGTTACGATTTTGATATGACCAATGTTTTAGCAGAAAATATTAGACGAACCCTTAGGGACAAGGTAGAAACCGCCCGCGACATAACCATAAGCCGAGAGGAAGAACGTGCAGAGCTTAAAGTTGTATTTGATAAAGAAAAACTTGCAATACACGGGCTCAATTCTTCAACTGCTGCTGTATACGTTCGCAACAGGGTTTCTGGTATGCCAGCAGGTTTTCTGAAAGAGGATGGAGATGAGTACAACATTGTGGTTAGAATGGAAGAAAAGAATCGTAATTCCATTACAGCCATTGAGGATCTTACCATTCCTACACCCAGAGGAGGCAAAATAAAGCTGCGCGAAGTTGCTTCCGTTGATGAGTACTGGTCGCTTCCAAATATTATGCGTAAAAGTAGACAACGTATAGTGTCGGTTGAGGTTACTCCATACAAAACATCCCTTGGCGAGTTAGCCGTAGCAATTGAAGATGCGATTAAGGATATTGAAATTCCGCAAGGTGCAACAGTTAGAATTGCTGGCGATTACGAAGACCAACAGGAAACCTTTGCGGATATGGGGCTACTTATGCTACTTATCGTAATGTTAGTTTATATTGTAATGGCCTCGCAATTTGAGTCATTCACAAAACCATTTATTATCATGATGTCGGTACCATTCGCCATTACGGGTGTTATTCTTGCTCTACTGGTTACGGGAACCACTTTCGATATGATTGGAGCGCTGGGTGCCATTATGCTGGTTGGAATTGTGGTTAAAAACGGTATTGTACTGGTTGACTATATTAACCTTATGCGCGACCGAGGTCACGAGCTTTATGATGCCATTGCACTTGCAGGCGCATCGCGTTTACGACCAGTGCTAATGACTGCATTTACCACAATTTTGGGTATGCTACCAATGGCACTTAGCCAGGGCGAGGGTTCCGAAATGTGGCGCCCAATGGGTATTGTTGTAATTGGCGGACTCTTAGTTTCAACAGTAATTACGCTAATTGTTATACCTGTGCTATACGGAATTATCTCGCGCCACGGCGAGCGAGACAAGGAAGAGAGAATCCGTAAAGAGTTTGTTTTTATGCAAATTAAAAATAATAACGGAAACGGAAATAGCGAACACTAAAACCCTACATGGGGCATCCATGAAAAAAGTGTTAAGCTGTAAGATAATAGTTACTTCATGGATGTTCCATCAGGTTTTTGAAAATAAAAACACACACAAATGAAAGCAGTATTTATAGTATTTAACCAGGCCAATACAGAGCGTGTTGAGTATATGCTTGAGCAACTGGAGATCAGAGGATTTACGTTTTTTGAACAGGTCCAAGGGCAAGGAAGTAAAACCGGCGAACCTCGTCGTGGAACCCATACCTGGCCCGAGATGAACTCGGCCATTATTACAATGGTTGACGATGATAAGGTTGACATGCTTCTAAAAACGGTACGCAAACTTGATTTGCGCAATAAAGAAATTGGCGTAAGAGCGTTTGTATGGAATATTGAGCAAGCCATTTAAGAGTTTTTTCATAGCATAGCAAACCGTGCTTGATATCTTCGGGCACGGTTTTTCTATTCCCTTCAAATAAATAACCTGCTTACTATTCACACTCTCCAGAGCAAGCAATCGCCCTATTAAGCCGCCTAATTTCTCTATTAAGGAAAATAAATGAGACTATACCCGCTATAACGTCGGAAATTGGCGCAGAAACCCAAACGCCTGTCAACCCCCAAATAGGAGGTAAAATCAGCAGGATGGGTATCAGTACAATCACCTGCCGGAGTAATGATATAAACGCCGATATTATAGCTTTTCCGGTGGATTGAAAAAAATTGCCAGCAACTATCTGAAATCCAATTATAGGCAATGCCATCATAAAAATACGCAAACCCCTCTTCCCTATTTTAAGAAGTTCCGCATCCGATGAGTTAAAAATCTTGATAAAAAAACCAGGGAAAAGTTCCATCACCAAAAACCCTCCGATAGAAATAAGCACCGCAGCCTTTAAGCTAAGGAATAGCGTTTGCTTTACGCGCACATAATTGCCTGCACCATAGTTAAAACCATAAATTGGCTGCGATGCCATGTTTATGGCGATTATGGTCATAACAACCAGCATCGATATGCTATTTATTATGCCCATTGCCCCCACCGCCAGGTCGCCACCATACTTAATTAGCTGTACATTAAACAGGCCGTGTACAACGCTTGATGCCAATTGCATAGAGAATGGCGAAAATCCTATTGATATGATTGACACCACAACTCCCCACTTAATTGGAAAATATTTAGCTTTTAGCTTCACAACCGAGTTCGTAGATCGGAAATGCCGTATTACCCATATGCAAAGAATAAATTGTGAAATAATGGTTGCCACAGCTGCCCCCTTAACCCCCATACCCAAAGCAAAAATAAAAATCGGGTCGAGCACAATATTTGTCCCTGCACTAATAAGCATAGAGTACATGGCAATTTTAGCATTCCCCTCGGAACGAATTATATTATTTAAGGAGAAACCCACCATGTTAAAAGTTACCCCTAGCAGTATAATATTCAAATAATCATTGGCATAGCCAACCGTATCGGGCCCAGCCCCAAACATTCGGAGTAATGGGTCTTTTATCAAAAACCCAACCCCAGCCATTACTATGGATATTATAATAAGTAGAATAAAGGCGTTACCCAGCACCCGCTCGGCCAGGTTATACTGTTTTTTTCCCAGATGAATTGATATACGAACCCCAGCCCCTATGCCAATAAGCATCGAAAAGGCCATCATAATTATCATAATAGGAAACACTACGCTTAACCCCGTTAGGGCAAGAGCCCCAACGCCTTGCCCAACAAAAATACGGTCGACTATATTGTAAAGGGAGTTTACCACCACACCGGTAAATGCAGGAACAAAAAACTTCCATAGCACTTTCCGTATGGGCGCATCGGCAAGTAGCTTTATATTATCGTGTTGTGCTTCCAAGCTGTGCTAATTTTTTAACCCACAAAGGTATAAATAATGATGCTTAGGAAAGAATTTAAAGCAATGATAAGTAACAAGCTAATACATAAAACCTATGCTAAAGCAATAAAAAAGGGAAATCCCTTAGGGTTTCCCTTTTTTATAAACGTTAAAGATATAGCTATGCTTACCTAAATTTTTCCAACTCACAAATCTCTATTTCAACGGTAGACTTGTTAGCCATGTTATCTGAAATTGGGCAACGAAGCTCAATCTCTTCAAGATACGCGTTTTTCTCCTCCTCTTTCATGTCAGCATCAATCTTAACGCACGTACGAACCTCTGTAAAACCAGCTCTACCATCTTTGGTTTGCCCCATTAGGAAACCCTTGTCTATATCACCTTCTACCATAACCTCAACTCCTTTGAGGTCGATTTTGCGTTGCATGGCAATAATGCGCGCCAAAGCAGAAATACACCCTGCAAGTGATGTCAAATAAACCTCAAGTGGATTTGGCCCCTCATCGGTTCCACCCACCTCTTTGGGTTGGTCAATTACAAATGGATGAGAGCACTGCACTTCGGTTCTGAAGCCAGCACCCATTTTTGAACTTACTTTAATTGTTGAAGTCATAATAGTGTTATTTTAGTTTGAAATATTCTTTTCTAATCAAGTAACAGAAAAAGTTGAATTTTGTTGACAAGCGATTCAATAAATATCTCAATATCCTGTCTTACAGATATATAACAACTAAAACCACTTCTATTAAACATTTACAAAACCTATAATTGCCAAAATCACACTAAAATTTCACAGGTTAACGAATAAATATGCTCCTAATTTGTATAGTTTTTTGCAGTTTTAGTTAGTGAGTAAAAACATTTTTGTGTAATTTGTAAAAAATATAATTCAACAGGTAACCAACCCATAGTAAGCAATGAAAAACATTAACGTAAAGCTCGATAATTTGGGGGAGATTTTTCCCGATAACTGGACCCAGGAACAAGTATCAAAAGGAAAAACAACCTTTTTAAAACGCCTTTCGGAACTCACACACAAGCACTACGGAGGGAAAATACAGGTTGTACCAAAAGTGCCAGTACCTGGGTTTAACTGGTTTAATGTATGGTATACGCCGGGCGTTTCAAAAGTGTCAACCAATATTCGCGATAGTAACAACACCTCATTCGACCTCTCAAACCGTGGCAACCTTGTGGCGGTTGTAAGCGACTCAACCCGAGTTTTGGGCGATGGCGACTGCACCCCTCCGGGCGGACTGGGCGTTATGGAGGGCAAAGCGTTTTTAATGAAATACCTAGGCGGCATTGATGCCGTAGCCCTGTGTATTGATAGCAAGGGGAAAGATGGGAAAAACGATCCAGAGAAAATTATCGACTTCGTAAAAATGTGTCAGCATAGCTTCGGTGCGGTTAACCTCGAAGATATTTCGCAACCCAACTGCTTTAGGGTCCTCGATGCTTTACGCGAAGAATGCGATATACCTGTATGGCACGACGATGCCCAGGGAACAGCCTGCGTTACGCTAGCGGGACTAATTAACGCCCTTAAGCTGGCCGGAAAGCAGCTGGGCGATGCCAAAATTGTATTTTATGGTGCAGGAGCATCAAACACCACCATTGCCCGCCTAATAATTGCCGATGGTGGCAACCCCGCTAACATGGTTATGTTCGATAGTAAGAGCTCGCTAAACTCAAGCAGAAACGACATAAAGGCCGATGCCCGTTTTTACCGAAAATGGGAAATTTGCGAGAGCACTAACCCCAACAACATACAAACCATTGAGGAGGCAATGAAAGGTGCCGATGTACTTATATCATTGTCTAAACCAGGGCCCGACACCATTAAAAAAGAATGGGTTAGCCTTATGGCAAGCAAATCAATTGTGTTTGTTTGCGCCAACCCGGTTCCCGAAATTTATCCGTACGCCGCAAAGGAAGCAGGAGCATTTATTGTTGCAACCGGTCGTGGCGATTTTCCGAATCAGGTGAACAACTCCCTTGGTTTTCCCGGAATACTTAAGGGGGCGCTAATTGTACGTGCACAAAAAATTACCGATGCCATGGCCATAACCGCCGCTCACTCGCTTGCCAACTACGCCGAAAAACGCGGAATAACACCCGATAACATTACCCCCACCATGGACGAGGCCGATGTATTTCCCATTGAAGCAGCCGATGTAGCCATGCAAGCAATAAAAGATGGTGTTGCCCGCAAACCAGTAACCTGGGACGAGGCTTACCGTATGGCAAAACAGGATATTGACTACTCACGCTCGCTAACCAAAAGCCTATGCAGTAACGGTTTTATCTCAGAGCCACCACAGAAAATGCTTCAGGAAGCATTAGATTTTACTATTAAGGAGATTATGGGATAAATTGATACCAGGCTACACTATTGATTGTTATTTAGAAATTATGCACAAGCACATATAGCAACATTTGAATACTGCAATAACTCTTAGTCGTACTTTACGAACATTATGATTTTCTGTACCAAAAATTTAAGGTAACAAATAAAAACCTTAGATTTGTTGAATGTTGACCCCAATTATTCATTCGAACAACTGCTGTCGCCGACAGCGACTAAGTTTCACAGCCAATTTTGTTACCCAAAAATGGGATTAACTAGGTAGGGGGTAACCCGCACTTACATACATCTTTAACAAAAAAAGATGAATAATGCGGGTTAACAATAGAATAACAAGAATAAAAAATTAGTAGGATGGCATACATACCATTTCACCAAATCTGCCCCGAGGTGGCAGAAAAAGAGACGCGAGTAATTAGCGTACTCCATAAAGATAATGAATTTGAACTTCCAGTAGGAAATTACGCCTTTGTTGAGCTTTTTTGCAACGAATGCGATTGCCGAAGAGTGTTTTTTCAAGTATTTTTTAATCAAAAGAAAGTAGCAACCATTGCGTATGGATGGGAAAGTCTTCATTTCTATAGAAAAGCATTTAAGGGTTTTAGCGAACAGGATATAAAAGAGATAAAAGGCCCCACTTTGGATTCATTCCAGTATCAATCGGATATTTCCAGAGGAGTTTTCAAGCTGTTTAACAAATTGCTGTTTACTGATAAAGCATATTTGGCTCGGATAGAAAGACATTATAAGCAGTTTACAAAAATGTTATAACCAAATCATAATTAATAGTTCAGCTCCCAAAAATGGCTATAATTCATAAGGGTTTCAGAGGGTTTAGAGCATTATATCCCGCATCAATTTTGGAGTGTAAGTTGATAGGATTGAAACCCATAATCCGCAACTAATCATTACAGCAACCATTAGAATAAAACAAATAGAGATCCCAAGCCACAAATTAAAAAACCAGTAGCATGAATACAGAAAAACATCTTGCAAAATTAATTGAGGAGATTAAGAAGCAAGGACTTGAAAATATGGATGAGATTAATGAGTTCTTACAAAAAATGCAGGGGCAAAGTATTGATGATATACCTGAAAGAACGGATAATAAAGGACGTTCGCAGGACTTAGTTTATGACGCATACGAACAGCCCGTTGCAAAAGGAAAAAAATTGGTTAAACAGGCTCTTGAGCTCGACCCAGACAATGCTGATGCTTATAACTATCTGGCAAGTTTAGAAAAGGATATTAATAAAGCAATAGTGCTGTTTGAAAAAGCAATTGCAGCTGGCGAAAAATCGCTGGGAAAGAAATTTATGGAGGAAGAAAAAGGACATTTCTGGGGAATGATTGAAACACGACCCTATATGCGAGCTAAGGCTGGCCTTGCCGACTGTTTTTATGCTCAAAAAGAGGTTGATAAGGCCATTGAAATTTATGAGGAGATGCTGGAGCTAAACCCAAGGGATAATCAGGGCATTAGATATTTGCTATCGACATTATTATTGGGTAAAAAAGACTTGTCTAAATTTCAAGCTTTTTTAAAAAATTCTGAGGAAGAAAATTGCGCTGTTTGGAATTATAACAACGCGCTATACCACTTTAAAAAATTGGGGCAAACAGCTAAAAGCGATAAAGCATTACTAAACGCATATAAAAACAATAAATTTGTAATAGACTATTTGCTAGGAATTAAAAAAATGCCCAAGGAATTGCCGCAATACGTTGGAATAGGTGATGAAAACGAAGCTATTTCGTATATTTACGGAGCGTGGGAAATTTGGGAAAATACAGAGGGAGCATTTAGCTGGCTTCACGAATTTAAGGCTAATAGACTGAAAGTGAATTGATTGAGTGTTCCAACACGCATAAAACAGACTATACCAATGAAACGGAGTAAAATATATATAGGGCTCTTCCGATGTGGTTGGCTTAATGTGCTTATAGGTTTTTTGCAAAAGTGAGTCAGACCTCTACGATAAGCTCGAAGTTTCCGCGCAAAAATCAGGTTCTGGGTTTAAATAAGTAAAATTTTTGCGCAATTTAAAAGATGATTTTCATGGGCTAGGAAAAAACTATTTTCCTGAAATTACAGATTTACAATTCAATGACCAAATTAAGAAGCAGATTGAAAAATCAAAAAAAAAGATTTTGATGAAGCATGGGTAAACCAATAAAACAGCTAATTATGATCAGACAAACAGCAACAAACTTAATACTTGCAGCCATGATATTCTCGTTTTCCGCATGCTCTAGCATACCCAAGGGAGTTAAAGCTGTTTCGCCATTCAATAAAGAAAAGTATTTAGGAAAATGGTATGAAATTGCACGCTTCGATTTTAAGTTCGAAAGGGGCTTAAACAACACTACCGCCGAATATTCCATACGCGATGATGGAAAAATTAAGGTGCTTAACAAGGGCTATAATTACGAAAAAAAAGAATGGAGCCAGGCAATTGGCAAAGCCAAATTTGCTACCGATGACTCTGTTGCAATGCTTAAAGTCTCTTTTTTCGGTCCATTCTATTCGGGATATAACGTCATAGCTATTGATAAGGATTACCAGTATGCGCTTGTATCGGGTGGAAATTTCGACTATTTATGGGTTTTATCACGCGAAAAAACTATACCCGACGATATAAAACAGGAATATTTAAAGATTGCTGACGATTATGGGTTCAACACAAGCAACCTCTTATGGATTGAGCACAACCAATAAACATCCAATTATTAGTAGCGAAATATGAATTTATAACCAAAGAGTAGAATACCGGTATTTGAAGTAAAAAAATTTATCGTTATTTTTTACATAGTAGGAACGTGGGTTTTTTAATACCCTACACAAGGGATATATTTATAAAAACAACCCCTTTTGCCCTCATATTAAGCGTGTACCTACTGGCACTTTATCACCAGAACTACACAAAAAAACTCTTATATTCGCCGTAATTTATATTTTAGGTTTTTTTATCGAGGTAATTGGTGTTAAAACGGGGCCAATATTTTGAAACTATGGATACCATTAAAGGCGCATTTAGCTACAGTGGCAATCCAGTACTAGCTATTGCCAACCATATTAGTTGGTGGGACGGGTTTTGTCTAATGCACCTAAACCTAAAAGTACTTAACCGCAAGTTTAACTTTATGATGCTAGAGGTGCAGCTAAAAAAACATTGGTATTTTCAATATTCAAGAGCCTATTCTGTGAAGAAAAAATCGCAAAGCGTTATTAGCAGCATTGCATACACGGCAGAACTATTGCAGCATTCAAAATAATATGGTATTTATGTTTCCTCGGAGAGAAATAAATTCACTATCATTGGCGTCCGGTTAATATTTATAGATTCCTCCCTACGGTCGGAATGACAGGGCGTTGAGTTGTATTTGGGAGGGGAGGGCTTGGCTAGCGGCTTCGCCGCTAGCCAAGCCCTCCCCTAAAAACTA
>JAQVYY010000007.1 GCA_028708425.1 Bacteroidales bacterium
AACGGTAACATTGGCTGCCGCCGCAAGGTTATCAAGGGTATATGTTGTTGATGTATTCCCATCAACGATAGCTCCGTTAAGCGTCCATGCCTTAACCTGATAGCCCGCCTCTGGGGTGGCGGTGAATGCAATGTTCTTTCCCGCTTCAACCATAGCACCAGTCTCAATTGCAGTTCCGTCTACGGTAGCCGCTATTGCTCCATTTGTACCAACCACGCTAAAGGTAACCGCGTAGGTTGTAGCAGGAATAGTTTCAAACTCTACCGTAACATCGGTAGCTTCGGCAAGAGTCTCAACGGTATAGGTTGTGGTTGTGTTTCCAGCAACGGGCGCAGCGTTTAGCGTCCATGCCTTAACCTGATAGCCCGCTTCTGGGGTGGCGGTGAATACAATGTTCTTCCCCGCTTCAACCATAGCACCAGTCTCAATTGCAGTTCCGTCTACGGTAGCCGCTATTGCTCCATTTGTGCCCACCACGCTGTAGGTAACCGCAAAGGTTGTTGGGGGAATAAGTTCAAACTCAACGGTAACATTGGTTGCCGCCGCAAGGTTATCAAGGGTATATGTTGTTGATGTATTCCCATCAACGATAGCTCCGTTTAGCGTCCATGCCTTAACCTGATAGCCCGCTTCTGGGGTGGCAGTGAATAGTACATCCTTGCCCACCTCAACCTCATCACCAGAAGTGATTGCAGTTCCGTCTACGGTAGCCGCTATTGAACCATTTGTGCCCACCACGCTGTAGGTAACCGCAAAGGTTGTAGCAGGAATAGCTTCAAACTCAACGGTAACATTGGTTGCCGCCGCAAGGTTATCAAGGGTATATGTTGTTGATGTATTCCCATCAACGATAGCTCCGTTTAGCGTCCATGCCTTAACCTGATAGCCCGCTTCTGGGGTTGCGGTGAATAGTACATCCTTGCCCACCTCAACCTCATCACCAGAAGTGATTGCAGTTCCGTCTACGGTAGCCGCTATTGAACCATTTGTGCCCACCACGCTGTAGGTAACCGCAAAGGTTGTAGCAGGAATAGCTTCAAACTCAACGGTAACATTGGCTGCCGCCGCAAGGTTATCAAGGGTATATGTTGTTGATGTATTCCCATCAACGATAGCTCCGTTAAGCGTCCATGCCTTAACCTGATAGCCCGCTTCTGGGGTTGCGGTGAATGCAATGTTCTTGCCCGCTTCAACATCAGCAGGGGAATAAATTTCAATATCATCAACCTTGGCCGTAAGTAAGCCACCTGTTCCATTAACTACGCTAAAGGTAACTGTGTGCGTGGGAGGTTCAATATGCCACCCAAGAAAGCTGAAATTGTCCACTTCATGAACTATCCACTCGCTATCCTCAGGACTGGTACCAGCTGATTTTGCCCAATCGGTATTACCAAAAAGCACCGAATTTTTACGTACAAGGGTGTGGTCTTTGGTTGCACCGGTAACACCTGCTACATTAAAATCAGGAAAACCAGATCCCCCGCTTACGGGTAAGAGTTTTGTACCGATAATGTCAATAAGAACATCGTTTTTGTAGAGTCCTACCGCATCATTCCCATTGTAAAATGTAACACCACTGGTAATATCTGCCATATCAGTAATTTCGGAAACAGCACTTGTATTGGCAATAACATACACGCCACCAGCAGCAAGGATGCCAGTTAAGCTCTCTGTACTATTTACTACGTTAGAACCATTGGTAAATTGTTTTACCTGGTATGCCGATAGATCAACGGGGGCTCCCGTTGGATTATAGATCTCCAGTGCCTTGTTGTTGCTGCTACCCTCAATGTACTCGCTAAAGAACAGGTCGATAACGGGTTGCTTTGTGGTAAATGTCCACGACTGGTCTGTGATGGCTGGGAACTGGTTACCAGAAAGGTCTTTAATCAATCCGGCAGCTATGTTGATATAGTAATCGGTTCCCCAATCAAGCCCAGTAATATCTACAGTAAATACGTTGCCGTCAACCGTTCCATCGGTTTCGGTTAGGGTTTGCACAATGGTATTGTCGACATTCTTATGAATGGTTAGGTTACCCATTCCAAGCTGTACTATCTCATCAAAATCAATCCTTAGGGTAAAGCTGATTGGCATATCTACTTCACCCAATAAGGGGTAAGTAGCTATTGCATCAGGTGCTTGGGTATCGGATATTGTAGAGGCTTGACTGGTTTCGTCGTAGAAAGTATTATCCAATGCATCGGCGATGCGGAAATGGAATGTTCCAAAATCCCCATTGGCAACGGTATAGGTATAGGTGCCAAGTGAAGCAACAATTGGGTTCTCGTTAATCAGGTTTGCCTGTGCATCAACAGCGTAAAGGTTTACGTTGTCAATATTGGCCGATGTCCAGGTTAGTACGATGTCATCGCCTGTGGTGTAATTATTTACGCCAACGGGTGCGGTAAGGGTAAGCTCACGGTTCTCGCCAGTTAGGGTTACCTTGTAGTGAGCTATGGTTGTATTATCCTCGGCGGTAACGGTAACAACAACCACATCGCCATCGGCTAACGCTTGGGTTGCAAGGTTTACCGTTTCAACCACCGTACCATTTAGCCTCACCTCAACGGAGGCATTGGCGTCGGCTGCATTAGCAACAATTCCCTTAAAATCAGTGAAATCAACAACAAATAGGGTTGCGCCCTCATCCACAGCGGGATTGGTTACCTCTAGTCCAGCGTGCCCAAGAACACTCTCGCCACCAAGGGTAAGGGCTGCAAGGGTTGCATCGGAACTAAGTATTGTCCAGTCGTGGGTTGAGCGTGAGGTTACCTGTAGGATGCCGTTAAACTCAGAAACCAGAGCCAACATCTCGGTAATATTCTGGTTTGGAATACTCTGACTAATATAATCCGATTCGCTAAAATTAGTGCGGAATACTCCTGGTGTCTCGATGTTATCGTGTATGATGTAATCTTGCCCAGAAGCAAAAGTTCCTGTAGATATGAATGTTATATTCTCCAGCCTCACAAGTTTAGACTGATCGGCTGAGGTTAAGTCGGCCAAAGTGGTTACAAAAGGAACAACAGCATTGCCTGTTGAGGCGGGCACTCCTGGATTCTCTAGCGGGATAAACTGTACCACAGCATTATAAATACTAATTTTACCTATCAGACCTGTTATTTCACTACCAACAGGGTACTCCTGAGTAATAACAGAGGTGTTGTCGTCAATTAGTATGGCCGCATCGTTATCCTGTATATACTTTTGGTTACGGGTGGTGCGTGAGTAGGTAACAACGGCAGAGCCATCGAAACGAGCCTCGGTATCTGGGGGGCGTACCCTTAGGGTAGATAGTGAGGAGTGAACCTCGCGAACCTTGAATGTTCCCGATTCATCAAATGGGTTACCATCCTCAGCATCGGCAATGCGGAGCTTGTAGTCAGCGCTATACTCTGCACCAGCGGGGATGGTGAAGGTAGCCGTTCCATCGACAGCAGGAGTAGAGGTAACCATTACGCCCCATGCGCTTGTGGTTGGATTCCAAACCTCAACCTTAACGTTGTTAAAGTTCGCAGCGTTCCAGGTAACGGTTATAGCTTCGCCAGCATAGTAGGGCCCATCATATGTTCCGGTAAGCTCAATGGTTTGGGCTGTTAACGCCATAGTTGTAAAGGTTATGCTTTCGGAAGTAGCTACATTTCCAGTCTCATCCTGCACAGCGGCAACGGTAAGCGTATGCGCCGTTTCGTAGGCCAAATCGGCAGCGGGGGTAACGGTAATTACGTTTTCGGCGATGGTTGCGGTAAACGCTACGGGGTTAGTACCATCGGTAAGGGTAATCAGATCCGCAACGTTGGTGTTATCAACCACAACACCGGCTGGGCTAGTGTAGATGGGCTCATCGAAGGTGATGGTTGGGTTAACGTTGATGGGCACATCGGTTGCCGCATCAGCCGGAGCGAATGTGGGAACTGGGGCTTGGGTATCGGGGCCAGCTGAGTAGCCAGTCCAGGTAATATTGTCGATAATTACTTGTTTTGATGTAGTGTTTTTAATCGAAATCACAATATTACCTTCTATATTAATTCCGTCTACCTCAAAAAGATGCTCATTAAAATCGTCAAAAGGTGTTGATTTACCTTGTGAAATTCCATTTACAAATAATTCAACCTCTCTGTTACCACCTCCGGTGAAACCTTTGTAAAGCTTTACGCTAAAGTTTCCAATCCCTCCTGATATGGTACTTGAGGTAATGGAACTATTATCAGAAGCACTTCTCAACATTAATGCAGGTAAATTTATTCCAGAACTATTTGCATCTCCATTGCCATCTCTTGAAGCAACATACGTCCAGATAATACCATCGTTTCCAACAAAGTTCCCATCTGTATAAGATGCTGTAGCACTAGAGTTTGAGAAATCTTCGAGTCCACCACCACTGGTTGTTTCCGGAATGGTGGTAAAACTTGCGCTGGCATCAGCCGTCATCGCATTTCCAGCCTCATCCTGCACAGCGGCAACGGTAAGCGTATGCGCCGTTTCGTAGGCCAAATCGGCAGCGGGGGTAACGGTAATTACATTTTCGGCAATGGTTGCGGTAAACGCTACGGGGGCAACACCATCAGTGAATGCAATCAGGCTCTCAACATTGGTATTATCAACCAAAATACCAGCAGGACTTGTATAAATGGGTTCATCAAAGGTGATGGTTGGGTTAACGTTGATGGGCACACCGGTTGCCGCATCTGCTGGTGCGAATGTGGGGATTGGAGGTTCGGTGTCAGCTGTTTCTGTGGTAAAGGTTGCGCTGGCATCAGCCGCCATCGCATTTCCAGCCTCATCCTGCACAGCGGCAACGGTAAGCGTATGCGCCGTTTCGTAGGCCAAATCGGCAGCGGGGGTAACGGTAATTACGTTTTCGGCAATGGTTGCGGTAAACGCTACGGGGTCAGTACCATTGGTAAGGGTAATCAAATCCGCAACGTTGGTGTTATCAACCAAAACACCACCTGGACTTGTGTAGATGGGCTCATCGAAGGTGATGGTTGGGTTAACGTTGATGGGCACATCGGTTGCCGCATCGGCAGGAGCGAATGTGGGGACTGGGGGGTTGGTGTCGAGACCAACAGGCATTTTATATAAATGCAAAGGTTTTGTAGCTGAGGCTGTGTAGGGTCTAAAATCTGTTTGGTAAATTGATATACATCGACCTCCTGCATTAGCGTGGTTTGACATAAATAACCAATCACCAGCTGAAACACTAACTTCATATTCATGAGTTGAGGTAGTACTTTGTGAAAAACCTGACGTAGAGTTTGCTGTAATTTCACAATATTCACCTGAGTCTTCACTATAAAGAGTATAGCCATGTGTTGAATTACCATCAACGCGCCAAACAATTTTTGCCAATGGATCCACTATCTTACCATCAACATTAATATCAACGGAAGTGGCACCCATTCTTGAGGTGCCTGTATTATCCATTGCTCCCTCATTAGTGTCGTTTATTCCATAAAATATGTAATAACCGCCTGATTCAAGTTCGGTCAATTCAGTGATCTTTTCAAAAGTTCCTGTTCCTGAATACTGCCCCAACCCCACATTACCCCATAAAAGGAGCGTAAGGGTTGCAAGGGCGGTTGTAAATAGGCTTAGTAGATTTTTTCTCGTAATCAGTGGTATTTGTGTTCAATATTAGTAGGTTACATTAATTATATGCCATGCAATAATTCAAAAAAAGTGTAAATGGGTTGTCAAGGTACAGATACTTTTTTTAAAATTCAATATTTTGAGGTGGAAAGTGGAAAGTTTGCGTACCCGATGGGTGATTGCAATATGGTGAGTGTGCCCAAGTTCCAAAGGTTGATGTTGAGGTTGGGGTGGTTGCGGGTTGATAAAAGATTAGGACACAGATGCAACAGATAACCACAAATAAAAAAATCCGGTGGGATTGCTCCACCGGATTTTTTTAAATCTATGGTAATAGGATGCTATCTCTTTATCATCTTTCGTACCGCCTTTTGACCCTGGTTATTTACTATGGTTACAAGGTAAACTCCCGAAGGTAGATTGCTAGTGCTTATCTCGGCACGGTTGGTGTTGGTAAGATTAACGCTCATAACCTGCTGACCGATAAGGTTAATAATGGTAACGCGACTTGCGTTCTCAACATTATCAACATAAAGGGTACTGGTAAATGGGTTGGGGTATGCGTTAATGCTTTCACCCCAAATGGTGGTAACGCTGGTATATGGCGTGATATCCGCAGCAAAACGGGGAAGAATTTTTGCATTGCTGTAGCTGTAATATCCAATACCGGTAATGTTGTAGCTTTGGTTAAGCGTAAATACTTCGGCAGCCATATAGTCATACATATCATCATCAACGTAAACATCACCCGACCCATCGTTAACGCCAAGAACATTATAGTTATCGGCTTCGATGGTATACTCAGCATTTTTTACCTGGATAAGCACACCTTCCCATGGCTCCTCTGCTGCTTGGGCAGTGGTGAGTACGGTTGGTGCAGGGAGGTCGTTACCCGTGCTTACA
This sequence comes from Bacteroidales bacterium, assembly GCA_028708425.1. Taxonomy (GTDB): domain Bacteria; phylum Bacteroidota; class Bacteroidia; order Bacteroidales; family Tenuifilaceae; genus Perlabentimonas. Next base: position 6,499 of record JAQVYY010000007.1, read on the forward strand.
ACCTCGATGCTCATGGCTACCTCGCTACTAGCTGCTAGCTGGGTAAGGTTATAGAACTCTTTAACCAATCCAGAAACCACAATCTCATCGCCTACGTTAGGTCTATCTGCTTCTGCCAAAACCTCGTTGAATACGTACAGGCCATTCCATGCGCCTTCTCCATCCTGAATAAAGAAGCCTTTAAAGCTGCCTCCCTCGTAGTTATAGTGGTGTGCGGTTACAATACCAGTAGTGGTAACAACCTGTCCTTCGTAGGGGCTATCATACGGTTCTGCCTCGGTGTACTGGATATCGTAAATAGGGATGATTCCTGCTGCAGTAACCGTTACGGTCCAGTCCTTTGTGGTTGTACCGTCCTGTGCTGTTACAGTGTACTCAACAGGGGCGGTAAAGTTTTGCGCTACACCGCTCTCGGGGCTAATGGTAGCGCCAAGGCTAACCGTAATGGTGGGTACAAGCGCAGTTACATCGGCATCAGAGGCAACGGTAATTTCAACAGTTGCAGCCTCGCTATCGATGGTGGCTGGCCCCATTTGCTCTGCAAGGGAAAAGCTTACTATTTCGGCCTCGGTACTTTCAGCAGCTTCGGTAATGGTTACGGTCCAGTCCTTGGTAACTCCTGATTCTGCCTCTACGGTATAAACAACCGGATTGGTAAAATCAACAACCGTAACCCCTGGTTCCTGCTCAACTGTGCCTATGGTTGCGGTAGCACCCAACGATAGGGTAAATGTAGGGGTAAGTGCGGTTAAATCGGTTCCGTAAAGCACCTCAAGGGCAATGGTGGCAGCATCGGTATCAATTGTAGAAGGAGCCATCTGTGCATCAACCTCAAACGTTAGTATTTCGGCCTCGTCGCTCTTACCATGCCATCCAAGGAAGCTGAACGTATTAATAGGATGAACAATCCACTCGCTATCCTCAGCATTGGTTCCTGCTGAAGCTGCCCAATCGGTATTGCCCACAACCACTGCGGTCTTACGTACAAGGGTGTGGTTTGCGGCTGCACCGGTAACACCTGCTACATCAAAATCTGCGTCGCTATTGGGATCGCCAAATATGTCAATTAGAACCCAATCGGTTCCGTTGGTTGTTTTCTCAAGGCCACGTGCATCATTCCCGTTATAATGAACAACGCTTGGATACCCAAGCACCTCGTCAGCATCCGCTGCAGCAAATAAATCAGAATCCACCTCGTCGGTAATAATTACCCAAACATCTTCAGGTGCTAGGGTTGCACCCTCGGGGAAGGTATGGTAGTGTGCCCAACCTCCTCCATTAACAGCCTGTGCAATTCTATAGCTATCTAAGCTAATGGTTTGGGCGGTTGGATTATAGATCTCCAGCGCCTTGTTGTTGCTGCTACCCTCAATGTACTCGCTAAAGAACAGATCGGTATCTAGTTCGGCCATTGTGGTGAATGCCCACGACTGATCGGTAATAGCAGGGAGTGGATTGCCAGCCAGATCCTGAATCATTCCAGCAGTTATGTTGATATAGTACTCGGTGTTCCAGTCAAGTCCTGCAATATCTCCACTAACTACGTTGTCGACAACCGTTCCGTCGGTTTCATCTAAGGTTTGCACAACGGTATTATCAGATAGCTTGTGAATGGTTAGGCTGCCTGTTGCCAGCTGCACATCCTCGTCAAACTCGACCAAAAGGGTAAAGCTGGTGGGCATATCAACCTCGTCAATAAGCGGGTACGAGTAAATCGGATCAGGTGCCTGAGTATCAGTTATTGTTGAGGATTCAGTAGTCTGATCGTAGAATGTGGCATCTGATGCATCGGCAATGCGGAATTTGTAGGTGCCAAAATCGCCATTGGCAACGGTATAGGTATAGGTACCAGTAGTAGCGGTAATTGGCCCCTCCTCGTTAATCAAATATACCTCTTCTGCATCAACAACGTAAAGGTTTACGTTGTCAATATTGGCCGATGTCCAGGTGAATACAATGTCATCGCCAGTACTGTAAGCATTTACGCCAGTGGGTGCGGTAAGAGTAAGCTCACGGTTCTCGCCGGTTAGGGTAACCTTGTAATGAGCTTCGGTGCTATCCTCGGCGGTTACCGTAACTACAACTACATCGCCATCGGCTAATGCTTGGGCTGCAAGGTCTCCTTCGGCAACCACACCGTTGTTAAGCTTTACCTCAACCGTTGCAGCAGGATCGGTTGGAGTAGCAACAATTCCTGCAAAGCTTGTAAAATCGTCAACAAACATTGTTGCGCCGGTATCATTTTCAGGATCGGTAACCACTATTCCGGTTAGCCCAAGTGCATCCATACCACCAAGGGTAAGGGCTGCAAGGGTTGCGTCGTTACCCAGTAGGTAAAAGTCGTTAATACTGCGTGGAAGAATCTTGAAATTGCTATAGCTATACTCTACGGCTCCGGTTAAGCTGCCTATTATTCTTCCAACCTCAGGGATATCATAGCCGTAAATGGCATCATCAGCCATTGCATCCCCTGATCCGTCGTTAATGGTAAGTTCCCCGTATTGATTAGCACTGATTACTTCAGCGTTTTCAACCGTTACGAGAACGCTTTCGTACATTTCACCCAGATCGCCGGTGGCAATTGTAGCTGCAGCCCAAAGCGGCTCATTGCTATGGTTAGTGATTTCGAGGGCGTCATATAGTTGGGTCATCCCATAGTGCTCTTTAACCTTTGCTACAATGGTAATGCTATCACCCAAGGCAAGGCTATGGTCGGTATGATTAACATTTATTCCTGTGTAAGCACCTACGCCAGCTTGTAAAAAGAAATTGCTGGTTGACGTAACGGCAGATATAATACCGCCGGTTTTTACAACATCGTCAACGTAGTTTGAGTTGCCATCTAAATCAGCATTGCTTTGAATTTCGGTAATTGGCAGAACAGGTATCATGGTATACTCACCGCTCTCATTGGAGTAGGTTTCGCTATCGACATCCTTTAGGCGAAGCTTGTAGGTGGTTGCATAGCCAATATCGGCTGGTGGAGTTGCTATTACAGATCCATCGGCAGCGTTTAAGCCACTTTCAATGGTTTGCCACATATTGTCAATGGGCAGCCATACCTCTAGGTTAAGCGTAGTAACATTCTCGGAAGTCCAGGTTACTGTTACACCCTGGCCACCGTAGTAGGTTTCGCCTACATGTGCGCTGGTAAGTGTAATTACTGGGGCTGTTGCCGAGATGGTGGTAAAGGTTGCGCTAGCAGCCGCATCCATCGCGTTTGTAGCCTCATCCTGCACTGCGGCAACGGTAAGTGTATGCGCCGTTTCGTAGGCCAAATCCGCAGCGGGCGTAACGGTAATAACGTTTTCGGCAATGGTTGCGGTAAACGCTACGGGGTCAGTGCCATCGGTAAGGGTAATCAGATCCGCAACGTTGGTGTTATCAACCACAACACCGGCTGGGCTAGTGTAAATGGGCTCATCAAAGGTGATGGTTGGGTTAACGTCAATGGGCACATCGGTTGCCGCATCCAACGGGAAGAATGTGGGAACTGGGGGGTCGGTGTCAGGACCAGCTGTGTAGCCAGTCCAGGCAAAATCATCAATCATTATTCTTTCGGTAGTGCCTGTATTCTGAATCTCAATAAGAATGTTGCCTGCCTCTTGGTTGATAGTTTCTGAATATGTAAACCAATCGCTTGTAGCAAGCAAGTCTCCATTAATGTTAGGTAAACTAGTCCAATCTGTGCCATTAGCCGAATATTTTACAGTATAATCAGGCATTGGACTGCCGTCCCATCTTCTTACTTTAAAAGAAAAATCAGCAATACCACCTGCTGCAACAGCTATTAATATTTTTGCATCAGCAGTATTTCTAACTCTGAATGAATAAGTACCTAAAGCTCCAGAGAAACCATCTTGTGCAGCTACACCATTTCTAAGTACGTTTGTTCCTTGAAAGGTTGCTCCAGATTCTGCGTATCCATGATTAGCATAAGATCCAAGTCCTATAGTTCCATCCTGAATCCAATTTTCTTCTACGTCAAAATTAATTGTTGTTTGCTCACCACCTGATGTTTCTGAAATAGTGGTAAAGGTTGCGCTTGCGGGAGCGGCCATTGCATTTCCAGCCTCGTCCTGCACAACACCAACGGTAAGCGTGTACGCCTGGTCGTTTAGCAGCTCAGCAGTGGGCACAACGGTAATAGCATTACCGGCTATGGTAGCGGTAAACGCTACTGGGTCAACACCATCGGTAAAGGTAATCAGGTCTGTAACGTTGCTATTATCAACCACAACACCAGCTGGGCTTGTGTAGATGGGCTCATTAAAGGTGATGGTTGGGTTAACGTCAATGGGCACATCGGTTGCCGCATCAGCAGGAGCGAATGTGGGAACGGGGGGGTTGGTGTCTGAACTTGATTCATGAATAACAGAAAAATCATCATAGTATGCAGTTGCACTAGAATAGGTTCTTACTTCAAAATAAAATTCGTCAGCAGTGTCAGGAGCAACTAGGGTTACAGTATACTCTTGCCAAGAAGGGTCTGAAGTGAAATATGAACCATTGGGTCCCCTTAATTCATCGGCATTATCGGGTAGATTTGTTCCACCTGATTTCCAGTATGCCCATATACGTGCATCGGTTCCATCTCCAGTTTCTACATAGTACCATAAGCTAATTGTGTAGGTTTCACCGGCAGTAACGGCAACAGACTGTCCTAAATCACTTGTGCCTCCAACGTGTTTTGCGGAATATGGAGCAGAATGATAAATAGTTGCTTCTTGTGTAACATTTTCAATGTGATTCCAACTTGTAGGAGTATTATTGTCATCCCAAGATGAAAAATCTCCATTAAGAAGAATCTCAGTTTGCCCCAACCCCACATTACCCCATAAAAGGAGCGTAAGGGTTGCAAGGACGGTTGTAAATAGGTGTAGTTGTTTTTTCATAGCTAATAGTTTTTGATTAAACATTTGGTAGACATATAGTTAACTATCTCAAATAATGTAAATTTGTGTAAAAGGGTTGTCAAGGTACAGCTATTTTTTTGAAATTTCAATGAATTTGGGTGAAAAGTGGGAAATGGAAAGTGGAAAGTTTGCGTACCCGATGGGTGATTGCAATATGGCGAGCGCAGCCTAGTTCCAAAGGTTGAGGTTGAGGTTGAGATTGAGGTTGAGGTTGAGGTCGTTGCGGGTTACGGGTTTGCGTACCCGATTGTGGTATGCGAAGCACCAAGGGCCAACAGCTCGCCGAGCTTATGGAATGATCCTTGGGGGCAGTCTTCACACCTTAGCACCTTTGTAAAAGGGTCGTTGAGGGATTGCAAGAGCTGGAATCTGCAGCTACTCTAATAAATAAGCTTAACGTTATCAACCCTCAGCTTACTACCGGGTGCTCCAATAAAATAATCACCCTGATAGCTGGATGTGAACGACATGAAAATATGGGTGGGGTTCTCTTTAGAGATGTCGCCCCAAGTGGCGTATGGCATATCGTTGGGATTGGTTACGCTTTGATCGCCATCAATACCATACTTTAGCACTCTCTTTTCGTAATCCTCTAAGCCTTCGGGAGCTTCGCCGTAGGCATATTTTATTTCCTTTTCAATGGCTGTCCACTCCGATTTTGCCTCGCCGCTTCTAAACCATGCCACGCCTAGGCGTTTTACCTGGTCGCCCTCTCTTTTTTCGAGAATAAGGTACATATCTAACATATCGATACCCTCAACAGGATTAAGCCTACCATTTAGTAAGCCCTGGGCAGGAGCATAGGTATATTCGACCTGAAAAGCTTTGGGTTTTTGAGAATAGGGATAGCCAAAAATCGGATGGGCATCGGTTAAGCCGCCCACCACAAACTCACCTACAAAAACATTCCCAGCAGCAACCCCTTTGTATCCGCCCATAATACCTGCTGCTAAAGAACCCATGTTTTGTGTGGTTAGTTCGGCAGCATACTGGTTGGGTTCCCTTTCGTACCGTGTTGTTGGATAATCGGCATTTGAGCCCCACGTAATGGCCAAAGCCACACCCTGGTTACCTGTTCCCCAAGTTTTATCCTGGGCATCAAATCCTATTTCGAAATAATCTTTTTTGCTGTGAGATACTTCGTGCCAAAAGTCGAAGCTGCTATTTGGAAGTTGATACCCAGCTGTTCCGCTAGTACCCGCAGGTTGCACCACCACATAGTACATTGTGCTACTGCCGTCCTCGGCAAAAACAGTGTAGGGTACAGGTGAAGAAAAATTTTGCTTTTCGCCCTCTTCGGGTGAAACGGTTGCATAATCGGATACCTTGATTCTGGAGGCACTTAAATTTGAAAGGTAACTTGAGTACACATCGCCAGCTACGCTAACTAATATTGTATCATTACTAAATACTGTTGAGCCTATCTGCCCCTCTAACCTAAATTCGATAATCTCTTTTTTTGATGATTTTCCAAAATAGTTTTCGGTAGAACATCCACCCAGAATTATTGCTACTAAAACCAGAAAACCCACTAATTTTTTGTGCATAATAAAGCATTTTAAAAATAGTACGAAAACCCGAATCCAACCTTTAATAAATCGAACTTTAGGGTTAAGTCGATTGATGTATTTCGTGAGCTCTCCTTGCGATCGCTTTCGGCCGGGGGATTATTAGGTGGATATTTATACCTCACATCCTCCTTGGTAAACGAAAGCCCCAGCACACCCATATTGATATCGAAAGCAAAATTTTCGGTAAAAAAGATAAGAATACCTGGCCGTAAATTCAGCCCCATGCTGTGCTCTGCTGAATATTTTCGTTCCAAAATATCATTAATATACGTTTCGGAGGGGCCACTTTCAAAATCATAAAACAGCTCTGTTTGGTTGGTTATAAAAAAAACATTACTTGCCGAGGCTGGAACATAGTTCTTAATAAACCCTAGCACGCTATAGCTCCTGCTAAAGGTTCGCATTTCCCTTTTAAACGTATTATTCATCAAATCAATTGCCACGTTAACATCGTTCTCACCAAACAAAAGACCTAGCCCCACGCTCATATTCTCAGTAAAAAAATACGAACCCTCCAGTCGCAAATTAAAGGCGCGTTGATCAAGATTCTCGATATCGGCAACAAGCAGGTCGATATCTGAGTAGCTATTAGACTTAGCGGATAGCGTTCCGCCCAACGACCATGTTCCCTTGTTTAGCCGCTTGCCTGCTTTAAAAGTAGACGACTTGGAAAGGGTGTCTTCATTCGATTTTAAGATCCCAAAGCTATCTTCTCCGTAACCCGTATTAGCAATTAACGCCCCAATAATAAGCAGCCAGATTGATTTTTTCATCTGAATCGTATTTTCAAAATCTTTGTACAAAGATATAAAAACCTATTATTTATAATTGAAGTATTGGAAAATTGATTGTTGTTGAGTGTAAAACGGGAAAAAGGTTGAGGTTGAGGTTGAGGGAGAGGTTGAGGTTGAGGGAGAGGTTGAGGTTGAGGGAGAGGTTAAGGTTGAGGGAGAGGTTGAGGGGGGGTTGCGGGTTACGAGTTTGCGTACCTGAAAGGTCATCGCAGCAATGTAGAGACGTAACATGTTGCGTCTAAAAGGTTGAGGTTAAGGTTGAGGTTAAGGTTAAGGTTGAGGTTGAGGTTGAGGTTGAGGTTGAGGTTGAGGTTGAGGTTGAGAGGTGAGTGAGGAGTATGCTTACACGAATGTAATTTGTGCAAATCCGTGTAATCTGTGAACAAAAATCAGTAATATCTGTGTTCCAACAACCCTACTAACCGGCAAAAAGTTGCTTGGCAATGTACTTAACCACCTCAACATTAACGGAGTTGCCAAACTGCTTGTACGCCTGCTGGTGGTTAGCATTTACCTTATAGGTTAAAGGAAAACCCTGAAGGTTAGCGGCTTCGCGCGGGGTTATACGGCGCTTTGCCCATCCAATTATGGGAACGTGTACCATGGCAACAAGCGCAGGGAATTCGGTTGGCCGCTTAACCCTCACGCCCGATGGGCGAAACTGGATAATACCCTCCCACACGCTTTTAATGGAAGCACCAGCCTGCCACTCGAATTTTCGGTGCGTTGGCACAAAATCTTTTAGGTAGTTGTACTTTTGCAACCAGCTATCGATGTGCTTTTTATTGGCATTGTAAAGCGCCCTGTTCTTTTGTACAAAACCCTGTTTCCATTGGGGTAAATCGGGTATGGTACAGGCACTTCCAAACTCACTTGCCCAGATAGGAAAGCCCAAAACCCGCTGCTTTAGCCCCTGCAAAAACTCATCCCATGCGTTCAGAACAAGCTCTTCGTATTCTGAAATTCTAAACGAATCATCATCCGGTTCACAAAGCACCGTTTGCGCTGAGGTAATATTGCGTTTCGATAGGGGAACGTCAATGGTTAGCTCTTCGGCACTGCCATCGGTATTCAATATTCCAGGAATAAAAACCCGTTCGCGCAGCTGGGGTACGCCAATTTGGTGCGGACTAACAATAATTGGTTCGGAAGGGATGGTATAACCCAAATCGATTAAATGTTTACGTATTACCCGCCAGGTATTACCCGAATCGTGCGAAACCAAATTACGCACATTTTCGAGCAGTATATACTTGGGCTTGTGATGCTGTAAAATTCGTAAGATATCGAAAAAGAGGGTGCCCCGCGTATCATCAAAACCGTTTTGCTTGCCTGCCTTTGAGAAAGCCTGACAAGGGAAACCTGCACAAAGCACATCGTGAGGTGGGATATCCTTTTCATCGGTTTGGGTAATATCGAATGCCGAATTGATACCAAAATTCTTCATATAGGTATCAACGGCAAACCCATCTATTTCGGAAGCAAAAACACACCGACCCCCCAAGCTGCTCATGGCCAAATGAAAACCTCCAATACCAGCAAAAAGATCGATAAAACGGAACGGTTGCATTATATTGAATTAGAGTACAAATTAAACATAAAACTTATGATGAACCAAGGTCCCAAGGGTTCAAATTTTAGGCTTGGCTTTTTTAGGGACTAAAGATACTTTTATCATCCAAAACAAGATGTTGGTAAAAATACCCTCCTCTCCCCCATCCGAACCTTGAGCAACGTGGGCACAATATTGATATTATTAGTGCTTAATTTTGATTTTTTTACCTATACAACGCACAAAAAAGGGCTGCTGATAACCTGCAGCAGCCCTTTTTTGGCAAGCTGTACATGCCAGCTATTTTTGATTATTCACCAGCTCAACCTTATGCGCTACCACCTCGGTAAAGTACTTTGTCTGTCCCTCCTTATCGGTGTACTTGCGAGTATTTAGCTTGCCCACAACAGATACTAGCGCTCCCTTTTTAAAGTTTTCAGCTATCGATTCATCCATTTTAGTGCGCCAGTGCGCTACGGTGTGCCATGAGGTATTATTTACCCACTCACCCTGCGCGTTTTTATAGCTCTCGTTTGTTGCCACGCTAAGCGAAACAAGCGTGCGTCCGCTGTCGAAGGTGCGAATTTCTGCATCGCGTCCTAAAAAACCCTGAAGCTCAACCTTGTTAAATGTAGTTTCCATAATGTAAAGTTTTAAGTTTTGGTTAATAATTGATTGATGACACAAAGTAACAACCTGCAAACCAAGCAATTCGGTTAATAAATAGTTATAACCGATTACTATTCGTTTGCTGTCGTTTGGTGTCGGGTTTAAGTTTGATTATGTGGTGATTATATGATTGGTAGTTTTTGATTTTTTGTGATAAATATTGAAAATAATTTGATTTTTGCCTTGTCGCAATCGTAAATACACCACATTTACACAAATAACACGCTCAGGCAGCCGTAGGGTTTAGTAAATAAACATCAAAATAATTGACTTTGCTCTTTTTTCGGTTTATGTTTGTATTAACTTCGTATAAATGAGCACCCTAAAAAGCTTAGAGATGATGAAAAGAGCTGTAAATCTACTCCTGCTACTACTGATGATGCTTGTTTCCACACAAGTGTTGGCTCAGGATGACCCAAACAAGGCGGCAAAAAATATTATCAAAGCCTACAAGGGACAAGATGTTGCCCTGCTAAAAAAGTATGCCTCCGGGGCTCTAGCTTTTACTATTAACGAAAACTATTTTGAAGGAAAGGATGCTAAACCTCTTATTGAGATAGCAAAAGGCTGGGATGGTAAAGTTAGAGAGATTCGCTACAACAAAAGTAAGATGATGGGAAGTACCGTAGTTTTAGGCTACGTGCATATTGGCGATAATGCAAGCGGAAAACTTAATATTGTAGCGCTTACCAGCTTAAACAAATCGGAATGGAAAGCTTTTGGCTTGGGTATCACGGAGATGTCTAGGGAAGAATTCCTTGAGGCCTCGTTAGAAATTGCCGAAGACAAACCGATAAAAAAGCCGAAAGCAGGCCCAAAAGAAAAGCCCCAAACGGGTATGGCCTATAACGGTTTTTCTGTTGAAATGGCCAATGGCGAAACTTTCGAAAACCCCACTATTGAAAAGCTAAACGCTGGGCTTAAATCCATAGATGATGATAACTTCTTTCTAATCCTAAATGGCAAAAATGGCTTTCTGCAAACCTCTATTTCCGAAAGTGGATATATTATTCAGCATAATGAGGGCAAAGGAATGTTCGAGGCTAAAGCATATTTTACCCTGGAGAAAATGATAGAACTGTTTGGGGCTTACCTAAGGGGTGAGAATTGGATAGATATGGCAGAATGGAATGCAATATAGACTATAACATCAATTAAAAAGTATGCCTTGCTGTTTAGCTAATAGCTGGCAACTAGGGTAAGAAATGTAGTGCAACCCATTAAACTAACATAGATGTGAAAAATATCGGCGAACTGCGGTGGTGACCACTTTTTGATTTATGCCAGACAGCTAGATACTTTTTTGCTCACAAAATTAGACACAGGGGAACTGTTTGACTGCATGTGTTTATATAATTTTGACGTTTCTATACCTGAATGTGATAAAAGCAAGCATCGTTTAATTTTACTTAATTAATGGAGGTAATGATGCTATTATTGACACGCTTATAACAAAAACAACGGCAATTAATCAGCATCAAATTAAAAATGAGATGGTAATCTGTCCAAATCCGACAAATGGATGGTTCAATATCAAATTCTCTAAAACCGAGCGAAATATCAATGTGAGGATATTTGATTGCAAAGGACAATGCCTTTTTAGAAACTCTTATTTTAACTCACTTTTGTCCGATAAAAACAAAGATAAACATTATAGATTCTTCGCTTCACTGCGTTTCGCTTTGAAACGTATGTTCGACAAAACCGTTGAAAATAGGAATGGCTTTGTCAATGACAAATGTTTAGCTTTTAGGGGAGGGCTTGGCAAGCGGCATAGCCGCTTGCCAAGCCCTCCCCTCCCAAATACAACTCTACGCCCTGTCATTCCGACCGTAGGAAGGAATCTATCAATATTAACCGGACACCAATGATTTTAACTCTAACAATATAATAATTAGCGAGCAATTTCCTGACGGAATTTATTTAATCAGAATTGATACAGATAACATACAGCAACAAATTAATAATCAGCTGATGTTAAAATCATGGAAATCTTCAAAACTATAATGTGGGCATTCCTGGTAATATGAAAATTGAATCGGATGTTGATATTGTTTTTAACGTAAAACAAAAGTTTAATATAATTAAGAATTTTGAATGTGTGTTAGGCGAAACATTTGAAGTAAAGTAGTTACAAAAGCCTGCTGCCATGCATTTTGGTCCGTCCTAAAAAAATAATAAGCGTATGATTATGAGGCGAGTAAAATAAATTAGATAATGATTTCCGAATAAATATCTGCAAACTATAATCATTTGTTTAAATTATTATTAAAACAACTATTAATATTTATTGAGATGAAAAAAATAATTTTTACTATTATTTTTTGTGGGGTTTTGACAAACTTCATAAAAAGCCAAGATTTTAGTTTAGGTTTATTTGTTACTGATAGCCAGAATAGAAAAGATTCGATTCAATTTGGGCTGAATAGTTCTGCAACCATGGGCGAAGATATTCATCTAGGCGAAGAAGATATTTATGGGCAACCTTGGGATTCATTAGATATTAGAAGTATTCAGAGGGATATCGTTGAGCATAATTGCTTAAGAGAATCACATTTTTGTTATCCTCCTTGTGCGAATATATATTTTGATTCCAATGCTGATTTTAAAATAGACTTTAGGCCTCTTTGGGGAACGTTAGGCACGACAAATATGAATTTTGAAATCCTTATTAAATCTTTAAAACCACCAATATACATTACTCCCGAATTTTCTGAAATAGCATGGAGTATTTTTGAAGATTGGTCTGCCATACATTTATTAGATGAAAATTGTAATACCATTGAAACAAAGCCCATCCAACACTTCTCAGATCCTAACGAAATTCTATTTATTTCAAATGACACCTTGACTACACTGGTAGTTGAATTTCAACATGAAGTTAGTGCTGAGTTAAATAAATATAAAAATATTATCGTATATCCAAATCCAGCAAAAGGCGAAATAAATGTTATATCCGAGATTCCGATTATTATTAGAATATCCGATATCCTTGGTAAGGAATTGAAAGTTACCTGCAAAAAAAAGATGAGTATTTCAGAATTTAAAAATGGATTGTATTTAATACATATTTACAATCAGGACGGTCAATTTTTAAAGGCTGAAAAAATTTTAATAGAATAAAAACGCATGGTAACAAGGAAGGGGTGTAACCAATCTGGGCTGAATGAATTAAACACGCTGGTCGGCACGTAGGTAGCTTCTTAATATGGGATAAATCCCAAGCCCCGCGCCCCCAAACTGGTCGCACCCCCAACCGTTGCCAATACGCAGTATGTGTAATACAAATAAAATTAAGCATGAAAAAAATATCAATCGGGGTTATTCTAATTGCACTAAGTAGTCAATTATATCCTCAAGAATACAACCCATTCCCTAAATCAAACGCCATATATCACACGGCTGGCGATAATTGTTTTAACGACAGCATCTGGAGCTTTAAGTACGCAATCTATGGCGACACAATAATTAATTCCTTAACGTACTCAAAGGTTTATGAAATGTATGACACCACATTATTACATCCAAAGTCAAATTACTTTGCTGCAGTAAGGGAAAATGATAGTAAACAGGTTTTTGTTTTATTCCCGTGGTTTGACGAGTTTATTTTATACGATTTTAATCTTGAGGTTGGAGATACAATTTGGTACGAATTAGGGGGTGGATTATGTTACAATAACATGTTTTTTGAACCAATAACCCATTACAAGGTGGTTGATGAAATTGACACTATTCTTCTTGAAAACGGGGAATACCGAAAAAGCTGGAGCCTTCTTGGAGGTATAGAAAAATCAACTTGGGTTGAAGGGATTGGCAGTATTTATTGGTATGGGCTATTTGACCCTTTAATTAGCTACATTTATCTATGTGGGGATGATTACCAATTTGCATGTTTTAAACAAAATGATACCGTGTTGTACCTGAACAATCCATTCTGCGAAAATTGTTTTTGCAATTTTACGAGTTCAGGAGTAACAACAGGAATTCCACCAACGAATATATTGACTGTTTTTCCAAACCCGACGAAAGGGGTAATATCAGTAAGAATCAATTCAAATTATTCATCAAATTACAAGCTATCCATCACTTACAATACGGGGCTGAAAATAATTGAAAAAAACATTAGGGCAAACCAAGAAATAGAACTTGACCTAGGAAATTATGCTCGTGGCTTGTATTTAGTTCAGGTTTTTGATGAAAATGGTAAATTGCTGGAAACCCAAAAAGTGGTGGTTGAATAAAAATGTTCTACATACAACAAAGGGTGCAAGTAAAACTAGGCTTCTGGCGTGTTTGGGTACAAACTCGCTTTTTCGTTACCTCGTAACGTGGAGTAAAAACGGGGTTCAAATCCTAGCTCGCCATACGCCCTCGTTGTTTATACTATTTGTTTACAGCTCACTAAAAATTAAAATTATGAAAAAAACAGTAATCTTATTATCAGCCCTATTATCATCACTGGTGTTTTTCTCGGCCAGCTTATTTGCACAGGAGCAAGAGGATATTATCTCGCTTTTTAAAGGTAGTGAAATAATTTTTGCTGATGAAATTGGGTTTGAAACCCATTACTACTTATCGGGGCCATCCGCTCATAAAGCTATTGATGGTAAAATGCGAAGACAATTCTGTAGTGTACCTGAAGGTATTTCCTCATATGAGGTAGTTAAAAATTACGAGAAAGCTATTTTAGCCAAGGAGGGAACTATTATCTATTTCTCAAGAAATGCCAATAGATATAACAACAAGGAAACGGGTGAAAGAGTACGCTTTATGCAGCATCATTTTACACATGGGCGTGTAGGTCATAATCATTATGAGCATATGCAGTTACCAAATTATGCGAAAGATTATGTTGTCGGAAAGGTTTCAACAGCATCTAACGACATCTTTATCAGTGTTGCTGCAGTCGCTATTGATGGGCCAATAACATATTACGAATTGGTAACCGTGGTAGCCGAACCTATGGATATGGATAATGTAACTTTAAATGTACTAAATGATGGTATTGCTGCTAGTGGCAGAGTAGCTATTTACGACATCTACTTTGATATCGGTAAGCATGAGGTAAAGAGTGAATCGACGAATGCATTAACAATAATTGCAAATTATTTAAAAGAAAATCCAGATAAAACGTTTTTAATTGTTGGACATACAGACAACACAGGAGACTTTAAGGCTAATGTCACCTTATCAAATGATCGAGCCAATGCAGTAATTGAAAAACTGGTTTCAGAACATGGAATTACACAAACGCAGCTTATACCCTACGGTGTTGGTTCTGCTTCGCCTCAAATTAGCAATACTACCGACGAAGGAAAAGCAAGAAACCGCAGGGTTGAGCTGGTTGAGCTGTAAAAACACCATAGGAAAACGAAAGCAAAAAATATTATCTAGTTAGCGTTCATTGTAAAAAGAGACCGCTACTTCTATTTCGAGGGAAAATATTATCTTAACTTTGAAAAAAATAATATCAAAATAGGAGAAATTAATTATGAGTAACTCAAAAATATCCATTCGTTTCTTTGACGACCGTGAAGTACGCGCTATTTGGGATGAAGAAAATGCCAAGTGGTGGTTTTCGGTATTGGATATTGTTGCAGTGCTTACCGACCAAGACGACTATTCAAAAACCCGCAATTATTGGAAATACCTTAAAGCAAAACTAAAGAAAGAAAATAGCCAAGTGGTTAGTGCTACTACCCAGTTGAAGTTTCTTGCTCCAGACGGGAAAAGACGTTTTGCTGATATGTTAGATTACAACGGCATAATTGCATTGGGTAAAGAGTTCCCCGGGAAAAAAGCAAATCGATTTATTGAGTGGTTTACATATAGTGATGAGAGTATTGACGGAAAAAGTAAAACAAAAGCGTATGCCTTATTTGAAAGTTCGTTTATCGAAAGTATTGAAGTTGGGACAGGCAAAGGCTTGCACCAAATTCATGCGTATTTGTTTGGAGGACTGTATGATTTTGCTGGACAAATCAGACAAAAGAATATTTCAAAAGGAGGTTTTCAATTTGCTGTATCACATTTTCTAGGCGACACTTTAAAGGAAATAGAAGCAATGCCTGAAAATACATTTGACGAAATCGTAAACAAATATATTGAAATGAACATTGCACACCCTTTTATGGAAGGTAACGGAAGAAGCATACGAATATGGTTGGACTTGATGCTAAAAAAACGCCTTAAAAAATGCGTTGATTGGAGTAAAATAAGTAAACGAGACTATATGAATGCGATGATGCTAAGCCCAACAAAAAGTAATACTCTAAAGGCGCTATTGAATAAGGCACTTACCACCAAAATAAATGACCGTGAAATGTTTCTGAAAGGTATTGACTATTCCTATTACTATGAAGAAAATGAATAAAAATATAAAAACAACGAAACGCTAACATGCGATATAAGGCGCTGGGGTTTAGGCGGTTATGTGGGTGCTCTGCCCCGCATCATGTTCGGTGTAACTGGACAGGGAAGTAGCCCGCAATCCCCAACGATTTCATACCGCCAAACCGATATATCCTATCTTTACACCTTTTACTAAAATTATAGAGTATTTGATATGAATTTTGAAAAAGAATTGGCTGAAAGAAGCGGTTCGAAATGTGAGCTGTGTGGTGATACTAGCGGACTGACCTCCTTTGAGGTAACCCCTCAGAATAATAACAATGCGGATGATTTTGTGATGGTTTGCGGCACTTGTAACGAGCAGCTGACCGATTCCGAAAAAATTAATCCCCCTCACTGGCATTGCCTAAACGACAGCATTTGGAGCGAGGTACCCGCCGTGCAGGTGGTAGCGTGGCGTATGCTAAACCATCTAAAAAACGAAGGGTGGCCACAGGACTTGTTGGATATGCTCTACCTTGAAGATGAGATCTTGGAATGGGCTAAATCGGGGGCTGAGGAAGAGGATGCAATTAAACATATGGATAGTAACGGCAATGTTCTTCAGAATGGCGATAATGTGGTTCTGGTAAAAGACCTCAACGTAAAGGGTGGTGGGTTTACCGCCAAACGTGGAACTACCGTTAGGGGCATTCGCCTAGATCCGAATAACTCCGAATTTATTGAGGGTAAAGTTGAGGGCCAGCAAATTGTAATTATTACCCAATATGTGAAGAAAACCTGATAAACAAGAGTACCCCCTGTTTTATGCATGGAATAGCTGGGGCTAAAGGAAAATAAGCACTAGGAGCTGCGCACACAAAATCCTTAAAAACATGGTAAGTGGATATACCGTTGCGTAAGCTGTTGCCTGAGCCTGTACAGGCGCCATGTCGTTAACAAATCCCAATGCAGGAGCGTCAGTCATTGCACCAGCAAGGTATCCACAAATGGTTAAATAGTTAATCTTCATTAGTCCGCCTATAATTCCAACTATAAAAAGGGGAACAAAAGTAATTATCGCCGCATAAAGCATCCACATATATCCGCCGTTAACAAGCGTTTCCCAAAAATCACCACCCGAACCTAACCCTACACAGGCTAAGAATAAAACGATACCCAGCTCGCGAATAAAGCGGTTGGCGCTTGGGGTCATGTAAAAGTCAAGCTTACCCACACGTCCCTTGTGCCCTAAAATTAGGGCTATTATTAACGGGCCACCCGCTAAACCTAGCTTTGCGGGAGCAGGTAAACCCGGTATAAAAATGGGAATGCTCCCCACTAATATACCCAAAAATATGCCTATGAACAAGGGTATTAGGTTAGGGTGCGATAGGTCGCGCTGCGAGTTACCCAAAAAGGTTGCTACCTTATCCATTTTTTCTGTATTCCCTACCACACGTATAGTATCGCCAAATTCTAACGTTGTGTAGCCGGTGGGTATAATTTCTGTTTCTCCTCGGAATATACGGGTTATATTTGCAGGGAACATAGATGTTAGGTTGATGCTTTTTAATGTTTTACCCGCTATTTTTTTGTTGGTAACCAAAATATGCCGCATGGTCAAATTCTCCGACATCTTGAATTTTGGTTGCAAAGACACATCTCCTATGAAAGCTTTCAGCGTTCCTATTTCGGCTTGCTTGCAAAGACCTATAATTATATCACCTTCTTCCAATATAATTTTAGCATCGGGTACTATATACTCATTCTCATTGCTTTTTATTAACCGTGACATCACGAACTCCACCTTAAGATTTTTCGCTAGCTCCTGTATCGTTTGTCCAAAAATATTTGGGTTTGTTACCTTAACCTGTACCGTTTGTATATCTCCTGACTCCGCCTTTTGCTCATCCTTATAGCTTTGGATCTCTTTTTCGATGTTAAATCTAAAGATGATTTTAATCAAGACCATTACTAAAATAACACCTATAATTCCGAAAGGATAGGCAATGGCGTACGCCATTGCCGCCTTATCAGCAAGTTCAGCTCCATTTGCAAATTGGTCGTTAATTAACGATTGTGCAGCACCTAAGCTCGGGGTATTGGTTACAGCACCAGTAAATAGTCCGGCAATGGTTGCCGCATCTAAATTAAATAGTACCTTAATACCTACTGAACAAAGCAATCCGAGCACCACGATAAGAAAAGCTAAGCCATTTAGTTTTAACCCGTTATTACGAAGCGAGGATAAAAAACGTGGCCCAATATCAATGCCTACAGCATATACAAAAAGGATTAAACCAAAATCTTTAACGAATTGTAGCACCTGATCGTCAACGCATGCTCCAAAATGCCCAACCAGTAGGCCAATAAAGAGCACTCCGGCAACACCTAATTTAATGTTCAGTACTTTTACTTTGCCCAGCAAAATACCTAGTGCCCCCACTACCGATAAAAATACCAGCGTAGATGCCGTGTTTACAGATTTAAAAATTTCTAATAGGCCCATTAATAAAAAATTTATGAACTACTAAAAACACATCGTTCTATATGTTCGAAATTTGTTTGATTCACACTCCTTTTAAGTTCTTTACAAAGCTACAGTAACAGCAGTATATACTATAAAATAATGCAAAAACTTATGTTTGTCTCATAATTTGCTATCCTTACTCTTATTTTGCGGATAAAACAGTCCGAAACGCAACATCTAAAGAGCTTGAGACAACAAAGCTACTAATTTAATCATATATACTGCCGCTTAACCTCAATTATTCATTCGAATAATTGCTGTCCCCCACAGCGACCTGCTTGAGCCCAATTTTGGGTAGCCAAAATTGGGCTCAACTAAACTAAGTCGTGGCAACCCGCATTTGCATTCATCTTTAATAAATTCAAGGAATTATGCGGGTTAAATAAAAACACCATAGCCGTATAGCTAAACTAAGCAGCTATTTTATTGTCCTACTTTAGTGTTTAGTGCCTATTGCACTTTCTAATTTATACTCTTTTTACTAACTATAATTAATTCACAAAATTTTAATGTATGAAAAAGCATACACTTATTTTAGGGCTAATTGTTTTGATGCTGCCGGTGGTAGCACAAAACAATGCAGCATGGTTACGGTACCCATCCATCTCGCCCGATGGCTCCGAAATAGTTTTTAGCTACAAAGGCGATTTATATAAAGTTACCTCAACCGGTGGGACTGCCACTCCGCTAACAATTCATGGGGCACACGATTTTATGCCCATTTGGAGTCCCGATGGTAAGCAAATTGCATTTGCAAGCGATCGGTTTGGCAACTTCGATGTGTATATTATGCCCGCCAGCGGTGGTACTGCGAAACGACTTACGTACCACTCGGCCAACGATTACCCCTGGGATTTCACCCCTGATGGACAAAGCGTGGTATACAGCTCCGGGAGGAACGATATAAACACCTCGGTTCGTTTCCCAAACTCGAGCCTTTGGGGTAAGCTCTATTCCGCACCAACCCAAGGCGGAAGAAATATTTTAATATCCAGCGCGGGTTTCCAAAATGCACACTTTAACAATGAGGGCGACCAAATTATTTTTCAGGATAGAAAGGGTTACGAGGATGAGTGGAGAAAGCATCACACATCATCGGTAACTCGCGATATTTGGATATACAACATGAATAATGAAACGTATACAAAGGTGAGCGATTTTGAGGGCGAGGATCGTGAACCAGTTTTTGCTCCCGATAATAGCTCGTTTTACTACCTAAGCGAAAAGAATGGCGATCAGAACATATTTAAGCGTACCCTTAGTGATAACCCCATCGAGAACCAGCTAACTCAATTCGAACATCATCCGGTAAGGCATCTCAGCGTTGCCAACAACAATACGCTATGCTTTACTTGGAATGGCGATATATATACCCTTAAAGAGGGTAGCGAACCTGTTAAAGTTATGGTTACCACTCCTTTCGATTTTACAGGAAATGAAGAGGAAATTGTTTCGGTAAGTAGCGGAGCTTCCGAAATGGCCCTATCGCCCAACGGAAAAGAGGTTGCCTTTGTTTTTAGGGGCGAAGTTTTTGTTACTTCTGTTGAGGGAAAAACCACCAAAAGAATTACCAACTCGCCAGTTCAGGAGAGAATGCTTAGCTGGGATCCCGACGGTAGAACCATATACTACTCTAAGGAGCAAGGCGAAAGCTGGGATATTTATAAAGCATCGATAGAAAGAAGCGAAGAGCCCTACTTTTTTGCATCAACACTAATTACAGAAGAACCTGTAATTGCCACCGATAAGGAGGAGTTTCAGCCCGTTGTTTCGCCCGATGGCAAAGAGATTGCATACCTTGAAGATAGAAATACTGTTAAGATATTTAATCTTGAAAGCAAAACATCGCGAACAGTAGTTCCACCAGGTCAAAATTTCTCTTACCGCGATGGCGATCAAGATTTTATCTGGAGCCTCGATAGTAAATGGTTAGTTGCCAGGAGCTCGATGGGCTTTTACGGTTCATCGTACCTTGTTGCTTTTGATGCGCAGAACCCTGGCGAAGGAACAAAACTTACCAATAGCGGCTTTTCTGATGGCAGGCCTCTTTGGGCAATGGATGGTAAGGCGATGCTTTGGGTTAACGATAAGGACGGAAAAAGGCCCCTCGCCTATCAGGGTTCCAGAGAGGTAGATATTTATGCCATGTTTTTTGATAAAGAGGCATACGATAGATTTAAGCTAAGCAAGGAAGAATTTGACCTGCTTAAAGAGCAGGAGAAAAATGAGAAGGACGAGGACGAAGACAACGAGAAAAACTCCGACAAAAAGAAAAGTAAGAGGGAAAAAAAGGATGATGAGAAAAAACCGGATACCCTCGATTGGAACCCTACCTTTGACCATGTTGAGGACTGGCGAGTAAAATTAACTCCTGGCTCGGTAAATCTTGCCAGCTACAATATTTCACCTAAAGGCGATATGCTCTACTTTATGGCTCGCTTCGAAAAGGGTTACGATATTTGGAAACTTGATACCAGAACAAGGGAGCTAAAATCGTTGGCTAAGCTTGGCTCGCGAGGCGGACGAATGGAGATGAGCAAGGATGGCAAAAACCTGTTCGTTTTATCTGGCGGGCGAATTCAAAAAATTGATACCAAATCAGGAAAAGTAAAACCTGTTAGTATCAATGCCGAGATAGTTGTGGATGCAGCTGCCGAACGTGAATATATTTTTCATCATGCCTGGAAACAGGTAAAGCGTAAATTTTACGACCCAAACCTACATGGAATCGATTGGGAAATGTACCGTGAGAGCTACGCTAGATTTCTTCCTCATATCAACAATAACTACGATTTTCGGGAGTTACTAAGCGAGCTGCTGGGCGAGCTCAACGGCTCGCACACTGGTGGCAGATATTACCACCGTCCTGAAAATGGTGATGCTACCGCTTCGCTGGGCCTTTTTTACGATGAGAAAGCAGGAGGCAATGGGCTAAAAATTACTGAGGTTATTAAGGGCGGGCCGCTCGATAAAGCCGATAGTAAGATAAAGCCAGGAAATGTGATTGAAAAAATTGACGGGGAAACAATTAACGATCAGATAGACTGGAACAAGTTACTGAATAGAAAGGCTGATAATAATGTGCTTCTAAGCGTACTCGATCCTGCAAAGGGAGAGCGTTGGGATAAAATTGTAAAACCTATTTCGATTAGAGCCGAAAACGGTTTGCTTTACAAACGTTGGGTTGAAACCATGCGTAAAATAACCGAAGAGCTAAGCGATGGCCGTATTGGCTACGTTCACGTTCAGGGCATGAACGACCATAGCTTCAGAACGGTTTACGATGAGGTACAGGGTAAAAATGCCGATAAGGAGGCCCTTATCGTTGACACCCGATTTAACGGTGGGGGTTGGCTACACGAAGACCTCTCAAACTTTCTGGACGGTAAACCCTACGCCACATTCAGGCCCTACGGCTTTAAAACCAAAGGTGGCGAACCGCTCGATAAATGGTCGAAACCCAGTGCTGTTCTAATGAGCGAGGGAAATTACAGCGATGCGCACCTCTTCCCCTATGCCTATAGGGCCAAAGGAATTGGTAAACTGATTGGTATGCCCGTTCCTGGAACAGGAACAGCGGTTTGGTGGGAGTCGCAAATTGACCCCACAATTATTTTCGGAATTCCGATGATTGCCGTATGTGGAATTAAAGAGGATAGGCCTCTTGAAAATCTTCAGCTAGAGCCCGATGTAAAGGTCGAGAATCCTTTCGAGGCTGTACTTAACGGAAAAGATTTACAGCTAAAAAAGGCGGTTGAGGAGCTACTAAAGGAGATTTAGCGAGGGTATCGCACTAATTATAAGAGCAGCTGTTTTTCAGCTGCTCTTTTTTTTATGCCAATCTTTGCTTGATTACGATACTTTGAAAGATTGTGATGTAATAGGAATCGATGTTATTTCGATGTTACCCGATAAATACTATTCAGGGCGGTCTGCTCGAAACAAGGATATGATTCCAATTTACCATACGCTGGTTTGCAAACTGTCGCGGAAAAGCATAAAAAAAGGTTAAACTATAAAAAGCCTAACCCTTGATTAAAACATAAAAAAACGAGTATTCTACTTGAGTAAAAATTCGCCAACACCCATTATGTAGCCCTCCATATAAATTGTAACCTCATACTTTCCGGCAAGCAGCTCGCCATCACTGTCGAAAAAGATACACATCTCAATATCTTGGTTTTGGTAATCAATCTCTCGGTGTGCGGAGTAAACAATTTTTTCGCCCTCAAAATCGAATAAGTCGGAAGTCGATTTTGCCAAGATAAACCCATCAGGCCCTAAAATTCGAATATATACATATCGCGGCCCAGGTTTCGCTATCCGGTTTTCGGATAGGGTAAAGCAAGTTTGAATCTTATCAACATTGCGCGCGCGCGTAATTTCCCTACCCCTCTTGTTGATGGTTTGAATATGTACATTTCGAGCCTTTACTACCGAACCTTTCTCAACCGCAGTGCTAAGCTCCTGTGTTTTCTGCTCTAGCGTTTCAACCGTTTTTTGCGACATGGTATACTCCTTCCTCACTTTTATATTCTCCACTATAAGCTCCTGGTTTAGCGTGTTAAGCGAGTCAATCTCTTTTACCATAGTTCGCATAATGGACCTCAGGGTACCCAGCTCGCGCTGATATTCCTTTATCTTTGCGTAGCTTACCTGCTTAACCTGCTTAAGCTCGTCGTATAGCTTCGTTGCTCGTTCCTGCTCTTCGGATAGCTTCTCCTTTACAGCCTCGTTGTCGGTTTCGAGCTCATCATACTCGTGCATTATCTTTTGAAGGTTCAGAGCGATTGAGTCCTTCTCGATATTAAGCTGATTCTGGATCTCTACAGATTTTTTATGGTTGGAGAAAAATAAAAATCCAACTACTACCAGTATAATGGCTAAAACCACAATTAATGCGGTTAAAAGCATAACCGCTTTTCCGCCTTGCTTGGGTTGATCCTCTGGTAAACTGCCTCTGTTTTCGGGTTTTTCTGTTTTAGAATCCATGGTTATAGTATTATTAAATGGTTTGGTAAATAGGTTGAATTTTTTGTTGCTCTCCTTTCGAGATTACTCAGGACTAGCTGTCCTGGGTAACTAAAACGGTTTAAATCCAATAATATTTCGAACCTCTTTTATGGTGCGGGAGGCACTCTCGCGAGCCTTTTCTGCTCCCCTTTCGGCCACCTTGCGAAGATAGTCGGTATTCGATAAAATATCTTCTATTCGTAAACGTAGTGGGTCGGTAAAAGCGATAATATCCTCGGCAAGCTGCTTTTTCATATCGCCGTACCTTATTACGCAACTATTATACTTCTCGTTAAAAAACTCAACCGTATCGGCCGACGAAACCACATTCATTAAGGTAAACAGGTTTTGTATTGGCTCGGGCTTTGGCTGGTTTGGCTCTGTTGGCCCCCCATCGGTAACGGCTTTCATCACCTTTTTGCGAATAGCTTTGGGTTCATCGGACAAATAAATAGCGTTACCCTCTGATTTACCCATCTTGCCACTTCCATCTAGCCCGGGGATTTTAACCAGCTGCTCGCCAAAATTATAGGCCACAGGTTGTGGGAAAAAATCAACCTTATATAGCCTGTTAAACCTGCCGGCAAAGGTGCGCGTCATCTCCAAATGCTGCTCCTGATCTTTTCCCACAGGCACCTTATTGGCCTTATGAATAATAATATCGGCCGCCATAAGCGTTGGGTAGGTAAGCAGCCCAGCATTTACATTATTAGGCATACTTCTAATCTTATCCTTAAACGATGTACACCGCTCAAGCTCACCCAAATAGGCATTCATATTGAGCAAAAGGTATAGCTCAGGAATTTCGGGAACATCGCTCTGAACATAAAGCGTGGCCACCTCGGGGTCGAGGCCACAGGCAAGGTATTCGGCAAAAACTTGCTTAACCGAGCCGTGCAAATTTTCTGGAGTGGGATGCGTGGTAAGCGAGTGATAATCAGCAATAAAAAAGTAGCATTGGTTCTCGTGCTGCATCCTCACAAAATTCTTAAGGGCCCCAAAATAGTTCCCAAGATGCAGCTTTCCAGTCGATCTAATTCCGCTTACAACAGTATTCATAGTATTTGTATTAAATAGTTTGCAAATATAGTAAAGATTTAAATTGCGAGAAGATAGGAACTATGGCGTTTAATCTTTCTGCTTACCAAAACGAATCTGTTTGGCCAACTTGGAGGCGAACACAAAATCGTTTAGCTCCTGATTATCAGAATGGAGTATTTCTTTGTTGGACCCCTCCCACCATTTTTCGCCCTTGTAGATAAAAATTATTTTATCGCCAATGCCCATAACCGAGTTCATATCATGGGTATTAACGATGGTTGTAATGCCATACTCCTCGGTTATCTCTTTAATCAGATTATCAATAAGAATTGAGGTTTTAGGGTCAAGCCCAGAATTTGGCTCATCGCAAAACAGGTACTTTGGGTTTAGGGCTATGGCCCGAGCAATGGCTACCCGCTTTTTCATTCCTCCGCTTAGCTCGGAGGGGTAAAGCTTATTGGTATCGGTCATGTTTACCCTTCGCAGGCAAAAGTTAACCCGTTCCAGCATTTCGTCCATACTTTGGTTGGTAAACATTTCCAACGGATACATTACGTTCTCCTCAACCGTATGCGAATCGAATAGTGCTGATCCCTGAAAAAGCATTCCTACCTGCTGAAGGAGGTGCTTTTTTTCCTTAAAACCAAGCTTGTTAAAAAGGATATCATCGTAAAATATATCGCCTTTATCAACCTCGTGCAGCCCAACTATCGATTTCATTAGCACCGTTTTTCCCGACCCGCTCTGACCAATAATAAGGTTTGTTTTTCCTGCATCAAACTCAGCACTAATGCCTTTTAATACGGTTATATCAGAAAAAGTTTTGGTTATATTACTAACCCTAATCATGATAGTAAGAGTTGGGTAAGAATAAGGTTAAACAAAAGTATTACCACGCTGCTATTCACCACGGCCTTGGTGCTGGCTCGGCCAACCTCTAGCGATCCGCCCGAAACATAGTACCCATAAAATGCCGAAATACTGGTTATGATAAAGGCAAAAACCACCGTTTTTAACATTCCATAAAAAACGTAGTACGGTATAAATGCGTAATGTATACCCTCAATATACTGCTGCGATGAGATTGCCCCCGTTGCGCTTCCAACTATCCAACCACCCAAAATTCCAACCGCATTACTCAGAATGCAAAGAAGGGGGTTAAAAAGAACCGCCGCCGTAATTTTAGGTAAAACCAAATGGCTGGCCGAGTTCACTCCCATAATCTCTAGCGCATCAATCTGTTCTGATACCCTCATTGTTCCTATTTCGGAAGCAATATGGCTACCAACCTTACCCGCTAAAATTAGGGCTACTATGGTCGACGAGAACTCAAGCAGAATACTATCGCGCGCTGCAAGGCCAATTAAATAATCGGGCAGAATTGGGTTTTCGGTATTATACGCTGTTTGTATGGTGATAACAGCCCCCATAAAAGCAGAAATAATGGCAACAATAGCAATGGAGTTAATGCCTAGCTTATCGATCTCCTTTACGGTATCACGATAAAAAATTCGCCATTTTTCTGGCTTCGATATAACCTTGCCCAAAAACAGTATGTACTCGCCTATGGTTTGAAATAAACGTATCATAATATTTACAAATGTAGTAATTTATCAACTTTTCTGGTTACTGGAAGGGAATATTTGTTTTTAGTGGACAAGAAAGTGGTTGAAAGTGAAAAGTTTGCATACCCGTTTGTGATATGCGAAGCACCAAAAGCCAAGGGCTAACAGCCAAAGTTTAAGTTAAGGTTGAGGTTGATGTTGAGGTTGAGGAGGTTGTGTGGGTTACGGGTTACGAGTTTGCGCTTTCGAATGGGCATCGCAAAACAATCTGTGCTAATCCGTGTAATCTGTGGAGAAAAAAAGTGAGCAGTGAGCAGGAAGCAGAGACTAACGGGTTTCCAGTTACGAGTTTGCGCACCCGAATAGTCTTTGCGTAGCACCTATGGCCAAAAGCTAAAAGCCAACAGCAGATTTGAGGTTAAGGAAGTTGCGGGTGGCTAGCTACGAATTTGCAAACTCGAATGGGCATCTAAAAACATAGAACCTAAAACGCCAAAACAATTTGTGCTAATCCGTGTAATCTGTGGACAAAAAAACAGTGTAAATCATTGTCATCAATGTTCCAACAAAACAGCGCAAATAAAGCGTTGACTAACTGATACAGAGGCTTTAAAGCCAAAAAAGGTAGCCCTTGGTACTACCCTTTAATTTACAAAAAAATTTAATAACTACTCTTTTTCAGTTGGATTAATATTTGTTTTACTTAATTCACCCGGAGTTTCCCCGAAAAGTTCCTTGTACGAGCGGTAAAAATAGGTTCGATTGTTAAAGCCAGTCATGTAAATAATATCCGAAATAGAATGCTTCCCTTCAAAAATCATGCGCCTTGCCTGTTTTAGCCTATAGTTTTTAATTAAACTATGTGGTGTAAAGCCGGTTAAAGCCTTTATTTTCCTGTATAGCTGGGCTTTACTCAAGGCTAAATCTGAAGCCATCTGATCGGCATTAATATTCTCGTTAGTATAATTTGTTTCAACAAATGCTATGCATTTTTTAAGCAGTTCCTTATCCCTTGAAGAGTAATCCTGCTTGAGATCGTAGCTTGGCGTTCCAAAATTTGTTTTGAAATATTCGGATGTTTGCTCGCGCGATTTCAGCAGCCTTTCAATCCTCACAAAAAGGTGCTTTGGATGGAACGGTTTTGGGATGTATGAGTCGGCTCCCATCTCAAGCCCCTCAATCCTATTCTCTATTTCGGAGCGTACTGTAAGAAGGATAACCGGGATATGGCTTGTAAGTATATCACTCTTAATTGTTTTACAAAGCGTTAATCCGTCCATTTCGGGCATCATAACATCACTAACAACCACATCAACCCTCTTGTCCCTTATAATCTCAAGCGCCTGCCTTCCGTTCTGCACCAGATAAACATCGTACTGCTCAGAGAGCATCTTATACAGTAGATTAGAGAGTTCAGGATCGTCCTCGGCCACAAGCACTTTATATTTTTTTGGTGTTGTCCATAGGTTTGGTTTTGATGATGACTTAATATGTTCAGTCAAAACAGAAAATTCTTCAGAGATATTTTCCAACATATTATTTTGTCCGACCAGATTAGGTGATTGGGCTTCGCTCTCAGGGTGTTTTTTCGAGGGTTGATAAGGAATTGCAACCGTAAATATGCTCCCTTTCCCAAGCTGGCTTTTTGCTGTGATTTCTCCACCATGAAGTTCCACAAGACTTTTTGTGTAGGCAAGTCCAATTCCAATACCCCTAAATGTTTTGGTATTTCTCTTTAAATCAGGTGCTTGTTGGTAGTAGCTGTCGAATATGTTTGTGATAGCTTCAGGAGCAATGCCAAGACCCGTATCTTCAACCTCAACTACAATTTTTTCATCAATATGATTCATTTTAATGGTTACCCTGCCACCTGCAGGGGTGTGTTTAATGGAGTTGCTTAGGAGGTTTAGCATAATCTTCTCCATTTTTTGCGAATCAAGGAGGCAGTAAAGTTCTTCAACCTCAGGTTCAAAGCTAATCTCTAATTCATTTTCGGTGGCAAAATGACTGAAAATGTCCACAATATTGTTCATTATTCCAATTAGTTCAACAGATTTTAAGTTGAGCTTCTCTCGGCCTGTGTCAACCTTTCTAAACTCAAGGAGTTCTTGAACAAGCCTTTGCATTCGCCTTGAATTTTGGTAAATAGTTTTGGTGAGTGCCGTTGTTTCGGTGGGCTTTTTATTTGGATTTAGCAAGCTTGCCGCTGAGGCAAAAATCAAAGTAAGCGGAGTTCCAAATTCATGCGCAAGGTTTGTAAAAAACCTTAGCTTATACTGATTTAACTCCTTTTCTTTCTGTTGTTGAAGCTTTTCCAGCGCAATTTTATGGTTTCTCCTTATTCTATTATACTGATATCGAAATATAGTGTAAGCTAATGCAATAATCAGCATAAAATAGAAAATGTAAGCAGGCCAAGTTCTCCAAATTGGTGGATTTACAGTAATTTGAATGGCTCTAGTTTCATTAGACCAAACCCCATCCTCATTTGTTGCCCTAATAAGCAGTTGATATTTACCTGGAGGAACATTAGTGAAATTTGCTTCCCTTTGATTTCCAGCAAAAACCCAATCGGAGTTAAAGTTTTCAAGTTTATACTCAAATAAACTTTTATCTGGGTTTATGTAGTTTAGCGTAGTAAATTCAACGGTAAAGAAATTCTGATTATATTTTAGTGAAATCTCATCAAGCTCATCAATACTCTTGTTTAAAATAGCGGTTGAGTCGCTAGGTGAAATTTTCTTGTTATACAGCCTAAAACTGGTAAGTAAGAGCTTTGGAAAGTTCTCCGATACCTGAATGTTTTCTGGATAAAACCAGTCTAGCCCATTTATTCCACCAAAATAAAACTTCCCTGTTTTTTGTCCTACACGGGCAGCCCCATCGGTATATTCATTGCTTTGTAATCCATCGGCACTATTAAAATTTAGGAATTTTCCCTCATTCTTAAAAAACTTGCTTAGCCCCTTATTGGTGCTTATCCATAAATCACCTTCCACATCCTCAAGTATACCATGAATAGTGTTATTAGGTAATCCATCTTTAATTGTGTAGTGCTCAAAACTATAAGGGGTATAGCTGATATTTACCCTGTTAAGCCCACCGCTACTGCCCACCCATAAAATATCGCTTTTGTCAATGTGCAAACTAAGAATATCGTTATCGCTAAGGCCAGCCTTTTGGGACGTATTAAGCGTGTAATTCTCCATTTGCCCAGAGAGCGTGTTTACCCTGTAAAGTCCTGCACCTCGTGTGCCAAGCCAAAGAATATTCGGCTTTTCCTCAACTATGGCAAACACAATATTACTACGCAAGGGATCGTATAAACTCTCACCCTTTAAATGCATATAGTTGGTAAGAAAAAACTCGCCATTTTTCCTTTCAATATTCAGCCCTATAATGCCATAGCCGCTTGTACCTAACCAAACCTGATTAAAAACGTCGATGCAAATAGCGTATACTGAGCCAAATTCCAGGTCTTCACCTCCCTTTAAATCTGCGGGAAAGTAATGAAATTCGCCCGTTTCCGTATTCAGAATATCTATCCCAATGCCATCATGGCCAATCCACAGGTTGCCAAAACGATCCTCTTGCAACGAAATTACTGCGTTGTTTCTAAGACCATTGGATGTGTTGTAATACTTGGTTTCTCCCGTATGATACGGAATAAAATTCAACCCGTTTCCTCTGGTTCCAACCCATAAATTTCCTTTTTTGTCTTCATAAATTGACCTTACAATTTGATGGTTAAGTTGACGTTTTTCTGCTTCGCCGGGGCCAATCTGGAAAAATGGTTTTGGCTTTAAGTAGCTTCGAAATACGCCCTCGCCATCTGTTCCAATCCATAATAAATCATCGGGCGTTTCAAATATCGACCAAATTTTAACTTTCTTATCCGCTAGCTCTGGTATTTGATGAAGCACCGATTGCTTTTTAAAGTTCTCATTAGGGTATATCTGAAAGATATTCCCATCATCTGTTCCAACCCACAAAAAATCTTTCTCCACCGACTGTTCTATTGCGGTTACAATGAACTCATTCCCTTTTGTATTAAGCAATGTTGCTTCCCAAGTAGTGAGGCTTATAAGAATCAGCCCGCCGTTTCTTTGGCTCAAAGCTAAATAAGCCTTCCCATTACATTCAGTAAACCAGCTATTCTCAATAGTCGACAAGTTTAATTGTGGGTGCAGGGTGGATAGGTGGGTCTTGGCTTGAATTTGCAGTGAACCTATATCAACCTTAATCAATGAATCTTGTCGTAAAATAAATAGGCTTTGCTGAAGAGGTAAAAAGCAGTCGATGCTTTTCATCGCTTCTTCTCTTAATCCCGATATTGCTATGGGTAAAAAATTATTCTCTTTGGATGAAAACCTAAAAAGACCTAACCCGTATGCATTTACCCAAATATTTCCATCATTTCCAACTCTTCCCTTTAAACTTTCCTCCTTAATACGAGACTCCAGTGATTCAGTAAACCACGAGGTAAAATTGTCAAAATCGTGAGAGTACCTGTTGATCCCCCTTTCGGTAACTATCCAAAGATTCCCATGCTGGTCTTCAAGCATTCTGCGGATAATGTTATTGCTAATGGCATTTTTATCAAAAATATCGGGGATGTATGTTTTAATATTCTTTCCATCAAAACGGTTAAGACCATCCCACGTTCCAAACCACATAAACCCCCGGGAGTCCTGATAAATAGTGTTTACCGCACTATTTGATAGCCCCATTTCATTGGTAATTCTTAGCGATTGCCAAATGAGTTCATCGCCAAAGACCTTTCCACCGAAAACGAGAATGAAGAAAATTAACAAAAATTTAGCCGTAAAATTTTTGGCTTTGAACATATTAATTAGAGTTTAATTTCGACAAGCAAAGGAATAATAATAAAATAAAACTAGGCCACCTGATTCTTTTTAATCCTCTAAAATTACAATGAGCAAGTTAATTAAAATTCTATGATAATGCTTAGCCAAGTACCTTTCTTGATTTTTGGTAATAGGGTGTATAGTATTGCGATTAGAGTTGACGGCTCGATACTAATATAGCCTTACCTTTGTAACACGCATTACTCATCAAATTTATTAAAGATGAATGTAAATGCGGGTAACCCCCGACCGAGTCGAGCCCAATTTTGGGTAACAAAATTGGCTGTGAGACTTAGTCGCTGTCGGAGACAGCAATTATTCGGATGAATAATTGGGGATAAAAAAAACATGCTATGCGAACACCAATAAAAAATTTATCCTCACTTGTGGTAATTATAGTATTGATTTTGGCTGGCCAAGCAAGTGGACAGCAAGTGAATATCCCGAGAATTAGCGTAATGCCCGATTTTCCGCAGCCTTACGATATGCGTAATTGGAAAAAGGTTGCTCGAGGCTACGATTCCCTTGTTTTTGATCAGAATCTAACGGGCGAACACCTCCCCTTGGTGTTTTTTAGAGACAATTCTGTCAACTATCCTGAGCTACCAAGCTTTGGACTGCACACTGCTGTTGGCACAAATTCGCCAACCTCTGGCGAAGCTATCAATGTAATCCCTGCTGTTATTGGTGCAACCCTTGTGGGTAACGATAAGAGCAATCAGTTTGAAAGTAACTGGACTTCAATGGTAAGGGAGTATTTTAATAGACGACCTCAGGAAAACATTTACCTAAATCATCCCCAAACTAGCTCGGGTAACGACTGGTGGTACGAAACTATGCCCAACGTTTTTTTTATGCAGCTAAAATACCTTTACCCTGATATTCAAGTTTTTGATGAGCAATTACCGATTATGGCCAATCAGTGGTTGCTCGCGTTAAGAGAAATGGGGGCTACTGACGCTCCCTGGGCATCACCATATATGAACTACCGTGCATGGAGCATGTCAACTATGAGCCCTTTAGATGAGGGCGTTAAGCAACCCGAGGCTGCAGGGGCAATAGCATGGATTCTATATAATGCCTATTTGGCAACTGATCTAAAGGAATATTTGAAGGGTGCGGAGTGGGCAATGGAATTTTTAAACGAGTGGACAGATAATCCATCCTACGAGTTGCAACTGCCTTATGGTGTTTATGTTGCAGCCAGAATGAATGCAGAGATTGGTACTCAGTATGATGTTGAAAAAATGGTTAACTGGTGCTTCAATAGGGGTGATCTCCGCGGTTGGGGTGCAATTGTGGGTGAGTGGGGTGGTTTAGATTGCTCTGGACTTATTGGCGAAGCCAATGACAATGGCAACGACTATGCATTTATGATGAATGGTTTTCAGCAAGCGGGAGCGCTAGTTCCAATGCTTCGATATGATGAACGTTTCTCGAAAAGTATTGCGAAGTGGGTTTTAAATTTGGCCAATGCATCTCGCCTTTTCTACCCAGCTTATCTTCCTGGTAATATGCAGGATAATGCAGATTGGTCGGAAACATACGACCCAAATTCATTTATTGCGTACGAAGCTCTTCGCGAGGTAAAGCATAATGTTAGCCCCTACGCAACTGGGGACGCCATAGCTGGCGGATGGGCTCAAACCAACCTAATGCTTTATGGCTCATCTCACGTTGGTACCTTGGCCGCCATTATTGATACAACCAACGTGGAAGGAATTCTTCAGCTTGATTTGCTTAAAACCGATTACTATGGACCGGAAGCTTTCCCCACATACCTCTACTATAATCCATTTGACCAAGCTCATTCTGTGAATTTATATTTGCCTGAAGGCACGTTTAAATTATACGAAGTCATTTCAAATCAGGTTGTTAGTAATTCTCAAACGGGTGTCTCTACTATTAATTTGGCTGCTGGCGATGTTGCTATGGTTGTATTAGTGCCTCAGGATGCACAAATCGTTAATCAGGGAAAACAAACTTTTGCCAATGATGTAATTATTGATTTCAATAACGGGCTTCCTGCAGATAACCTACCTCCTCGAATTAAAGGCTTGGCGGCCTCCGATTCCATTATTACGACGGGTACATCAACAAATATCTACTGTACAGCATATGATCCAAACAACGAGGAGCTCACATATCATTGGTATTTAAAAGATTCCGACTTCTTAGCTGGTGATATGATAGAGTATGTTGCTCCGCAAGAGGTTGGTGTGTACACCATTGCGTGTAAGGTTACCAATGAGAGCGGTTTGTCGGATTCATTATCATTAAAAATAAATGTGGTAGAACGAATACCTTACCCTCCTGAAATACTTGAGGTTAAAGCATCCCCCCGAAAATGCAAACCTGGTGATGTAATTGAACTTTTTTGCAATGCACAGGATTACTATGACGATCCTTTGCAATATGAATGGGCTGCTCCTCTGGGAACAATAGTAGGCGATGGAGAAACTGTAACATATACAACTCCAGCAGAGGAGGGCTATCACTACATTTCATGCCTTGTGAGCAATCCTGATGAATTATTTGCCAAGGATAGCGTACAAATAATTGTTCGGAATTATCAAGATGAACCGGCTGGAGATCTGGTGGCCTTTTATAAGTTAAGAGGTAATACCGATGACGAAAGCGGAAATAGTTTACACGGAGCTGCGGGAGGGGGAATAACCTGGACCAACGATATGAATGGTAACACCAACTATGCAGCCTATTTCAATGGTTCATCGGCAAATATTCTCATGCCATCCTCGGAGTTGCTCAATTTTTCCGATG
Organism: Bacteroidales bacterium; assembly: GCA_028708425.1. Classification (GTDB taxonomy): domain Bacteria; phylum Bacteroidota; class Bacteroidia; order Bacteroidales; family Tenuifilaceae; genus Perlabentimonas. Next base: position 40,132 of record JAQVYY010000007.1, read on the forward strand.
CCCTCTCTATTTCTATGTTTTTGAATGTTAATGAGATTTCCTCCACTGAGCAACATCCTATTTCACATGGAAGTTGGGAGAATAGATATAAGGTTTCAGTTACCAACGGCAAGCTCCGTTTTACGGTAAATTCAAGTGCAAGCATTAAGGATCTCGACTCCGAATCGACAGTACAAGCAGGCGAGTGGTACCATTTGGTTGCCCTATATAACGGTGTAGGTATGGAGATTTGGCTGAATGGCGAGCTGGATGCATTTGTAAATCATTCGGGTACAATTGGCCAATCGCCTGTAAATATGGTTTTGGGTCAAAATCTACCTGGAAATAATAATTATAATTTCAATGGAAGTATGGCCTTGGTAAACATTTTCAACTATGGCCTTACTCCTCGTCAAATTGAGGAGAATTACCTGCTTAACATTCCAAATCTAGAAGAAATATCAGGCAAAAAGGATTTGGTTGTTTACCCAAATCCTGTAAACAACAATTTCGTTAATCTTTTTTTTGATACAAACGGATTGAATTATGTTAATTATCAGCTATTTGATATCAAGGGAAATTTGGTTCTTAATATGAGTTACAACCTATCTGAAAATGGCAGCATTCCCCTTAAAGTAAATTTACCTTCCAATCTTTTGTCGGGTATGTATTTTCTGAGGGTTGTAACAAATAATGGGAATTTAGCTGCGCATTTCATTATCGCAAAATAAACAGTAAAGTTGTCGCAAAAATCAAATAAATCAATAAATACTGCCATTCTCCACTATTTATAGCTGTTTTGATAATATGATACACTATTTTGAAAACCCAGTGCACACGTTTGAGACCATTTGAATCTATCTTTATGGTGTAAAAAAACCGACTTAAACTATGAACCTAAGCAAACGATTTAAAGAGAACCCAATTCTCAGACCATCCGATATTAAACCCAGTATTGAGGGAATGTATATTGAGTGCTTACTCAATCCTGGCGTTTTTCAGTTCGACGAGAAAATATGGATGCTATGTAGGGTTGCTGAGCGAACCAAGCAAATTGACGGTAGTATTAAGGTGCCAATTTTTAACGCCAAAGGCGAAATAGAGATACTTACCTTTGATCACCAAGATCCTAAGCTCGATTACTCCGATCCAAGGGTAATATCATACGATGGAAAGAGTTACCTAACCACCTTATCGCATTTACGCTTGGTTTGTAGTACCGATGGTAAGGTGTTTACGGAACCCTCTTCATACATGCCAATAACTGGTAAAGGTGCTCTCGAATCATTCGGGATAGAAGACAGTAGGGTTACTCAAATGGACGATGGTTATCACCTTACGTATACCAAGGTATCGGATATTGCTGTGGGGGTAGGATATATGTTCACAACGGATTGGAAGAATTTTGAAAGACGAGGAATGATTTTTCCTCCCCATAATAAGGATTGCGCAATTTTTGGCTCAAAAATTAACAACAAGTACTTTGCTCTTCACCGGCCTAGTAGCCCAGAGCTGGGCGGTAATTATATTTGGATTGCCGAATCGCCTGATTTATTGCATTGGGGTAATCATAAATGCATTGCCATTACGCGCCCTGGCATGTGGGATAGCGCGAGGGTTGGTGCTGGTGCTGCACCAATTGAAACTTCGGAAGGCTGGCTTGAGATTTACCATGGAGCCGATGAAAATAATCGATACTGCCTTGGTGCTCTTCTCCTCGATAAGGATGACCCCTCTAAGGTTATTTCACGAAGTATCGAGCCTATAATGGAACCGACAATGGATTATGAGAAAACAGGATTCTTTGGTAACGTAATTTTCACAAATGGCCATATTGTTAAGGGCGATACAATTACAATGTATTACGGAGCAAGCGATGAGGTAATTTGTGGGGCAGAGCTATCAATTAAGCAAATCTTAGAATCATTAAAATAGGATACAACACTTAATAGGAACATTCATCTGTAATAGAAACATTATAAGTACAAAATATTGAGCTGATGAAACATCCATGGCAATAGACTTAACACACACGCGAAAGACTAACCCATGGATGTTCCATATGTACCTTTAAAATAATGAAATAGACATATGAAAAATAAAATCTTTGCCGAATACCGATTTTTCCTTTCTATGCCACGGGATATGCGGCTTGTGCTTATTACCAATATGATATATGCCTTTGTTTTGCCCGTAATCGATATTTTTGTGGGTGCATACATTATGCGTAGCTCCAATAACCCCTCCATGGTTGCAGTATATCAGCTTTGCGTGTATACTGGAATACCTTTCACATTCCTTATCAATGGCTTTTTGCTTAACAAGATAAATATCTCGCATTTATATAGCTTTGGTATGCTGCTAAGCGGCATCTCTATGATTTTTATGATGACGCTTAAAGAGATTAATATGGTTGGTGTTTCCATAGCAGGTTTTATTATGGGTATCTCATTCGGATTCTTTTGGGCCAATCGCGATTTCTTAACCCTTGATACCACAAACGATAGTAACAGAAACTACTACTACGGGGTAGAGACTTTTTTCTATACAATCACCTTTATTGTTGTACCTGCCGCTGTTGGTTGGTTTATAGTTCAAAGTTCAAAGCTTGGCTGGTTCGATGGAGAAATCTCTGGTGCATATCGGGTTGTTACTGGCATTGTGCTGTTACTTACCATTATAGCGAGTATTGTAATACATCAGAAAAAATTTAGAAATCCTAAACAGAAAAAGTTCCTGCATATCCATTTCGATGTGCTTTGGAAAAAAATGCTTGCTCTTGCATCATTAAAGGGAATGGTTCAAGGCTATTTGGTAACAGCACCTGCAATCCTAATTATGACTCTAGTGGGCGATGAGGGTACACTTGGTACCGTTCAGAGCGTGAGCGGAATACTAACTGCTTTTATGCTTTACATAATAGGAAGAACGACTAAACCGAAGCATAGACTATCTATTTTTGCAACGGGTATGGTAATTTTCCTTATTGGTGCGCTGGCAAACCAGATTCTGTTCTCGGCCATTGGGGTAATTATTTTTGTGCTTTGTAAAGTCCTATTCATGCCCCTACACGATATTGCCTACTTCCCTATTCAGATGAGGGTTATCGATGTGCTATCGGTAAAGGAGAATCGCAGCGAGTATGCCTACATTTTTAACCATGAGTTTGGATTGTACCTTGGTCGTTTCTTTGGCCTTGTGCTATTTATTGTACTAGCCCTTTACGTTTCCAAAGATTTTGCCCTCAGGTATTCCCTTGTTATAGTGGCACTTATTCAGATGCTCTCTATTCCTTTAGCAAAAAATATTATTAATCATGTAAACAAAACTAGCGATGAGCTAAAGGCTAATAACCCCGATCTTGTTGCTCCTAAACTTGATTATTAAATTGATAAGCTATGCCTAAAAATATTACCATGAAGCACAATATATTCATCTTATCCCTGTCTTTTATAATCCTTTTCTTTCTGGGTTCCTGTAATCAAACGAGGCCTGTTGAACAGGTGCAAATTAGTAGGGTACAATCAATGCCTTTTCTCCCTGAACCATACAAAATGCTCAATTGGAAAGAGGTAGCAGTAAATTTTGATCAGTATGTATTCGATCATGATGCTAAAGGCGATTACTTGCCTTTAATTTGGCTCGACAATAGTCAAAAAAATTTCCCACAGCAAACATTTGGTCTTTATACAGCAATTGGCGATGTGAGGCAGGGTAGCAATGCAAATGGGGGCGAATTCCATGAGGCTATTGGTACTCTTGGCGCACTAATGAGCGCTGGACTAGTAGATATCGACAAAACCAACCAGCACGGATTTAACTACATTAAAATGGCGCAAAACTATTTTAATATGGGGAATAATTGGAATATCTTCATGAATAATACGTCTTCTTCCGTAGGGAGTTTAGGCGGAGGGTATTCGCGTGATTGGTGGTACGATATTTTTCCAAATATGCTTTACTATGCTATTGCTGATCTTTACCCCGAGGTAAATCGCTCCGATAGTCTTTTGCTAATAGTTGCTAATCAGTTTTATAGAGCCGACTCAGTACTAAATGGAAATTATCATTATTCCTACTTCGATTATTCAACAATGGAGGGCATCCAGAGTCATATACCTTTACAAGAAGATGCCGCTGCTGGTCATGCTTGGGTGCTTTTGGCTGCTCATCAAAAGTTTGGCGAACAGAAGTATTTGCAGGGAGCAAAATCAGCAATTGAGGCTTTGCTCTCACAAAAGGAGAGCAGGTTTTACGAGGTGCTTATGCCCTTTGGGGCATTAACTGCCGCACGGCTAAATGCGCAACATGGTACAAATTACAATTTTCATCCTATCCTCGACTGGACTTTCGATGGTTGTCATGCCACCGACGGGCGTTATGGTTGGGGAATAATTAACGAGCGTTGGGGCAATTTCGATGTCCATGGCATTCAGGGTAGCTGGGATCATGATGGTGGCTACGGATTTCTTATGAATACATTTGATATGGCTTGGCCGTTGGTTCCCATGGTTAGGTATGCCCCTGAGTATGCCGAAACGATTGGAAAATGGATGCTTAATGTTGCAAATGCTGCTCGTTTATTCTATCCCAACGAAATTCCTGATGGTAACCAATCCCTTCCTGAGAACAAGAGTTTAACTCGCAATGTTATTGCATACGAAGGGCTTAAAAAAATCGACAGGTATGATAATCCCTCGCTTGTTGATGCTTCACCAGTTGCCTTAGGAGATGGACCGCTCTGGGTTGAAGGGAATCCTGATGTGTCTCAGTTTAGTGTTTACGGCTCTGCACATGTTGGTATTTTGGGGGCAATTGTTCATAAAACAAATATTAATGGTATTTTAAAACTCGACTGCCTTGCTACCGATTTTCATAGTGATAATGCATTCCCTACATACTTAATATTCAACCCGTACGAAGAGGAGATGGTGATCGATTATTTCTATCAAGGGGCACCCGTTTACCTTTTTGATATTATTTCTCATGGCATATTGGCTAACAATGTTTCAGGACAAACCGCACTTAGTATTCCGGCACAAAGTGCTAGGCTAATTGTTGAAATTCCCGAGGGTGAAAAGCTCGAAAAGCATAACGGTATTTATATGGCGGGCGATGTAATTGTATCATATAAATAGGTTTAATTAACAAATTTTGAACATAAGTCATTGTTACGAAAAATATCTGAATAAATGGAAACTATAAAAAAACACATCTTTTGGGTATTGGCAGTAATTCTATTTATGCCCTTACTCAGTAATGGTCAAACTCATCCTGAAAAAGTAACAGGTACCATAACGGATGATAAGGGCCTTGGGCTACCTGGTGTTACCATTGTAATTGAAAATACTACTTTGGGTACGTATAGCGATATCGGCGGTAAGTATGAGCTAAGTATCCCTAGTGATATCAAAAACCCTGTTCTGGTGTACACTTTTATTGGCTTTGAAACTCAAACAAGGATTGTTGGTCAGAACACAAAAATTGATGTAACACTACTCGAAGAGTCGTTGGTGCTGGACGAAGTGGTTGTAGTTGGTTATGGGGTTCAACGTAAGGTCGATTTAACGGGCTCTATTTCTAGTGTTGATGCAGAACAGATTAGAGCGGTTCCTGTTGCAGGTATCGATCAGGCCCTGCAGGGGCGTGCTTCGGGCGTTAATATTACGCATAATACGGGCATGCCTGGCGAAGGGGTTAATGTGCGAATCCGGGGGGTTGGATCAATAAATAGTAGCAACGATCCTCTTTACATTGTTGATGGTGTCCCCACTGTTGATGCGCTTAGCGTTTTGTCTCCCAACGATATTGAATCTATAAGTATTCTAAAGGATGCTGCATCCTCGGCAATTTACGGCGCAAGAGCCAATAATGGGGTTATTCTTATAACCACTCGCAAGGGGGCTAAAGGAAAATCAAGAATTGAGATTAGCTCCCAAACAGGTTTTCAGGAGCACGGGCCGCTAACTCCCATGGCTAATCGCGATCAGTACATCGAGATGTATAACAAAGCGGCCATCAATGATAATGCATTTATTGACAACCCCATTCTTCTTAGAGGTTTAATTGATAACAACTTAGCCGCCTCGTTACCCGATGTTAATCATCTTGAAGCAATCTTTCGTAGAGGCTTTATTCAAAATCAAACCGTCTCAGTAAGTGGGGGTAGCGATGAGTTAACTTACCTTGTTTCTGCAAACCTATTTGAGCAGGAAGGAATCATTCTTGGATCACATTACGAGAAGTATTCGGGTCGTATGAGTTTAAATAGCAAGGTTAACGACTACATAAAACTTGGAACAAACATAAATATCTCTAAAAGCGATAACAATATTATAGGTAGTAGCGGCGATGGATACGGTGGAAACGGTGGTAGCGTGGTGCGTTACGCATTGTTCCGCACTCCTCCAATTCCAATTTACGATGAAAATAACGATTTTGTTGATCAGCCAGCCTATCAACAGTTTTTTGGTGATGGCTATAATCCCGTTGGGCTAGCCAAAAAGATGAATAATAATATTCTGCAAGATCGGCTATTTGGCGACGTAAATGCACATATTCAAATATTACCCGATTTACATTTCTCAAGCACTGTAGGAATGGATAGAACCAACTTTAATCAACGAAGATTTAATGAGAACTGGGGCACAAATCTGAGGATAAACAACCCAAACTCTTTGCAAATTTCAAATGGTTATTTCCAATCGCTAACCGCCAGCAATGTTTTTTCTTACAATAAAATTTTTGCCGAAAAACATAGCGTTTCTGCAATGATTGGTACGGAAGCTATTAGGAACAATGGCTATACAGATGCTACTACTGAGAGGGATTTTCCCGATCAAGCCGATTATTTAGTTGTACTTGGAAATGGACTTGGAAGCGTGGTGGCATCAGAAAACAAATGGGCAAATTCTCTTTTATCGGTTTTTGGAAGAGCAAATTATATTTATGATAGAAAGTACTTAATCTCATTTACCTTACGGCGCGATGGCTCATCACGTTTCAGTCCCGAGAACCGCTGGGGAACATTCTACAGCGTTTCGGGTGCTTGGCGTATCGACCAGGAAAGTTTTATGGAGGATAATGACTTCTTTAATATGCTAAAGCTTAGGGTTGGATACGGTGCAATCGGAAATCAAGAGGTGGGAAACTACGCCTATTCTGATCAGATTGCTCCAAATTTCAACTATCCGTTCGGTGAAGTAGCGTCATCTGGTTATGCAATATCGATTTTAGGAAACCGTAATTTACGGTGGGAAACAAGCACCCAAGTCGACGTAGGGATAGATATCTCGGTAATGGAAAACCGGCTTTCCATTATACTTGATTATTATCGCAAAATTACAGCCGATATGCTTGTAAGAGAGCCTATTCCTCCTTCGGCTGGTTATGCTAGCCCCGCCTGGGTTAATAACGGAGAGATACTTAATACTGGGCTCGAAGCAGAAGTAAACTTTCGAAATAAAATTGGGGGTGTTGGATTAGATATAAGCGGCAACCTCGCTTATTTGCATAATGAGGTGCTAAGCCTTAGCGGGCCAATTTTAGGCGGACGAATAGATAATGGGGTTTTCGCTACCCGAACGGAGGTGGGTTATCCTGTTGGCTCGTTTTTCCTATACGAAATGGATGGAATATTTCAAAATGATATAGGCGTAATAACTAGTGCATTACAAGGCACAAATATACACCCTGGCGATGTTCGCTATTTCGATCAGAATGGCGATGGCTTTATTAACGAGAACGACCGCATACACGTAGGAAGCGCAATTCCTAAATTTTCTACTGGCTTCCAAATTGCTGCCGACTATAAAAACTTTGACTTTTCTGTCTTTTGGCAAGGCGATTTTGGCCACAAAATCTACTACCAAGTGGCAACAGATATCGAAGGTTTTTATCGTCCTTTTAATGTAACCATGCGTTATTACGAGGAACACTGGACTGGCGAAGGAACTAGCAACACACAACCGCGCGCATCGTGGAGCGGAAAGGCTAATAACACACGACCGTCAACCCGATTTTTGGAAAACGGTTCATATCTGCGACTCAAAAATTTACAATTTGGCTACACCTTGCCTAGTAAATGGATTAGCAAGCTGGCAATGCAGCATGCAAGGGTATATTTCCTTGCCCACAACCTATTAACCTTTACAAAATATCCTGGGCTTGATCCTGAAATGACAACTAGCGATAATTCAAAGGCCGAGGGTGATGCGGCAGCTGGCATAGACTGGGGTACTTACCCGCTGGCACGATCCTATAATATTGGGATACAGATTAATTTTTAAACAATTAAAATATAAATAGCCATGTATAAATCATTCCGAATACTAATAATTGGTGCCGTTTTGCTGATGGGTTGCACCGATTTCCTTAACGAGGATATGGAGGGAATATATACAAGCACAACCTTTTATCAAACCGATGATCATGCCATGCTGGCCCTAACTGCAGCATATCAACCCATGAGCTTTACTGGCATTAAAAACCCTTTGTGGGTTTTTGGTGATGTGGCTTCCGATGATGCCATGAAGGGCGGAATTCCTGGCGATCAGAGTGAAATCGAGTTTATTGAACAGTTTTCATATACTCGCGATAATGGATTTATTGAGAATATTTGGCAACGTTACTACGAGGGAATATCAAGAGCAAACGATGTAATTCATCGCTTAGAACCCGATGTAAGTACTGAGGTTAAGGAGTCCGTTATTGCCGAAGCTAAGTTCTTGAGGGCCTACTATTACTTCCATCTGGTGAATATTTTTGGCGAAATTCCGCTTAAAACAAAACCAGCATATACCGCCGACGATTTGCATATAGCCACTTCACCTGTTGCTAAGGTGTATGAAAGAATAGAGGCTGATTTAGTTGATGCTTCTAACGTTTTGCCTGCCACTACTATAGAACATGGACGGGCAACTCAAGGAGCAGCGTTGGGATTACTTGCCAAGGTTTATCTTTTTCAGCAACAGTACCAGCTTTGCCTCGATGTAATAGATGATATTGAACCGCTTGGCTATCTACTGATGCCCGTTTACAATCAAAATTTTAGGGTTGAAACTCAAAACAACTCTGAGTCGCTATTTGAGATACAACACCTAAGCGGGCAGGATCCTTTTATGGGAAACTCGCTCAACCAATGGTTTGCTCCTCAGGCAGAGAATGGCTATTTCTTTAATGTTCCCACAGAGGATTTTGTAAATGCTTTTGAGGAAACAATTGGGGGAGTTTTCGATCCCAGACTCGATTATACCATCGGAAGGGAAGGAGCTACATGGATTAATGGTGAGCCCTTTAACCCGGCATGGTCACCCACTGGCTTTATTCAGAAAAAGCATCTTCAACCGTTATCCGAAATTCCTAAAGGCACCAAAGGTGATGGTGATCTCAACTACGTGTTTATGAGATATGCTGAGGTGCTTCTTATGAAAGCCGAAGCCCTAAACGAATTAAATCAAGGTCACTTGGCACTAGCCCCTCTTAACGAGGTAAGAAAAAGAGCAAGGGAGAGCTACCTTTACGATGAATCGCTTGTTGGTTTTGGTACTATTCCAACCGATTTGCTCCCCGATATAACCACCACAGATCAAAATCAGTTGCGAGAAATTATTCGTAATGAAAGACGAGTGGAGTTAGGGTTTGAGTTTCATCGGTTTTACGATTTAATGCGCTATGGAAGCTCGTACGCTGAGAGCAAACTTGCTAACACAAACTTTATTTATGATAATCATCGCTTTTTCCCAATACCTCAAAATGAGGTTGATATTAATAATCAAATAAATTAATTTTTTACTATTTACTAACCTAAAATTCAATCAAATGAAAAAATTTAAATGGTTACATGTACTTATGATTGCTTTTATTGCAGGTAGTTTAATTACTTTTAACTCCTGCGATGATAAGGAAGATCCTGATGTGGTAGATAAGACTGAACTTGCTGCAAAAATTACAACAGCAGAAGAGCTTATCGCTAGCACTGAGGAAGGAACTGCCGAAGGTCAATATCTAATTGGCTCACAAGCCGTTCTTCAGGCTGTAATTGATGCTGCAAAAGTGGTTAACAACAACCCTGAAGCAACACAATCTGAGGTTGACAACACGGTAATCGCCCTCGATGCGGCTATTGCCGTATATGAATCAAAGGTTGTTGAGGCAATAGCTCCTGAGGCACTTGTGGGGCATTGGACATTCGATGATGGTACTGGTACAACTCTTACCGATTACTCTGGTAACGAGTTCCACGGAACGCTTATGAGCGGAGCCAATACTTGGGGCGGAGGACTGCCAGAATGGACAGCCGACCGTTATGGTAATGCAGCAAAAGCACTTTCGTTTAATGAGGGAGCGTATGTAAATATTCCAAACAACGCGGCTTTCTCTCCTGCAACAATATCCATTGCGCTTTGGATTAATGCTACTGAAATACTTGAAAATAACCGTTTTATTGGGCTCCATTCATGGAATGGTTACAAGTTCCAACTACAATCGGTAAACAAGGCTTTCTTTACTGTTGCAACTACCGAAGGTATCTTCGATAAGGATACCGATCCCCCATTAGATATTGATACTTGGTATCATGTTGCTGTTACCGTGGGCAATGGAAATATGACTTTCTATATAAATGGTACTGAATCACAGGTATGGGATGATGTGCCTGGAACCCTTGTTTCTTCTCCCAACGATTTGGTATTTGGTAGAGACTCTGATGAGTATGCCGCTGATGATTCAAACTATGACGTAGATCAAATTATTCCACTTCCTTGGGGTGGATATTTCCATGGTATAATGGATGAGGTAAGAATTTATAGTACCGTTCTTACTGCTGCGCAGATACAATCGATTTATAACTTGGAAAAACCAGAATAACATGGTTTTGTAAATAGAGCGATGCTGTGAGAAGGCTCAGGTTATTCATCGAAATATGATGAACCCTGGGCCTTTTTTCTAGTACTATGAATAACCCAAAATTACTTTTATGCTGATATTAAGATCGAAATTTATGAAACCTTACCGCTTGTTGTACTCAATCATTCTATTTGTTCTCGTTACAACCGCTTGCACCAAAGATGAACCAATCTGGTGGAAAGAAACGGTTTTTTACCAAATCTACATGCCTTCGTTTCAGGATAGCGACGGGAATGGGTATAGCGATTTTGATGGAATGACATCTAGGCTCGATTATTTAGACTCGCTGGGCGTTAAAGGGATTTGGCTTACGCCTTTTTACTCCTCTCCTAAAGTGGATAACGGGTACGATATTGCTAATTTTTACCAGGTTGATTCTACGTATGGAACCTTAGATGATTTCAAAACATTTATCAATATAGCGCATAGCAAGGGCATTAAGGTAATTGTTGATATGGTTGTAAACCACACGTCAACACAGTGCGAATGGTTTCAAGAATCTCGAAAATCGGTAGATAACCCGTACCGTAACTATTACATTTGGCGTAGTGAGCCAAATAATTGGGAATCTTTTTTTGGTGGCAGTGCCTGGGAGTTCGACTCAATCACAAATCAGTATTACTACCATCAGTTTGATAAAACGATGCCCGATCTAAACTGGGCCAATCCTGCCCTGATAGAAGAGATTCAGAACGTACTCCGCTTTTGGCTCGATTTGGGTGTTGATGGATTTAGGCTCGATGTAATAAACTTTCTTACTACAGATGGTGTAACGCTTGATAATCCAACGATCAACGGTGAACAGAAGCATATTTATGATATAAATCAACCAGGGATTAAAGATGCCCTGAGGTTAATTAAAGCTACAATTAATGAATACGACAATAGGTTTGTAGTTGGCGAAATTGGCAGCGATGAACTAAAAGTTCTTCACCAATACCAGTCGCCTGAACTGATGGACGTGGTTTTCAACTTTAATTTTGGAAGCATTCCCGAGTTCTCCGTTCAACGAATTTTTAACGAGCTGCTAAACATGGAGGATAGCCTCAGCAACTACCCTACCCTGTTTTTTGGAAGTCATGATATGCCCCGACTAATTAATCGGTTGGCCAATGAGGATACTTCGCTTGCAAAAGCACTTGCTGCGCTTATTATAACGGCTAAGGGTGTTCCCTTTATATACTATGGCGAGGAGATAGGAATGCAGAATATTGAGGCTAAAACATTCGATGAGATTGTTGATATTCAAGCTAAAACTCAGTATAAAATAGCACTAAATAAGGGGTTTGCTCCTGCCGATGCCCTGGCAGAGGCCAATAAACATAACAGGGACCGATCGCGGAGCCCAATGCAATGGAATAGTAAAAAAAATGCAGGTTTTACTACGGGTAAACCCTGGATTCGACTCCACTATAACTACGTAGAAAACAATGTTGAATCGTTAAAAAATATTGAAGGGTCTATATTTAATACCTATAAGAACTTAATCGCCCTGAGAAATAAAGAGAAAACTCTTCAGTATGGTCAATACGAGAAGCTTAGACTAAAAGAAAATAGATTTTATCTTACACGAACTCATAAGGATGAACGAATTTCAGTAATTATAAATTTTTCCGATGCTATTAAAGTTGACATCCCAAAATCTGCCGAAATATTTATGGGCGATAGCATTCTTCTTTCCAACGATTTTTTAATCTTTAAACACTAACACCTGTTTAATTACTCTTTCTCTTTATCTATATTTTCGATTCTTTGTAATAACGACCCTAATATTTCTATTATATAAAGCTGTTAACATAATGTTTAAATGCTGTTAATTCTTTTGTTGCTTAAAAAGCATAACATATTTTGGCTTTTCCAACTCTTGTTATGTATACTAAATTATTTGAATTATAAAATAGCTTACATCAAAAACTCATCACTAATTACCCGCTGATTATCAACAAGAAAAAGTCTCTTAAAACCATTAACTTTATTATAAACAATAGGCCATCAACACTTGTTAATAAGATGCGGAAAGAGCTGATGTTCAAGAAAAGTATTTGTTAATTATATGTTAAGTGTTTGTTATCCCACTTTTAATAACGAATTTTGCAAGCGGAATAAAAATCTTTTTTACACCCTATCAACAGGATAACATCATCATTGGGTTTTAAAATTTTTATTAAAAAAAAGATAATAATATAATGTCTGTTAATAACTCTTCTTTAAATCTCGAAAAAGGATTTATTGATTTACCAATAGATTCAAATATTAATCTTGTACAAGAGATTAATAAGCTCAAAAAAGAAAAGAACGCCGTAATTCTCGCACATTATTACCAGAATAGCGAGGTTCAGGATATTGCCGATTATATTGGCGATAGCCTTGGTTTATCGCAAAAAGCAGCCGATACCGATGCCGATATTATACTGTATGCCGGTGTAAACTTTATGGCAGAAACGGCCAAAATGCTGTCGCCCAATAAAAAGGTGTTAATTCCCGATTTAAATGCTGGTTGTAGTCTAGCGGATTCTTGTCCGCCCGACGAGTTTTCAGCCTTTAAAAAGGCGCATCCCAACCATATCGTTGTTACCTATGTAAATACCACGGCCAAAATAAAAGCTCTTTCAGATGTTTGCTGCACATCGACAAATGCAGTACAAATAGTTGAAAGTTTTTCCAAAGATACTCCGCTTATTTTTGCTCCCGATAAAAATTTAGGAAATTATATTAAGCGAGTTACTAACAGGAATAAAATGGTGATTTGGGATGGTGCATGTCACGTACATGAGGATTTCTCATTAGAACGTATTTTAGAGCTAAAAAAACAGCATCCAAACGCAAGGGTAATTGCACATCCCGAATGTAGAAAACCAGTACAATTAGTTTCCGATTTCGTGGGTTCAACCTCGGCTTTACTTAATTATGTTATTAAAAATGAGTGCAACGAGTTTATAGTTGCTACCGAATGGGGAATACTACACCAAATGCAGCAGGCATGTCCAAATAAAACTTTTATTCCTGCCCCACCAACCGATAGCACCTGTGGATGTAATGAGTGTAACTTTATGAAGCTAATAACCTTACAAAAAATTTACCTAACTTTAAAGTACGAATTACCTGAGGTAACACTCGAAGAGAACCTGAGACAACAAGCGGTTAAACCTATTCAGCGAATGCTGGATATATCAAAAAAAGTGGGACTTATATAAAATGGATAACGACGATATTTTTAGAAACGAAAATATATCCGAAGGAGAAAGGGAACTTGAAAAAAGGGTAAGGCCCGATGAGTTTAATGATTTTAAGGGGCAGGAAAAGATAGTAGATAATCTAAAGATTTTTGTTGCTGCAGCCAAAATGCGTGATGAGGCGCTTGACCATGTTTTACTACACGGCCCCCCAGGTTTAGGAAAAACTACCCTTGCCTATATTATTGCCAATGAGCTGGGTGTAAGTCTGAAATTAACGAGTGGACCAGTTTTAGATAAACCCGCCGATTTAGCGGGCCTGTTAACCAACCTAGAAAAAGGGGATGTTCTATTTATTGATGAGATTCACCGTTTGAGCCCTATAGTAGAGGAGTACTTATACTCTGCTATGGAGGATTATAGCATAGATATCTTAATCGATAAAGGGCCCAGTGCGCGAAGTATTCAGATAGAATTAGACCCTTTTACCCTAATTGGAGCAACAACCCGAAGCGGTTTATTAACAAGCCCACTACGTGCACGATTTAGCATAAAATCTTTATTAGAGTATTACGATTCATCCGTTATAAAGCGTATAGTAGTTAGGTCGGCAGGTATACTAAATATAGAAATATCTGAGGAGGCAGCAATCGAAATTTCGCTTAGAAGCAGAGGCACCCCTAGGATTGCCAATGCCCTTTTACGTAGGGTTAGAGATTTTGCTCAGGTAAAAGGCAACGGCACAATTGATATTGATATTGCCAAAATAGCCCTTGATGCCTTATGTATCGATAAGAGAGGTTTAGATGAGATGGATAATAGGATACTTTCTACAATTATCCATAAATTTAACGGAGGCCCAGTGGGTTTAAATACAATATCAACCGCGGTGAGCGAAGAAAGCGGAACTATAGAGGAGGTTTACGAACCATTTTTAATAAAGGAGGGTTTTTTAAAAAGAACCCCGCGTGGTCGTGAGGTAACGCCTTTAGCATTAAAACATTTGGGAATAGAGGGTCTTCAGAATCAGGGTTTACTTTTTTAACCCGCACTATATTGATTCTAATACAGAGTTTGGTTTAATTGAACGCCTTCGACAGTTTTTGAAGGTAGGGTTTGTTTTTTAGCGCAAGCTGCTTTCCTTTCATGCTAATAATTTTCTCTCGTCTAAATTCCGAAAGTAAACGAATAACCGATTCGGTTGCAGTTCCTACAATATTTGCTATCTCCTCGCGGGTAAGAATAATATTTAGATAACCTTCTTCAGTAACGCCAAATGTTTCTTCAAGCATAAGAAGCGTTTCTGCAAGACGCTCGCGAACGGTTTTTTGAGCAATATCTTTTATAAAACTATTGGCCTGATTTAGCTCACGGCAGGTTAATTTTAGAAGGTGTAGCGCAAAATTACCATTGGTTTTCACTAGCTCTATTATAACATTCGAAGGGATTTGACATACTATTGCATTCTGTATAGCTTCTGCGGTTGTACATGCAGCTTCGTTACTTAAAATGGAGCGATATCCAGTAATATCTCCCGAACGAGCGAAAGCTACAATCTGTTCCTTTCCATCGGAGCCAGTTTTATATATTTTTAGCACCCCTTTACAAATGCAATATACACCCATTATCCGGCTAGTTTCCTTGTAAAGGATGCTACCCTTTTTATACTCGTTACAAATCTTTTGTTCCTCTAGGTACTGCGATTGCTCGTTATTTAATGTTTTAAATAGCCTATTTATTGATGAAAGGCACGGATTGCAGTTTTCTATCTGTTCCATTTTAATACTCCATTAAGTAGTACAAAACATAATAAAATATTGGATAGTTTACATATAAAAAGCTCGTATATTATAGTACGCTTTTAAACTGATTTAAGAATCGGTAATCATTTTCAAAGTATAAACGTAGGTCTTTAATTTGATACTTAATCATAGCAATTCGTTCAATTCCCATTCCGAAAGCGTAACCAGAGTATTTTTTAGAGTCGATATTACAATTTTCTAGCACATTTTTATCTACCATACCGCAACCGAGAATTTCTAACCAACCGGTGTGTTTACACACGGCACAACCTTTACCACCGCATAGGTTGCAGCTTACATCCATTTCGGCAGAGGGTTCGGTAAAAGGAAAGTAGGAAGGTCTGAGACGAATTTTAATCTCATCACCAAAAAGTTCTTGCGCAAAAAATAGCAGGGTTTGTTTTAAATCGCTAAACGAAACATTTTCATCAACGTAAAGACCCTCTATTTGATGAAAAATACAATGGGCGCGTGCCGAAATCGCCTCGTTTCTAAAAACTCTTCCTGGGCATATTACTCTGATAGGAGGTTTCTGCTTTTCCATTACCCTAACCTGTACCGATGATGTGTGTGTTCGGAGTAAAATATCGGGTTTGTTTTCAATAAAAAAAGTATCCTGCATATCGCGAGCTGGATGTTCTTCAGCAAAATTTAATGAGCTAAAAACATGCCAGTCATCCTCAATTTCTGGCCCTTCGGCAATACTAAAACCTAAGGTTTTAAAAATGTCGTAAAGTTCCTCCTTTACTAAGGATATTGGGTGTCGACTACCAAATTTAAAGGGGTATCCTGGAAGACTTAAATCTAAATTACTAAATTTTTCGTCACTTACTTCCAAGTTTTCTTTTAGGGATGCTATTTTATCAATAGCGGTATTTTTAAGGTTGTTTACTAGTTTTCCAATCTCCTTTTTCTCATTATCAGCAACGTATCTAAACTCAGAAAAAAGTTGGGTTATCTGCCCCTTTTTACCCAGCAGCGCAACCCTCATTTCCTCTAGTTCTTTTAGGTTACTTACCTGATACTTTTCTATTTTTTCGCGTATTTCCGATATTTTACTTCGCATTGTTCGTTACTATTTTAGTACTTTTATTTTCATCCTAACATCTTTAAGCGGCTTGTCGGATTGATTTGTTTTTACCGCCGCTATTTTATCTATTACATCAAAACCCTCTATCACTTCACCAAAAACGGTGTAATCTCCGTCTAAATGCGGTGTTCCGCCTGTGGTAATGTATGTTTGTATTTGCTCCTCGGTATAGCCATACTTCGGGGTTCTTGAGATGACTAAATCGATGGTATCTTTCATCGCCCTATAAATCTCGGTATAATCGGGTTCAACCCCTTTTGCTAGTTGCTCATCGCCCTTTTCCATTACCATTCTATTTATAACTGAGGTTTTAAGCATCCTATTCTTTTTATTCACCAATGTTTTCAATTCTTTTTCTGTAAATTTTTTTCCTTGTACCATGTAGAATTGTGTACCCGATGATTTTTTTTCTGGGTTAATATCGTCGCCCATCCGTGCCGCTGCAATCGCTCCTTTTTTGTGGATAAACTTTTGTGAAAACTCGGCTTCAATAGTATAGTTGGGGTCAAATTTTGTTGAGTCGAAATTAGGTGATGTCGTTACATCTCCTCCTTGGATCATAAATTTGTCAATAACCCTATGAAAAACTACATCGTCGTAATGCTTGTTTTTTGCTAGTTTAATAAAATTATCACTATGCTCTGGGGTTTCATCGTATAGCTTAATCTTTATGTTCCCCATATCGGTTTCTATTAAAACTACGTGCTCTTCTAACTTGTTGTTTTTACACGAAGCAAAAATACTAATAGCTATGAATGTAGTTAGTACTATTTTCCAAATCGTTGTTCTCATATCAAAAGAAATTATGTTTTAGTTACAAAAATAGGAAATCCATTATCTATTTCATCTAAATTATGTATAATTTTGCTACACAAAGGTTTTTATCAGATTAGAATGGTTTAACATTTTTATTATTTCAAAAAACAGTTAAATTGCTGTATATAGTTTAATTTTATCAAAAAGTTGCCAGTAAAATATCATGATAAAGGTTCGCTATCTTTTACTTATTTTTCTTCTGTTCATATCGCACCAAGGTAAAGCACAGAAAGTAGGCTTAGTGCTTAGTGGTGGAGGTGCAAAAGGAGCTTTTCATGTAGGTGTAATACAGGCACTTGAGGAGAACGGAATACCCATTGACTACATTGCAGGTACTAGTATTGGGGCGATTGTAGGAGGCTTATATGCAATTGGCTATTCACCCGAGCAAATGTTAGAGCAATTTGAATCTCACGAATTCTATCTTTGGAGTCGCGGGGTTATACCCAAGAGGTATTACTATCTTTATAAAAATCCCGATGCTAACCCTAGTATGTTCAACGTTTCGTTCAACTTTGAAGAGGGTAATCTAAAACCAGTTGTTCGCTCACATCTTATCCCCACGCACCAAATGGATATTGCATTCATGACCATTTTTGCCCCTGCCATAGCAAAAGCACGGTATGATTATGATAGCCTTTTTGTCCCGTTTAGAGCGATTGGTTCTGATATTTATAATAAGAAACCCTATGTTTTTCGGAAAGGCTCGTTAAGTAACGGTGTAAGAACATCAATGACCTTTCCCTTTTATTTTCGACCCATGATTATTGATTCTCTTACCCTGTTTGATGGCGGCATTTATAACAACTTCCCCTGGGACGTTATGGTAGATGATTTTAATCCAGATTTTATAATCGGTAGCAAGGTTTCTAGTAATTCACCTGCGCCTGGCGAGTTTGATATACTGCTTCAGCTAGAGAGTATGATAGTCCACTCCACAAATTTTGATATACCAGATACCCTTGGTCTTGTACTTGACGCTGATTTAGAAAATGTATCTCTACTCGATTTTTCTAAAGCGCGCGAGCTAGCTCAATTAGGTTATGAGCAGACTATGCTCTACATGGATAGCATTAAGAAAAAAATTAATCGAAGGCAGGATATGGTTGAGCTTTTAACCCGAAGAAATGAATTTATTAAGGATCAGCCCGATTTAGTTTTCCAAAATTTAGATATTAAGGGAGTAAATAAATCACAGCTGCAATATATCTTCAATTTTATTACAAAAAGGGAGAGGTATACCAATCTCGACAAATTAAAATCAGAATATTTTAAGCTTATTACCGATAAGTATATCGATAGAATTTATCCCACCCCCCAATATAATGAGGATGAACAGGTCTTTGATTTGGATTTGCATGTTTATTTAAAGCCAAAATTTGATATTTTTTTAGGTGGCAACATTTCCTCCTCCTCAATGAACCAAGGGTTTCTAGGTTTAAACTATAAAATGTTTCGTCGATCACCACTTTTTTTACAGGCTAATACTTTTTTTGGCAGACTTTATACTAGTGCGCAGTTTCTTGCTCGACAGGATTATGCTACCAAAGTACCCCTGTATCTGCAGGTTTCTGGAACTTTAAATAGGTTCGATTATTATACCACTAGTTACCAACCCTTTTTCGAAGACCTAAAACCTCCCTATCTTATTAAAAAGGAAAATTTTGTAAATGCGCAATTCGGATTACCTCTTAATTCAAGTTCGTATGCCTATGTATCCTATAAAACCGGCCAAAATGATTATGAGTACTACCAGGTTGATAACATAAAGCTTAACGACTATCCAGATCACACGTTCCTTACCTTTAGCAATATTGGTTTAAATTATAAGTATAAAACCCTCAATCGCAAAATGTATTCAACAGCAGGGCAATCCATTGAGTTTCGGGCATGTCATATTAGTGGCAAAGAGCGACACGTTCCAGGTAGTACAAGCCCAACTGTTTCTTCTGAGCATTCATATCATAGTTGGTTTAATTTTCGATTAACCAGCGAAATGTATCTTTCGTTTGGTGATAGCTGGTTCTCCTTAGGCATTTATGCAGATATTAACTACTCCAACCGAACTTGTTTTTCAAATTATTCTTCAACCATCCTAAGTTTACCTGGCTTTAGGCCTACAGCTCATAGTAAAACCCAATTCCTACCCTATATGCATAATAGTAAATATTTAGGCTTAGGATTACTACCAATTTTACAATTTACCAACGATTTATCTCTTCGAACCGAAGCGTATTTATTCCAACCCTATATTCCTATTTATAGAAACGAGGATGATTATACCGCCCGTTTCGGAGATAAATTTTCGAAGCGTTACCTGTTTTCAGCCGCCAGTTTAGTTTACTCAACGCGAATCGGCCCCGTTTCCTTATCCCTAAATTATTACCCACACGAGGTTAAGCCTTTCCATTTAGTTTTCAACTTTGGATATATTCTGTTTAACAAAACCAGCCTAGAGAATTAGTATGAACTACTTACGAAAGGTTGCTGGGCATACCGTTATTTATGGTTTAAGCAGCGTGGTGCCACGATTGCTTAACTATTTGCTAGTCCCTTTGCATACCCGTGTTTTTATGCAAGAGCAGTACGGGGTAGTTACCGAAATGTACGCCTATCTTGCAGTACTAATAGTTATTTTAACGTACGGGATGGAAACTGGCTTTTTTCGTTTCTCATCTTCCGAAAACGATAACAATGTTACCTACTCAACCTGCTTTTTATCGCTATTATCCAGTAGTGTTCTATTTATTGCACTTGCCTCTTTTTTTTCTCAGCCCATTATTGCAACCTTGGGATATCCTAATCATCCGGAATATATTATTTTATTATCCATTATTATTGGGCTTGACGCTTTTGCTACCATACCATTTGCTAAGCTGCGCTTGCTAAATAAGCCCTATACCTTTGCTACCATAAAAATTATTGGAGTTGTAATCAATGTGCTTGCTAATTTCTTTTTTTTACTCATCTGTCCTAAGTACGAAATTTTTCAAACCATAGGCATTTATAATCCCAATTTAGGAATAACTTATATTTTTATCAGCAACCTATTGGGCACCGTTGTTTCTACAGCAATAGTTTTTTTTATACCAGGTTTATTACCCACAACGTTTAGCTTTAAGCGTCTTAAAACAATTTTTATCTATTCTTTCCCTCTGTTAATTAGTGGCATTGGTGGTTCATCCAACGAGTTTTTTGATAGAATTTTCTTTAAATTTTTAGCCGATGAGGCTACAAACCCCTTATATCAGCTGGGCATATATGGAGCAAACGTTAAGCTTGCGGTTTTAATGACCATTTTTATTCAGATGTATCGCTATGCGGTTGAACCCTTTATATTCTCAAATGTGAGGGATAAGGAGTCCCCAGCCATGTATGCAAATTTAACCAAACATTTTTTGGTATTTGCTCTCTTTATATTCCTTGGAGTTAGTCTATTTACCGAAATATTTCAGGTATTAATAGGAAAAAATTTTAGGGAGGGAATTGGAGTTGTACCAATTCTTCTTCTTTCTAATCTTTTTTACGGTTTGTATTTTAACCTCAGCTTTTGGTTTAAGCTGGTTAATAAAACTTGGTATGGAATATTCTATACCTTTGCGGGTGCTTTGGTAACCTTTTCCCTTTATTTTATGTTAATACCACGAATTGGGTATTACGGAGCAGCTATAGCTAAACTTGTTTGTTATATCTTTATTTCTGTTATTTGTTATATCGGCGGTCAGAAGCATTACCCTGTTCCCTACGATTTAAAAAATATTTTTATCTACATAGTTGTGGCTATAGGATTATTTTTTGCTGGATATTTTGTACACATTGATATTTACATTCTCTCTTTTTTGTATAGAATAGGTTTAATTTTAGGCTTTCTATTCCTGTTCCTAAAGCTCGAAAACTATGATTTATTAACACTATTAAATTTAAAAAATAATGAACGTTAGAATTGTAAATAGGTCGAAACACATTACACCCCAGTATAGCACACAGCATAGTGCCGGTATGGATTTACGAGCTAACTTAACTGATTCCATTGTTCTTAAGCCTTTTCAGCGAGTGCTAGTACCCACTGGATTATATATTGAATTACCCCGAGGGTACGAAGCTCAAATTCGCCCTCGTAGCGGTTTGGCTTTAAAAAAGGGACTTACAGTTTTGAATTCTCCTGGAACCATTGATGCCGATTACCGCGGCGAAATTGGAGTAATTCTTGTTAATTTAAGCGATACAGAAACTACAATTGAAGATGGTGAACGTATCTGTCAGATGGTTGTAAGCAAACACGCTACAGTAAAATGGGTCCAGGTTGATACTTTAAACCAAACCCAGAGAGGAGCAGGAGGATTTGGCCATACAGGAACAAAATAAGCAGAATTTTTTTTATGAGAAAATTAATATTTATTGTCATATTTCCATTCCTTTTTTCAGGATGCAGCATTTATAGCCAGCGAGCTATTAATCCTGTTTATAGTAATATTGGCTCTTTTTTGCATTACTATGAAGGTATTCAGAATCGGTTATATGGTAATTTAGGAAATGCAGTAAATAATTTTAAAAGTGCGCTCGAATTAGAACCCGAAAACGATGCGATATATTATGAATTGGGTAACTGTTATAATATGCTCAACATGCCCGATTCAGCCATTCATTACCTTGCTCAAGCCGTTCAAATAAACCCAAACAACAAGCACTACCGAAACCTATACGGAGCGTTACTAATTAATTTGGGAAAATTCGACGAGGCTTTACAAAATCAAAAACATCTTGTTAAAATCGATTCCCTTAATGTTAACTATCGGTTTCAATTGGTCTTGCTTTATAGCCAGCTAAAGGAGTTTGATAATGCGTTAAAGGAGCTACACAGAATTGAAAACGAAGTAGGCTATAATACCCGTTTGGCCGAAGTTAAACTTAGAATTTACTTACAAAACAACGACATAAATAATGCGCTAGCCGAGGCAAATAGTATTATCAAAATTGAACCAGATAACCCTCTTTATCATATTTATAAAAGCGAAATCTATTTTAAGCTCGGTGAAGATAGCCTTGCGCTTTCCATTTTAGAAAATGCTGCGAATTTAGACCCTTTAAGTCCTCAAGTTAATATTCAGCTTTATCAGCGATACATGCAGCTTGGTAATTACAAAGAGGCATTTGCTAAACTAGTGCCCCTTTTTGCCGATACGCTTATCGGCCCAGATGAAAAGGTACAGCTTTTCTACCCTCTACTTTTTGAACAGAAGCTGTATGCGGATTATGCTCAACAGATCGATTCATTGGTTTCTACTTTAAACACGCAGTACCCAGATAATATATTTGTTTACGAGTTGCTATACGAGCATTATATTCGGCGGCAGAATCTGACCAAAGCACGAGAAGTTCTCCAAATACTAACACTTATAGATGATACAAATTATAAGCGCTGGGAAAAGTTTATTTCCTTCGATTATTCCACACAAAATTTCGATTCGGTCATCTCCAATTCAAGTAAAGCTGCAAACCTTTTTCCAAAACAATCCATATTTTATATTCTAAAAGCCCTCGTTCTCGACGAATTAGATAGAACAAACGAGGCCATTGAAGTGCTTAAAACTAACGTTAATAGTATACAAAATAGCGAGGATAAAGCAGAAATGCTTTGTGTGTTAGGTGATTATTACTATAAGGAAAATGTTTTTCGCAAAGCCTTTTTAACCTACGAGAAAGCCCTTAAGTGTAACCCTAACAGTACACGTGTTTTAAACAACTATAGTTACTATTTAGCCCTCCAAAACTTTCGTTTAAAAAAGGCCCTTCAAATGAGCTCAAAGGCAGTAGATTTGGATCCCAATAACCCAACATTTATTGATACAAAGGGCTGGGTTTTATTCAAGCTAGGTCGTTACGAAGAGGCCAGGGATGTTCTTCGTAATGCCATTGCCAAGAGCTCTAATCCAAGTGCCGAAATTAATGAGCACTACGGCGATGCACTTTTTATGACAGGAAATAAACAGAACGCCTATATCTATTGGAAAAAGGCGCAAACGCTGAGCGGAGGATCAGAGAAGTTGAATAAAAAAATTCGAACTCAAGAGTATGTTCCCTAAAATTAGATGGTTGCTATTTTTTGCCCTGCTTTTTACAAGTTGTCATACCCACAAGAAACTAGGAAAAGCACAACCGTCTTTAAATTTTACAAGTATAACCAATGTTAGGTCACTTTATCTGCCTAAAGTGGTCTTACGTATTAATGCCGATGGTTATCTGCGTACACATAAAGCAAAAATTACTTATCTGGCCGATAGTATTATTTCTATTAACATCCATACTAGTTCACACAGGCAGGTTGCCCATATAATTTTTGATGACGAAGGCTTAACTTTTTACGATCATTATTCCGATGTGGGATACCAATATTCGTTTCAATATCTTACTAAATGTGTTGCATACCCTGTAAATTTCTACTTAGTTCGTGATATAATCTTTGGATTTTCTCCCATTATTTGCGGAAATTCAGTCAGTAATTTTGAGTCAACATTTACTGAATATCAAGAGCTTAACCCCTCCGAATCATCTATTTCTTTAAAGAAAAATGAAAATGATATTCCTGTTCTAGTCGAAATAAGCGCCGCCCGCCCTATTTTTAAATTAGCACTGGGTCCTATTTCACCGCTCACATTACATCTTCCCGAGTATCTTACCTTATTTTTAAATTTTAATGGGAAGGATTTAGAGTTTGAACTCGAATACATTTTCCATAAAATATCCGTTAATAAGGAAGTAAATATTAATTTTGACACATCTATACCACTAAAACCGGTTGCCGAATGATAACTAGTGTCAGCATTAAAACTCCTGGTTTTTGTTTCGCTTATAGTAACACCATTGGAACGGAGCTCAACGAACCTAAAACGTTACAGCCTCCGATAAAATCGGAAGTGTTCAATACCTTCGTAACCAATGAGCTGACGCATGAAGCAAGGATAGAGGCAAAGAGGCTCGAACGAGTTTGGTGCAGGATTACTTCTACTATGTTTTCCAAAAAGAAGGAAGGCGAAGTCAACTTACCAGTAGTAAACAACTGTTTCGAAGATGGGGGTAACGCTTTTCACGGCGTTTTCTTGCAAAGGCTAACTAGGTTTGTACTTATTTTCCTTATAATCCTATCTCCTTTGCTTGTTTTTTCACAGTCAATAGCTGACCTTGAGAAGCAACGAGCTAAAACCGAGCGAGATTTAAATGCTACTTCCGAGCTTTTAGCAAAAACTTCTAAGCAAAGGCAACAAACTATGCAGCATGTTAATGTATTGCAAAGGCAACTTACTCTTCGAAAAAAATTGATTGATGATATTGAGATGCAAATCCAACTTTACGAAAAGGAGATTGATAAAAAAAATCTATTAATAAGTTCCTACAAAAATGACCTTACTAATTTAAAGAAAGAATACGCTAAGCTTATTCGATTTGCACAGCGCAGTAAAACTGATATGGATTTGCTTGTCTTCATATTTTCTTCCAGCCATTTTAATCAGGCCTATCGTAGGCTCCGATTTTATCAACAATTTTTAAACTTTAGAGAGAAGCAGGCAAAGGAAATTATCCGAACACAAGTTTCTATTGAACAAGAGGTCCAGTCTGTATCTGATGCACGAAACAAGCTGGCCACAAGTAAAGAGGATAAGGCAGAAGAAATAGTAAACCTTAATGACGAGAAATGGCGTTATTCCAAGACTATAAAGCAGTTACAGCAGAAAGAACAACAGCTCCGACAGGAGGTCGAAAAAAGGAAAAAGGCTATGGCAGCTTTAGATAAGGCCATCGAGGATCTGATAGCCGAAGAGGCCAGGCTTGCTGCCAAGGAGAAAAAATCTACAGTCCGCGATGCCCGCTACTTGCGATTATCAGCAGGCTTCGAAGGCAATAGAGGCCGATTACCCTGGCCTACCTCTAATGGTATAATTGTTTCTGACTTTGGTGAGCACAACCACCCTGTTTTAAAGGGAGTCCGTATTCGTAATAATGGTATTGATATTAGTACCGATCCAGGTGCAGCAGTAAAATCAATATATGAGGGGGAGGTTAAAAAAATTGTTTCAATACCGGGGCAAAACCTAGCGGTTATAGTTAGACATGGTGATTTTTTAACAGTGTATTCAAACCTTGAGACTGTTTCTGTTAAGGTTGGAGATAACGTATCTGCTCTCCAACCACTGGGTCAGGTGTATTCAGGAACAAAGGAGAAGCAAAGTGTTTTTAATTTACAAATTTGGCAAGAGAGCAACATACAAAACCCTACACACTGGATTTTACCCTAATTCATTAAATTTCTTATGCACTTTACGAAACATTACCCGCACTATTTTAGTATAACCTTTCTGAGATACATACATTAAATGAAAAAGGATATTACAATAGATTCTGCACTTGACAATATTGCACTTGTTGAGAAGCTAGTCGATGAGGTTTCTGAACAGTGCAACCTATCATCCGATTTGTATGGTAAAATACTGATAGCTACCATCGAAGCGGTAAATAACTCTATTGTTCATGGAAATAAATTTATTTTAAGCAAAAAGGTACATGTAGGCTTTCAAATAACCGATTCTACGATACATATTTATGTTAAAGATGAGGGAGACGGTTTTAATTACCTTAATATTCCCGACCCTACCCGACCAGAAAATTTAGAAAATGTTTCAGGACGGGGCGTATTTCTTATGCGCAATTTATCCGATAGCATCGAGTTTGACAATCACGGTTCTGCAGTAGTGCTAACTTTTCATATCAAGTAGTAGTGGCTATTTTTTTTCATACGGTCGATTTAAATTTCACATTACCACATAAGAGAGTTTATAAAAAGTGGATTTCAGATACAATCCAATCAGCTGGATATAAAGTAGGTGATATAAGTTACATTTTTTGCTCTGAACGGGAAATATTAAAAGTGAATAAACAGTATTTAAACCACAATTATTATACTGATATTATTACCTTTCCATATGTAGAGAACCGTGTTATTTCAGCTGATATATATATATCTATTCCCACCGTCAGGTATAACGCAGAAAAATATAGGCAAACCTTCACTCAGGAGTTAAGTAGAGTTATTATACACGGTATTTTGCATATGATAGGATATAATGATTTTACTTCCGAAGAGAAGCATAAAATGCTTGAGGCCGAAAATAGATGCCTAAACGAGCTTAATTCTTTTTTGTAATATGTTACAAGCATTCGACGTTATTGTTGTAGGAGCTGGTCATGCTGGCTGCGAAGCCGCTGCCGCTGCTGCCCGGCTCAATGCACGTGTACTTTTGGTTTCCATGGATTTGTCCAAAGTAGCTCAGATGAGTTGTAACCCTTCTATAGGCGGTGTAGCGAAAGGTCAAATTGTTAGAGAAATTGACGCTCTGGGTGGATTTTCAGCCTATGTATCTGATATTTCTACCATTCAATTTCGAATGCTAAATAGATCAAAAGGGCCCGCTATGTGGAGTCCCAGAGCTCAATGCGATAGGATGGTTTTTTCTAAAACATGGCGCGACATACTTGAAACAATACCTAATCTTTTCCTGTGGCAGGACGATGTAATAGAGCTTATATTCGACGGAAATAGTGTGGTCGGAATCAAAACCGCCCAAGGAATTATAGTCGAATCAAAAACAGTTATTTTAACCAACGGCACATTTTTAGCCGGCCTTATCCATATAGGCAATGTAAACTTTGAGGGTGGTAGAGTAGGAGAAGCTTCTTCGAATGGCATTTCGCAGCAACTACTAGATTTTGGTTTTCAGGTAGGACGAATGAAAACTGGTACTCCTGTGCGCATTGATGGTCGTACAGTTGATTATTCTAAATTTATAGAACAACCCGGTGAGGAGGAGGAAAGGTATTTTTCCTACTACTCACAACCAAAAAGCACGCTTAAGCAGCGAAGTTGTTACATTGCCCATACTTCGGAAAAAGCACACGGTATTTTAAAAACAGGCTTTGATCAAAGTCCCCTTTTTTCAGGCACAATACAAGGAATAGGCCCAAGGTACTGTCCCAGTATTGAGGACAAGTTACGCACGTTTTCCGATAAAAAATCGCATCAACTTTTTTTAGAACCCGAAGGCGAAACTACCTACGAAATGTATCTTAACGGGTTCAGTTCTTCCTTACCTTCCAATATACAGTACGAGGCTCTTAAAACCGTAGAGGGTTTCGAAAATGCGCATATACTTCGTCCTGGGTATGCAATAGAGTACGATTATTTTCCACCTACGCAGCTTTATCATACCCTTGAAACCAAACTCGTAAAAGGGCTATATTTTGCGGGTCAAATTAACGGCACAACCGGATACGAGGAGGCAGCAGCGCAGGGATTGCTTGCAGGAATAAACGCAGCACACCAGGTAAATGGAAAGCAACAAATAGTGCTTACCCGGGACCAAGCCTATATTGGTGTACTTATCGACGATATTATTAATAAAGGTGTCGACGAACCCTACCGTATGTTTACCAGTAGAGCAGAATATCGAGTGCTACTTAGGCAAGATAATGCCGACGAGCGATTGCTTCCTTTAGGCTATGAAATCGGTTTGGTAGATGAACCTATATTTAAACAATTTCAACAGAAGTATACTACAATTAGTAAACTAATCGATTTCTGCAAAGCACAAAGCGTTAAACCCGATATTGTAAACCCATACCTTGAGTCGATTAGCTCCGCTCCAATCAAACAATCAAAAAAACTTTACGATATTGTATTGCGCCCCGAATCGTCTCTTGGAACTTTACTTGAACTGTTCCCAACCCAACTAGTAGGGCTTCAACTAACATCGGATATAGTAGAATCGGTAGAGATTCGAATTAAGTACGGAGGATATATCGAGAGGGAGAAACAGGTTGCTGAAAAAATGCAGCGCTTAAACTATGTGTCAATTCAACCCGATTTTGATTACCATAGCCTAAAATCTTTAAGTACCGAAGCGCGTCAAAAGTTGTCAACATTACGCCCAAAAACCATCGGGCAGGCAAGTAGGATTCCTGGCGTCTCTCCAAGCGACATAAATGTGCTTTTAGTTTACTTCGGAAGGTAGTTGTTCCACGTGGAACAATTTTAAGACCCATTTACTCAAAAACATCCAGGACGTTTTGCCCCACATTTTTCAAATTATAACCAGCAAAAATTTCTTTAGCCCAGATAAATCATCAAATTTATTATAGATGTATGAAAAAACCGTTTACCCGACTTAGTTAAGCCCAATTCTGGGTAACAAAAATGGTTTTGAAGCTTAGCAGCTGCCTTGGACAGCAATTGTCGACCGAACATTTGTGGTTGAGTTTTTTGATCCAATATGTTCCACGTGGAACATTAGCCTTAATCAATTTTATGGTAAAAAATTATTTGTTTTATGAAGAGAGAAAAAATTATAGAGGGAGTTATAGTGCGCCCTCAAAGCAGAGAAAAGTTTGGGGCTCGTATTGTGGTCGCTGGACAGCATATTAAAAGTATAGTGAAAGACAGCACTATAAAAGCCCCCTTTATCTTACCTGGTTTTATCGATTCGCATTTGCATATAGAGAGCTCAATGCTTATTCCAAGTAGATTTGCCGAGATGGCAGTAAAACATGGAACGGTTGCGGTGGTTACAGATCCGCACGAGGTGGCAAACGTGGCGGGCGTTGAAGGGATACGTTTTATGGTTGAAGATTCAAAGACCGTACCTCTTAAGTTTTTCTTTGGTGTTCCCTCGTGTGTTCCAGCAACACCCCTCGAGAAAAGTGGAGCCACAATTGATCACCAGCAGGTGTACGAACTTCTATCAGAGCCCGATTTTCACTTTTTAGCCGAAATGATGAACTTTCCAGGTGTTATTAATAACGATAGGGATGTAGTAATGAAGCTTGATGCCGCCAAAAAACTTAAAAAGCCTGTCGATGGCCACGCCCCTGGGTTTACAGGCGAGGATTTAAAAAAGTATGTGGCTGCAGGGATTTCTACAGACCACGAGTGTAGTAGTATCGATGAAGCGCTTGAGAGAATAAATTTTGGCCAAATTATTCAAATACGAGAGGGAAGCGCTGCGCGCAATTTTTCGTCGCTCGCGCCATTAATTGCCCAGCACCCAGAATCGCTAATGTTTTGCACAGACGATAGTCATCCAGACTTTCTAGAGCTAGGGCATATAAATAAGATTGTAGCTCGTGCAGTTGCCAAAGGCTACGATTTATTCGATGTTTTAAATATTGCTACACAGATTCCCCAAAAACACTATGGTTTCAGTTTGGGAAAGCTTGAGGTAAATGATCTGGCCGATTTTATTATTGTAGATAATTTACAGGATTTTAATGTACTTCAAACCTATATTGATGGGAGCAGTGTTTATCGTAACAAAAACATAACCTTTAATTTACAGGATGTACCTAAACCAAATTACCAGTTCCGAACAGCTACTCCTAGTATAGACGATTTACGAGTAGTTGTACAAGGTAATACGATGAACGTAATAGAAGTATTCCCTGATGAGCTAATTACTAATTGGGTCAAATATCCTGTGTGCCAAAACTGTGGGCAGGAGATAAATTCAATGCTAAACGAGGATATTATTAAAATAGTTTTGTTAAATAGGTACGAGAATACCGTACCCGTGGTGGGCTTTATCAAGGGTTTTAATTTAAAGAGGGGTGCTATAGCAGCCAGCATTGCTCATGATAGTCACCATATTTTGGCAATTGGTGCCAATGACGAAAGCCTTGTATCGACGCTAAAGTGGATTGTTTCGCATAGAGGGGGAATTTGTTTTGCCGAAAACTCTGTTGTTGATGGTATACCTTTGCCGTACTTCGGTTTAATGACCGATAGCAATGGGCAAGACGTGAGCACTACCTATAAAAAATTAAATGCATCAATATCAAAAGCGGGTTCAAAACTTAATGCCCCTTTTATGACAGCATCATTTATGGCTCTTACCGTCATCCCCTTTCTAAAAATCAATCATAATGGTCTTTTTGACGTGAATAAATTCATATCAGTACCTTTGTTTAACTAATTTTTTATATTTGTGCTTTGGTAATTTAAAAACCCACAAATGTTAGTTCCCTTTTTATTGGGTATGTTTCTTGCAATTAATATGGGTGGTAGCGGAACCGCTCCATCATTTTCTGCAGCCTATGGTGCAAACGTAATACGAAAAAGTTTAATTCCTGGTTTATTTGGTGTAATGGTCTTTTTAGGAGCGACTCTAGCAGGAGGTAATACAGCAACCACTCTTGGTAAAGGCATTATAAATCCCAATCAGATGAATAGCGTACTTGTTGCTGTGGTGTTCTTTTCAGTAGCTATATCCTTACTAATTGCAAATATTTCTGGTATTCCTCAATCAACAAGCCAATCCACCGTATGTGCACTGGTTGCTCCAACTGTCTATTTTCGTACGTTTAATTCAGAAAAACTTTTTTTAGAGATTTTACCTACCTGGTTTATACTCCCCTTAATATCGTTTGTGCTTAGCTTTATTGTGGGTAAGTACATCTATACACCCCTTCGTCGGAGAGGATACACCATTTCATCTAAAGTCAACAATAGTTATCTTTTAAAAGGGGTATTAGTAATCCTTTCCTTATACGTAGCTTTTGCCATTGGAGCCAACAATGTTGCCAATGCAACAGGCCCACTAATACAGATGACCATAAATTTTTTCGAGCTGGAGCCAGGTAAATATGATTGGTTTATTTCAAAGTTTTCTATTCTTATAATCGCTCCCTGTTTTGCAATTGGAAGTTCAATTTTTGGAAAAAAAATTATGAATAATACAGGGAAAGAAATAATTCTTTTTGGACGAATAGAGGCTGCTATTATTGCATTTATTTCAGCCTCTCTTTTACTTTGCGCATCACTTATTAAAGGAATTCCAACATCACTTGTTCAGCTAAATGTTGCTGCTATAATTGGCATAGGAATAGCAAAGTTAGGTGTAAAAAATATATTTCTTAAAACGAAAGTTCGAAATTTTTTCTTCATGTGGCTTATTGCACCTATTATTTCTTTTTGCACCTCGTTATTTTTAGTTTTTTTGGTGGATAAGTACCAAATCCTCTATTTATTCTAAAATGCTGTGAGTCAATTAATTAACAATCTTATAAAGTTCTTACCTCATCAGCCTGGAGTTTACCAATTCTTAAACAAACAGGGTGAAGTAATCTATGTTGGTAAAGCAAAAGACCTAAAAAAGCGGGTTTCATCGTACTTTAATCGTAATCGGTATGAGAGTGCCAAACTTAGAGTGTTGGTCTCTAAGGTTACTAATATCAAGCACATTATTGTTGAAACTGAAAGTGACGCTTTACTTTTAGAGAACAATCTTATAAAAAAACTTAAGCCTCGCTATAATATCCTTTTAAAAGACGATAAAACATACCCATGGATATGCATTAAAAACGAGACTTTCCCCAGAGTTTTTTCAACCCGTAGGGTATCACACGACGGAAGCAGGTATTTTGGTCCCTACACTTCGGTTGTATTAATGAAAACAATACTTGAGCTTATTAATTCGTTGTACCCTTTACGCACGTGTAACCTTTCGCTTACTTACGATAATATTGAAAAGCAGAGGTTTAAACCTTGTCTCGAATACCAAATAGGCAATTGCCTAGCACCGTGTGTGGGATATCAGTCGGAAGAAGATTACAACAAAAATATTGAATCAATAGTTCAAATACTATCGGGTAATATACAGTCTGTTAAGCGTATATTAATTCAGGAGATGAAAAATCAAGCAAAACTGTATGAGTTTGAAACGGCAAATATTTATAAACAAAAAATAGAGGCCCTTGAGCGCTACCAGGCTAAATCAACCATAGTTAATCCGAGGCTTAATAATCTAGATGTTTTTACTATCGTTAAGGAGAAAAATTTTGCTTGTGTAAATTTTATTAAGGTAGTAAAAGGCTCTGTTGTACAGTCTCATAATCTTGAACTTAAGCAAAAGTTAAACGAAACATCCTCCGATTTACTCTCCTTTGCCATAGCCGAAATAAGGCAACGGCTAGCCAGCAACTCTAAAGAGATTGTAGTACCATTTAAGCCCGAGTTTACCATTGCTAACTGTAAGTATATTGTTCCAACAAGGGGCGATAAACACAAGCTTCTCCAGCTATCGCAAAGAAATGCTAAAGCCTATGTATTCGAAAAGCTGGCTAAGCAAGAATCTGCCAAAAGCACTGGTCATACGCAACGTATTCTGGAGCAGCTCAGGCGCGATTTTAAAACCCATACCCTTCCAACTCACATCGAATGCTTTGATAATTCGAATCTGCAGGGAACTAATCCCGTATCGGCGTGTATTGTATTTAGGAACGCTAAACCCTCAAAGCGGGACTATCGTATATTTAATATTAAAACGGTTGAGGGGCCCAACGACTATGCAACCATGGTTGAAGTTTTGCGTCGTAGGTATAAGCGCTTGTTAAGCAGCAACCAATCTTTGCCTCAACTTATTATCATTGACGGGGGCAAGGGGCAGCTTAGTGTGGCGTACTCCGTTTTACAGGAATTGGGTATACACCGGAAAGTAAGCATTATTGGTATTGCCGAGCGCCTAGAAGAGATATTCTTCCCCGGCGACCCTGTGCCCCTTTTTCTCGATAAAAATTCAGAATCCTTAAAGGTTATTCAAAACGCACGAAATGAGGCGCATAGGTTTAGTATAACACATCACAGAAACTTGAGATCTAAACAAGCACTTAAATCGCAACTAACAGATATTAAAGGCATTGGCGAAAAATCTAGAGAAATTCTATTCCAAAAGTATAAAAGCTACGATTCTATTTCAAGGTTAAGTTTAAATGAATTTGTAGAAATACTTGGAGAAAAGAGAGGTAAACTGATATTCGATTATTTCAACTCTAAGCCTTAATTCCCCCTTTCTTTTTTAATCTAACTTATTAGATCAATGTTTATCCTTTCGCTACGAATGTATCTGTTAAATAATAAGTGTCTTATTATTAGCAGATTGTGTTTGACTCATATTACTCATCAAATTTGTTAAGGATGAATGCAAATGGGGATTACCCCGACCTAGTCGAGCCCAATTTAGGGTATTAAAATTGGTTGTGAGACCTAGTTGCGGTTGTACGCAGCAATTTTTTGGATAAGTAATTGGGATTAACAGTATTTGTCTACTCCTTTTCATCCACAATTCGGTTAACTCAGGAACAATAAAAATATCAGATAATGTAATTTTCTTTCAATCAGCAATGTATATGAAAAGCGAATTTATTTTTATCCCCTATAGCAACAATTCCTATTAAACTAGGCGGAAATTAATTACATTTGGCTCTATTAATCCGCCATATTCATCTTTTTTATTAAAGAAGAATGCAAATGCGGGTTACCCCGACCTACCCGACCCAATTTTGGGTGCCAAAATTGGGTGTTAGGCTTAGTTGCTGTTGGAGACAGCCGTTATTCGGATGAATAATTGGGGCTAATTCAAAAACCCTTAATGTAAACTCTTTCTTTTGTGAAAACAATTTCTGTTGTTGATGGTAAAACAAAGCGTAACTTATATTTTATAGTAATATTACTGTACGTTATAATTTCCGTTTTTTTTATTATAAATTCTGAATACCAGCATCGTAAAGCGAAAAAAATTCTTGTTTCTCAGGCTATGCAGAACTCCTCATCTACAGTAGGTCGACGGGTTAATAAAATTTCAACATCCCTTAAAATACCCATTCATATTGTAGAAAAAAGTAAGGAGTATGCCGAAGCAATCTCAACAAACGATACTTCGGTTATTCGCAATGCTCTAAAACCACTTGTTACTAGCCTTGTAGAGCCACAAAACGCCTTTTTTGCTATTTATTCTGAAAATGGAGATCAACTTTTTAGCAATATTAAGCTACCATTTTGTATTAATAATGAGCATAATTATCACATATCCCGCATGGTTGTTGATAGCATTTACACTTTCTTTTCCTGTTTTGGCACTTCTAACATGTACTATGTTACCACAAGAACATTTTCTATTAATGGCTCTGTATATAATGTTTTTTCTGGGATTAAGGATACTGATGGTTTAAGACTCATTTCTGATAGGCCCAGAACATTACCTTTCATGGTTTTTCAGCATGAGGACAAGCCACGACGTATCGTTACCTACTATGGAGAGGATACAATAAAAGCTATTCTGAACAAGGTTGGAGATTTTAACAACAATACCTTAGAAAAACAGATCAAAATTGATGGAGACTACTATGTTCTGGCCGATGCAACGGGTTATTTTTTTTCGGATACTCCATCATTATTTAACGTTCTATTTGCTATAAATATTTCTGAATATGCACAAACCTATAATCAGTATTTGCTACGGGTTTTTATATTTGTTTTCGGGTTTTTGTTTGTATTACTTCTGACGGTTCACCTTTTATACAATAGAGTTATTAATGCCCTTTTAAAGCTAGAGAAAAAGCTTGAAATTGAGCTTATTGCTCGTACCCGCCAAGTAATTGACGATAACGAGCAGCTCAATCAAATTTTTAATGCAACGGCTAACGGTGTTCGCATAATCGACAAAAATTTTACGGTAATAAAGGTAAACGCTGCCTTTTGTAAACTAACAGGAATTAATGCCGAGGATATAGTGGGAGCGAAGTGTTACGAAAAATTTCCCAGTACTAGCTGCCATACATCATATTGTCCTTTAGAGCAAATCCAACAGCATGGTACCGATGTTGAAACGGTCGATATTCGTTATAACGCTTTAAACCAAAAAATTGTATACCAGTACATTGCCAAGCCTTTTCTAACAAAAAACGAACAGCTAATCGGGATAATTGAGGATTTTAAGGATGTTACCGAGTTATATAATGCCAAGGAATCCATAAAACAAACCCAGCAGCAATTCGATTCATTACACAATGCTATGCCTGTGGGCGTTTTTATTCGCGATTTTGAGGGTAATATGTACTATCAAAACCCATATATGGATAATGCGTTTGGCCCCGTTTGCGATGGCCGCAAAAATGTAAGTTCTATCTACCCAAGCGGGGTTAACCGATTTTTTGAGGAGGATAAGATTGTTGATAAATACGGTTCGTTTGTGGGCGAAGAAAAACTTATTGATAATGATGGAGTTGAAAGAACCTATGTAACGCATAAGTTCAAATTTATTGGGGCCAACAAGCAGCTCTTAATTGGTGGTGTTACTATTGATATAACGAAACGTAAAAAGGCCGAGCATCATTCGTTTGTGCTAACGAAAGCCATAGTAAATTCACCCATAGGTGTTTTAATAACTTCACCTGAAGGAGTGGTTGAGTTCTTTAACCCTGAATTTGAAAAATACTACGGAAGGGCCAGCGAAAATATTATGGGCAATACCTTCCCGTATTGCTCCGAATCGGATAGTGGAACCCTTGCTAATATAGTTAAGCAAGCAAGGGGTGGGAATGTTTATCAGGGTGAGCTACAGATCGATTTATTTAGCGGCGTAGATAAGTGGTATGCCCTGTCCGTTGCCCCCGTTTTTAATAGGGATGGGATTGTGGCCCACTTGGTTTTCACGTTCGACGATATAACGGAACGTAAGGAGTACGAAGCGAAAATCGTTATAGCTAAAGCTAAGGCAGAGGAGTCCGATAGGCTTAAAACGGCATTCCTCTCTAACCTGTCGCACGAAATTCGAACACCGCTCAATGCAATCCTCGGTTTTTCTTCGTTGCTAAGCGGATCCGATGTTTCGAATGATGAACGTGAAGAGATAGCCGAGCTCCTAGTAAACCATTCCAACGATTTGTTGGAACTTATTAATGACTTGATTGATATCTCAGCCATCGAAACCAACCAGTTCGTTATTAAAAAGAAGGAGTGTCAGCTAAACAAGATGCTCACCAATACATTTAATGATGTTATCACAAAGAATCGTTTCAGTAAAAAAAGCGATGTAAAAGTCCACATAAAGCTCGGTGTTTTAGAAGATAAGTTCACTGTTCTAACCGATGCTAAGAGATTGTCGCAAGTCGTAGATCACTTGTTGTCGAATGCTATTAAATTTACATCACAAGGTTTCGTCGAGCTAGGTTATACTTTTAAGGATGCTAATAACCTCCTTTTTTATGTAATTGATACTGGCGTTGGTTTAACCTCTCGTGAGAAAAATATCATATTTAGCCCGTTCAGACAAGCCGACGATAGCATCACTAGGGGATTTAGCGGGATGGGTTTAGGCCTTGCAATATCCAAGCATATTGTAGAAAGATTGGGAGGGGAAATTTGGGTGGAAAGCACGAAGAGCCAGGGCTCAACTTTTTATTTTACCATTCCCTATATTCCTATTAAAACCAAGTTTGATACCGTTGTTTTACCCTTTAAACAGAAGGAATCCTTTAATTGGGAAAATAAAACAATTCTGGTTGCAGATGATATAGACTCGAACTACAAGTTTATTCAGATTTTGTTAAAACCTACCGGAGCAAAACTGTTGTGGGCTAAAAATGGACAGGAGGCTGTAGATATTGTTAAGTCATCTAGGGTTGATGTGATTTTAATGGATGTGGTAATGCCCAAGCTTGATGGCTTTGAAGCCACTCGTTTAATTAAACAGATTAACAGTAATATTAAGATTATTTGTCAAACAGCGTTTCCTGAGGACTATAGCAGAAGCGAAAGCGAAAAGGTGGGTATGGATGGTTACCTGGCTAAGCCAATAGCACCCTTCTCTATTCTGAAAATAATTGACGATTTTTTTCCGAAGAACTAGCTATTTTATCTTAAGCTGGCTTATAAATTGTGTTATGGCCATCCAATACTGCTCGCTTGTAGCATTACGCTCCCATAATGCTTTCGAACCATGCACTCCTGCGCCATTTATTGGCCTGAATAGCTGAAGATGCTTACTCGATACGAGGTCAAGCATTTTAGCCATATCGTTGTACTCTAATTTGGTGCTCATGGCAAGTATGGGAACGTATATCGATCGCGTTAACTCTTTTACACTGATTGAGTCACCAAAGTACTCGCCAGGCGAAAAGGCTATAACTGCACCAATTCTGAAGTTTTCGGTGGCTGCTATAAGTGCCAGCGATGCAGAGTAAGAACTTCCAACAACTATAATGGTTTTTTTCGACCGTTTAGTAACAAAGTCAAGCGCAGCGTCTATATCTGTCATTGCGCTCATGTAATCGGTTTTAACGCCCAATTCTTGTGCGCTTGCAGCGGTTAAATTTTTAATGAAGTTTACCTCGTTACCCGAACGCAAATCGACAGCAAGGCAGTTGAACCCAAGGTTAGCAAATTTTGGCCCAGTTTCACGATACTCACCCCGGCTAAAGCCTGCCTGATGAAGAAGTATTATGTAGGGATTTTGTGTAGAGGTAACGTAATGGTCGGCTGTTACGGTTACATTATCGTCGGTCTTAAATGTTACCACCTGCTGAGCGTTTGAGGGGAACCATAGTGCAGAGAAAAAGACAACGATTGCGAATACCTTAACCATTAAATAAAATTGAATGTTTAGATTAAGTAATTGTATTAAATAATCTTTAAATCAAAGAATTAAATAGTGGCAGAATATCCTACCTCCTTAATTTTTGTTGCAATTATTGTAATTTTATTGTCGTGTTGTTCAACCAGTGCTTTTTCCGAAAGAAGAAAATACCTTTCCTTTTCTATGTTTTTTTCGGTTGTTGAAACCTTGATGGTTCCTGGTTCTAGCGTTGACACTATGGCCTCGTGGTTGTGAAGCAGGGCGAATGGGCTTTTTGTTCCAGGAACCCGGACCAGGTTTACCACTTCTTTAAAAAAAACTTTTTGTGGGGTTATAATTTCCAGTAGCATACCGTTTACTATTTAGATTCCTCTAATAACTTTTCGCCTTTTTCTATGGCTTCGTCAATTGTTCCAACCAGGTTAAAGGCAGCTTCAGGATACTTATCAACCTCGCCATCCATTATCATGTTAAAACCCTTGATGGTCTCCTTAATATCAACGACAGCTCCTTTAAGTCCAGTAAAAGCTTCAGCAACGCTAAATGGTTGCGATAAAAACCGCTGAACCCGTCGTGCACGATGAACCACTAATTTATCATCTTCGCTAAGTTCGTCCATACCCAGAATTGCAATGATATCTTGTAGTTCCTGGTAACGTTGCAAAATTTGTTTAACCCTTTGGGCTGTGTTGTAGTGTTCGTCCCCAACAATACTGGCGGTAAGTATTTGCGAGGATGAATCGAGGGGGTCAACCGCAGGGTATATTCCAAGTTCCGATATTTTTCGGCTTAACACGGTGGTGGCATCAAGGTGCGAGAAGGTGGTCGCGGGTGCGGGATCAGTAAGGTCGTCGGCCGGAACGTATATGGCCTGAACCGAAGTAATAGAACCTGTTCGGGTTGACGTAATTCGTTCTTGCAGCAAACCCATTTCGGTGGCAAGGGTAGGTTGGTAACCTACTGCCGAGGGCATCCGCCCGAGTAGAGCCGAAACCTCGCTACCGGCCTGAGTAAACCGGAAAATGTTATCGATAAACAGAAGTATATCGTTCCCCTTATTTTCACCCTTCCCCCCGTCTCTAAACGATTCGGCAACGGTAAGCCCCGAAAGCGCAACGGTTGCCCTGGCTCCAGGGGGTTCATTCATCTGACCAAAAACTAGCGAAGCCTGCGATTTTGCCAACTCCTCCTTGTCCACCAGCGATAAATCCCAGTTTCCCTCCTCCATGCTCTCCTTAAACTTCTTTCCGTATCTAATAACGTCCGATTCAATCATCTCCCTAAGCAAATCATTCCCCTCTCGGCTACGCTCACCAACACCTGCAAAAACCGACATGCCATCGTATTGTTTTGCAACGTCATGGATAAGCTCCAGTATAAGTACCGTTTTACCCACGCCAGCACCTCCAAAAAGGCCAATTTTCCCACCTTTTGAATAGGGTACAAGCAG
The DNA here is from genome assembly GCA_028708425.1 of Bacteroidales bacterium. Classification (GTDB taxonomy): domain Bacteria; phylum Bacteroidota; class Bacteroidia; order Bacteroidales; family Tenuifilaceae; genus Perlabentimonas. Next base: position 79,797 of record JAQVYY010000007.1, read on the forward strand.
GTCAATAACCTTGATACCTGTATACAATACCTCGGAATCGGTACTTAAGCTATCGTATGTCGGTGCTTCTCTATGAATTTCGTACTCATTCTCAGCCGATAACGACTCCATTCCGTCAATGGGCTCACCAATCACATTTAGCAAACGCCCTTTAACCTGGTTTCCTGTGGGCATTGTAATCGATCTTCCTGTAGCAATAACTTTCATACCCCTATGCAAGCCATCGGTTGAGTCCATGGCAATGGTTCTAATGGTATTTTCGCCTACGTGCTGTTGGCATTCAACAACCAGCTGTGTGCCATCATCTCGTTCAATTGTTAGAGCCTCTTGAATGTTTGGAAGCTCGTCGTTCTTCGAATCGAACGTAACATCAATTACTGGTCCAATAACCTGAGTAATTTCACCATATTGTTTTGACATAACTATATTTTTTCGCAATAATATATTACAAAAATAAGCTAATTGGTAAGATAAACACATTTTAGTAATACTTTTTGTTGATGATTTAAGTTACCAACCATTTTTAGCTGCTTGGTAATCGCTAAACACCAAGGAATTACACATTTTTAACCAGAAGTTAGAAAAACTATTTCTAAGAATAGTCACCTCCCTTTTCACGCCAACAGGGTTTTCGTACCTTTTATCCTTGTTTTAATCTTTAAGCACAGCTTAACCCGCATTACTATCAAATTTAATAAAGATTGGATGCAAATGCGGTTAACCCATCCTATTCGAAGCAAAATTTTGGTTACAAGATTGGTTGTGCGTTCTAGCCGCTGTCGAAGACAGCAGCTATCCAATGAATAATTGGGGCTAACTTTAATTTATACCCAGCCGAAAGATTGAGAAGGTATAGGGTTTTATAAACTTTAAATAGCACAGCAGTCAGGTTTTTTAAAAACCGCTGCCGTTCGTCCTTCCTCTAACCTAGTTCGTACCCAGTAAGCCTTTGCTCACCATTTATACTTCCTTTATTCCTTTTGTATTAGCTTCTTTCTCCCCCGTTATTTATATATTTGCACAGTATGCTTCGAAAAACAATTTGGTATGAAACGATTCCTCATAATAATCGTGGCTGTTTTTGGGTTTTATATCCAGAACCTAAGCGCACAAAGTAGCTATATCGATAGCCTGGAAAACGAATTATATTTAACCAAATCCGACTCTTTAAAAATTGATCTACTGCACAAGTTGTCGAGTGCCCATGCCGATAGTTCGTACACCAAAAGTTTAAGCTACTTAAAGCAGGCCCTAGTTATTGCCAATAATAGCAAGGATCGTCCACAGATGGCCCTTATTCATCAAAAAATGGGATTGTTTTTATTTAACAGAGGGGAGTTTAATTTCGCTCTGCGCGAATTCAAAAATGCATTGACTATTTACGAGCTAGTAAACGACACGAATAGCGTAGGAGAATCCTATAACGATATTGGTTTGGTTTATAAAAATTGGGGAAAATACGAGGATGCCCTCGATGCTTTTTTAAAAGGGCTGGCTATTTTTGAGGGGACTGGCAATGAGGAGGGTGTTGCTATGGTTGTTCATAACATGGGACAAATTTACTATTACCGAGCCGATTACCTAAAAGCCATAACGTATTTTAAGAAGTATTTAACTTTGAATGAAAAGACAGGCAACAAACGTGCTGTTGCTGGAGCAGCAAATAACATAGCTGCAGCCTACATGGAGCTAAAAAGATACGATTTAGCTTTGGAGAACTATTTTAAAGCGCTGGAAATCTACGATTCTCTTGATGTGCAAATAGGAGTAGGTATTTTAAGCGATAATATAGGGATGCTATACGCATTAACTCAAAATTATGCGGTGTCAATTAGTTACCATCAGCGAGCCCGAGCTATTTTCGAGAAAATGAATAGTAAATCTCGACTTTCTTATGCACTAAAAAATTTAGGTTATTCCCATTGTAAATTAGGGAACTATCATCAATCAGTTGAATATTTACTTAAATCAAAGGAGCTGGTTATAAACAACCCACAACCCGAACTCGAAAAAGAGATCTATTATCATCTAAGCGCATCCTACGAAGCGCTAAACCAAACCGGCGAGGCACTCCGCTACTATAAACTAATGGATAACATTAAGGACTCGTTGCTTAATTTCGAAACAAAACGCAGTTTAGATGCTAAAGAGCGTGAATTCGAAGCAAGTAAAACCGAGCGAGAATATAACTTTTTGCAGAAAAAAATGGAGCAGCAGAGCATCTATAAAAACATCCTGGGTATAATTGCATTCCTTTTTCTGCTCATATTAAGCGTGTTATTGATTGATAATATCGTAAAAGCTAAATATATACGTAAGGATAAACAGCGCAACTCCCTTATAATGAAAACCCTAAATCGTACACTAAACAGCTTCAATGAGAATAGTAAAATTGATTTTAACGAAAATGTTCGAATAATCACATCCAGTAGCGTACAATCAGAAAGCAATAGCGAAACCATAAATATTTGTACTGCTGGTTTTACTATTATTACAACAATATTCTCGGCGAGTGTTAATGAGAATATTCTAATTGCTAAAAGTTTTTTATATAATGAAATAATGTCGTTCGTTAAGAGTACCCCAAAATTACACACTAAACAGATAGTTGATCTGATTAATAGTAAATTACAGTATATCAATTTTTTATTTGATGTAAAGCAGAATAAAATTTGGAAAAACATTTTTGTGTTTAACTCCCATAATCAGCAAGCTATTTGTACTGGTAAGTCCAAGTCTGTTTGGCACAGCAATCAAAACTATTTTACTGCTATTAAATCAAGTCAACAAATAAACCCTCAACCGCAAAATGGCAATCACCATTCAGTCTTCTACATGATATCGCTAATAGACACCAAGCCAAACCTAGGAGCGTTTGTTGGTGTTTTCGAGAAAACCCTTTCAGGTATTCTTGATATGTCTTTTACCAATAAAATGGAGGTACTTAACAGCGCTATTGAGTCGGCAAAACTATCGGGTCAACTTGATACGAGTATAGTTTTGACGGTTGTTAATGTTGACGAGAATAAGCCTCTTGATATTATTCTGCTGGATTAGTTATTGTTGCAAATTATGTAGCTTCCATCATTAAAAAAATTTTTTGTTTTTGTTTTTTTATATTTTAAAAGCACCTATCTTGTGTGTTAAATACAAACACCTAACAACTTAGAAATTTATGAGATTACTGTTAATAAGCAATTCGACTAACGCGGGGGAAGAGTATTTACAGCATCCTTTGCCAGCCATCGGCGATTTCCTAAAAGGAGTAAAAAAAGTTCTTTTTATCCCTTTTGCTGCGGTTACCTACAGTTTTGATGAGTACGAAAAAAAGGTACAAAAAAGGTTCGACGAGTTTGGAATTCAAGTGGACTCAATCCACCATCATCGCAATGCTAAAGTGGCCGTTCACAGTGCCGAGGCATTCGTTGTTGGGGGTGGTAATACATTTCGACTTTTAAAGATGATACAGCAACTTGATATAATTGAGGCGCTTCGATACAGAGTTCTTGATGGAACTCCATACGTTGGGTGGAGCGCAGGGTCAAATATGGCTTGCCCCACTATTTGTACTACCAACGACATGCCTATTGTAGAACCCGATAGCTTTAGCGCGTTTAATTTAATTCGTTTTCAAATTAATCCCCACTATCTAGATGCTAACCCTAGCGGACACGCTGGCGAAACTCGCGAGCAGCGGATTAATGAATTTATTGCGTTAGACCCTTTTTCGTATGTTGTAGGTCTTAGAGAGGGAAGTATACTTAAAGTTGAAGGGGGAGATATTACTCTACTCGGTGATAAGTCATTAAGGGTTTTTAAGCACCAAGCTGAGCCTAAGGAATATAAACCTGGAGATAACCTTGATTTTCTGTTTGAGTAAATACTTTATTATACATATTATCAGGTATTTAATTATGGTTGTATTAATTAAAGGTTTAATAAATTAGTGTGCTCTAAATCAAACTATATATTCATTATCTCATCAGCATATAAATACCGGTGCTTTAAATATGCAGTGCTGTTGCCTTTTATACCGCTTTGACCACCCATTTATTTGTAAACGGGTATTTCTTTATGAAAGCATAAGTAAAAAACACCGTATTTTAAAAGCACAATTTTGGGGATTAGGGGTTAGGGCTTTTAACGGTATCTCTTGGTGTAGCTACAGGTTTTCTTTTTAACCCGCATTGCTCGTCAAATTTTTTAAAGATGAATGCAAATGCCTGCTAACCAGGACTTGTTGAGCCCAATTTTAGGCAACAAAATGGTTTGGGAAACCTAGTCGCTGTTTTAAACAGCAACTATACGAAAGAATAGTTGGGGTTAATTTGTTTCTGTCTTTAGAATCCTCCAACCAATAGTGTGATCCTGCATTAATGACGACATGCGATATTTTTTTTTCGTGAAGTAATAAAGGCATGATATTCACGAACGTTTATCGAATAATTATTTGAATATCAATAGTATTCGAGCAATGCTTAAAGTTTAAGCTTTAATTTTAACTATAAAATTTTAATTCGTATTATATGATACTTTTCCCTTTTCATAAATCCCCTAATTTTTAAACACAATAAAATCACTGAAAATTAGTATAGCAGCATATGAAACAAAATACACATTTATCAGTATGTGTAAATTGTGCTTTATTTTTTTATGATGAATGCAACCATTGGATATTATTATTTAATAAGTATTAATAGGCTTACAATTAAGGGTTTATGAAGAGACGGAGATTTAATTTTCTTGCAGGAGTTGAACGGGTTGGAAATGCTCTACCTCATCCTGCCGCTTTGTTTGGGATATTTGCACTATCAACTCTAGTCTTATCCCTTATTGGATATTATTTTCAATGGGTAGGAGTTAATCCAGGTACTGGCGAAACAGTAAAAATAGTTAATCTCCTTTCACGAGATGGTCTCCATAAGATACTTCTCGAAATGGTGAATAACTACACCGGCTTTGCGCCACTAGGAATTGTTATGGTTGCCATGTTTGGGATAGGCATAGCCGAAAGTAGCGGCCTTATAAAATCATCCATAAATCTTTTGCTTATCAAGGCGCCTAAAAATTCTGTTACATTCCTACTTGTTTTTACTGGAATACTATCTAATATCGCTTCCGATTTGGGGTATATACTTATTATCCCGCTGGCAGGAGTCATTTTCCATTCGTTAGGTAGGCACCCCATTGCAGGAATGGCCGCGGCTTTTGCCGGTGTAAGTGGGGGTTTTAGTGCAAATATATTAATAGGAACCATCGATCCATTGCTTGCAGGTTTATCAACCGAAGCGGCAAGAATTATCGACCCCGAGTACTATGTGCTGCCCACATCTAATTACTACTTTATGGTTGTTTCAACCTTTTTTATTGCCACGGTGGGAACCTGGGTAACCAATGTTATTGTTGAACCCCGACTAGGCAAATATACAGGCCATGTGCCGCAGGAAGAGATTACCCAGCTTACCCCAAACGAACGTAAAGGGCTTAGATGGTCGGGTATCGTTTTATTGTTTTTTGTAGCACTTATTTTATGGGGACTTATTCCCGAGAATGGCATTCTACGAGCCGATGATAATACTATTCTGCACTCGCCAGTGCTAAAGGGGTTTATTGCTGTTCTGTTTATCGTGGCAGGAACCTGTGGGGTTGTTTATGGCTATGTGAGCGGAACCTTTAAAAAGCATACAGATGTTATCTCTGGCATGAATAGCACTTTTAAGGGGCTTACCTCATTTTTAGTGCTTGTTTTTTTTGCATCACAGTTCGTTGCATGGTTTAAATGGAGTAACTTGGGTATTCTGATTGCCGTTAAGGGAGCCGCATTTCTTCAGAATCTTCACCTTGGCCTTATTCCCTTGGTTATTCTATTTATCATCATCTCTGGTATTATCAACATGTTTATGGGGAGTGCATCGGCAAAATGGGCTATTATGGGACCAGTTTTTATTCCCATGTTTATGTTGTTGGGGTATTCGCCTGAGCTTTCGCAGGCCGTTTTCCGTATAGGCGATAGCGTTACCAACCTTATTTCGCCCATGATGAGCTTTTTTGCCCTAATCATTGTCTATTTCCAAAAATACGACGAGAAATCGGGTATCGGTTCTCTTATTGCCACCATGTTGCCGTATTCTATCGCATTTTTTATATCATGGACTGTACTTATAGTGGCCTGGATTCTGATAGGGCTACCCCTTGGCCCCGATGCAGGGTTATACTATATCAAATAGTATTATTACTTGATTTACACTAACCCGCATTATTCATCAAATTTGTAAAAGATGACTGTAAATGCGGGTTACTCCAACGTGGTCGAACCCAATTTTGGGGCACAAAATTGGATGTGATACCTGATTGTTGTAGGAGTCAGCTATTATTCGTACGAATAATTGGGATTACCCTTTTTATTCCCAGACCGTTGCCTTGCGGTAGTTAAGGTAAGCGAAGTCGAAGCACGACAAGGTAACCGAAACTAAAACCAAGCCCATATTTATCTTTTTTTATATTCAAAAAGCGTTAAAAAAGCCGAAATACTAACGAATAGGCTAAAAATAACTATTTTAGCTTCGTAAAAAGAATTGGAATAACACGTTTTATTAAACAACCTAAATAGTACCCCAAATGAAGAGTTTTAAGAAATTCAATGTAATCGTTGGTTGGATGGTTTTTGCAATAGCGGCCATTGTTTACCTGTCAACCATGGAATCGTCGGCTAGTTTTTGGGATTGTAGCGAACGGATAACTGCTGCCTATAAACTTGAAGTGCCTCATCCACCGGGAGCACCTTTCTTCATGCTTATGGCCAACTTCTTCACTACTTTTGCATCTGATCCCACCTTGGTTGCCCTAATGATTAACTCCATGTCGGCATTGGCCTCAGCCTTTACCATTCTATTCCTTTTCTGGTCAATTACCCACCTTGCGCGAAAACTTGTACACAAGCGCGATGATGACATGGCGTTACCTCAAATAATTGCTATCTTAGGAAGTGGATTGATTGGAGCTTTGGCCTACGCTTTTACCGACAGCTTTTGGTTTATATCTGTTGAAGCCGAAGCCTACGCCACCTCTTCGCTATTTACCGCCCTAGTGTTCTGGGCCATCCTAAAATGGGAGAATGTGGCCGACAAGCCTCATGCAAACCGGTGGCTGCTACTTATTGCATACATCATGGGGTTGTCAATAGGGGTTCATCTACTTAACCTGCTTACCATTCCGGCCATTGTATTTGTTTACTACTTTAAAAAGCACAAGGTTACCCGCTGGGGTGTGGTTGCCGCTTTGGCCACATCGGTAGCATTGCTGGGTGGCATAATGTACCTTATCATTCCGGGTATTGTTACGTTGGCATCAAAATTTGAGCTGCTTTTTGTTAACATCTTTAAAATGCCCTACAATAGCGGGGTTATTATATTTTTAGTAGCTATTGCCACGCTTATCCCTTACATTCTTTGGATTACATATAAGAAGAAAAAAGTATTACTACACACCCTTGTTCTGGGCTTAACGGTTATTACCATTGGCTACTCTTCATACGCAATGCTGGTTATTCGAGCCAATGCCAATCCGCCCATGAACCAAAATAACCCATCAACAGTATTCTCGTTACTCCACTACCTTAACCGCGAGCAGTACGGTTCTCGACCCCTTATAACTGGACAATATTACAATGCGCCCGTGACGGGTAGCCACGAAAAGACAACCTACATAAAAAGGAATGGAAAATATGAGAAAACTTTTCTTAAGGATGTTTACGAATTCGACGAACGTTTTGTGGGTTTTCTCCCTAGGATGTGGAGTTGGCAACCCGACCATGTTGAGGAGTACAAAAAATGGGGAAATGTAAAGGGTCGTCCCATTCGAATAACCAACTCCATGGGCGAGCAGGAGGTAAGGCGGGTGCCAACGTTTGGCGAAAATATGAGGTTTTTGTTTAGCTACCAGATAGGACATATGTACTGGCGCTACTTTATGTGGAATTTTGCGGGCAGACAAAATGATGAGCAGGGCCATGGCGACCTTATGAAGGGTAACTGGATTACTGGCATAAAATGGCTTGATGCCATTCGGCTCGGAAACCAAGATAACCTCACCAGCGAAATGCTGAATAGTCCATCGCGTAACGTTTACTATATGCTTCCCCTTATTTTAGGTTTGATTGGGTTGATATATCAGGTATCGCGCGATTCGAAAAATTTCTGGGTTGTTACTCTACTTTTTGTTTTAACCGGTATTGCCATTGTGGTTTACCTAAACCAGTATCCGCTTCAACCGCGCGAACGCGACTACTCCTACGTGGGCTCATTCTACGCTTTCTCTATTTGGATAGGACTGGGGGTTATGGCCATTTACGAGGGGTTAAAACGATACTCGAAGGGTGTTCTGCCCGCTGCCCTGGCAGTGCTTATATGCGTGCCTGTTCCTGCGCTTTTGGCATCCGAAAATTGGGACGACCACGATAGGTCAGGTCGATATGTTGCCCGCGACTTTGCCTATAACTACCTCAATACATGCGACGAAAATGCCATACTTTTCACAAATGGCGATAACGACACTTTCCCGCTATGGTACGCGCAGGAAGTGGAAGGGATTAGAACCGATGTTCGCATTGTTAATCTCAGCTTACTGGGCACCGATTGGTACTCCGAACAAATGAAATGGAAGGCCAACAAATCGGAACCCGTACCTATACAGATGGATTTCGACAAGTTTGTGCAAGGTACAAGGGATGTCATTTACATTATGGATAGGTTAGATACCCCCGTTGAGCTTAAAAAGGCCATGAGCTTTGTTGCAAGCGATAACCCGCAAACCAGGCATAGGGGCAACAGTGGCGAAATGATTGACTATCTACCTTCAAAGCATTTAAAAATTACCGTTGACAAGGAAAAGGTGCTAGCCAATGGGGTTGTTAAACCCGAAGATGCACATCTGATTGTTGATGAGATTGTTTGGACCCTCGAAAAGGATTACATCCAGAAAAACGAGATGATGATTCTCGAAATATTAGCCAACAATAACTGGGAACGCCCCATTTACTTCGTTTCAACAGGTGGCGACTCGGACATTGGGCTATCCGACTATCTACAGCACGAGGGTTTTGCCTACAAATTTGTGCCTATTAAAACTCCCGCAAAAGATTACCTATCAGTTGGCAGGATTGATGTTGATAAGCTATACCATAACTACATGAATAAATTTATGTGGGGTGGCATCGATAAGCCCGATGTAATGGTTGACCATAACGTACAACGTACAATGCTAGTACTTAGATTACGCAGCAACTTTAGCCGCCTGGCCGAAAAGCTTATTGAAGTGAATAGGATTGATTCGGCTGTGAATGTGCTCGACAGGATAGTTGAGTTGCTTCCGCAGGAAAAGTTTCCCTATGAGTTTTTTACCTTGGGCATTATTGATGGTTACTATATGGCCAACGAAACCGAAAAGGCCAGTAATCTTTTAGCTAGCTATGCCGATATTACGCTCGAAAATTTGAAGTATCTGTTTAGTCTAGAGCCTAAGTTTACCAACATTTTAGGATACGATATTGAGCTTAACCTGCAGGTTATGCAACAGCTAGTTGCAACAACCGAAAGGTATAGCCAAACAGACCTGAAAGAGAAATACGAACCCGAGTTTAATATGTATATAACCCAATATTACCAACGAGGACGCTAATGCAAAAACATCGCTGCAAGGCGATAAAAACCAATCGTAACGCTAACCCGCATTATACACCAAATTTGTTAAAGATGAATACAAATGCGGTTCCCCCGACCTAGTTGAGCCCCATTTTGGGCAACAAAAATGGTTGTGAGACTTAGTCGCTGTCAGAGACCCCAATTATTCGGGTAAATAATTGGGGTTAATTTTTGGTCCTACTTTTTCCGTTCTTTTTTAGTTGTTACGATTATTACACCATTGGCAGCGTTATATTTTTTCAAGGCCTGCTCTCCTCTAATCACTTCGATATTTTCTATATCATCAGGGGATATCTCTTTAAGCATTTTTTGGTCTGATTTCACCCCGTTAATAATTACCACAGGAGCCTCTGTCTTGGTGCTATAATCTTTATCCTTTGCTTTGTATTGATTATTCTCATCTACACTAGTTTTTGTTGTAATAAGCAGCACGCCATTCTTTGCGTTGTACTCCTTTATTGCCTTATCACCTTTAAGAACATTTATGGATTCAATTTTATTTACGTCCAACAAACCCACAGGGAAATCGAATTTTTTTCCATCAACATAAATATCTGGTTTTGCATCATCTTTTAGCTTAATATGAAGTTTTTCCTGTATTGAACTTTTATCTGTTGTCTCGTTACCCTCTTGTGCTTGAATTAACGAAAATGATAGTAACACTGCACATGCAGCTAGAATTAAGTTTTTCATTTTTTTAATAGTTTGTTAGTAAAAACCTGATTAGAATTAATTATTCGGCAGTTGTATAAATAATAAGCATTTCGTTTTCAAAAATAATGTTTTGCGCAACATCTGCTCTATCTGTATTAGACAGCATATTTAGAGCTTGATTTAGCAACGCCTCTTTCTCAGCAAAGTTGAGCTCTTTTTGTCGTGGGTTGGATATAGAAAGAGATATTAATAAAATGGCTGAAGCCGCTGCTGACATGATTCCAACAAGTATCTTGCGTCTTCTAATTCTTTTATTTTGAAATGATTCCCATAGTGTATCATTAAAATTCTTTGGGGCTTCCGTTTTATTGTTTCTCACGAAAGAGGCCCATACCTCGAATGAAGATTCTGAGTTTTGGGCATTGTCAAACAAAAACTGTTCTTCGTTTAAAGTAGTGTTTCCCTCTTTATATTTTTCAATTAATCTTTTAACTTCACCCTCTTTCATAGCTATATATTTTTCCTAGTTTTATACTTACCTGCTTTCTTGCTCGTGATAACAAAACTCTCACATGCTCAATTTTAAGCTGTGTAGCAGCAGCTATCTCAAAAAACTCATACCCGTCTAAGTCTCGCATTATTATAGCCTCCCTTTGTTGTTCGGGTAAACTTTCAATAATTTTTTTAATTAATGTCTATAGCTCTTTGCACTCTAACTGGTCTTGACTGTTTTCTGATTTTAATAGCTCCAGCTGCAAGGGAGAATCATAAGTTTCTAGTCTCTTTTTTTCATTACATCAATACAGTAATTGCGAGCGGTTAAGAATACAAAACCTGTAATATTGGGATGTTGTCCAATTTGCTTACGCTTTGCCCAGAGTTTCATCATTATTTCTTGAATGGCATCCTCAGCGTCTGTATTATTTCCAAGCATTCGTGAAACCATAGGAAACAAACGCTCAGAAAGTGAAAACACATTAAGCTGAAATTCTGTCTTATTCATTCTACACTAATAACGATAAAATGGGTATGGACATAACAAAAAAAAGTGGCTTTATTTTAAATAACAACGCAAGTAGCTGATAATTAATCGAAATAATTCTTTTTTTAGTCGACGACGCTGAATTTATTAGCATCTGAAAATGCTTATTCGATGGACAAAGTGATAAGCGTAAAATATTCGATGATGTTGGGGGTTTCACAATATACGAATAGCAGATCTGCTATAAACATTTAACCCCCATTATTCATCAAATTTATTACAGAAGAATGCAAATGCGGTTTTCCCTGTCCAGCCCGAGGCGGTGCCTCGAATTATTGGTATTGTAGGGATTTGCGCCCTGCAAGGGCAGGTTAAAAAGAAAAGCTTTTTTGGTTTGGCGCAGCCAATTACATGTACGGGTTAGGCTAAGCCGTAAGGTGTTAAATGCAAGATAAAACAACGCTGTAAATCGACTTAAAATCCTGCGTAACGTTAATAAAGCACGTATTGATATAAAGCTAAGAGCCTCAGCCATTCTAAAAACGGCTGAGGCTCTTAACATACGATAAAATCGCTTAAAAATCTAGCAACCTTAACCCAATGGTGAACGGGTAAAGCTCATCACCTTTATTCTGCTCAAACATAGGGGTCATATAGTAGTTTACAAAAAGGCTAATACTATTAAACCCAATGCGCGCAGTAAAACCATATCTAAAAGGGTTCATATTAAAATCATCCCTTATTTTATCTTTGCCTTTGGTAGTCCCCTTGTAAACTATCTTCGTGTTTGAACCTATTCGAGCCCCTCCCAAAACGCCTACCGATACAAAGAAGTTATAGTACGGATGCCGGGAAGGAAGATTAAACTCTAGCAATAATGGTGCAACAAGGTGTAATGTTCTAAGACTCGACTTGGTAACATTCATATCAGGATTACCAACATAGCTGTAATCGGCTACTGTTATACCGTTATCATCAACCCTAATGGTGTTGTTATTACGGAAACGATAAATATTAAGTTCAAGCCCCAGACCCGTAACCAGACCAACCTTGTCCGTGCCAAAACCTATGCTATACTGCATAGGATTAATGTTAAGGTTCAACGATCGGGCTTGGTTTATCTCAAAATATCTCAAATCGCCCTGCATGTTTAGCGAGTGTTCTGGATCCATAACGCCGTTTAATCCAAATTCTAAACCTGCCCAATTTCCTTTAAACCTTGGTTTGTATACGTATTTATAGTTCTTGTTTTTATTGGAATCAAAGGTATGCTTATCCTTATTATTTGGTATTTCGATACTTGTTTTATCGCCATTTTCGATAATAATTACGTTCCTTTTTCCTACTCGAATGCGTGTTGTATCAGTAGTGCTAAACTCTTTCTTTAAATCATTAACGTAAAGGGTATCCGTTTTATTAAACGCTCCATGAACTATAACAGTGTCTGCAGTGAATTTTATTATGGTGTCGTTTAGTTCCAATTGGCGCAGTTTTTCAATATTTATGTCTTGCGCATTGCCGTAAAAAAAGGCGAGAAAAATTAACAGTGTTGTGGCTAAAAGTTTCATGTCAATAAATTTTAAATTGTTTTGTTGTATGACAGAGACGCAAATAAAAAGTTACAGTGATAGGCAATTATATTAACCCACATCGCACATTAAAATCATTAAAGGAGAGTGTAAATACGGGGTTAATTTTCCTTATCTTTCTTTACGGGCAACGATAGAGCAAAAAATGGGGATTCGAAATTTATTCGTTTAATGTATCCATTGGCATCCGTCTCCTTAGCTAACGATATATTCTTTTCTGTAAGTCTAGCTAACCTATTTACCCCCATTTGAACCAGTTCGAAAACACCAACTTCCCGCGTACCCGAAGTAGTTTTGTTCACACTCCCTGAACGGTTATAAACCATTGCCAGTAATTCCTCCGAATTTATACCAATATGATTTACTGCATTATAAGATATACTATTTACACCAATACTTGAAAGTTTTTGAACTGTTGCTTCGCGTTCAACTTGGACCGGTTCCAGGTTCACAACCACCTTTTTCTGAACTTTAACATCCGAACCCATGATAAGAGGTTTTACTTGCGCCAATCTTTTTACCTCAACCTTGGGTATGGGTAGGGTGGGCTCCTTAATTACCAAAGGTTTGACTAAATAATCGTTTTCCCTTTTTGGCTGATGGGTAATTGCCACAGGTTGTGCTGAATATTCCGATTTATTTGGAATGAAAATCGAAACCCCTAATAGTATAGCAACCACGGCAGCAACCGAACCTACAGATGCAGCTAGCTGCCTGTACGTTAACCCCATAAAAGCGTACCGCTTTAGCTTCGCCTTGCCTGCGTAGGTAATCGTAGTATCGGGAATAAGCTTTGCTTTTTGGAATAGCGCAAAACCCTCAGCATTAATGTTACTCTGGGTAAGTTTTTTTTCCAGCTCCTTACTTTCGGGGGCTGTAATATCACCCTCCAGCTTGGCTATGCTGAGGTAATCCAATCGATTATCAATACCGCAGTACGATGTATCTTTATATACAGAATGCTTGTTGGGATACTCTTGGCTAGTGGGTTGTAAAATGGTTTGCTCAAGCCCATCGAGTTCCTCGGCAAGGTGGTGGTTTAGTGCTAGGAAGCCGCGCAACTCTTTCTCCTGCGAGGGCGTCAACGTGCCATCGATATAATCTATAACGTAGAGTTCGTAGTTTTCGCTGTTAATATTCATTGCTATATCACCGTTTCTAAATTCCCAATATACTGTTTCAGGGCAAGCCGTGCCCGGTATATATAAACCTTTACCTGCGACTCTGTTAATCCGGTAATATCCTCAATCTCTTGATACGAATACCCCTCGTAATCCCTTAGTAAAATAACCGAACGCTGAATTTCGGGTATCTTTTTAAGCGCCTCGTGGAGAATCTCCTGCAAATCGCTATAGCCCGAATTTGTCGAAAGGGGGTGTTCAGTTACGCTATCCAATGAGGTGCTCCGCCCGCTAATTCTAATAATGTCGATACATGCATGATATGCCGATGTAAAGAGGTACGATTTTACCTTTATAAAATCTACATTCTCGTGCTTAACCCATAATCGCTCAAAGCAATCCTGCACAACGTCATCGGCCCTGTTGGTATCGCTCAGCATTTTTACAGCAAATCGATACAAACCATCCGCATACTTGTCAACACACGAATTATATTCCTTTGAAGTCATTAATTATATGGGTGTTTTCGCCTATAAGACGGGTAAGCGTATAAAAAGTTACAACAGCTACCAATGTTTTAAAAACCTAGGATCAAAAAGCGATTCAATGTTTATTTTGTTTGCATTAGGGCTAAATTTAGGCTAAAAATTACTAAGATTGCCATAGAATTAAAAAATCAAAAAAAATGAGAAGAATATTTTTAGCACTAATCACTTCAACCTTTATTTTAGGTTGTAGCAGCGTTGCAACTGATAGTAAACAAAATATGGAGCAAGAAAACCTTACCCTTGCAACCATATGGTACCAAAACTCTCCCGAGGTAAAAGCGCTGTATTACCAAGGATTTAATATTGCGCAAGAGAGGGTACAAGAATTCCAAAAGCAAAAAAGCGATAGGCCCAAGGCAGTTGTGGTTGATTTAGATGAAACCATGATAGACAACAGCCCCTTTCAGGGAAAGATGATTGAAACGGGCAAACCGTTTACCCCCGAGATGTGGGACGAATGGGTTACGCTTGAAAAAGCCGAGGCCATGCCGGGAGCTGTTGAGTTTACGCAATTTTGTAAAATGCAGGGGATTGAGGTTATATATCTTAGTAACCGCACTGTCGGCCAACAGCAAGCAACCATGAGCAACATGCATAAATTAGGGTTCGCCTTTGTAAAGCCCGAAAATTTTTATCTGAAAGACACTACCAGTAAAAAGGAACCACGCCGTCGACGCATATCCGAAAACTTTGACATTATCCTACTACTTGGCGATAACCTCAACGATTTTGCTCAGGTTTTTGAAGATAGGTATGAGGATTGGGGTAAAGCGAATGTTGATGGGCAGCGCCAACAGTTTGGTCGAAAGTTTATTGTTTTCCCAAACCCCATGTATGGCGAATGGGAAAAAAATATTTACAGCTACGAGCGTGTAAAGGACGAGGAAACGCGTTTTTCTATGCGTCGTGAGACTTTAAAATCATTCTAACCCGCATTATTCAACAAATTTGTTTTCGAAAGCATTACTTAAAACAGCCTAACGTGTGGATAGTGTTTAATCATTATCTTTGCACCAAACTAGCATACCATGAAAATTAATCCATCGGATATTGAGATAATGGCACCAGCCGGTAACTTCGAATCGTTAATGGCGGCTTTGCAGGCGGGAGCAAACTCGGTTTACTTTGGTGTTGGGCATCTGAATATGCGCGCCAGATCATCCATCAATTTTACTGCGGAAGACCTGCCCAAAATAGTTGGGCTATGCAATGAGCATAACGTAAAAACTTACCTAACGCTTAATACCGTTATGTACGACCACGACTTGCCTGCAATGGAAAAAACAATCGATGCGGCAGCGGCTGCCGGAATCTCGGCAATAATAGCATCGGATCAAGCGGTAGTAAGCTATGCGCATAAACAAAACGTTGAAGTACACCTATCCACTCAGTTAAATATCAGCAATACCGAGTCGTTAAAATTCTATTCGCAATGGGCCGACGTGGCGGTACTTGCCCGCGAGCTTACGCTGGAACAGGTAGCTAAAATTGCTCAAAATATTGATAAGCAAAATATAGTTGGGCCCTCGGGCAACAAAATACAGCTCGAGATATTTGCCCATGGCGCCCTATGCATGGCAGTTTCGGGCAAATGCTATATGAGCCTGCATCAGGCAAACTCATCGGCTAACCGAGGGGCATGCCTGCAAATTTGCCGACGTTCGTACACTTTAACCGATAATGAAACTGGAGACGAATTAGTGGTTGATAATGAATATATTATGTCACCCAAAGATTTGTGTACTATCGGTTTTTTAAATAAGATTCTCGACGCCGGAGTTAGAGTGCTCAAACTTGAGGGAAGAGCCCGTAGCCCCGAGTACGTTAAAACGGTTACCCAATGCTATCGCGAGGCGGTTGAAGCCATTGCTGACGACACATACACCGAAGATAAAATTGACGGTTGGAAAAATCGTCTTTCGAAAGTATTTAACCGAGGGTTTTGGGATGGTTACTACCTGGGGCAAAGATTAGGGGAATGGAGCAAGCATTACGGCAGCTTGGCAACCGAGCGAAAGGTTTATGTTGGAAAAATAACGAACTTTTACTCTAATCTGGGCGTGGCAGAGCTTAAACCCGAAGCGAGCGAGATATCGACAAACGATAAGGTGCTGATTATTGGGCCAACAACCGGAGTAGTTGAACTAACAGCTGAAGACATTAGGGTTGATGATAAAACCGTGGAACAATGCCCTAAGGGAGTAAAATGCTCTTTTAAACTACCCGATATAGTAAGAAGAAATGATAAGCTGTATAAAGTTGTTAAGATAGATCCAAACGATTTGTAGGCAAAAAAGAATTTTTTTAAAATTGCGTTCTAAGTTCGAAACTTATACCAATCCTACTTTACAGGCACACAAACTTTGTTAACCGGGTTAAAGTATGTACCCAACGATTTTGCCAGAACAACGGCAACCGGAATGCCAACTATTGTAAAGAATAAGCCAACTATTTGGCACAGGGTTACAATGGCTAGTATCAATCCGATAGGAAAATAAAAAATGCTAACGATAATACCGTAAGCCTTCCAAAGGCTGTTTTGCTTTTTGTTTAGCGTATTTCGGCTAACCATTTTCATTGAAAACGGCGTCAACAAAAATTGCGATAGCTGGATCAATCCAAGTCCAATGGGAGCTGCAATAATTGTTATACCTAAATTGAGCGATTTGTGCAAAAAAAGATAAAAGATAGTTTGTTTAATACCCTGATAATGTGTAATTTAAAGGTATCAAAACTAATAAATAACACTTCACCATTTGGGTGCACAAAACTATCT
>JAQVYY010000001.1:0-75739 GCA_028708425.1 Bacteroidales bacterium
TGCTGAAGCAGAACAACGGGTCTCAAACCATGTCCCTGCCCACCAACGATCTGGAAACAGGCGTCTACCTAGTTCGCCTGACCGATCTGCAGGGCACGCAGACCATTGTTAAGGTTGTAAAAGAGTAGACTACTCTAAGTATATTTAACTAAGGCAGGTTTAAACCTGCCTTAGTTTTTTGCGCCTTTTTTTGAAATAGGGAGCGTATCCCTATGTGAACCAGTATATGTTGGCTTAAAATTGCTAAAACACTCGGTTTAGAGCGGATTTTGCAAAGCCGAGTACCATATTATAAGTGTTGACAAGATTTTAGTTTATCGATTACGGTTTGCCTCCTACTTTTTACACCAACTATCTTACCAACCTCAATCCCAATTTTCCTCCATAATCATAAGCCTCTTGGTACTCCATCAAATCTAATCTTTTGCTTATCTCCTTGTAATCAAAAGCCTTGTGACAAGGATAGTATTGGCTCATTAGATTGACTAACACATCTGCCGACAGTTCCCGCTTAGTAAACTCCAGAACCCCTTTAGTATCTTCCAATCCCCCAGGCAGCATCATATGCCTAATCAGTAAACCTCTATAGGCTATATTCCTATCATCCACTTTTAGTCCACCTACCTGCCTATCCATCTCTATCATAGCCTCTTTAGCCCGCTCAGGATAATCGACAACCTTCGAATACCTCTTTCCAAACCCGGCAGAAGAGTATTTAAAGTCGGGCATATAAATATCTATCACCCCTTCCAAAAGCCTCAAAGTCTCCACGCTCTCGTAACCACCACAATTATATACAATCGGCAGCTTCAATCCATTTTGAGCAGCTAAACAGATAGCCTCCACAATATTGGGTACAAAGTGGGTAGGAGTAACTAAATTGATATTATGACAGCCATACTGATTTTGCAATGCCAACATCATACGAGCCAATTTCTCGTTAGACACTGTCTCCCCTTCACCATAAGCACTCAGCTCATAGTTTTGACAATAGACACAGCTCAAATTGCAGTATCCAAAAAATATTGTTCCAGAACCCCTCTGCCCTACAAGAACTCTCTCTTCGCCCAAATGGGGTGTATGGCTCGATACTATAGCCCTATGGTTTGCTCTACATACACCTACCTCCTCCATCCTATTTACCCCACATGCATGAGGGCATAGATTGCAATTAGTAATATGCTTTTTAGCCTCTACTACTTTTTTCGGTAAATCTTCTTTTCCTAATCTCTTCAGATAGCTGGGTTCAATATACATTCTCACTTTCCTCTCTTTTTAGGTTTATACTCTTTGGTTGCTATCGCTTGTTCAAAAAACTGTTCTTTACTGTTGATTATCCTCCCCTTGCTAGTGTAGATTTTTATTTTAACCGCTCTTTTTGCTTTCTTTTAGGGGCAGACGAATTAATCCCAATTATTAAGAAGAATAATTGGGGTCTTCGATAACGACTATGTTGGGGTAACCCGCATTTGCATTCATCTTTAATATATTTGATGAATAATGCGGGTCTAATATCCAATACGATGGACTCACAATCATAGTTTCCATTCCGGTTAAAAACTTTACCCGAAGTACATCGTCAACGACCAACGGTAAGAGGATATACCTCTTCTAATACCACTTTATAGCGAGTTGGTGGATGCAAACCTAATTAACCCGTGTTTGCCATCTTTTATAAGTTTGATGAATAAAGCGGGATAGTATGCAAAGGGTCAAGTAGAAGAATTAAACAAAAACACAAATATTTCTCTAATTTACCATTAATAAAAGTTGCATTAATTTTCAAACCACCATATATTTGTTAATATATGTTAATATAAAATAGAATATTATGAAAACAAATTGCAAAAAAGTGAAATGGTTAATACTATTTTCTTTACTATTAGTGGCATTGGGGTGTAATAAAGATGATGACCCTATCGTTGACGAGCCAGAAATGCTAAACGGTATTTCCAGTGATGATTTGGAGGCTTATGAAGGAGATCTAGGCTTAATCATCAATACCAGAAGCTTGGTAAAAAAAGGCTATAATCCTTCAAAAATTATTCTTACCACAGATGCAAATCAAGGTGATTATAATCAGGAGTTGGATGTGCATCCTTTTACCAATATTGCACAGATCAAGCTTTCTGCCGAAGATTTATCCGATGCTGCTGAGGAAGAGCTTAGAAATGGTATTGGGTTGGAGATTGAGATACAAGATGACTCGGGTAATGAGATTATTTCTGTATCCTATAGTAAAAAGTCTTTTGAAGAAGGTGATAATCAAATTATTATAAGTGCAACCGCTTTAAATTATATAGTGTGTGACCTAAATTTTGCTGAAAATATGCATTACTATATACAACCGGTTAATGCCAATGGTGAATATGACAATAAGATTGCCCTTAAACCATCGTCTGCCGGTGCTAACGAAATAAGGTTAATGGAGTTTGGTTCGTTGTTTAAACCAGAAAATACACACCAGCAATTTTTAATACATAAATTTGAAGAAGAAGAAAATGTATTCGCTTTTTATTCAGCCGAGACTAAAAATTATATTAGAATAGGTCTTGAAACTAGAGAAATTGCACAATCGGGTATTTATAATTTCGATACGCATAGCCCTGAAACATTAGATGCTGATTTCAAATTTTTAATTAAGAAAGATGGTGCAAACGGCTTATATACAATTAGTCGAGCCGAAAATGATACGCCATTACGTCGTGTTAATAACGATGGTACAATTAATTGGGGTATAAATGGCTCTGGTGCTGTACAATATTTTAGAATTATTTGCCTCGATATAGACTGGGAAACAACACAGCTAAGCACAGAATATTTTCAACCCATTTTGCCCGCAGCTGAAACCTCATTTGGTTTTAATAGCACGCTTAGGAATTGTGGTTCAGGAACCTTAGAACAACAGGTAGGTATAGAGCGAGAGGTTACTACCACATTTACCAGCTCATTTTCAGAAACTGTAGGGTTTTCTAGTAGAGAAACAAAAAGTGTTAACGTTACTGTGAGTGCAACGGCCGAAGCTAGCTTCTTTGGGACAGGTGGATCTGTAACTTCCGAAGTTTCTGCAGGACTTGAAGTGACAACTATGGCAAGTACAACAACAACTGTTTCTAAAGAGCGGACAGTGTCTGAAACAAAAACCTTCTTTTCAAACAGAACGGTAACAGTACTTCCAGGTACCGCATCCCTTGTATATGACGCATATCAAACCTATTCCAATGTAAAGGTTCCCTATGTAAAACGATTAAGATTTAGAGGCAATCTTTCCGAAACGGTTGGGGCTCTTTCGGGGCACGAAATTGCAACGCAGCTTGAAATGGCAAACTTTACGGGAATTATTACAGAGATTGGTGACGACTACGTTGAAGCAACCTTACGCGGAAACATGGTTTTAGACAACATTGTGGATACCCAGACAGAAGTAAGAGATGTTGAAGCGAATTGTGATTAATTTCTTTTTGCAAGCTAACCCGCATTAGTCATCAAATTTGTTAAAGATGAATGTAAATGCGGGTTCCCCCGACTTAGTTGAGCCCAATTTTGGGTAACAAAATTGGTTGGGAGACTTAGTCGCTGTAGGAGACAGTAATTATTCGAATGAATAATTGGGGCTAAGGCGTAACAACCATATCCATGGGGATATCAAACGAGTCGGTGGGAACTTTCTCTACCATCTGAAAGTTGAAACAAACCCCAACCTTTAGTATCACGTTTTTATTTAAAAGCTTATCGTAATAGCCCTTGCCACGACCCATTCTGTTGCCCGAGGCATCGAAGGCCACACCAGGAATTATGGCAAAGTCGATGGGTTCGTTTTTATAGTTAGCCCCGTTTTGGGGTTCTAAAATACCGAATGATGGCCCCACAACCATAGTTTGCATTCCTGAAAACACTTTTAGCTCCAATACTTCTCCAACAACTAAGGGTAGAAGGATTGTCTTCTCCTTGTGCCACTTTTTTACGAATTGGTGGGTGCAAACCTCATCGGGCATCGACCAGTATGCTAAAACCGTTTTAGCTTGTTTAAAGGCTTCTAAACCTTCAGTTTTAGAGAAAATCTTAGCTGAGTCGCGTAGCATCTCTTCGGCGTTAGCCTGTTTTTTTAGGTCGCGAATATGCTTGCGTAATGCTGTTTTTTGTTCGCTTATATTCATAACATATACGTTTTTAAGTAAATTACCTCTGCTTTTGGTTTAGGTAAATTGCATGTGCTGAAGGAATATACCCAGTAATGCTATTTATGTCCATTGAAAGAATTACACCGTGGAAAATGTTGTTACTATTTATTAGGTTGGTTTTATCAACTCTATAACCCCCGCTGTAACCCACCCTAAAAAGGTATGGGGTTCGTAAAAAGTTTATGTCGGCAATAATTTCAATACCAACCGAGTGCAATGCTTTTTGTTGAAGTGTAAGTCCTTGGTTAGAATTAAAGTATGCCGACTGCCAAGCATTATCGGAAAATATGTTGCCAATTAATCGTTTTATGTAGGCAATGGGGCCAATGGCTAAATCGGGGTATATAATGGGGAAAGTGTAATCGGCAGTGAGTAAATTATGTTTCTTTATTGGCGATGTTTTGTACCCGCGAGCTGTTGTGTACTGTAAACTGCGTATGTATTTAGCTTCTTTTTGAAATAAAGCGCTAAAGCCAATGAGCAGGCTGTGATTACTGCCAACTCCAGGAAGATAACCCCAGGTTCTGACCTGAGTAATTGGGCCAAATATATTGCTGCTGAAAACAGGTTCCAACCTGCTCATATTGAACTGAAAACCCAGTCGTGGCCGAATGTCGCGAGTTGCCATACGGCTTAAAGCGTAAAACGATATGTAGGGAGCAACGTTTGCCTGCCATTTTTGGTAGTCGTTTGCCTCATTGTTCCAGTGCCAATTATTGTTATACAGAAGTTGCAAACCCGCATTTACCCTCGAAATTATGTTCCCCGATGATACGATGTAAGGAACATCGACCCGTAAATTAGCCCTAAATAGCGGCCTGTTTGTTTCTGAGAACAGTGTATATTCGTTTGGTTTTCCTACGGCTGTGCTATATTGGTTTCCGTAGCTAACGCCAGCCCTAATTTTTGGGTACCATTTTAACCATTCTGCATGGGCGTGTATACCATGAGTCTTACTATACGAGTAGCCAACACTTGTAACTAAAGAGCTCGTTAAATTTTGCGATAGAATGGTTGCCCCAGGGTATAGTTCAACTAACCCTGAACTTACATCGCTCGGATTAAAGTAAATGGGAGCCCAGCTGTGGAAGTTAAACAAATTCCTAAGGTTGGAGTACTTAGAAATCGTCGTATCGGTTGCGCTACTTGCTGTAATATCCTTACTGTTAAAAACGCTAAGCGTTACCGAATCGATGGGATAATATGGTCTTGTCTTTTCGAAGGTTTCTGTATTTTTAGTCTCGGAAGTGTTAACCCTGACAGGAAGAGAACCTAGCGCGCTAAACGCTGAGGCTACCAAGCATTTATTGTAACTTAAATTCCCTAAACCAAAACTTGAGTTGGAGACGGATACTAAACTATGGGTAAGTACATTAATAGCAAATACCTTTTCAATATAATTATGCGTTTTAGTAAAGTATAGCCAGCCATTTCCGTACGCCAGATTTGCTATATCGGATAAATGTGGGCCCAATAATGTATCGGGTAGAGCCGAAATATCATTGTATCTAAGTATAATAGCACCCTTACTGGTGGTATAACGGGCAAAAAAGGTTGTGTTTGGCCCTTTGCAAATCTCTTTTAGCTCGTACCCAGATGTAACTTTAACCTTTTGTTTAAATATACCCTGATAAGACATTGATACAATGATTTCTCGCCCATCTGGTGTGTTTGCAATGGCTAGGATAGTTGAGTCGTTATATGCTATGGGGTTAAAATATCGGGTTTTATCTGTTATTCTGGTTGCCTTTTGCTTATTGATGTTGTATACCCAAAGCTCCGAATAGTTTAGTTTTTCCCAACGAGGAAGCGCCCTGTACTCGCTCCAAAGAATTAAGCTGTCGTTGTAACTAGCCCTGCTGGTCAGGTAACCTGGTTTGTACAAGGTTTCTTCGTCTTTGGTGTTTAAATCTACCTTTATGAATCGGGGCGTTTTATCAAGCGAAGTTTTTAGTGCTATTAGCCCATGATTGGTGGTAACAAAAGGGTACTTATATTCAATGTAATTATTTTTTAACTCTTTATTTAATAAGGGAATGTTTGTTACCTCTTCATCTGAAACTTTAATACTTTTCCATATGGAATCGTTGTAGCTTAACACCTCATCAAATATTTTTTTTGTACTTAAGCCGGTCTGTTTTTTTAACGATTTTTGAAAAGGGGCAACAAGGAATGGTTTTTTCGATACATCTTTTAAGCCTTTACTCCATATGTTACTTCCGTACTTCTGGTTAACGTATCCTACCATTTGATAACCAAATTCGTAGTGATTGGGAATATGATGCTTGAATGAACCCAGCAACCATTTATCGTACTTATATTTTGATCCGTTATTTGTGGCAATATGTGCCAAGAGGTTTCGATAAAAATATGCGCTCTGCCCTCGGCCCCATCCCGAAAGCGCCGTTTCGGTGTAAACTGCATCGCCCTCGAGGAACCAGCTCGGGGTAAATAGCAATTTAAATCCTATAACTTGCTGCCCCAACACTATATTTCTAAAGCGAAACTTATCCCCATATATTTTATCCAGCTGAACTATATGTCGAAGCTCATGTAGCGCTAGGTGTTCAAGCCATGGCACTGGGGACGCATCGAATGGGTGGGAGGATATCACCTCCATCCGTTTTGGAGCCCAGGAAACATAACCGTTGGATAGGATTGAGTTACTGTGAAAAACCACTGGGAATTTTGATAGCGTGTGGTTAAGTGTTAGCGGTACAGTTTTTAGCGAAGAGTTTATGTAATCGTTAAAAACGGTGGCAAGCGAATCGTTTCCCTGTGTGTAAATCAGACGAAAATCCTGACTATCTATCTGGTGCCAGCGTAAGTTAGATGGCTCTTGTCCAGTAATATAGTACTGCGAGTATGCTTGCGATGCATAGAGTAGAACTGTAAACAGCACTGTTTTTTTCCACATTACTAAAGCTTTACAATTTTATCGGTAAAGGTAAAATTTTTGGCTGCCACTTTTAGAATATAAATCCCGGTTGAAAAGTTTTGCAAATTATAATGGTAAGTGCTATTTGGCACCATGTGAGTAGGTTTATTTAGCATAATGGAGCCAGTTTGACTGACAAGTGATACCTCTACATTTGTATTCCTATCGCCCCTATAATCGAGGGTTAATATATTGCTAACGGGATTTGTGAAACCAACTATTTGGGATGAATTAACCTCTGGTTTTGGGCTAGAAAGCAGTTCGGTATCGGCGTAAATACTCATTACCACGGGCAGATGGTCGGACATATTGTATAGCGCATCAATAACCTCTGTAGGTAAAGTTGTGTTTGTAGGGTTTATTAATGATTCGTTAAGCCTATTGCCATCCTGCCCAAATGCCCAGTAAGAATCCTTTACGTAGGTAACCCCTTTGCTTCCCTCCATAATAGGCTTTGAGGCTAAAATAAAATCGAACCGATCATCCATACCACCCCCCGAATGGCATCCTCCCGAAGTGTGGGTCGATTGCGTGTGGTAGGCGGCGTAACTCTCGTTATCGTGCCAATAGCCCACCCTATTTATTGGGTCAACTAGCTGAACCCCTGAGCTGGTTGGTTGTAAAAAACTTTGAAAAGCAGGTTCGGAACCGTAGTATACGTTTAAATCGCCCATTAAAAAGATATTGCCCTTAATATTGTAGTTTTGAATGTACCTCATAATTTTCTCGCTGGCTGTTTTTCGAGCTTCGCGTTCGTCGCTGCCATTACCTGCTTTTAAATGCGTTACAATGCAGGTTATAAAAACTGTATCGGTGTTTTGAAGGTTGTCGGATTTGTAGTAAAGTTGGTACACATCGGTAATTCGGGGCGATGTTAAAATATACGATTGTGATTTTAACGCCAGTTTCTCCGAGTTATAGTATAGCATATTTACTATATATGAACCTGTATAATTCGCTCTTTTATAATAGCCTACACCATCTGTATTCAATGCATTGTTTAAGAGCTTGTCGGTACTGGCCGGGCTACCATTCATTTCGTTTACCGTAAATATATCGGGCTTATAAAACGAGGTAATGGTTTTTAGGTACTCGTTTTTATCTTCCACATTGTTATTCCACACAGTACACCAATCTGTAATCTTGTCGTAATAAAGCAGGTTGTATTGCATTATTTTTAGAGAATCGCCCGCAAACGATGTGAGTACAACAATTAACAGTAAGTATAATGAGACAAGTTTCTTCATGTAGCTGGTTTTTACGTTACCGAATTACAAATAAATAGCAGCTTGCTGATTAAATTATTACGCTACTGCTTGTAGAATGAATAGCAAAGAAAGACAAATATTGTGTGGTTTCCTGAACCAATTATTTTAACTAATTTACTAAGGTTATGCAAGGCGATTTAAAGTGGCTTTCGTAATCAATCTTTAAAATAGATTGTATTGAATTAACCCCAATTATATTCATCTTTAATAAATTTGATGAATAATACGGGCTAAACGAAGCGTTACCCTCCAGCTTTTTTCGAGTTTTTGTAACCAAGTTCGTGTAGAATAGAAATTATCCTGTCGCGAAACTCGCCCTGTATCATAATATCACCATCCTTTACCGTTCCGCCAACGCCACATCGGGTTTTGATGGTTTTTGCCAGCTCTTTCATCTCATTTTCATCACCAACAAAGCCCTCAATTACAGAAACAGGTTTTCCGCCCCTATGCTTTTTCTCGAGCCATACCCTTAGCACTTGCTGCGAAGGTTTAATAGATTCATTGATATCATCTTCCTCCTCGGGCTTATAGTCGGGATTTGTTGAGTAGGCAAACTTCAGCTTATCTTTCCAATCGTTCATTTTGTGTATTTTATAGATTTTTGTATTTTCTTCAAAGCCTCGCCAGCTTTATGCTGTTAGCAAATATACGATAGAGTTGGAAGCCTTGCAATGTTTACTGTCGGCAAAATCTATCTCAATTCAACAATAAAGGGGGATTACCGAAAGGTGCTGTGTATGTTTTTGTCCTTTATACTAACAACAAACCCCTGTAAATGGTTTAATTTACAGGGGTTAAAAGTAGCCCCACCAAGAATCGAACTTGGATCTACGGTTTAGGAAACCGCTATTCTATCCATTGAACTATGGGGCCAGAATAGGGTTGCAAAAGTAAACCTTTTTTACTTTCGTAGCAAATAAAAAGTATGCGAGTTAATCCAAATTCGTTAGAACCATAGAGTAGGTAAACTTTTTTTGTGTATTATTTGGGTGAATGTGTCTATGCTTTTAACTTTTTTCGTAACAAAGAGACTTTTTTTATTAACACTATATTTCATTAGTTTCGTTGCTTTACCCAATAACCGCATCCTGCTAAGCTCAAAAAATTTCAAAATAAATTAACCTCATATACCCTACAAGTCAAAGAGTTTTTCAATATTTGTAGGAGAAATTCTTCATTCAAACAAAATAGTATGATTAAGGTTGCGGTAGTTAGCTACGGAAATATAGGTAAATTCTCGGTTGAGGCAGTGCAGGCAGCCGCTGATATGGAGCTTGTTGGTGTTGTTCGTCGTGCCGATTCAGTAAAAAATATACCTGCCGAGCTACAAGGGGTTAAAGTGGTATCCGATATATCGGAATTGGGCGAGGTGGATGTTGCCATTCTCTGTTCGCCCACCCGAAATATTCCTGAGGTTGCAAAAGCATATATGGAAAAGGGAATATCCACGGTAAATAGTTTCGATATTCATGGCGAGGAGATGCTCAAATTACGCACCTCGCTCAGCGAAACGGGCAAGAAGCACAATTCCAAAGCCATTATCGCTGCTGGTTGGGATCCAGGAACCG
Source organism: Bacteroidales bacterium (assembly GCA_028708425.1). Lineage (GTDB taxonomy): Bacteria > Bacteroidota > Bacteroidia > Bacteroidales > Tenuifilaceae > Perlabentimonas. Next base: position 9,959 of record JAQVYY010000001.1, read on the forward strand.
ACTCGGTAATACGTACATTGATGCTGGCCATGGCGCCCAAGGGAATTACCTACACCAACTTTGGTCCGGGTATGAGCATGGGGCACTCGGTGGTTGCTAAGAGCAAGCAGGGCGTGAAAAACGCACTTTCTATAACCATCCCCACCGGAACTGGCGTCCACCGGCGTATGGTGTATGTTGAGCTGAAAGGGGGTGCAAATCTTACAAAAGTGACTGCCGACATAAAATCCGACAGTTATTTTTCGATGGATGAAACCCTTGTTATTCCTGTTGCCGATGTTAATGAGCTGCAGGATGCGGGGCATGGCGTTCTGATTGAGCGCAAAGGGGTTTCGGGAAAAACCCATAATCAGCAACTCGAGTTCAGAATGAAGATAAATAATCCCGCCTTAACGGCTCAAGTGCTGGTTTCATGTGCCAGAGCTGTATTGCGCCAACGGCCCGGTGCCTATACCATGCCCGAAATTGCGCCCATCGATTACCTGTTTGGCAACAGGGAGGAGCTGCTGATGAAGCTGGTGTAAAATTAATTTTAAAATATCAAAAGAGTACAGCTATGCTTTCGCCATTTTGCAAAAAAGGGTATAAATCCTGCTATCTTTTTGTATCTTTAAGCACAAAAAGATAATTTTATATATTATGATAACAAAAAGGATTATAGGGATTTACGTGCTTCTGCTTTGCTCAATGGTTTCAATGGGGCAGCAAAAAATGCCGTCTATTAGTGAGTTGAAATGGGGTAGGGACTATAATCTTCATGTAAAACTATCTAACGATACCAATTACGTTATGGACGTTAGGGCCCTTTACCATGCCGAAGATTTTTCTTTTGATGGCGAAGGTGAATCGGCAACTTTTTACCCCGTAAGCCTCGATGAGGATTTTATTAATCATCTTAAAACCCGTAAGTTAGAAGCAGAAGAGCAGAGTCAAACCGACTCGTTGGCCGAGAATTCGCAACCAAGAACCTTATGGTCGGCTCTTCATGGAACTTTGGGCGGTGGGTATGTGCATTTTGTTAACTGTATGGTTTACGCCATCGAATCGCAATACTTGGCGCTGACGGACCCAATAATGATGCGGCCACAATCGAAATGGAAGCCTAAGCCCGTTACCCAATCGTACAAGCGAACCAAGAAATGGAGTAACTACATACCCTACGACCAGAAACAGGCTCAGCGCGAATATAAGCTACGTAAACGAGAGGGTGATTTGAAGGATCTGCAGGGAGTACCCAGCAAATTTCTGGAACTTTTTCTCGAAACCTCGCAAAAAGACTACGAAGCGTTAACAAGCGAAAATAGACGTATGCTCATTGCTCAAATCGATTTGGTTAGGCTACTGCTTGGGGCAAAATATTTGGGAATTAAGCAGATTGAGTATATTCAGGAACGGGTGGCGTCGTCAATTCTTCTCTATAGTAAGAATAATCTTCCATCGGTTATTATTTTTGATGATTATAAAGCAGCTGTTGCCATGACCCTAGATAGAGATGGTTATAAGGTTGATTACGTGGTTTTTCAGGATCAAGAATCCATGTCGAAACAAGAGTACGGGCAGCGTATCGATAAGATTGAAGCACTTATTACTACCATAAACGAGGCCAACGATAAGGTTTTCCGAAAGCGACTTTCAACCTACTACGGCTCGTAGGTTGTCCCAATCTTACCCATTAGAATTAAATTGGAGGAGTGAGATAATACTGTTTTTCTTAAAAAATGGTTACTTTTGTGCATTGTACGCATTTTATCCCGCATTATTTGTCAAATTTGTAAAAGATGAATACAAATGCGGATTACCCCGACTTAGTAGCTGTTGGAGACAGCAATTATTCGAATAAATAGTTGGGGTTAACTTGTGCAAATAAATTTGTTAATTGCTAATTTACTAAAATATGACACTTAAATCGCGGACTAAAATTACAGCACTCTTAAAAGATGGGGCTGTTGGATCGGATGTAACGGCTAAAGGTTGGGTGCGTACCCGCCGTGGTAATAAAAATGTTGCCTTTATCGCTCTTAACGATGGTTCAACAATTCATAATATACAGGTAGTGGCCGATGTGGCTGTTTTTGGCGATGATTTTTTAAAGCGTATAACTACCGGTGCATGCATTAGGGTTGATGGAAAGCTGGTTGAATCGCCAGGTGCACAGCAGCCCGTCGAGATACAAGCAAAGGATATAGAGATATACGGAGAGGCAGACCCAGCGCAGTATCCGCTACAAAAAAAGGGACACAGTCTCGAATTCTTACGCGAAATTGCTCACCTACGGCCACGCACCAATACCTTTGGGGCGGTGCTTCGTATTCGCCATGCCATGGCGTATGCCATACATAAGTTCTACAACGATAAGGGTTTTGTATACCTACATACGCCACTAATCACGGCTTCCGATGCCGAGGGAGCAGGGGCGATGTTTAGGGTTACTACCCTCGATATGGATAACCCGCCACGGGCAGAGGACGGAAAAGTTAACTATGATGAGGATTTCTTTGGAAAAGAGGCGCATCTTACCGTTTCGGGACAGCTCGAGGGTGAGCTGGGAGCACTTGCGTTGTCCGAAGTTTATACCTTTGGCCCTACTTTCCGTGCCGAGAACTCTAATACCCCTCGCCACTTAGCCGAGTTTTGGATGATTGAGCCCGAAATAGCATTTTACGACATAAACGATAATATGGATTTGGCCGAGGAGTTCCTTAAGTATCTAATTAACTATGCCCTTGAGCATTGTGCCGACGACCTCGAGTTTTTAAATAAGATGTGGGATAAGGAGCTAATTGAAAGGTTAAAACTTGTTGCTAAAACCAAGTTTGAAAGGTTAACCTACACCAAGGCCATTGAAATACTTGAAAAGGTTGATGCGAAATGGGAGTTTCCAGTATACTGGGGTGTTGACCTGCACAGCGAACACGAGCGGTACCTAGTTGAAAAGCACTTTAAAAAACCGGTTATCCTTACCGACTACCCCAACGAAATAAAAGCGTTTTACATGAAACAAAACGATGACGGTAAAACGGTTCGGGCTATGGATGTGCTATTCCCTAAGATTGGCGAAATAATTGGCGGCTCGCAGCGTGAGGAGAACCTCGAAAAGCTTACCCAACGAATGGAAAAAATGAATATCCCGACGGATGAGATGTGGTGGTATCTTGAGACGCGTAGGTTTGGAACGGCTCCACATAGCGGGTTCGGATTAGGGTTCGAAAGGCTTCTGCTTTTTGTTACGGGCATGACAAACATACGGGACGTGATACCTTTTCCTAGAACGCCCAATAGCTGCGAATTTTAATTTTTAACATCTTATAAAAATGCTTAAGCAAAGTTTACAGCAAAAACTCTTACAAAGGTTATCGCCGCAGCAAATACAGGTAATAAAGCTGCTGGAGATACCTACTATGCAGCTTGAGCAGCGTATTAAAAAGGAGCTGGAAGAGAACCCAACCCTAGAAGAGGGTGTTGACCACGAGGATGAGCAGAATCAGGAGGATACGCAGAACGATGAGAATGAGAAGCAGGAAGATGAGGAGTTTACCCTTGAGGATTACCTAAACGATGAGGATGTTCCATCGTATAGGTTATCGGCAAGCAACTACTCAAAAGACGATAAACACGAAGAAATACCTTTCTCAACGGGTATCTCGTTTCACGAGCAACTAAAAAAGCAGCTTGGATGGCGTGTGCTAAGCGAACGCGAAAAGAACCTAGGGCTTTACATCATTGGAAATATTGACGATGACGGATACCTACGTCGTGATTTATCCGCTATTTCTGATGATTTGGCTTTCTCGGCAGGTGTTGAGGCAACGGAGAAGGAGCTGGAGGGAATTCTACATGTAATTCAGGATTTTGACCCTATTGGGGTGGGTGCACGCAATTTACAGGAGTGCCTTTTAATTCAGATCGATAGTAAGGACCAATCCGTTCCGCCGATAGCCCTTGCGCAAAAAATTCTTAAGCACCATTTCGAGGAGTTCACACGTAAGCATTACGATAAGATTAAAACCCGTCTTAACCTAAGCGATGAGGAGCTCAAGGAGAGCGTTGACGAAATTCTTAAGCTTAACCCGAAACCCGGAGGAAGTTTAAACGACCCGCATAATCGTATCTCGTTTAATATAGTTCCCGATTTTATTGTTGACCAGGTTGATGGCGAGCTGGTGCTAAGCTTAAACTCGCGCAATGTGCCCGACCTAAAAATCAACAGGCAATATTCGCAGATGCTTAGGTCGTATGCTGCCAATAAAGATAATGCAACCAAGGAGCAAAAAGAGGCGGTAACCTTTGTTAAGCAGAAGATTGACTCTGCACGTTGGTTTATTGATGCGATAAAGCAGCGGCAAAACACCCTGCTTTATACCATGCAGGCTATAATTGAGTATCAGGAAGAGTTTTTTAGAACCGGCGAAGAGGTGAACCTAAGGCCCATGATACTGAAGGATATTGCCGAGGTTACCAATCTGGATATATCAACCATATCGAGGGTTGCAAATAGTAAATATGTTCAAACCAACTTCGGAATTTTCTCACTTAAATATTTCTTTAGCGAGGGCATGCAGACGGATTCGGGCGAGGAGGTATCGACCAAGGAGATAAAGAAAATTTTACAGGATTGCGTTGATGCTGAGGATAAGACAAAACCCCTGACCGATGAGAGGCTTATGTTGATTCTTAAAGAAATGGGATACCCCATTGCCCGCAGAACGGTGGCAAAGTATCGCGAGCAGCTTAAGATTCCTGTTGCCAGGCTGCGAAAGGAACTTTTGTAGTCTCTAGCTGCTTTTCAATCTAACCATTACCAAAGATGGCTAAATCATTTGCTCGTATCGTTTCTATTTTGCTGCATCCGCTCTTTATGCCAGTATATGGTTTGCTTATAATTTTTCAAACCAACGGTAGCATAATGCTGCAGATGCCCTACGAGGCAAAACGGATAATACTAGTTATTGTGGCAATTAATACGTTGCTGCTTCCTGTTCTGGTTTTACCCATTTTTCGTGGGATGAATATCGTTAAAAGCCTGCAAATGCAAAACCACCGCGAGCGCATACTACCCATCTCGTTTGCCTTAATATCGTACATTTTCTCCTTTTACTTTTTAAAGCGATTGCCAATCCTTAACGAGATTTCAATGTTTATGCTCGGCGCCACGCTTGCCGTGCTAGCATCCTTAATAATATCGGTTTGGTGGAAAGTAAGTATCCACATGATAGGTATTGGCGGGGTGGTTGGACTTACTTTTGCCTTAACTTTTAGCGCATATTTTTGCGTGTTTCCGTACCTAATCCTTGCAATTTTGTTGGCAGGTGTTGTTGCGTGGGCAAGGCTGCACCTTAATACGCATAGTCCTGCTCAGGTGTACACTGGTTTTGGCATAGGTGTGCTGCTGGTTTCGCTAAGTATTTTGATATTTTAGTGTCTGTGTTCGTAAATATCACGTATTGAGGCAATTAATTTAGTTAGAAAAATAGTAACATGCGTCGTTTTTCAGCCAATTATGTATATACAAATGCCGGATTGCCCATTAGGAATGGGGTGATTGGCGTTAACGATGAAGGCGTTATTGTTGAAATAATTGACCATAAGGGGCAGGAAAAGGAGTACGCCCATACCGAGTTCCGAAATGGCATAATTGTACCAGGGCTTGTTAATGCACATTGCCATACCGAACTATCTATGCTTAAGAAACAGGTTACGCCCAAAACAGGGCTTGCCGATTTTGTAAATCAGATACGAAATTTCCGACTGCAAGGTGTTGATGCCGATGAAAAACCGATAGCCAATGCGCTTAACGAGATACACAGAACCGGAACGGTTGCCCTAGCCGATATATGCAACACAACCGATAGCCTTTGTGCCAAGGAGCAATCACGAACCCGTTTTGTAAATTTTGTTGAAGTTTTGGGGCTCGATAACCAGAAAGCCCACCATATTATGGATAGAGCAATGGTTATACGAGAGGAACTTACCACCTTACAAGGCTCAAAATGTTTTTTAACGCCGCATTCAGTGTATTCTCTATCAACCCAGCTGTGGGAGAAACTTGCCCAAAATTTTTCAGGTAATGATATTATTTCCATACATTTTGCCGAGAGCAAGGATGAGGAGCTGTTTACCCAAACCCATTCGGGACCAATTGCCCAGAATTATAAGGATTGGGGTTTGCTCGCTTCCCATGCCCCTAAAGGGTTACCCATTGATATTGTAAAGCAGTATTTGCCCAAGGAGGCAAAAACACTTTTTGTTCACAATACGTTTTTAACCAGAGAGCAGGCGCACGACTTGAATAGCCATTTTAGCAACGCCTGTTTTGTGCTGTGCCCCACTTCTAATATCTACATAGAGAATACCCTACCCAATATTCCCATGCTTAATGAGGTGGGATTAAAAATTGCCTTAGGTACCGATAGCCTGGCCTCGTCGCATACCCTATCAATTTTTGAGCAGCTAAGGGTAATTCTTTCAACCTATAGCGAGCTAAGCTTCGCCGAGGTGCTGCGCTGGGCTACGATAAATGGTGCCAAGGCATTAGGATTCGATAGCCATTTTGGAACCATTGAACTGGGAAAATCGCCAGGGTTAAACCTTATTACACCCTTCGACTTTGAAAATGGCACAATTAGGGACGATAGTAGGGTTATTCGGTTGGTGTAGTTAACCCGCATTTACATTCAAAAGTTGATGAATAATGCGGGTACAATGTTCCCATTGCAGAAATTTTTGTTTTAGTATGTTAAAAAAAAGGGGAGGGGTCTTGCTGTCACTAAATAGTTCATATTTCGTTACCTTGCAGCCGTTTATTTACCAAGGGTAATGCGCTTGCATTGCTACCATATATATCAAATAATGAAAGTTTTACTCACAACCATAAATTCAAAGTACATACACCAGAATTTGGCAATTGGCTTGCTGTACGAGCTAAATAAAGATTACGCTGGACTAGCAGTAAAAGAGTTTACCGCTAAAACCCCCTTTGCCGAAATTGCGGAGTACTGCAGTACCTTTGAAGTGGCGGCTTTTAGCTGCTATATCTGGAATATTGAGCCCACGCTCGCAACGGCAAGGCAAATAAAGCTGCTTAACCCAAACTGCAAAATACTACTTGGTGGCCCCGAGGTATCGTACGAGTGGGGTGATGTTATTGCTCGCCCCGAGGTCGATTTTATTATTGTTGATGAGGGCGAAATTCCCTTTGCAGCCTTTTTGAGGTGCTACCCAAACGTACCGCAAGTTCTAGGATTGATATGGAAGCAGAATGGAGAAGTAATTTGCAATGATGCGCCCGAGGATTTCGATTTGAATAATTTAAAGGGGATAAATCCCTACCTTTTCATCCCTACCGAAGAGTTAAAGAACAAGGTGTGCTACGTTGAAGCCTCGCGTGGATGCCCCAACCGATGCGCCTTTTGCTTGGCTGGATTGCAAAATAAGCTGCGCTATCTTCCCGAGGAATACATACACAACTCCCTTTTATACCTTATGGAGAACGGACGTGTTATTAAGTTCCTAGACCGCACGTTTAATGCCAACCAATCGTACGCAATTTCCATCTTTCAATTTATAATAGAGCACCACAAGCCGAGCAACGTTTTTCAGTTCGAAATTAAGGCAGATATATACCAAACCGAGCTTATTGAGTTTATTAGAGCGCATGTACCCAAAGGTATTTTTAGGTTCGAAATTGGCATACAGACCCTAAATGCAAAATCGAATAAAGAGGTAAAGCGCAGTCAGAATTTCGAAAATATTAAAGTCTACGTACAGCAAGTATCCCATTTAGTAGAGGTTCACCTAGATCTTATTGTTGGGCTTCCGTACGATTACTACGACGACATAAAGTACAGCTTCGAGGAGGTGTTTAAGCTCTTTGCTCCTGAGCTGCAGCTGGGATTCCTTAAATTCCTAAAGGGAACGCCAATTCGCAGGGATTACAAGGAGCATGGCTACCGTTTTCAGCAGGGTCCCCCCTATCAGGTTATGGAGAGCAACTACCTTAGTGCCCAGGAACTTGAAGAGCTAGGGCATGTGGAGCATGCGCTGGATATTTACTGGAACAAAAAGCGAGCGCTGCACACCCTTAAATATATTGCACTAAACCACTCTATTTTCGATTTCCTGATGGGTTTAGGCAGGTATTGGGGTCAGCGTAACGAAAGGCGCAACGTGGGGCTAATTGGCGTTTATACCACCATTTACGATTATGCGGTACAGCAGTTCTCCACGGACTCGCTAATGACTGAGCTAATTGCTCTCGATTACTACCTTCAGCATAAAATAAAACCCGCAACCCGCTTTCTTCGTGAGGTTGATAAAAAGCAGCGCATTAACGCATACAAAAACCTTAACCTAAACCACCATAAGTACCGCTACGCAATGCACAACGTGCAATTCGATGTGCAGCAACTACTCGCCAATGGCGCCATTGTGTCAAAACCCGATTTACTGGTGGTTGAGTTTAGCGGGGTAGAAATGCCTAAGGTTGTGGGAGTAAAATAGACAACCAACCTAAAGCAGTTTGAAACTCACGTTTAACTAAAGTCACAGATCAATATTTTTTTTATACTGTATGCTGATGAATCGACCAGCCTATTTTTCTGATTTAAATCCTTGCCTGTTGTCTTATCTAAATGGGGAGATATTGCCAAAAAGGTGTAGGTTTTGGCCGTATGTTTGGGTAAATTTGAAAATTGGTTATATATTGAGTATATAAATTTCATAAATCGTGAAATACTGGGGTATCGACTCATATCTAGTTTTAAATCTCAAATTACATATACTTTCATTTAAAACTTTAGATAAAGGGTATAGTTTTTGCGGTTAAAGAGTTAAAAAAAATTAGCCGCAGCTATAACCAGTGGAACCAATTGCCATAAATCCTATTAATAAACTTAAAGTAATGCAACTATGAAAAAATCAATTTTCATCCTATCCGTTCTAATAGTGTTTTCATCCACTAGTATTCATGCGAACAACCATCAATTTGAGCATAATAAAAAAATTGTTAAACAGGAAAACGAACACCAGAATAGTCCTTTTCTTGATGCCGATTATCAGACAGGGAAAATTATTTTTAAAAATGGAGAAAGATTTCAGGCAAACCTAAACTATCATTTCCCCACAAACCGTATCTGTTTTATCGATGAAAATGATGAACCCTTTATTTTGGTAGATCTAAGCGAGATTGTAATGGTATTGTATGGCGATAGAGTCTTTACCCCTATTGATAAATCTAAGGTAGCTGAAACATTAAAAATTTTTAGTGATGGTTCAAGGCTTTTGCTCCAACGTCATGCTAAAGCCGCCATAATTGACGATAATTCGGGTGCTTATGGTGGTTCAACAATGACATCCTCAGTAACTAAGCTAACATCAATGCCTTTTGATGGAGTGTTCCAAAAGTTTGAAGTTGACAACAACTTCAAGCCAGTCATTACCGAAAAGTTTATTTTAATGCAGGATGGGAAAAGGTACCCCATTTCAAGACTAAAATCATTAAAAAGAGCTTTTCGCTCAAAATGGAAAGAAATAAAAAAATATGCTGAACAAAATAACCTAGATGTAAAGAATAGAGAAGATCTGATAGATTTGTTGGAATTCTGTGTTGAATAGAACTAGGTATTTATAAAATCACATGAATTCTTTTCGGCCCATAGTAATAACCTGAGCCGATTTATTACCTGTAATCTTCACTTATATATTATTACACTAACTCATTAAATGCCTACGAAGAGGTTAAGAGCCCCCTCTCTCTCCGTGTTTTTAAAGTATGTTATTCAACCATGCGTATTTTAATAACTACGCTTAGCAGAAAATAGAACGAGGTAAATCAAAAACGCCTTGACTAACCTACTTAAAATAAAAGAACTAAAGCCAGAATAGGGAGCAATAAACCTGCAACAATAAGCAAAGCACCTCTTCGTTTTATTCCGTTTTTGCCTTTTACAATAAACAGGCCAGTTACGGTTATTACTATAAGCGACACAGCAAAAATATCACTAAATATCGTCCACCATGCTCGGGCAGTATTGTAGTGCAAAAAGTTTATTTGAGAAAAGAATGGTCTGCGCTTTATCGTTTCAACACTTACCTCGCCACTGCTTAGCGTGATGGTAACCGTGCCATTTTTGACAAAACCCTTAAGCTTGGTACTATTAGGGTAGTAGTACGAAAGAATTTCTTCGTCACACTGATTTTCAATTAGCCGATTTAGTAATGTTGTGCTTATTCTTGAAGTATCGGCGGGGAGTTCTACTTGAAATGTGTGCTGATTAATAAAATAGTTAGAATTCCATTGGTGTATATGGTTTAGGGCAATTCCCGAAATGCTATATATTATAACCATCCCGGCAAAAAAATAGCTCAAATCGCGATGGATTACCCTATTAATCTTTCTTAGCTTCATATCGTAAAAATAAAATGTGGGCCGTTACAGAATCTGTTCACGACCCACAATTTTAGAAAAAACTATTCTACCTTACTGTAGTCAATGCACTCAATAATATAGGCAAAAACTGGAGTTTCGTTCCCCTCATCCGAATCGCAATCGGCAGTTTCTGAGCCTGGTACTTTGCGCACAATCCCCATAATATCAACCGTTTTCCCCTTAAGCGATGTTTCAAATACAGGTGACGAATCGGTTGCATCTACCTTAAGGGTTTTTCCTTCAACTTGTCCAAAAACGGTTAATCGTTTCCCGCTATGCATGCAGGTATGGTCAACCTTGGCGGTAAAGCGAACTGTTTTATCCTCAAGCGCAGATGCATCATTTATGAGCGAATCAACCGATACCTCAATGGCATCGACCTTTACTTCGCTAGTTTTTGTTGTTTTTTCGCTATTTCCCCCACACGAGGCTGCAACCCCAATTAGTGCAAATGCGGCAATAAGTAATCTTAATTTTCTCATGGTTTTGGCTTATTATTTGGTTAATGTATGCAAAAAAGATATTGGAGAAAAGGCATCCAGCCATACTAGTAAATTCGTAACTACTAAGCGTCAAATATAAGAAATTATTGTTTTCTAACCACTATTGTCCAATAAAAACAAAGATAAACATTATAGATTCTACGCTTCACTGCGTTTCGCCATGAAACGTATGTTCGACAAAACCGTTGAAAATAGAAATGCCTTTGTCAATGACAAATGTTTAGTTTTTAGGGGAGGGCTTGGCTAGCGGCGTAGCCGCTAGCCAAGCCCTCCCCTCCCAAATACAACTCAACGCCCTGTCATTCCGACCGTAGGGAGGAATCTATAAATATTAACCGGACACCAATGTTTTCTAACATATCATTTTCACTAAACAAAGTAAAATTTATTCTTTTATCGTTGTGCGGTAGCCCCCCCCTATTTGATTTAGTTGGGCCCAATTCGGAAACCTCGTTTAGCAGAAAATATTACTGCTCTTTTTTGACATCCTTATGCCACATTATTCATCAAATTTGTAAAATATGAACGCAAATACGGTTTAAAATAACACCATGACCCCATTACGAAAAGTTTTTGTTTTAGTTTGACACTAAAAAGGGATTTTTCTTGCTAACATTAATTGTTTTTTGTTTATAATTGCAACTAATAATACGACCAAATATCATTGAAAATAGCCATGAAAAGAATTATTAAACCCTATACTATAGTAATAGTAGCAATTCTAACCACGGCATTTTGCCATACTTCAAAAAACCTACAAAAGCACATTAAGAGCAACTATTTCGACCTTCCTTCTGAGAGGTTAATAGATTTGCAAAACAAGCTACTAACCGATAGTGTAGCAGTGCTTTCTAACCAAAGCACTGCTCTTCTTGGCAATTACCTGTCGCAAAAAGTGTTGGAAACGCCAGATTCAAACAGCATCGATATTCGTGGCAACTATTTTTGGAATATCTATAATGCGCTGCCCTCGTTTGTAAGCGCAAACGAAAGGCACACAGGATATAATCAGGGGGCTAGAGATTACAGCGATAACGAGCAGCTTATGGCCTACGCCATTTACAGAATTGATAGAAGCCCAGAAAACCTAAGGCGAATTTTCGAAATTTTTAAACCTTCCCTCACCCAGCTGGTCTCGTCAAATACTTATAACGATATGGGTGTCAGACAGTACGTTGTTAAGGCAATTAGCAGCTACGAGGAAATTTCTCAAATTTCGAATTTCAAAACCCTTTTACAGAACGCTTACACCCAGGTTGATACCACAACCGGCAGCTTTGCGTGGGAAGGTACCCAGCAGTCGTTCCGCAAGTTCGAAAACTCTGCCTACGGCTTTTCTGTTGATGAGGTTAACCAAATTATTGCAAAGCACTTGGAGCTAGAAAGGTATAGCGATATGGCGTACTCACCCTGGCTCTCATTCTGGATGAGGCGCAACCACGAAAACAATATGGATGAGGTGCTTAAAATTCTAAACGAAATTGACAGCATATACAGTTCGCAATAGTGAGGTAGCTAGTTTCAATGCATAGCTATAAACAGGTAGTACCCTGATAAAGACACCCCCTTTTGCTTTGCACAGATAAAACAAAAGGCCTAAATTCAACAAATAAATATTTACTGCAACCAATAATAAAGCAACCAAATAAACTTATGTAACTATGAAAAAAATAAGCATTATTTTATCAGCCCTTTTAGCTCTTAGCACGCTAACTACAAAGGCACAAAATTGGGAAGAAATGCCTGTTGGCAAGAAATTCTACATTCAATCGGCCATGAACTACGGCAAGAACAATGGAGGTTACTGGGATGTACCCGGTAGTCCAGAGACTATAACAAAGGGCTCAAATATTCAGGTTTGGAGTTTAGATGGTGGTCACGATCGCCAATTTACCCTACTAACCACAGGGTATAATAATAGCAGCTACCAAATAAAGGTTGGCAATACTTCCTCAGCAAGAATTGATATCCAGGGAGGAAAAAAAGACAACGGCACCAGCGTAAAAGTTTGGGACAAGAACAATCAAAAAAACCAAACATTCCAGTTTAAGCACATGGGAGAGGGTAAATTTAAGATTTACGACTTAAATAGTGGAAAAGCCATTTGTCTTGGTGGTCGAAAAAATGCCAACGGAACCAATGTACATATTTGGGACGACCACAATGGGGCGTGGATGGAATGGTACCTAATTGACGTTAAAACCAATAAAGCGTACATTCCAAAGAAGATAAGCAAAACCCCCGATTTTTTCATTAAAAACAAGTTTTTAAAGTACAGCGAGGAAACAATGGTTGGCAAATCAGAGGGAGATGCCCACGTTGAGAAGATAGAAGGAAACAAAATATTTGTAAAAGTTGAAGGAACGAGTTACAATTCCGATGTGCCCCCAGGAGAACCCACAGAAAAACCGTTTAGCAGGCTACTTGAAATAACCTACAAGAACGGAAAATACATCTATCTTCCCGATGTTTACAGCCCGGGCGAGGTAAGCGACGATGGAAAATCAATTTCGTTTGGTGGTATGGCCTATTTTGAACTCACCGTTGCGCCCGCGCCTAAACCTGCTAAAAAAGGTGCTGCTTCATCTATTAAAAGAAATTCATCCTCATCTATAAAAAAAGGAGTCAAAAGAGAATCGCATAAACGCTAAAGATACTTAGGTAAAGCTTTGTATGCCTACCTAAAAATGGATAACGACCATACCAACGCAACGGGGGCTTTTAGTCCCCGTTTGGCGTTGGGAATTCTGCTAACCCCCTTTTTCGCCAAACCCACCAGGTTATCACGGCAAAAAGCGTCATCGAACTCATCATTTCAATAAAATGAGCCCAGCGCACAACATCGGGGAAAAGAAAGTTTGGTATTATTAGTACGATTGAGGTTGACAAGTAAACTAAAATTAGACTAACCAGTAACTCTTTGCTTTTAGCATTAAACATAAGCACTATAGGCAGTATAAATGTTCAGAATAAAATCCCTCTTACAAGCTGAAACAAGAAAATATTTGAGTCCCGATAGATTGAAACCATATGCTGAATGAATGGCAACTTTTCGGCACTACCCGAGTAAAACATGCGTAACGCTTCAAATTGCCATGCAATAAAATATCCAAATAAAAAATGTACGAACATATACACAACCCCAAGCACACCAATTTTCCAAAGTATGGTGGTTAACTTTATTCCAATTTTAGGGTTTGCTTTTGGGTAAGTCGTTTTAGCCATTTTAAGTGCTCGTGGTATAATAACAATTAGCGGAATAATATTCGCTAATATTATTACCCATGGGTCCGATTTGGATAACACTTTGAAGGCGCTTCCAAAGAATATGGTTTCAATTTGTGTCATAAAACCATAAATGGTCAAATACACAAAAATCAGCGTGAATGTAAGCCGCTTCTTACTCCAATCAGAATTTTTTCCGATATAGAACACGGTTACTGTGAACCAAATATTTATAGTAAGAAAAAATAGTACCGAAAAAGGATTAGCACCTTGGCTTGCCGCCGCCTTAAACGATTCGGAAAATGGCATTATAACACTTCCGATAACATAAAAGCTGTTGCAAATATGCTAATGCCTAGTATCTTTAAATATGTTTTCATGCTGTTTATTTTTAATCAACTATATTTCTACAAAAAGTGCTTGCAAACATAGTAATTCCCACCTTAATGGTACATTGCCATTGTACTATTCTCTCGGTAACCTCATCAATTCTGCACTACCCGAATAGTATCATAAACAGTAATCTAAAAAACAAAGGAGAAGGAGAATAATTAATAACCGTAAAACCTCCACTACCTGATAAATCTAGTTGTATGGTAACCAGACAAAGAAACACATCTTTTAACCTGCATTATTCATCCTTTTTGTAAAAGATGAATGTAAATGCGGGGTCGTAGACCCCAAATTATTCGAATGAATAATTGGGGTTAAAAAGTTTCCTGCTTGCAGAGCTGTTTACAGAACTTGCTAATTGAAACTTTCTCACATTCTTTGCGGGCACCAGCTATTGTATTACTATTTTACATGTTGTACTAAAACCATCCTGATCAAGGTATCTTAGCAAATACAACCCTTTTTCAAAGTCGGATTTATTGATTTCAATTTCTTTCTGCCCGTTAATATTCATCATGAAAACGAGGTTTCCGGTAATTGAATAGATTGAAATAATTGCGTTTTCAGTACTGGTCTTATTTATTATTAATGTCGACTTATCAGTAACAGGATTTGGGTACAATTCAAAATAATTATTGTTTTCAACCCGATTTACTCCAACCTCATGATCAAACTTCACTATAATGCTGCTTACTGAACCGTCCTCATCAACCATTAGGGTTTCAACCTCATTTACATTAGGATATGGCGGCGATGAAATAATTTCACAATTTGAATTTAACAAACCTACCCAAACATACCATGTGCCATGTGGAAACCATTGAGTAAAGTCTGATATTATAGTTAAAGGATATTCAATAGCATTAAGGGTAAACTCAAAATTATTACTTAAAGGGCTACCCAGGGCAAACTCTCTAAAGTCCTTTTTCAGATCAATATTTTCAGGAAATATTAGCGGTTCTCCATAATTCTCAAATGGCGAGGTTGTTACACATAAATGTGAGTCAAGATCTCTCATTACAGATCTAATTTCCAGGCTATCTAAAGTTGTTCCATAAAGGTCAACTTCTCCAAATTCGGGGTCTATCCCATTGGTTGCGGCGTAGTCCATTCCAAAAACAACCGTATCGGTTCGTCCGATATTATCACGAAGAATAAGTTTAAACCCTTCTTGAGCGTTTCCAGCATATGCCATCGTGATTAGCATAATAAAAAGAATCTGTTTCATAGGATAAGTTTTAATGTTAGGTTACTATTAATTGCAAGAGCTGCAATCCAATCTGCGTTTGTTCCTAGATTTACTTCATTGAACGAGCTTGATTTATCGATTAAATTTATCTCGTCCATTATTTCATCAAATTCATTGGATACAATTTCGGATAAAGGCTCATTCATTAGCTGCTCATCAAGTTCTTTTGGTATAAATATAATTTCCATAAGATAAAGCTTGTTCTACATTACTTAAGCGCTCACATTATCGCCAGCTAGACTATACCCACACATAAAAGAAAGCCTACTTACACCCCTTAAAAATAAAGAATATATTCTGACTGTGAAAGATTTAACCCCAAATATTCATCCGAATAGTTACTGTCTCCAACAGCGGACCAGGTTGCACAATCAATTTTGTTGCATGGTAACCAGACAAAGAAACACACCTTTTATTTACAAGCCGAGGTTCCCCTTTTTCGCAAACAGTTCAACCCAAACGCTCTATGGAGGGGTTAGTTAGCAACACACTATATTCTCTCGTTAGAAAACAGCGAATACAAAGTTTTGCGTTTTTTTGAGCAATAAAATGGGCTAAGCCCATTCACTTTATCCTAAATTTTACTATGTTTATCGCTTGTTATAAAACTCACATACCCCTTTTGCCATGAAGATTAAGCTTAACGTCCGACAGAAAATATCGTTCTCTGTTTTGAGTGTAGCCCTTATTCTTTTTGCTATTACCATAGGCTACTTCGCCCTAAGCACGCAAAAAGCTGCCCGAAAAAATCTTACCGAGCTTACCATTTCGTATACCGATCAGTATGCAATGGTTATAGAAAATTGGCTTAGTAACGACCTGGCCGTTTCACGCACAATTTCAAAAGCTTTTTTAGAGCATAAACAGCTACCTTTTGAGCAGTGGCGAGAGCTGATAATGGGTATGTACAAGCAGATTATGATTGTCAACCCACATTTCGATGCCATTTGGGATAGCTGGGAATTTTCGCACCTCAACCCCGACTGGGATAAACCCTACGGCCGTTGGCTTCATATATACTACCGCAAAAATGGCAAGTTGCTCTCAAAATATGAGAAGCGTAGCGTGGATGGGGATCCTGCCGTTTACCAAATGCTAAAAACCAAAACAAGTGAAACCGTTGTTGAGCCCTACTTATCGGCCTTGCAAACAGGGGGGCTTATGACCTCTCTTACATCGCCAATGTTTATTCAAGGAAAATTCGTTGGCATTATTGGCATTGACCTTTTCCTTGGTCGTTTTCAGGATCTTATTAAGGATATTAAACCCTATGAGGAGTGCGCCTCTTTTCTTGTATCGAACGAGGGCACCATTGTAGCGCATTCCGATACCAGCATATTTTCAAAGAGGTTTCAGGACGCATATCCCGAGCTGGATTCTACCATGCAGGTTATGACCCGAATTAAAAGAGCCGAAAAATTCAGCTTTATTTTTAGCAACACCAACGGCGAAAGGTGTTTTTATAGCTTTAGCCCCATTAATGCGGGTAAAACGAATCAACCCTGGTCGTTAGCAATGGTAGTTCCCGAAAGGGTTATGCTTGCCGAAGCCAACCGCAGCTATAATGTGGGGTTACTGGTTGGTATTATTGGAATGATAATCCTGATTGTTACCATTGTTCTTTTAGCGAATACCATTACAAAACCCATAAAAAAGATTACCTCCCTTCTCGAAAGTTTGTCCATAGGCAAAATTAATCACCACATGAAGGTGTCAATTAATACCGGCGATGAGATAGAACAGATGGGCAATGCGCTTTCAAAATCAATTGATGGGCTACTACTAAAAACCGATTTTGCCAAGGATATTGGTGAGGGTAACCTAAACACCGAGCTTAAACTACTGAGCGATAGCGATACGCTTGGAGAATCGTTGCTAGATATGCAAGCAAGCCTAATTAAGGCTGAGCACGAGGATGAGATTAGACAGATTGACAACCAGAAACGTAGATGGATAAATGAGGGACATGCCGAGTTTGCCGATATCCTAAGGCAGGATAGCGATAATTTGGAGAGATTGAATCAGAAAATCATAAAAAAATTAGTGCAATACCTAGATGCTAACCTTGGTGGAATTTATGTGAAGAATGATAACAACGCACCTGTTACATTCGATTTGTCGGCATCGTACGCATACGACAGGAACCGATTTTTAGATAGTTCATTCGAGTGGGGCGAGGGGTTAGTTGGGGCGTGTGCAGCCGAGGCAGAAACCATTTACTTAACCGAAATACCCCAAGATTATGTGCAAATAACCTCGGGTATTGGCGGAGTTAACCCCAATAATTTGGTTGTAGTTCCGCTACTTGTAGAGGAAGAGGTGCTCGGGGTTATAGAGCTGGCCGCAATAAAGATTTTTGAGAAACATGAGATAGAGTTTCTGGAGAAGCAGGGCGAGAGCATCGCCTCGGCACTCAGAAACGTACAGATAAACCACAAAACTACCCAGCTGCTACAAAAATCGCAGGAGCAGGCCGAAGCTTTAGCTTCGCAGGAGGAAGAGATGCGTCAGAACCTCGAAGAGTTACAGGCTACACAGGAAGAGGCCTCACGCAAAAACTTTGAGATGCAGGCCATACTCGAAGTGCTTAATGCTTCCTCGTTTTTTATGGAATACGACTCGTTTGGTAAGATTATTAGCGTAAACGATAAGTACCTGGAGCTGCTAAATGTTAAGCGAAACGAAATTTTAGGAACGCACCATTCCGATAACCTAGAGCTAACCGACATACAACGTTCGCAGTACGAAAAATTTTGGGATGATCTGCGCAACGGCAAAACACAAAAGCAAACCACAAAAACGTCCGTTGGGGGTAAGGAGTTTAGCTTCCTTGAAACCTATACGCCCATTCGCAATAGCAGTGGCGAGGTTTATAAGGTGATAAAAATTGCCTCAGAGATTATAAGAACGGAGAACAACTAGCCCGCATTATTCATCAAATTTATTAAAGATGAAAGTAAATGCGATTTACCCCGACATAGGCGAGCCCAATTTTGGGCAGCAAAGCTAGTTGTGAAATTCGTTGCTGTCGGAGA
This sequence comes from Bacteroidales bacterium, assembly GCA_028708425.1. Taxonomy (GTDB): domain Bacteria; phylum Bacteroidota; class Bacteroidia; order Bacteroidales; family Tenuifilaceae; genus Perlabentimonas. Next base: position 28,787 of record JAQVYY010000001.1, read on the forward strand.
CAACAACTATTCGGATGAATAAATGGGGTTAATCATCGCTTAAACAGAATCCCTACCTGCAAAGCAGGATTATAAAACAACTTATCATTATTAACCTTTGCGGTTAAGCACACCGCCTGGAGCGTTAATGCTACTCGCTGGGATAAGGAATAGTCGAAACTCACAATGGGCGACAAAACCAACGTGTGATTCCTATACAAATAGGCTTCTGATAGTAAGTTATTGTTTTGATTCTCGATATGAAGATTTTTAATGGCACCCATACCAACAAACACCGACACGGTGTAGCGAGACTTGCCGCCTTGATGACTAAATCCTAAAAAGGGGCCACCATACCCAAGGTTAATATACGAGCTCTCAGAATTAACCGAATTGTAATTCGTTTTTTGCGTGCCCCCATAAATTCCGGTGGTGAAATAATCGCAAAAGTAGAACCTAAAAATACCTCCTATCCCAAGATTTCCTGCTTCAATTTGCTGATGGTTATTTTCGGTATAAACGTATCCTGGTTGAAAAACTAGCATTCCCCCGCTGTACAAACCCTTGCCCTCATCCTGCGCAAAAGTAGCTGCAGCAAAAAACGATAACACTAAAACAGTTAGCAATCTCTTCATTTAATAGTCTCTTTGGCTTACTTTATTAGCCCGCATTATTCATCAAATATGTTAAAGATGAATGCGAATGCGGGTTACCCGACCTAGTTGAACCCAATTTTGGGTAACAAAATTGGTTATGAAACTTAGTCCGCTGTTGAATACAGCAATTATTTGAATGAATAATTGGGATTAATACAGCACATTAAATTGAAACAATTATGCAGTAAATACACTGAATTCGCTAGTGTAGCGAGAACTAGTCATTCCGAGCAAAGTCGAAGAATGCCAACCGCTACATTCTCTGCAACTAAAAGGCACGTCGTAGCGTTTCATCAAACTGCTTACAGATACGTTCAAACACCTCTTCCTCGGTGCCATTCCCATTAACTGCTTGAAACAAATTTCGTTTTTGGTAGAAATCACGGGCAAGGGCCGTTTTTTGCTCGTACTCCTCGAGGCGCGAAACAATGGTTTGTGAATCCATATCATAAAGCCTGCTCCTATCGGTTTTACTCCTTAGGGCAAGCCTTTTCATCGCTTCCAGGGGCGAAACCTGTATCTCAAAGGCCGAGGTGATGGAGCTGTTCATCCTTTTTAAGAGTCCATCGACAATATATGCTTGCACTATGGTGCGCGGAAACCCTTTAAAAATGAACCCTCGCGAACCAGAGCTAGCCTGTATTTTTTCCTCTATTAGCTTTATGGCAATTTCGTCGGGTACAATTGCCCCTCTGTCCATATACGGTTTAGCAATACGCCCTATTTCGGTATCATTCTTAATCTCCTGCCTAAGCATTTTTCCCGTTGAAATGTATACGAGGTTATACTTTTCGGCTAGCTTTTTAGCCTGCGTTCCTTTACCACAACCTGGGTATCCAAATAGAATAATGTTAACCCAAAGGTTTTCGAGCGAATGTTGAACTGCCTCGTCGAGGCGTTTCTGCACATCCTCCACTGTTCCAACACCATCAATGGGGTAGCATAAGTTTTTATCGTCATAGTATTTAGCTACGGGAACAGTTTTAGAGTAGTACTCGGCCAGCCTATTCTGAATAACATCATCGTTATCGTCTTTCCTATTGGAAACTTTTGCTCTCGATTTTAGTCTACGCACCAGTTCATCATCGGGCACCTTAATGCTAAGCATACAGGTAAGCGAAGTGTTCATATTCATTAGTAACCCATCGAGTATATAGCACTGCACAGTGGTTCTAGGGAAACCATCGAAAAGGAACCCGTTGGTATCGGTTTTCTTGGTAATCCTATTCTCAATTATTTGCACAACCAGCTCGTCAGAAACTAGCCCCCCCGCCTCAATTGTATCCCTTGCCTTTTTGCCAAGGGCTGTTCCTGCTGCAATCTCCTCGCGAAGAATTTCGCCTGTTGAGATGTAGGTAAGGTTGTATTTTTTTATTAAAAAATCGCTCTGGGTGCCTTTTCCTGCACCTGGGGGGCCAAATAGGGCAATGTTAAGCATAGTATTTTGGGATTTGTTTTGATTCACGAAGTTATTGAAAAAAGGGCTACAAAAAAGCCTTGTTGTAAAATTACTACAATATCCACAGGTTTATAGCCTCAACAATGAGGGAAATACTAACATTATTAGATAATTACAGCTGAAATTAATTTTTAAACGAAGCATTATCTGCCATTCCATGTGTTACCGTTTATCAGCTGATAAACATACAACAATTAACCAGATAAGTTTACTAATCAAGAGCATCAAACTCTTTAATTTGTGAGCTCCTCATAGGTCTTCCATTGCAAACACCAACGCCAGTAACTATAGCTTTTGCTATCAACTTTTTATCACTTTTGCGCTCAATTTGCTGCTCAAAAATCACCCGCAGCGGACCCTTTTTGTACATTGATGTAGTTACCAGAAAAGCCTCTCCGCTGGTTAACGATTGCTTATAATCTATCTCTATTCTGTGTACAACCAAATCTATGCCCTCGGCGTGTAGCTTTGTAAAATCGATATTTTGCTCAAGCAAGTAGGTGTGCCTTGCATGCTCAAGGTAGTTAAGGTAAACCGCATTGTTTACTATGCCCTGTAGGTCGCATTCGTAATCGCGTACCGACATCTCAAGTTTATGTGTAGGTATCATAATTTATTATTAGATGGGTTGTGTGATTAGATTAATAAAAGGGTAAAACTTTGCTTTTTTTTGATAGTAAACTAGCTACTACGATACTTCTTAAATATAATATTATAAAACGCTTTAAAAAAGTAACGCATATCGGTTAGCAACGGATTTTTGGCATGCGCATCGAGGTACTGATGCTCCGAAGCCATAATCTCGTCGAGGGTTTTGGGATTATCAACGTAAAAAGGCGGCACTAGCCCTGGCCGATACTTTACCCTTTTTTCCTGTAACTCCTTTGTATAAAGACCAAAATACTGGTGGCTAAGGGGTCGTACTCCTACTATTTTAAGTTCCCCTTTAATTAGGTTAATTATTGAGGGTAGCTCATCAATCCAAAGCCTTCGCATTATTCTTCCAAGGGTTGTTACCCTAAAATCATGCTTGAATTTACCGCCATCTTTTAAATCATGTTGCTGGTATACGTACTCCTGAAGGTACTCGGCATATGGGTGCATGGTACGCATCTTATAAATTTTAATCTCTTTGCCCCCTTTACCTATTCGCCTAAGCTTAATAATTGGTCCGTAGGTTGGCTCAAGGTCGTATGCGGGCTCTTTTATCTTTTGGCAAACCACGTAAAGGTAACCGCCAATGTACTCCTCGTTATGCACCTCAAAACCACATGAGTAAAGTCTACCTAGCAGCTCAGCACGCGACAGTACCCGATTCTCGCCCCGTGTAAGGATGAAGTATAGTTTTTTAGTTAGCTTAAACTTTGGCAAAACCCGCTTGATTATAAAATCGAAGCCGTAGTATATAAAATTCAGAACCGGAGGGAACTTATGCAATATCCGTTGTTTACGTAATTCTTTGGTTTCGGCCATACACACGTATACACCCCCTGCGGATAGCTTTTGATTTACCGATTCGAAAAATTTATTAATCCAACGTATATCGTTTACCCGCTTGATATTAACAATGGTATTGTAAACACCCGTGGGTTGACTGTCGATATTAAAGCGTGTTATGGTTGATACAATAAGGGTTGAGGCAACATTTAGGTTAATTGCCTCACTTAGATATGCATAAACATCGAGCCCTAGCTCCCTAACAATGTTTTGCCTTATAACCCTTCTTCGAGCAAAATCTACGCTCTCCTCCTCAGTAATTTGTTGCGGAACTCTTCTGGGCCTTTTAGGTTTCCTGGAGGATACTGGCATTTCTTTAATCTCGTAGCTTTGCTTCACAAAAAACCACATGCCGTAGGTTATTAGTTCCAGCAGGGTTGCAAAACCAACTGTACCCAACACAACTATCCTCGAGAAAGTGTAGGAGTAGAGGAAAAACATGATTGAGGTTACTATTGCAAGCGTAATAAAATTGCTTAATAAAATCCGCTTTGCAAACGGTGCAAACGAGCTACCCTTTAAAACGTATTTTCCAGAAACAATTGAGGGCAAAACCCATGCAAACACGAAAACAAGCAGTGGAACAGAGTAGTTATCGATATAGTAGGATAATCCTGATGGTTTGAAAGAAATGCTCAAACAAAAGCCAAGGAAAAAGAGAAGTAGATCTAACAGAAGTAAGAAAAAACGGCTAAACATTTAATCTGTATTTAAGTATGGTAAAGGTAATTTTTATAAATAATTCTAACAAGATGCAACGATGGATATTCTTACAAAAAACTATTTAACCCGCATTATTCATCAATTTTGTTAAAGATGAATGTAAATGCGGGTTACCCCGACTTAGTTGAGCCCAATTTTGGTAACAAAATTGGTTGTGAAACTTAGTCGCTGTCGAAGACAGCAATTATTCGGATGAGTAGTTGGGGTTAAGGCATATATCTATTAGTTTACATTGCTTTACGTACGTAAAGCCAAAGTGTTGGGATAGGTAACGAGCTAAATACTCCTGCTCGGTCTGGCCTGGGGTGGGTACTAAAACAGCTTTTCGCTTAAGGGTAATTAAATCCATAATAGTACTATAACCTGAGCGACAAACGATATTTTTTGCTGAACTTATAGCATTCGCAATTTCCAAATCGGGCAAATGAGGAACAAGCGTCGCCTTTCCTATAACCTTTGCCGAATGCTTCCCAGCGGGTAGTCCCTGTAGTATAAGCGACCTGACACCCAGCTTATTGGCTAAATCGATTAGTATACTCTCAAGTATTTGTCGTTGGGGCTCTGGGCCCGACACAATACCCAGCATATCCCAACGAGTTTTCGGATAATCAATCTCGATATCTGCAAATCGGGATAGGACACCAATAAATCGAACGTTACGGGGCAACTTTTTGGGCTCGGTTAGCTTGCCCGTTAAACGAATACCTTCTGACCTATCGGGAACAAGGCACTCGGTAAACTGCTGGGCATGTTTTCTAACGTACCGCTGTCCTAACGGCTGAAGCCACTTAAAAGGAAAGGGAAACAAAATATTAAGTTGATGGGTAATAAGCGCGCTTCGCGTGCCCTTTAACCAAAGTCCGTAACGATTATCGGAAAGTATAAAATCTATTTGATGCTTATTTACAAGCCTTTTGATTTGCGAATGCTCTCTAATTGTAAGTAAAAGCATTCCATTCGCAATACAAATTAAAGTAAAAAACGAAAGTTTACCTTTCGTAAACTTTACCTTAAGCGATGGGAAGCGGATGTACTCAAGGTTGGGAAAACGGGCACGTAAAAGTGCCGCTGAACCTTTATCAGCAGCAATAATAACGGTGCATCCCTTGGTTAGTAACGAAGAAATTATTGGGATTACACGGGTTGCATGACCCAACCCCCAGCCCAAAGGGCAAACCAAAACACGCTCGTTACCCTTTACATCAATCATCATCCCGATACTTGAACCGGAATTCCAAGCGCCCTAACCCTATCCGCTATATCCTCAAGGTCGCTCACAGGCACCTTTGTAAGCGCCTCAATTGGCGTGTCGCGCGCAATGGTGTATATCATTACCTCTTTGGGCATAAGTTTCTTAACTATCGAGAGCCACTGCTCAACCTCTTTTTCCGTGGTGTTATCCAACTCTTTCCCTTTATAGCCTCCTCTCACAAAAAGGGTTTGCAGTATAAAGTTACCATTAAATTGCTCTAGATGCTCAACAACCTGGTGGGCAGCTGTGGGTTTATTGGGCTGATTTAAAATCTGGATGGTGCTATCAAAAGCCGAGTCGAGTTTCAGAATATTCTGGTCGACCTTTTTTAGCGCGTTCACCACGCTTTGCTTATGCAACATGGATGAATTGGATAGCACAGCAACTCTGGCCTGGGCAAAATACTTATCGCGTAGCTCGATAGTATCATCAATAATCCCCTCAAAATCTGGATGAAGCGTTGGCTCACCATTACCAGCAAAGGTTATCACATCGAGCATATCGCCATTCGCTTTCATGCTCTCGAGGCGCTCAACCATTTTCTGTTTTACCTCTGTTCTGGTAGGTAGCTTACCGCTACTGGCACTTTTAGTCCAGCCACATTCGCAGTAAATGCAATTGAAACTACACACCTTAGAGTTGGTGGGAAGAAGATTTACACCCAGCGAAACCCCCAGTCGGCGACTACGCACAGGGCCAAAAATAATTTCATCGAATAGAAAAGTAGCCATATCAAATAATTATAAGATTGCAAAGGTATAAAATTTAATCGCTTTAGGTAGCTGATGTATAACATCGAAATTGGCCATAAAACCCCATTTGAATACTGGACGGGTAATTTGTATGAATTATTCAAAAACAAGGGCATAGGAAATAAGTTTCGCATGTTCGCCCGCATTATTCATCAAATTTGTTAAAGATGAGTGCAAATGCGGGTTACCCCGAAATAGGTGAACCCAATTTTGAGCAACAAAATTGGTTGTGAAACTTAGTCGCTGTTGACGACCCCAATTATTCATTCGAATAATTGGGGTTAAAAATCACTAAATTACTACACTATATTATGATTTTATAACACTATTGTCTGGAGAATCCCTAATATTGATTACTAGATTCTTCTTATAAAATCTATTAAAATCTTGTCATTCTGAGCATTAGCGAAGAATCTCAAAAGATTTACCGGACAACAGTGATTTTATAATAACTCTAGCTGATAGAAACACTACTTTTGTTTTTCAAAAAAATTTAGCTAAACATTAGGGTAGATTTGTAGTTATAATGAGGAGAGAAAGATGAAAAAAACAATTATTCTGGTTATAGCACTCGGGACGTTAACGGGTGCATACGGCCAGAAAGAACGAAATTTTAGTCTGTTTTTAGAGAATGTGTTTTCGCAGGGTGACGTGCTACAAACAAACGATTTTGTTAGAGGCATGAACCAAAAAGGAATTCCCATAAGCGATTTTACGGCCTCCGACACACGAATTGGTTGGCAAACACGGGGAACGCAACAGTGGCATCACTTGCATAATTTACCCTATTACGGGATGGGTTTTTACAACAGCCTATTTTCGCACAAGGAGGAAATAGGACATCCAACAGCGCTGTACTTCTTTTTTGGAGGGCCTATTTCGAGCAAGCAGAAATACTCTTTCGATTACGAGTTTGGTTTTGGATTAAGCTCCAATTGGAAACCATACGATGAGATAGAAAATCCTTTTAACCTCGCCATCGGTTCTTACATGAATGCTTTTATCGATTTAAAAATGGGCTTCTCGTGGTATTTGGGTAAAAAATTTACCCTAAATGCCGGCCTTAGGGCAACTCACTTCTCCAATGGAGCGCTGAGGCATCCAAACTCTGGGATAAACCTAGCGGCTCCGTTCGTGGGCTTACGGTACGATTTTGTTTCAAGAGAAGATTTAGCTAATTCGGTCCCAAGGCCTAAGCACGATAAGCCCACACCTGAATTCAATATCAGTATTGTGCTAGGCGAAAGGTCTGTAAAAGAAACCAAAACCCCTAATATTAAAAAGGTATCGCTAAAGAGCCTTTCTGTAGGGTACCTAAAGCCAACCCAAGGAGTGTTTCGTTATGGGCTTGGATTTGATGTTGGTCTTGATGAAAACAGAGGGATTACCGTAAGTGGCGACAGCGTAGTATTGGCCCCACAAAAAGAGCAACTATTTTTAGGAGTTGCGCCAATTGGGCAGTTTAGGGCAAACCGCCTTGCGCTACAAGCAGCTGTTGGGTGTGAAGTGTTGAGTGAGGGTAAGCTTGTTAAAAATCAATTTTATCAGCGAATTGGCATACGGTACTACCTATCAAAACACCTGTTTGCAGGGATTGCCATTAAGGCTACTAACTTTAGCAAGGCCGATTACATTGAGTGGAGCTTGGGTTTTAGAGCGAGAAACGGATAGTAGTTTTTAAAAATGCCTATGTGTTTTTTTATTATCTACCTGCTATAAAACTAGAGGCAAATAAAAGATTGATTAGAATCTTCCTATAAAAAAGATGAAAATAAATTACAACCTTTCGGCCACATTCTCGTCTTACCTATGAGTAAGAGAATTACGGGAATTTCTAAAATTTAGTGAGTATGAAAAAAAAACTCGGTAAATGGTCGTCAGTGCTATGTATGCTAATGTTTTTAGTAGTTGGAGGCTGCGAATACGACCAAAAGCCCTATACGCTTCCCACAGATTTCACGCTTAACTTTTCAATAAAAGATGAACCTATACTAAACGGCTCAGTAACGATTGACGAGATCAGCCTAAACCTACAATTAATTGATATTATAGGATACAGAGAGCAGGGCGAGGATGTTTTTTTTACCAGAGAATATGATGATGCAAAAAGGTTTATCCTAAAACCCACACATACTGGAGCAAACGAATCATTTAATATTCCGCAGGGCACATACAACCCCATATCATTTTCATGCGTTTTTCAGCCCGATGACGATGAGGAGGACTTAATTGAGGATATAGCTGATTGGTTTGAAGATTTTGAAACGGGAGGGGACCTACAAGAACTAAAGGAAGATTTGGGCGAAATAGTAGAGGATTACCTTGAAGATATAACCCCCTGTATAATGGTGAAGGGTAAATTTACGAGCAATAACGAAACAAAGCATATTGTTATGGTGGTTAATAATCCGTTAACCTTTAAGATACAAGGCAAAAACAAAAATGGGGGCTCAGAGGTTACTCTTGTTAGAAGCTACGTTAACAATGGAAATTTTCAGCTTAGCCCAGCTTACTGGTTCTCGGCAATTAGTCCAGAAATGCTAAATAACGCTATGGTTGGAACAAATGATGATGAGGAGTATATATTTTTAAGTAAATATGTGAATAGTACTATATACAGCGCTATATATAACAGGATGGAAGAATCGACCACTTTAACAATAAATGAGTAGGTAGCAGCTAAATGGCAAAAAGTTCGCACGACGAAGACATAGAACTGCTAGAGGGTTGCCTAAAAAACGACCGAAAGCTACAGAAACAGCTTTATCAAAAATACTTTAAAGCGATGTTTCAGATTTGCCTATCGTATAGTGGCGACAGGGCCGAGGCGAAAGATATTCTTCAGGAGGCCTTTATAAAGGTATTTATTAACCTCGAAAAATTTAACCCGAACAACTCGTTGGAGGGCTGGATAAGGCGCATCGTTACCAATACCGCCATCGATTACTTTAGAAAAAGGGAAAGGCTTGTATACCTTGACGAGTTTCCCGATGAACCCGATGAGTACGAAAGGGGAAGTTTCTCGTTTCAAGAGCTTACAAACGAGATTATTCTTTACCATATCAAAAAACTTCCCGATGGGGCACGGGTGGTTTTTAACCTTTTTGCCGTTGAAGGGCTAAAGCATAAAGAGATTGCAGAAAAACTAAATATTACCGAAGGAACATCTAAATCGCAGTACAAAAGGGCAAGAACCCTACTAAAAAAATGGCTCTACGAATATGAGCTCAGCAAGCAATGACAAACGATAGGTTTAACATAGAATATAAAAAGTGGCTCGTACAGGTTGAAGTTGGCGAGGACGATTCTGTATGGAATAAGATACAGGACGAGCTCGATTTTATGGAAACCTGGGATAATATTTCGGCACAGCTTGATGTGGTAGCACCACAAAAGAGCAAAGTTGTGATCATGAAGTTCCTTAAACCGCTTGCCGCTGCAGCGGCTATTATCCTACTAATGCTACTACCCATAAAGTATTTCACCGATGAGACTATTCAACCTGCAATTATTTCGGAGCAGCGTACCGAAGATAACGAGATAAACGAATTAAAATCAGACAAAATAGCTTCAACTAAAGAGGATAAAAAGGAAATCTCTGTTACCGAGAATAATATACCGCCAACTACAGGTACCCACCAAACCACTTCGACCTATATTTCGGAAAATAGGCTGACTGGATTTATTGAAACTAAAGATACCGATAACACCTCTTTAGATTCAGATAACGAAGCAATTATCGTTAATAGAATTCCATCTCGCCCCTTTAAATCTAACCTCCTTTTGGCCTCCAATAACGCTATTTTACCAGAATTTACAGAGTATCAAACCCCAATATATTCTGAAGAAAACCAATCTTCGGGTTTCCATTTTCGGGTTGTAGAGCTAGGCTTGGTATATGGCTATAAGAATACCTGGCTACTAAACCACGAAACGCTAAATGCGCTTGACCCCACAAAATTAGGAAGCGCGCTGCCTACTTTCCATCACGATATTGGGGCATCGACCACCATAGAATTTAATAAACGGCACCAGGTTGGGTTAGAATTCCTATGGAAATCGGAAACAGGACAAAACTATCAGCAGTACATAAATGCCAGCTATGTAGATAAAAACATAGACCTTACCTACACTAAGCTTCAAACCTTCTACTACTGGAATAGTAAAAAAGTCCCAGGTCAGGCAATTCTTGGGGGTTACGTTGCAAGGCTTTCAATGGCCGAAGAGCTGCAAGAAAAGACCAGGTATAGCGTAAACGATAGCTACAGCGAGTTTGATTACGGATTGCTTGTGGGCTATCAATTTAACATTGCCCTAAAAAACCGAATCAACATAAAGCCAAGCCTAAGGGTTAACTATAATTTGGTTAATATTTTTAAAGGCGACGAAATTATCCCTGCCCACTTTAAGAGGACAAAAAATCTTGCTGCAAGTTTCAATATTTCAGTATCATACCGTTTCTTTTAAATAATTTTTAAAAGAAAATTGCTCCTACCTTACCACCTTTTCAAAATCCTGCGTCTTACTAGTAGAAAACAAGATAAACTAATAATTAACTAAACTTCAATGCTATGAAAACACTAAATTTAATTAAAGCCATAATGATAATTTCACTGGCTGTATTTTTGTCGTCGTGCGAAAAGGATAACAATAACGATCACGATAACCCAATGAGCAAAACGACATTCAAATTTCAGGCAACTACCCAAACAGCTAAAATGGCAACCGCAAAGACTACCGTTGCTGATGGCCTGGTTGTTGAAAGCTTTATGATTAACATTGCTGAAATTGAGATTGAGTTTGACGATGATGACCCCATGTTCGAAACCGATTCGGTTGCTTCGGACTACGACCTTGAAGGGCCATTCGAAATTGATCTAATAAAAGAAGGCAACCCGTTTGAAACCATTATTGCAAGCAATGTGGAGCTGCCAGCTGCAGCTTACTCTGAGATAGAGTTCGAATTTGATAAGAACAAGAACCAAGATTCTGACCTGTTCGGAAAAACAACTATCATCGAAGGAACCATCAACGAAACACCATTCATTTTTTGGTCGGATGAAGACATTGAGCTGGAAATTGAGTTTGAAGAGCTTGTTTATCTCGAGGAAGCAACCAGTACAATGCTAGCAATATCGTTCGACCTAACCGCCCTGTTTAACCCCGAAATGGGTGGTATCGATATTACCTCTGCCACAGATGGCAACGGTGATGGCATCATTGAAATTTACCCTGGAGATCCTGATGGTAACAGCAAATTGGCCGAGAAAATATACGAAAAGCTAGAGGATATAATTGAGGCTTTTGAAGATAAGTATGACGACTAGAAATTAAATACGAATTGAAAAAAGGCTTGAGAATAATTCTCAAGCCTTTTTTTATAATAGTGGAAAGCTTAAATCCAAAGTAATAAAAACAAACAGCATACATACCCAACTCTTTAACCCGCATTTACATTTATCATTGCCAAATTTAATGAATAATGCGGGTTAAATTATCCAGATTTCCGTTTAGTGTTTAAACAGGCGGATTTTAGAGTCCCCCTGGTGCGGCAATAATAGCAAGCGAAAATTCGCATCATAACTCGTGGTAGAATTTTAACCAAATTCACAGCTAGTCCTAATACGTTCGCGTCATTCGCTCGGGTACCACAATAATGTAATCTGCAAGGTTCTTGTTGTCTTCACTTAACTCATTGGTAGTGGCCTGAAGAACCGTTGCAATGGTTTTTTGTGCTACATTGGGTTTGTACCTGTTTAAGTACCAAACTATTCCCTCGTAATTATTTGAGTGGTAAGTTCCGTGGAAATGAATAAACAGCTTACCCTCCTCATAATTATTTGCAATACTCCACGCCATGGTGGCATCTTTTATTGCCTGTGCTTTAGGAAAATTTTCGCTTTTGCTGCTCGCTTTTCCGGGCATACCCATCATGCTTAGCATATCCTGGTAGCCGGGTAGTGCTGGGTTGTACTCAACGGGTAAAGGGGCAATGTATTTTTTTGCCTCGGCGGTAAGGCTATCAAGCGCCTCGAAACCACCCGATGCCACCATTGAGGCGTATCGCCTAGGGATATTGGTTGCAATAAACGGAATGCTATTTTCCCTAGCAAATTCAACCAGCGGCTTGTAATCGGTTTTGTAGTTATTCCACAAACGGGCTTCGCCCTCAAATCGCCTTTGCGATATTAGCCCCGTAAGGTACTCATCTAAAATTAGCTGATTGTCGGTTTCGAACATCTCTGCGCCCAAAACTAGCCCTTTTTCTTTATTGTTAAGCCTATGGCAAAGCTCTATTTGCAGCCAATGGGCTATGGGGTTATCGTGTAGCTCGCCAAATAGGGCAATATCGGTTAGTGCAAGCTCATTTACCATTTCATTAAAGGAAATTGACTCGCTGCTACTTCTAAAAATTTTGTACGCATTGGGGCTCTGGGCTGATGTGCCAAGGAAAACTAGACAAGCGACGAGTAGGAGTGCTATCTTTTTCATGTTTTTGCTTTTTATTGTTGTAAATATAATAAAATGGGATCTCGATTAACCTTTATTCCTCTTTTTCTTCCATCTGTTTGACCAAACCAGCGTATTTTTCTCCCAGGTTCATGAGCTCAGAATGATTGCCACGCTCGATGATGTAGCCATTTTCCATCACAAGAATTAGGTCTGAGTGTTTAATGGTACTCAGCCTGTGGGCTACAGCAATAACAGTACGAGATGAAAATATATTTTCAATGGCTTTCTGTATGTACCGCTCGGTAATTGAGTCCACCGAGCTGGTGGCTTCATCTAATATGATAAGCTCCTTATTGCCGCTTATTGCACGAGCAAACGAGATAAGTTGGCCCTGGCCTTTAGATAGGTTATCGCCATTGTCTTGAATTACAAAATCATACTTTTCGGGTAATCGCTTTATAAATCGGTCGGCATAAACAAACTGGGCAGCCTCTTTTACCTCTTGTGTGCCAATACCTTCGCGCCCCAAGCTTATGTTAAACCCGATGGTATCGTTAAAAAGATAAATATCTTGCTGCATCACCGAAACAGTTTCGCGAATACGACGCAATGGCAGGTCGCGCAGCTCTTCGCCATTAATTGTGATGGAACCCCGATAACCCGAGTAGGCTTTTGTAAGCAGCCGAATGATGGTGGATTTTCCTGAGCCTGTTGTACCAACCAGTGCAATCCGATCGCCTTTGTTTAGCGTAAACGATACATCTTTTAGCACATCGGGGCCATTGGCTGAGTAGCTGAAATAAACATTTTTGAAGATAACTTCTTTTAAAATAATGGGCTGTACATCGGTTCTTTCAACGCAATGGGCAGGCTCTTCTTCCTCCTGTTCAAATAGCACACTAATATGGTCCAAAGCAGAAAGTGCACGCTGTATGGTAGTAATTTGCTGCGCAAATTGTCGTACAGGAATAAATAGTCTTCCCAAAGTTGTGACAAAAACGATTAGAACGCCAATGGTAAACTTCAAATTCCAGATTTGAACTGCACCATACCAAATAATTAGGGCGGTTGCAATGGAAGTAATACCTTCTACAATGGAATAGAGCGATGCATCATACACATTGGAACGGTTTTGTGCATCGCTATATTTTTTATTAAGCCCATCGTATTTTTTAAATGCGGTTTCTTCAGCAGCAAAAAGCTGAATGGTCTTCATTCCATAAATAGACTCTTGCAAATAAGCGGCAGATTTTGCCAAGCTGCTTCGGGACTGATCGAACGCCTTGCGGATTTTTTTTCGTAAAATACGCATCACAAAATAAATTACAGGCACAACCAAAATTAGTACAAGAGTCAAACCCAGGTTTAGGTAAAAGAGGTAGCCCAATAGTGCCAAGGTTTTGATACTATCGGCCAATAAACCTAATACACCCGAAGCAAATGATTCGGATATGCTTTCCATATCACTGGTCAAGCGCGAAAGAGTCACCCCAATTGGATGCTTGTCGTAGTAGCTCATGGGAAATCGCAGCGTTTTACCAAACAGCTCTCGCCGCATATCCACAATAGCCAAACCCCCAGCTTTGGAGAAAGTATAGCTGTAGAGACCATCAAACAGGAAATTTACCAACAGAACACCTGAGAGTAAAATGGTGTATAGCTTAAGTCCATTAACATCTCCAGGGATTATAAAATCATCAATAAGTCTTTGCACCAACCATAGAAAAAGGATGCTCGCCGCTGTGGTAATGGGAATGGACGCCAAGCTAATAATAAGCCACTTTTTGTGGGGCTTGAAATACTTAAGGAATTTTCGAAATAATCGCCAATCTTTGTGGCTTAATATTTTCTTTGAATTATTTTTACTCATCTTTCAACTCCTTCCTGAACTTTCCACGTTTCACGATAGAAACCGGAACTGCTTATTAGCTCCTCATGGGTTCCTTTTCCAACCATATTTCCATCTTCCAGAACAATGTTAAAATCGGTTCTCTCCAAAACACTCATTCTATTAGAAACTATCAGCAAGCTGTTAGTTACCTTGCTTTCAAAAAGCTGCTTAATAAGAAATCGTTCGGTATCTGTATCCACAGCAGAAAACACATCGTCTAAGATTAGCAATTGTCCAGGTGCATAAAGAGCCCGAGCCAAGCTGATACGCTGCTTTTGACCTCCTGAGAGCATTATGCCTTTCTCACCTACAATGGTTTTCTCTTTTTTAGGGAAACGCTCCAGCTCCTCGGCTAACGCACTTTTGTAAACAACCCGCTCCACAAGCTTGTTTTCGGGTTGCAAACCTGCTCCAAAGGCAATGTTGTTTTCCACAGTATCTGAAAACAAAAACAGGTCTTGACTCACAGTGCGAGCAACAGAACGAATATCTTGTCCACGAGTATTCGAAGCATCCTGATTACCATAAAAAAGCTGCCCTGGTTCAACTTTCAAATAACCATTTAGGCAGTTGATAAGCGTCGTTTTTCCTGATCCAAGCGGACCAGTAATCCCTACCACCTGTCCAGGCTTAATATCGAAGCTAATATTCTGTAATACTGGAGTCTTTCCATTGTGATAGGTAAATGATAAATCTCTTAAGGAAACTCCTTTATCGAAGAGCCTCTCTTTTACACTTTCAGCCAATGCAGGTTTTCCATCGTCTTCTCCTTTACGATCCATAATGGTTTGAATGCTGCTGATACCTACAAATCCTTGTTGAAACACGGATAACAACCACCCCAAACCCATGATGGGTTGAGTTAAAAGTGCTGCATAGGCAATGTACGCAGTTAGCTGCCCAAGGGTAAACTCGCCATTAATAACAAAAAGTCCACCCACAAAGAGAGCCACTATTTTAAGAATCTGTTCCATGCTGCCCAATAGGGGCATAACGAAAGATCGAATCCAAGCTATTTTCAGGGTGTAGTTGAACAAAGAGACATTCTCTTTATGGACCTTGTTCTCGGCCCATTGATGAATATTGTAACTTTTAATAACACCGTTACCCGAAAGGAACGAGACCGTTTTACCCGACAAACGTTGCAGCGCATCCATGCGCAGCCGTGTGTTCTTTACCATTATCACCATTCCTATTCTCACAACAACAAACACAACTACCAACGGCACAATGCAGTAAAGGGTTAGCTTGGGCGACATAACCCACATTTTATAGGGAGTTACCGAGAGTGAAAACAGGATATTGCCAACCTGAAGTAGCCCAAATCCAGTAATCATCCTCACGCCATTGATGTCATTATTTACACGGGAGATAATGGAACCAGCACTGTTTTCATCGTAATAATCTTTGCCAAAAGTTGAGAGTTTTTTATACATATCACCCTTTAGCCTTCGTTCAATAAGCCGACCAGGAACAAGGAAAAGAATACGCGAAAAGGTTCGTACCAAGATCAATATGAGAGCCAATCCTAAAATCATGCCCACATATTTCAGAAGCATATCTTCATTTCCCACTCTTCCTTGGGCAATAATGTCTATTGTTTTCTGGATATATTCAGGAATGGTAACGGATACCCAAATGGTTAAGCCCAAAAAGATTATTCCGCCAGCATACCACCATCGATAGCGCTTCGCATATATTAATAAAAACTTGAGTTTAGATAGCATTCCGTTGATAAATAGATTCTACTATTGATGTTGATGGTTTAAATATTAGTGTGGCTAATGCAAAAGAATACAATATGAGTTGTTATTCATAAGAGTAAGATCAATAGACCTAACTTTATTAAACCTGTTGTTTTTCAAAAAAGATGTTTTTCAGACCTCCTTCCCATTCGTTGTGATACTTGTCTAGCTGGCGTTCTGCAATAGTTTTACCAGATGCCACATTTTCTTGCAGAGGTTTGAGATATTTCTGTTCAGACTCTATTCCCAATTTAACAGCTCTTCGACCCAGCCCTTCAAAGGAAATTTGAACCAATTGACGTGCAATATCCAGCAAAAGTACAGATTTATATTGAGC
Organism: Bacteroidales bacterium; assembly: GCA_028708425.1. Lineage (GTDB taxonomy): Bacteria > Bacteroidota > Bacteroidia > Bacteroidales > Tenuifilaceae > Perlabentimonas. The sequence continues at coordinate 45,531 of JAQVYY010000001.1, forward strand.
CTTTAGACCATTTTTTGGAACCTGTGCCCTCAGGCCACAAATAAGATCCACATCCATCTCTTTAGCCATTTTGTGAGCTTTATCCAAAGCTTGCTGATCATATAAAAGACCTACCCAAAATGCTGCAAGTGCAGTAATTTGGTTCAACCCTCCAGCATCTGCTCCGCGCAACTCGAGAAATTTCTTCAACCGAATATCGGGAAAGACCGTGGCAGCATGAATTTCCCAATCCTCAATGGTAGGCTCAAAAGGCTTACTTGTCACCATAAATTCGCGAAATGTCATTCCATTGGCTGGGTAATACTTCTCGTTTCGAAAAATAAAGTACATGGGAACATCCAACAAATACTCTGTCCACCTATCAAATCCAAAGTCCTTATCAAAAACAAATGGCAAAAATCCACAACGATCGTTATCAGTATCGTCCCAAACCTTAGATCGATAGCTAATATAACCGTTTGGATGATTTTCGGTAAAAGGCGAATTGGCAAATAGCGCCATTACCACTGCCTGAAAAGCTTGTGCCACCTGCGCTTTTTTTACCATATCTTCCTCCGAACTAAAATCAAGATTTAGCTGAATGGAAGATGTACGTGTCATCATATCCAACCCCAACTTTCCTTTTTTAGGCATCCATGATTTCATGTATTTATAGCGTTCTTTGGGCATCCATGGGATATCTTCTCTTTTCCAAAAGGGATCAAATCCTATGGGAAGGTTATAGAAACCCAGCTTATCTCCCAATGCAGATAAAACTTCAAAATGATGTTTTGTTTCTGCATAGGTTTCATGAACAGTGGCTAAATTATCTCCCGATAGTTCAAGTTGTCCACCTGGCTCCAGAGTTATTGTGGCTCCGTTTGCCGAAAGAGCAATTAAATTATCTCCTTCTAAAACGGGCTTCCAATTCTCTTTTTGCATCTCCTCAAGAACCATGCGAATACCTGGCTGGGTATCATATGCAAGACGTGTAAAATCTTTTTTATTATATAAAAACTGTTCATGTTCCGTACCAATTCCCCACTCCGATTCAGGTTTTATACCCGAACGAAACCAATTGCTCAAATCTTTAACATCCAATTTTTTTAAGTTCATTTCTATGTTGCTTATAAAACATTTATTAAAAAATAACTACCTCACTCCAATAGTTGTAAAATTGGACTTCTAAAACTCTCCAAAATAGAGACGAAAAATATTCTATGAATTCAGAATGCAATCCAGTACATATTTTTCCACATGGCGGTTCTCTCCAATGTAAGGATAGTTGTGCATAGACAGCATAGCTGGAGCATTCAACTCCACAACAATATAGCTGGTTTGGGAGGGTGCTTCATTCAAGTCAGAGATAATGATGTCAACTCCAGCAATTCTTAACCCCGCAGCTCCAGCTGCCTTTACAGCTACCTCTTTGTAAAAAGATGGCATTGTATCGGTCACATCAATGCTGTCGCCACCAGTACTCAAATTGGAGTTTTTGCGAAGATATATCTTCTCTCCATTGGGGACAACTGAATAAATGGTCAATGATTGTGCGTTCAAATGCCTAGTAACCTCATCATCTACCTTGATTTTCAAAAGAGGGAATTTGTAATCATCACCCCTTCCCACATTCTTCCTGTCGATTAGCTGTTCCACAGTGGAAATCCCATCGCCTACAATATTGGCTGGTTCTCGATAAGTGATAGCACGAACCACTCCTTCAACTACCAAAAAACGAAACTCTTTACCTGGAAAGAACTCTTCAACAATAGCTTTGTCAGAATACTTAAAAGCTCTTTTAAGTGCCACTTTTAGCTGCCCCTCATTATTAATGGATGTACTAACACCAATACCATGGTCGGTATCTACAGGTTTTACCACCAGCGGATAATTAGGGAGAGACAAAGACTTTAGCTCCTCGTTGTTACCCAAAATTACTGCCTTGGCAAAGTTGACTCCTTTCCGCTGCAAAAATTGTTTAGTCATCCACTTGTCGTTGGATATCCAAAAAGAGATAAGACTGTTGCCATCCGAGATGGTCCCTTCATGAATAATATATTCACGGTTGTTCCATGTTATAGCCAAAAGATTATTTTCAGAATCTATAATCTCAAAGGGTAATTGTCTGGCTAGTATCTCGGCAATCACAATCTGTGTGGTTGCCTCAAAATTCTCATATCCTTTTAAAGGCTTGAAATTATAGGACGGCTCTTGCATATTACTAGTTGGATAAATTGATATTTCTAATATTTGACGTAAATGTTAAAACGGATAAGCATGGGGTTTGTTCCCAGAATGAAGAAATTTAGCCAATAAATAAAAATACAGATAATACTTAGGGTTTTATGCATTGTCTCAACCCAAATTCGCTTTTTTTTCAAAAAAAACGGATTGGAATACAAATTATGTAAATTTTTTGCGCTTTGTTGAAGGCAAAAATAGACTGGTTTATTGATTAATCCCCCTATTTGGCATGAGCATTAGAACTTAAACGATGCTTTATCGTTATGGGTTAATATAAACCTGCAGATGGGTAAAACTTTTAATACTCGGGAAAAATGAAAATTTTAATCAACAAAAACCTAGTATCGCTGATAATTACTCTTGCTTTTGTTACAATCGCAATTGGCTGCCAAAAAGATGATGATTATCCTGATGATAACCAGGTTGACACCTACGTATACAAGGAATTCTCTTCTTTCGCCGATTTTATGAAAACGCTCGACACTATTGCAGCTATTACTAATGAAAACCTTAGGCAGGATATGATGAACAGTTTTTGGGATAGTCTAAAGCTTAACAAGCAGATTCCGTTTGTATTCAATGATTCGGTAGCTTTCCTATACAAGGGCAAAGCAACATCTGTAAAGTGGGCAGGCGATTTTAATAGATGGAATCCCGACTATGGCAATTTCACTGGGGTTAAGGTTGGGAAGAGCGATGTATGGATTGTTGTGAAAACTTTCCCTTTGGATGCAAGGTTGGATTACAAGATTGTTAAGGATGGGTCCTGGATACTAGATCCTGCAAATACATACCGTCAATATAGTGGATTTGGACCAAACTCTGAGCTGCGTATGCCTCAATGGGTATTTCCTGAGGAGACTATCCTGATTGAGGGGGCCAACAGAGGGACGTTAAGCGATAATTTTTTGATAGAAAGTATACCCCAAAACCTTGACTATAGCCTCAACTACAAGGTTTACACTCCCTTTGGATATGACGAGTTACAAGACCTTCCTGCAGTTTACGTAACTGATGGCCATGAGTATGCCGACGATAAGTTAGGGGCAATGCTAATTGTTATGGATAACTTAATACATCAAGGTAAAATTAAGCCAATTATTGCGGTTTTTATTGATCCACGCGAACCAGGCAATACCTCGAATAACCGCAGAATGACCGAGTATATTGAGAATATTAAATTTGCCAATTTTCTAGTCGATGAGCTTGTAACCACTATTGATGCATACTACAAAACCAGCTCAAGTCCAGAGAACAGAGCGATTCTTGGCACCTCCCTAGGTGGATGGAACTCTGCCTTTATGGGATTAAACCGTAGTGAAACCTTTCAGCGAATTGGGATTCATTCCCCTGCATTTGGCGAGGACATTATTAAAGCCTACTCCAACACAGAAAAGTTACCTCTAAAGATATTTATGAGCACAGGGGTAATTTTCGACACCCAAGTGAGAGCAAAGGAGATGAAAATTGTACTTGAAAGCAAACAGTATCCTTTGCATTACATTGAAGTAAACGAAGGTCACTCATGGGGAAACTGGAGAGCGCTAATTGATGAACCGCTAACCTATTTTTTTGCAGCACCCTGATTCGGTATATGCAAATATTGCGTACCCTTTCCTTAACATTGTTACCGAGAGAATAGTACAATGGCAATGTACCATTAAGGTGGGAATTACTATGTTTGCAAGCACTTTTTGTAGAAATATAGTTGATTAAAAATAAACAGTATGAAAACATATTTAAAGATACTAGGCATTAGCATATTTGCAACAGCATTTTATGTTATCGGAAGTGTTATAATGCCATTTTCCGAATCGTTTAAGGCGGCGGCAAGCCAAGGTGCTAATCCTTTTTCGGTACTATTTTTTCTTACTATAAATATTTGGTTCACAGTAACCGTGTTCTATATCGGAAGAAATTCTGATTGGAGCAAGAGGCGGCTTACATTCACGCTGCTTTTTGTGTATTTGACCATTTATGGTTTTATGACACAAATTGAAACCATATTCTTTGGAAGCGTTTTCAAAGTGTTATCCAAATCGGACCCATGGGTAATAATTTTAGCGAACATTGTTCCGCTAATTGTTATTATACCACGAGCACTTAAAATGGCTAAAACGACTTACCCAAAAGCAAACCCTAAAATAGAAATAAAGTTAACCACCATACTTTGGAAAATTGGTGTGCTTGGGGTTGTGTATATGTTCGTATATTTTTTATTTGGATATTTTATTGCATGGCAATTTGAAGCGTTACGCGTGTTTTACTCGGGTAGTGCTGAAAAGTTGCCATTCATCCAGCATATGGTTTCAATCTATCGGGACTCAAATATTTTCTTGTTTCAGCTTGTAAGAGGGATTTTATTCTCAATATTTATACTGCCTATAGTGCTTATGTTTAAAGCTAAAAGCAAAGAGTTACTGGTTAGTCTAATTTTAGTTTACTTGTCAACCTCAATTGTACTAATAACTCCAAACTTTCTGTTCCCCGACGTTGTGCGCTGGGCTCATTTTATCGAAATGATGAGTTCAATGACGCTTTTTTCTGTCATAACCTGGTGGGTTTGGCGAAAAAAAGGCTAGCCGATTTAATAGTCCATAAGGTTTTGAGTTTTGCCCTTGGGCAAATGTACCACATTATGCTCGCCAAAAGTGAGGCGTAAGCCCTAGGTTGAAAGCCTCCGCTGTCATTATCGACGGGTTTGTTCGGCTAAATTCAGCAGCTGCGCCGTGGGCATGCACTGGCATTGCCTCACGAATGTGGCTTAGCTTCCCGCAAACAAGCGGGACAAGCTGTGGGCAGCATTGCGGGTGGTAGGTTGCGGGGTAGGGAGGTCGTAATTTCTCCTGAGGGGCATAACCGGTCATGGTTGGGTTATCGGCAAATTTTGGGATAATAAACAGGTAGGCAGTGCCGGGCACGGTGCTGCGCTGGTAAACGTAGGATCGCCAGATTGCGCGCATGGGCTCGCTGTATTCGGCGTTGTGGAATTTATGCCCTCGGCTCATAAAACGAAGGTAGCAATTTTTGGGTTGGTTATTACCCCCAATTATTTATTTGAATAATTGCTGTCTCCGACAGCTATTAGGTCTTATAACCAATTTCCTGTTTTCCGCTTTGGGACACCCTAATAATTTTCTTTGATAATTTCGCATAGCTCCATCTGACTCTCGTCCATATTTAATAGTATAGACTTGGTGTGTTTTGATTCAGGGAGAGTGTATTTTATTTTATATATAGTGTGTGTTAACTCTGCGGCCTTTCTTAGTGAAAGATTGGACTTTGATAGATACAGTACCCTTTCTAACTCTTTGTAAATACAATATGCAGTAAATGAGATGCATATATGTGCCTCAATTCGATTTCTTAGCCTATGATAGATAGGCCGTATTCGTAAATCCGTTTTAGACATCCTGAATGCCTTTTCGATATGCCAAAGGTTTTTGTAGTTAGCTAGAACCTCTTGATCCGTAAGTTTCGTGTTTGTAACGTACCCTTTTAGCCCATCCCATGTATCATCTTGACTGTACTTGTCATAATCAATCTCAATAGAGACCTCACCTGTTAGCTTTAGATACTTATTGTACCCTCTATTGTTTATGGATGATTTAGTTAACTTCCCAGACTTTACGAGCTTTTCTAAGCGTAGCAACCCCCGTTTTCGGTTGTACGCGTCCTTGGTCGCCCGACTTTTAGCGTAGTGTACAATTAGCCTTGTTTCCCCCTGTTTTTTGTAGCTCTTTATAACCCCATCAGCAAATTTATCCGCTAATATCTGTTTTTTAATATGTCCCGCTTCATTCTTTAGCCTACCCCCAATAATGTATTCATACCCTTTAGCTTCCAGGGCGTTTATGTTGTCATTTGAGAGCAGACCAGCATCGGCAACAACAATGGGCTTGTCTAAGCTGAACTTAGCGCTAATCTGCTCTATAAACGGGATGAGGGTATGCCCTTCGTAGGTGTTTCCTTCAAAGATATCGTACCCAATCGCGTACCCACCTAGACCAACTAGCAGCCCGACAAAAATTTGGGGATGCTGATGCTTCCCATCTTTACTAAAGCCTGTTTTGCGTAAATCGTCCTCGTCGCTTGCTTCGAAATACAAGGTCGTCATATCGTAAAACACGATGCTAATTTTACCCTCTAAAACCTTCAATGTGTGAGCAAAAGCAATTTGCTCTACCTTACACTTTAGCTGGTCATTAAGCTTGTCTAGGAAGCGGTAAATGGCATCAACGCTAAGTGAGACGCCTTGGTATCGATAGAGATACTCAGCTGTTTTTAGCTTGCTGAGCGGAAAGGCTAATCTTGAAATGACAAGATGACGAAATAGGGTTTCTTCAATCTGGTTGAACCCAATGCTATCGTAAATTTTACCGAAAACTATTTCGGGACCAACCGTTCGCACGTCCCCATTGCTTATAGTTGATATTGCCTGTTCAATGGCTTGGTCGGTTTCTGATTGAAATAGCTTAGGCTGAGCAGAAATATTTTCAATCTCTTGTCTAGCAAGCAATACTAATTTTTCAATTTCCTGCTGTGTGGTGGCGCAACCAATAGTTTTATATACTTTATAGCGACCATTAATCTTCTGAATCACCTGTACTGATGCGCTACCTGAGCTGTTTTTCTTTTTACGAACATACATAAGAACAAATGTTGGGACACCCAAATTTAAAAAACATCCTAGTATTTACAAGGGGTGTAGAGGGTGTCCCGAAAAAGTGCGGAAAACAGGAATTTTGTTGCCCAAAATTGGGCTCGGCTATGTCGGGGTATCCGGCACTTGTATTCATCTTTTACAAATTTGATGAATAATGCGGGTTATGTGTAGGTGCAGTATAAGCCCAACGTACTTCGAGCCCATCCGTTGGGGTGATAATGATATCGTCGAACTAGTTAGAAGGCGGTTTGATTGTATTCTATGCTAAAATTCTTTTTTCGGTTGAGCAGTACGGCTCCTCCGAACAAAAACACTAAAAAACGGCGCCAAAGTCTGTCCGCTGCTGAATATCAAGAAAGGGATATACAACCTTTGACAGGTAAAGCCCTTGAGGATAAGCAGCATTGTTTTTTTGCGGTTTGTTAACTCCCATTAGGTACGACTCAAACTCATCAATACTAAGTTTCCCTATTCCAATATCGATTAGCCGTATAACAATTAGCCTAACCATTCCTTGTAAAAACCGTTTGGAGGAGATTTGAAACAGAAGCTTATTGCCACTAGGGTTCACAAGGAGCTGCGCTACCGTAATGTTACAAATGCTACTCTTAACTTTAAGCGGGCTCCGGCAAAATGCTGTGTAATTGTCGTACTTTAAGAGTAGGGCAGCGGCTTGCTGCATTTTATCAATACTACGGTTGGGTAGCGGGTAATACGAACTTCGTGTACTCAAAAACGGATCCTTGTAGGTATGAATAAAGTAGCTGTAAGTACGCATGGTTGCACCAAATTGTGCATGCGGATAGCTTTTGACGGGAATAATTTCGAAGATGGCAACATCATCGGGTAGCGTTTTGTTTAGCTTAAACGTTAGGTCGGCAGGCAGCTCCTCAAAGTAATCGAAATGAAAAAAATATTGGATGGCATGTACATGGCATCGGTTCGACCGCAGCCAATGCAGCTTACGGGTGTTTTTAAAACGCTTAAAAACGTTTTTTCAATAACCTCCTGAACAGTAATGACTCCAGGCTGTCGCTGCCATCCTCTGTAGCTAAAACCGTTGTACCCACAATGCACAAAATATCTCAAAATGTAGTGTTATTAATTATTTACAAAGCTGGTAAATTATACAGAAAAGCAAAACGTCGAGACGAAATGTTGCTTCTTATGGGCAAACGCCAAGTTATGTTTAGTAGTTAGCCGGTGTTAATGTCTAAATATCTCATTTAAACACGTTACGTTATAATGGTCGCCCAGGGTGTAAATAATATCGTTTTCCTCCAGCACAAAATCGGCATTTGGATTGGTGTGTACGTCACTTTGTCGTTTGACGGCCAAAATGCTGATTCCCGTTTTGTTTCTTAGGTCTAGCTCCTTGATACTTTTTTTGTATGCTACAGAGTTTTTCTGAATTATCATGGTGTTAATCTCAAAATCGGGAATACTTAATTTTTCCGCTTTCCCTTTTTCCCCATTCCCCCTAAACGCCTTGTAGCCATTGGCGCGAATTTTGGCGAGTAGCCGCTCAATTTCTGTGTGAGGTATTAAGTAATGATTTAATGCTCGGGAAAACATCTCAAGGAAAGCCTCAAATTCGATGGGGATAACATCGTCGGCACCCATTTCGTAGAGATATTCTAAATCATCTATATAGCGTGTTCTTACCACCGTATGCAGCTTTGGGTTCAACATTTTTGCCGCTTTTATAATTATTGCTTTGTGGTTTGTGCCCTCAACATACAAAAGCATGCTACTGGCATCTTTTACGGACGCCTCCTCCAAAACCGACTTGTACTGTGCATCGCCATATACGGCGTTGATGCCCTGATTCTGCATATCGCGTATCAAATCCGCATCGGTATCAATAATAACAAACGGAATATTGGCCAGCAGCATCGATCTCATTAAGCTGGAGTACTGTGATGTTCCCACCAAAATGGTGTGCCCGGTTAATTCAGCCTTATGTTTTTTGGGCAGCTTCTTTAAACCATTTCTGACGATTAGAGGCATCGGCAGCTTTTCGAAAAAGCGGGTGATGGGTTTCGAGAAAATGATAAATATGGGCGTAACGCTCATGCTGAGTATGGCCACGGCTAGAAATATTTGATACAAGTGGTTGTCTATTAATTGATTGGACAATCCTATTTTGGCTAAAACAAAAGAGAATTCACCTATTTGAGATAAGATTAATCCCGTTCGGAATGCAACTCGGAATGGGTATCCCAACACGAAGCTTACTATGCCAATTATGATAGATTTTAGCGTAATCAGAATGATGGTAATAGTAACAATCGAGAGCCAATTAGCAATGAAGAAATTCACATCAAGCAGCATGCCGATAGATATAAAAAAGAAGCTGGCAAAAACATCGCGGAAAGGAATTATGTTCCCAATGGCTTGGTAGCTATACGACGATTCGGGAATGGCCAACCCTGCCAAAAAAGCACCCAATGCCAGGGAGAGGCCCAGCCATGCGGAGAAGCTGGCAATGGCAAAGCCGATAACAATAATAGCAATCAAAAAGAGCTCCTGGCTATTGCTAACAGCAATTTTATGCAATACGTAAGGAATTAGCCAACGTGCAAACACGAAGGTTACGCCCAGCAGCCCTATCGTTTTGGCTAGCAATAGCAGGAGCTCGCTGCCTACATCGCTGCTTTCTCCGGAGAGAAATGGAATAAGCAGCATCATCGGGACAATGATTAGATCTTGGAATATCAGAATTCCCAGACTAATCTTGCCATGATGCGTCTCTATTTGATCCTTCTCTTGCAGTACTTTCAGAATAATGGCTGTACTGCTTAAGGCAACCAGGAAGCCTATAAAAACAGCCTGGTTGTATGGGATTTGACTGAAGAAGTGTAGTATCCCCACAACAACCAAAATGCTGATGCCTACTTGCAGCATTCCGCCAATGAAAACAATATTGCGGATTTTCATTAGTTTTCTCAAGGAAAATTCCATGCCGATAATGAACAGGAGCAGGATAACTCCAATTTCGGCTAGCACATCGATAATTTCCACATCAGAAATCAGCCCAAGGGCGTATGGCCCTGCAATAATTCCGGTGAGAAGGAACCCAACCACCGATGGAAGTTTCAACTTGTTGAATATGAAAATTACCAGGCTTGCCAGAGCAAATATGACAACTATGACTTTGAGGAATTCTATTTCGTGCATGTTTTCGTTGTCAAGGGTTTGTAGCTAGGGTAAGGCTTTGTATTGTAATTAATGATATTTTTCAGCTATTAAAATTTAATTTAGTTAGGGCCATCGGCTTCGCTATTAGATTTGTTGTGCTATATTTATCGAAGTTTAATCTTGTTAAATTAACGAAATAAATTAGTTATAATGAAGATGAAGCATCTTCAATACTGGTAACAAAAGTAATACTTTAACTTCGGTTTTATATTGATATTTTTGGCAAATTTTAATTATAGGCAAGAAATTTTTATCCGAAATTACCACGTTTTTTCGCCAAGTCGCAAAGCTTCGCACTAGTATATTAACCCGCATTATTCATCAAATTTGTTAAATATGAATGCAAATGCGGGTTACCCCAACCTAGTCGAACCCAATTTTGGGTAACAAAATTGGTTGTGAGACCAAGTCGCTGTGGGAGACCCAATTATTCAGATGAATAGTTGGGGTTACTTGTTACGAGCTTGCAAAACGGATTGTACAACCCAAAGTTTCAAAGGAGCGATATTTCAATAACCGTGGATTTTACCCACGGCTATTGAAATTTTGCCACTCCGTGGCAAGAAAACGGACGGTTAAAATTTTCAACCCGATTGGTTAACACAGGGTGCAAAATGCGGCATGAAAGCCGCTTCTCTCTCAACCTCAACCTACTCCTTAACAACCTTTAAAAATATTATTTCACCTTTACTACCCTCTACCTTAAGTAAATAAAGACCCGACTTAATGTTATTGGTATTGATCGACCCTCTGGGATTGCTAACCATTAGTATGGGTTGGCCAGTTATGCTGTAAAAGGTAACCCTATTAACCTGCGAGGGAGGCTCGATGCTTACGCTCGAGCTGAATGGGTTTGGGAAAACCCTAACCACACCTAAATTACTGTTATCAATGCTGTTCATTGGCGAGAATGTAGCGGTTATCTCCATATCCTCTAAAATGGTTATGGTTTGGTTTGCTTCCGTTGATACCAAGCTACCTGTCCATCCATCGAACTTATAATCGTTATTGGGAATTGCTTGTAAGGTTAAATCTGTTCCATCCTCAGCCGTAATGGGGCTAGAGTACTCCATGCCATCAACCTCAACTACGCCACCATCGGTAATAGTAATTGTGAGCGTAAACTCATGTTTCTTAGGAATTACCACAAACGTAGGGCTAACCGTGATGTTGTTATCATTGTCAACAGCCTCTATTGCGTAGTAAACATCACCATCTGCTAGCGGTAATTGCAGTGAAACCGAATAGGTATCATCGGCCACAAGCTCCATGGCAGTACTTTGGTTAAGCGATGCGGATGAATTCCCATACTTTAGCAATACGTCCTGTATACTGCCGTCTGGGTCGGTTACCTGGGCCATAAATGTAACCTCATCGTTGGCATAAGGGTTCTCGGGCGAATGCGATATGTTGCCAATTACCGGTGGTTGCGGTGGTGACCCAAGATTGGTCCACCCCAGGTTGTCGATGGCGATGCGGGTTGCCCCATCCGAAACGAGCTTTATGGTAAAATTGCCGCCTATGTTAATGCTATCAAATGAAGCATAACCTATTTCTGTTGTAACCTCAACGGGTTCCCCAATTTGCACATCGTTAATAAATAGGGTTATGGTACCGCCCGAGCCAGAAAACTTTTGCTGATGCTCGAAAGTGATAGCCGAAACACCCCCCAAAAGGGTTTGGGATAGCAAATATGGAGCACCTTCATGTTTTAAGCATATTGCTCTACCATCAATCTCCTGATCGGTACGGGCACTAGTGGCCGACCACTCAATATCGTTATCGCCTGTCCAGCTCCTATTGCTGTATGAGCTACTTGACTCTGGCATCAAGGTGAAGGTTTCTACAAATTCACCCCCTGAGCCCCCACCTGAAACGCTTATGGTGAAGGACTGGGTTGCACTTAATCCGTTGGTGCTGGCAAGCAGCACCACATTATGATTACCAATATGAGCTTCGGTAGGTGTGCCGTACAGAATGGCTGAGCCATTGCTGTTATCGTTAAGCGTTAACCATGCGGGTACTGTGGTTGCAGTAAATGTAATAGATGCCGAGGGGTTACCAACAACGCTAGCCTGGGCTGTATACGAATACTGCTGATTAGCGATAGCGGATGTTATGGGGGTTGAGCTAAAAATAATTTCAGTAACAACTACCGTAACCTCAATACTGAACGACTGGTTTACAGACGCTTCGCCATCGGTTGCCGTGAGCACAACGCTGTGTATTCCCTCATCAGATTCGGATGGAGTACCCGAAAGGCTTGCTGAACCATTTGACCCACCTGTAAATGTTAGCCAATTAGGTTTTTCGGTACAAGTTATGGTAACAGGATTTCCGTTTCCACCCGATGCTGTAATGTTGTAGGTGTATTGCTCGTTGGCCAGCACTTCGGTACCTGGTGTGGATGTGAAGATTATGGCTGTTGTGCCATCACCCCAAATTAAATTTACATACTCTGGGTGGTCGATAAATGGGTTACGATTATGCTGATAATCTTCGTATATTTTGTTGTTCCTGTCAATCTCCTTTTGGCTAACCGGATCCTGCTCATGCCAATCCATTAGCAGGTTAACCGCCCATTCCGTATAAGCAGGGTATGAGGTTCCGTTTAGCATGGGGCAACTCCAACCTGATATGTTGCTCTCGTATCGGGTTGCCATATAAAAATATCCACGGGCAAAATCGCCCTTATACTCATCAATGGGTTCAAAAACAGTTCCCGAGTAGCCTGGGTATGAACTTGTTCCCACTTTTGAGCCATTGGTTGAGGTCCACGAGGCGCTCCCAACCTCTCCGTATGGATAATTGCTTCGTTTTCCATTCACATAGCCATCCGTTGGAACCAGATGAAACATGTCAGTATACATCGGATACCCGTCGTTAAACCAACTTTTAGGGAAAGAGTGCTCCCTATTGTAGCAGTCACCCTCGCTGCTATAGTTCCCGCACTGATCGGTACCAAATGTAAATTCATATGCCGGAGTACCCCCAGGAACATCGGAGTACATATCCCATACCTTACCGTTTGGCTTTTTATCGGTGTACTGAAAAGCCGCCCATAGTTCGCTATAGCTTAAGCTGGTATGGGCACTGATAATATCACTTAGTGCTGTTTTAAGCTCTGCTCCAGCTAACCCATTTGCCTCATCGTAATAGCCAGTGGGAGCCTGTGCCCACGAAAATGTATATATATAAAAAAAAAGGGTGAAAAACACGAGAAGTTTTTTCATAAAAAGCTGTTTAGTATTTGTGTTGATAATTGTACGACAATTTCCAAAATAGGTTCAATTAGAAACACGAAGATTAATTGAATTTTAAAAAGGACATAAATATAGTGCTATAAATTGAATGAACCATTAAAATCCTGATTTGATTGCTTCAATTGCACGCAATTGGCTAATGACGATCGGGTTGAGGCGTTGCTGGTTGTTTTTTTGTAAATCTAGAAAGCAGCAATTTTTCGGATGAATAATTTGGGTAAGCATTGTTCTTTACTAAAAATATGTACTTTTGTATTTATAACTAATGATAAAAGATTTATGAAGAAGTTAGCTATTGCCATAATCGTTTTGCTGGTTTTGGGAGTGATTGCTTACGTTAGCCTTAGACCCCACATTGCCGAGAAATCGTACCAAAAGGGACTGGTGCTGATCGATTCGTTGGAGTATAATCAGGCCATCGATGCGTTCTCAAAAGCCCTAAAAATTAAGGATGAATTCGACCATTATTTCTTTGCCAGAGGAAAGGCTTACGCATCAATAGATAACGATACTAGCGCCATCGTCGATTTTACTGCTGCCATTGAGATTAATCCCGATATATCTGATTACTATTTATATCGGGGAATATCGAGCAGACAGTTGAACCTTACCGAGAAAGCGTTTGCTGATATTAACAAGGCGATTAGTCTGAACGACTCAAGTGCCCAGGCTTATTACCAGCGGGGGCTACTTTATGCATCGCAAAATAATTACGGCCAGGCGGTTGAAGATTATAATAAAAGTATTGAGCTCGATGGTTCAAACCTCGAGGCATTTTATAGTAGGGGAGGAACCCGTGCAAATTTAGACGATTTTATGGGCGCCATAGCCGATTACGATAAGATGATTGAGGGTGCCGATGCTCCCGCCGATGCCTATAAACAGCGTGGCATTTTTAAGCTAAAAATTCAGGACTTCGAGGGTGCCGAGAGCGACCTAACCCATGCAACCGAAATCGATAGTAAGGACAAAGAGTCCTTTTATCAGCTGGGACAGGCAAAGTATAACCTTAACAAGGTTGATGAGGCCATAACCCTTTTTAATAAGGTAATCTCTTTTGATAAGAATTACGAGTTAGCCTACAGCGCCCGAGGGGGTGCATACCTTAAAAAAGAGAATCATAGCAAGGCAAAAGCCGACTTTAGCAAGGCCATAGATTTAAACCCCGATTTTAAAAAGGCATACTACGGTCGTGGAATAGCCAAAGCCTTATCGGCCGATTATAAAGGGTCGATTACCGATTTTAGTAAGGTTATCGAACTCGACAACGATTATGCTCAGGCATACTACAACAGGGCTGTATCTAAAGCCATTCTTGGTAGGCACCAGGAGGCATTGCCCGATTACGATTTTATTATTGGCAGAGATAGCAGGAATGCCGAAGCTTACTACAATAGGGGTATTTCGCGCATGAATGTGAATGATACCCAAGGGGCTTGCAGCGATTTTAGCCGTGCGGTTGAGCTAAACTACAAGCCTGCAGAGCCAATGCTTAAAATGTATTGCAAATCGCAGGGGTAGAGAGTTGAAAGTTTGTAAAGTTGTAAAGTTGTAAAGTTTGTGAACTCGAATGGGCAACGTAGAATTCTAATAGCCAAAGGCTAAAAGCAGGGTTGAGGTTAAGGTTGAGGTTGAGAAGTGAGAGAAGAGAAGTGAGAGGTGACAAGTTTGCGAACCCGAATGTGCAACGCATAGTTCTAATAGCCGATGGCTTAAAGCCAAAAGCGAGGCTGAGGCTGAGGTTAAGATTTAGGTCTTGTGGGTGGAGAGTGACAAGTTTGCGTGACCGATTATGAATTTCTTAACTCGAATATAAAACCCAAAGCACCTTGGTGGCAATAGAAATCCGCAAACCCGAACTTCCCTCAACCTTAACCTCAACCTCAACCTCAACCTTAACCTTAACCTCACTTAACCTCAACCTTAACCCAATACCCATTCCATATTCGATTTTACAATCCCCATCATCCATCAACAAATCTGCTCATCATCAAATCCGCCCTACAACCCCCGTTTCCTAACATTTATATTCAGAATAACCAGCGATAGCCCAACCAGAACCATCCCTGCTACGGCAATTAGGGTGGGGTGCTCGTTGGGTAGTATCAGCCAGCTAAGCACCGCTCCGAGTACAGGGATAATAAACTTCCACATATTCAGCGTCGATAGTTTTACCCCAGGTCTTTTTAGCAAGGTGTACCAAATTGAGATGGCAGCGGCCGAAAGGAAGCTGAGCCAGCCCAGCGATAGCCAATACTCTAGAGGGAAGGGTCCCGATTGGTAACCCTCGGTTGTAACTCCTAAAATAAATAGCAGTGCCCCGCCAAAAATCATCGAAAAAGAGCTTAGGATTAGCGGCGGTATTTGTTTCTTGTCTTTGGCAACCAGTAAATTACCGAAGCCTGTTAGAAAATTATTGATTATAAGAATTACAATTCCCAAACCTACCAGAGGTCCAACAGCGCCCATCTGTTTGCGGCCAAGACTTATAATGATAATACCGGTTAGCCCAACCAAAATGCTGATAATTTTTCGCTTGTTTAGCCTATCGCCGGGCATAAAAAAATGTGCAACGATGGCAATAAAAATTGGACCCGAACCAATAAGCATGGCACCTAGCGAACCGGGCACCATATCAACACCTTTATAAAAGAAAGCGTACTGCAAAAAGCTTTGGATAAACCCTACAAGTAATATTTTACGAATGTTTTGTCGGGCTACAACCAGCTTCTCTTTTAGGTTTGGTATAAATGGTAGGATAAGCAGCCCAGATGTAAAGAAACGAATTCCTGCAAACTGAAACGGTGTGGTGTGCTGCAATCCAATTTTAATGCCCACAAAGGCTGTTGACCATAATATACAGGCAATTATGGCCAAAAAAATGGTTGAATTCAGCACCTCTTTAAGTCTCAAGGTTATTGCTTTGTAAGTGTTAATACATTATACCCATGGCGAAGGGTTGATATTCTCATCCTGCACAAAACCCGCATACCTTTGTGCCACTAATGATAGTAAGCCATCTAGCTTATGGGGGCAATCGGTTGTAACCAGCTTTAAGCGTATCTCCTTAAAATTGGGTAAACCCTTAAAGTAGCAGGTTAGGTGTCTGCGCAGCTCAAGTATTCCGCGCCGTTCGCCCTTAAATTCTATTGATTTTAAAAGATGTTCCTTTGCAATGGAAACCTTTTGTTCTACGGTAAGCGGTTGCATACGTTCGCCGTGGTGCATGTAATGCTTAATCTCCTTAAATATCCAGGGGCTACCGTAGGTTGCGCGCCCTATCATTATACCATCAACCCCGTAGCGGTTAAAATGTTCAACAGCCTTTTCGGGGTTATCGATATCGCCATTGCCAATAATGGGGATATGCATACGGGCATTGGCCTTTACCTCGCCTATAAGGCTCCAATCGGCTTCGCCCTTGTAAAGCTGTGTGCGTGTTCTGCCATGAATGGTGAGTGCCTTAATGCCCACATCCTGCAGACGTTCAGCTAGCTCAACAATTTGCTTCGATTCGTTATCCCAGCCGAGACGGGTTTTTACGGTAACAGGAATATGGGTAGCATTTACAATCTGCCTAGTCATTTCCACAAGCTTGGGGGTATCCTTGAGCATACCCGATCCCGCACCACGGTTGGCTATTTTTTTTACCGGACAGCCAAAGTTTATATCAATCACATCGGGTTTTGCCTCGGTGGCTATTTTACAAGCCTCAACCATGCTCTCAATAATGTGCCCGTACAGCTGAATGCCAATGGGGCGCTCATTTTCAAGTATATTTAGCTTCCTTTGGCAGCTCTCGGCATCGCGAATTAGTCCATCGGAGTTTACAAACTCGGTAAACATCATATCGGCACCAAACCGTTTGCACAGATGCCTAAACGAGGGGTCGGTAACGTCCTCCATGGGCGCCAAAAAAAGTGGCCTATCGCCTAAATCTAAATCCTGAATTTTCACGTTAAATTGTAATATTTTAGCGATGCAAAAATAGGGAGAGTTTATTGAAAACGCCCACTAAATTGTAAAAATCAACTTTTGCTAGTAAGATGAAAGGGGAATTAGCTATTCTTACTTACCTTTGCAGAAGGATTGATTGTTATTAATGAATTTGATAAATAATGTGGGGTTAAATATTTCTCAAAACGAATGAATAGATTTCTTATAAAACCCTTGTCGCCAATAAAAGGAATAATTGCCTCAATTTTGCTGGCGCTTATGGGCTTCCTGATATTTTTGCTTATGGGTGTTTTGCTCAACACCATGCTATTTGGAGATATGCAGTCAGGTTTAAGCACCGTATCAAATTACGCTACCTCCGATGGATTAATGTCCATACGTATTCTGCAGGTGTGCCAAACCATCGGTTTATTCCTTTTCCCGGCGGTTATGCTTGCAGCTTTTAGCTCGGTGGGCGCAAATAATTTTTTGGGATTGAAGCGTATACCCGTTGGGTTACTTGTATTTTCCATACTGATTATGTTTACGTTTATACCCGCTGTAAACCTAATAGCCTCAATAAACGCAAAAATACCCATGCCGGCATGGATGCTCGAAATGGAGCAGGCGGCCATGGAGCTAACCAAAGCCATTCTCACAACCAACCAGCTTGGAGTAATGTTACTAAACTTTATTGTGGTAGCCATTATGCCAGCCATTGCCGAAGAGTTTTTCTTTAGGGGATTAATTCAGAAGTATATCATACAGTGGACAAAAAACACGGTATGGGGCGTTGTGCTAGCTGCCGCTATTTTTAGTGCTATTCACATGCAGTTTCAGGGGTTTATTCCTCGATTTTTGCTGGGTATGCTGTTTGGCTACCTGTATGTGTGGAGCGGCTCAATATGGGTTCCCGTTGCAGCGCATATGGCGAACAATGGTATGGCCGTAGTGGTGTACTATCTTATTGCCAAGGGAGTGGTGCCCTCACAGGCCGAAACGGTTGGTAACATTTCGGATTTGTGGCAGGTAGGTATTGTTAGCCTTGTTATTGCTTCGATACTAGTTTGGAGATTTTGGAAGAGTACCGCTGCAGTAAAATTGAACGCACACGAGGCAAGCGATTAATGCAGCTGGCCCAGTAGCAACACTATTTCCTGTTTTCCGCTTTGGGACACCCTAATAATTTTCTTTGATAATTTCGCATAGCTCCATCTGACTCTCGTCCATATTTAATAGTATAGACTTGGTGTGTTTTGATTCAGGGAGAGTGTATTTTATTTTATATATAGTGTGTGTTAACTCTGCGGCCTTTCTTAGTGAAAGATTGGACTTTGATAGATACAGTACCCTTTCTAACTCTTTGTAAATACAATATGCAGTAAATGAGATGCATATATGTGCCTCAATTCGATTTCTTAGCCTATGATAGATAGGCCGTATTCGTAAATCCGTTTTAGACATCCTGAATGCCTTTTCGATATGCCAAAGGTTTTTGTAGTTAGCTAGAACCTCTTGATCCGTAAGTTTCGTGTTTGTAACGTACCCTTTTAGCCCATCCCATGTATCATCTTGACTGTACTTGTCATAATCAATCTCAATAGAGACCTCACCTGTTAGCTTTAGATACTTATTGTACCCTCTATTGTTTATGGATGATTTAGTTAACTTCCCAGACTTTACGAGCTTTTCTAAGCGTAGCAACCCCCGTTTTCGGTTGTACGCGTCCTTGGTCGCCCGACTTTTAGCGTAGTGTACAATTAGCCTTGTTTCCCCCTGTTTTTTGTAGCTCTTTATAACCCCATCAGCAAATTTATCCGCTAATATCTGTTTTTTAATATGTCCCGCTTCATTCTTTAGCCTACCCCCAATAATGTATTCATACCCTTTAGCTTCCAGGGCGTTTATGTTGTCATTTGAGAGCAGACCAGCATCGGCAACAACAATGGGCTTGTCTAAGCTGAACTTAGCGCTAATCTGCTCTATAAACGGGATGAGGGTATGCCCTTCGTAGGTGTTTCCTTCAAAGATATCGTACCCAATCGCGTACCCACCTAGACCAACTAGCAGCCCGACAAAAATTTGGGGATGCTGATGCTTCCCATCTTTACTAAAGCCTGTTTTGCGTAAATCGTCCTCGTCGCTTGCTTCGAAATACAAGGTCGTCATATCGTAAAACACGATGCTAATTTTACCCTCTAAAACCTTCAATGTGTGAGCAAAAGCAATTTGCTCTACCTTACACTTTAGCTGGTCATTAAGCTTGTCTAGGAAGCGGTAAATGGCATCAACGCTAAGTGAGACGCCTTGGTATCGATAGAGATACTCAGCTGTTTTTAGCTTGCTGAGCGGAAAGGCTAATCTTGAAATGACAAGATGACGAAATAGGGTTTCTTCAATCTGGTTGAACCCAATGCTATCGTAAATTTTACCGAAAACTATTTCGGGACCAACCGTTCGCACGTCCCCATTGCTTATAGTTGATATTGCCTGTTCAATGGCTTGGTCGGTTTCTGATTGAAATAGCTTAGGCTGAGCAGAAATATTTTCAATCTCTTGTCTAGCAAGCAATACTAATTTTTCAATTTCCTGCTGTGTGGTGGCGCAACCAATAGTTTTATATACTTTATAGCGACCATTAATCTTCTGAATCACCTGTACTGATGCGCTACCTGAGCTGTTTTTCTTTTTACGAACATACATAAGAACAAATGTTGGGACACCCAAATTTAAAAAACATCCTAGTATTTACAAGGGGTGTAGAGGGTGTCCCGAAAAAGTGCGGAAAACAGGAGAGTACCGCTGCAGTAAAATTGAACGCACACGAGGCAAGCGATTAATGCAGCTGGCCCAGTAGCAACACTATTTATCCCTAATTATTCATTCGAATAATTCCTGTCTCCGACAGCGACTAGGTATCACAACCAATTTTCTTGCCCAAAATAGGGCTACTCTATGTAGGGAAACCCACATTTGTATTTATCTTTTACAAGTTTGATGAGTAATGCGGGTTTTTAGAAGAGGATTGAAGTTTGGGCGAAACGCCACATTCTTACCCCAAATTTACGTTTCAAAATCAATTAGGTTCCGTTCGAGCATTCGCAAATTCCTAATTTCGTTCTTTCGATAAACGTAAACCAATCCATATTCCTGTGCACGCTCTCGCTTTTCATGGTCGGGTAGGTCTTTATAGGTATCCTCAACCTCATTCCAAATCTGAAGAATAATATCATCGGCTTTTTTGCGTAGTGTCTCTAGCTCTGCTTGGCTACGTTGCGTGTTTTGCTGTAGAATGCGTTGATGGCTATATGCCTCAGCAAAGTTTTCATATCTTACCTTAACCACTGCAATGGTTGGGTTGGTAATGGGTTGATGCCCTTTGGATATACGTGTGGTTTCGCCTATAATAATTTTTTTTCCCCATGCTAGTAAATCCTTATCAGCTGAAAGATTGGGCAGCTTACACTCATCTATATCCATCCCATAAATTTTCCGAACCTCCTCGGGTAACTCGCCTCTCGAAATGGTTAGATTAAGCACCTGTATGAAATGTGAAAGGTATAGGCGGGCTTTTTTCGAGAGCGATTGGTACTCCTTGCTTCTTTCAACCTGTTTCTTGTAGGCCGCCTGGTAATTAGCAACACCCTTCGTAAAATTATTTATAAAAAGGTTGGCTTTGCTAAAGGCGCTTTGGCTGTATGCCAATTTAAATGGAGGTACTTCTCGGCCCTTTTTTACGGCAGCCGTTAGGGCTTTTGTGCGGGCATTGTCGGTATTGGGTAAGCGGCGATACGGCATGGTATGTTGGGTTTTGCTTGGGATGTTAATAAGATGTTAATAAAGTACGAATGTATGCATTTTTACGAACATGCCAATGCTATTCGCAACTATTTTTAAAAATAATTGCTTCTCATTACTAGGCTCTTGCGATGCGAATGGAGGCAAACACTCCTAAACAAGGGGTGTTCGCAAAATTTCAACATATAGATTTTTATATCCCAAGCTAGGGTTAATCAACCCTCATGGTTGAAAAGGTTTATTTGTAAATCCACATCGTAATTTACTCTTCGATTAAAATATATACACGAATTACAAAGGCTTACGATAAGAACTGTTTTATCAGCTCAGCAATTTTTTTCGATGCATTGCCATCGCCATAAAGGTTGACATTGAAATTAGCCGAATTGCTCATCATTTTATTGTACGCCTCAATAATTTGCTCCGTATTAACACCTGCCAACGTGTTAAAATTACCATCAACAAGTTCGGTCCACTCGGTTTGCTCACGCAGGGTAACGCAGCTCTTTTTAAAGAAAAAGGCCTCTTTCTGCAAGCCCCCGCTATCGGTTATTACCAGCGCGCAATTTTTTAGGAGCTCAACCATATCTAGGTAGCCAACAGGGTCGATTATGGTAAATTGTGGTGCTAGGTTGAGGTTAGCAATTATCTTTTTTGTTCGCGGATGAAGCGGCACCACAACCTGTGTGGATTTGTTTATCTGATTTAGCGCATCAACAATGCTTTTTAAGTTATTGTGGTTATCGCTATTCTCCTGACGATGTACGGTTGCCAAAACAAATTTTTCTTGAAGATTTAGGCTAGCTTTAATAGCTGACCTAGCAGCCGACTTTGTGGCGTAGTAGTTTGCTGCATCGAGCATCACATCGCCCACCTGATGAATTTGGCAGTCGAAATTGTCGAAACCCTCGGCTTTTAGGTTGCCAACGGCAACCTGTGTGGGGCAGAACAGCAGTGTTGATATGCGGTCGGTAAGTATGCGGTTGGTTTCCTCGGGCATGCTAAGGTTAAACGACCTTAGCCCGGCCTCAACGTGTGCAATGGGTATGCCGAGTTTTTGCGCAGCGAGTGCCCCCGCAAGGGTCGAGTTGGTATCGCCGTAAACGAGCATTAGCTGGGGTTTTTCCGCAATCAGAATTTCTTCAATGGCCTCAAGCATACGCCCTGTCATTGCTCCATGCGATAGCCCATGAATACCGAGATTATAGCTTGGCTTACGAATCTGCATCTGGTCGAAAAATACCTGCGACATGTTATAGTCAAAATGCTGACCAGTATGTACAACTATTTCAGATATATCAGCAGCCCGTAATGCGCGGCTAACCACGCTTGCCTTTACAAACTGGGGGCGGGCTCCAATAACGGTTAAAATTTTCATTTTACACTAAATTTAGTAATCGTATTAGCCGAGTAGTATCAACGGGCAAAGGTTACATACGGTTAAGCTTTTCAACCAGCTTACCGGTTAGGTTTTTACGACTGTATTCCGATACATCAACCTTATCATAGAAAGGGAAACCATCCTGGTACTCATCCCACATCCATTTTATCTTTTCCTCAATATCTTTAAAGCTACTAAAATTTGCAGTAATACCTGCTTTTGTTTGGGCTAGTAGGCTGCTAACATCGCCATCGGTTGGGCCGATAGCCAGTATGGGGCGGCGGGCGGCAAGATACTCGAAAACCTTGCCAGTTAAAATACCCTTGGCATTGGCACTTTGGTTTATCAGCAGGAGCAGCACCTGCGAGCGCTGCATAATTTCAATGCTTTTACTGTGATTTACGTAGCCTGTAAACGTGCAATAGCTTGTTAACCCGTAATGCTCAATTTGATCGGCAACCAGCTTATCAACGTTACCCACCAGCTGTATTTTTAGTTTCGATGCAAATAGGGTATTGGTGGTTACCATACGGCTTAGGGCATCCCATAGATGCTCGCTGTTGCGGTTTGCGGGTATTGAGCCTAAGTGGGTAATGGTAAATTCTGGTTTGGGCGAAATTGCTAGGCTTGCAAAATCGGTATGGTCAAAACCATTGGTAATAAGGCTTACGCCTTGCGGTCTATTCTGTTCAAACTCTGCCTTCATTTGCGATGATACAACCACAACCTCATCGGCTATAGTAATTACCTTGTTCTCTAGGCGTTTATGCTTTTTAAATGAGCGCTTGGTAATGGGTAGGTCGGCCATATAGTCGATGCTTGTCCATGGGTCCCGAAAATCGGCCAACCATTTAATGCCCATCCGTTGTTTAAGTTTTAGGGCGATAAGATGCATGCTATGGGGTGGGCCGGTTGAAATTATAGCATCAACAGGATTACTTTTGAGGTGTTTGGCTAAAAACCGAACCGATGGTTTTACCCAAAACATACGGGCATCGGGAATAAAAAGGTTAGCCCTTATCCAAAGAGATAATTTGCTGAAAAATCCATCCTTTTTACCCTCAGCCGAGGCAAAACCAACCCCCATCCCCTTTTTTTGACCCGCTACAAGCCTAAACAGGCTGTAGGGCTCAAATATTTTACGTTTAATAATGGTTATATCGGGTGGAATATCGCCAGCCAGGGTTTTATCGATTAGCGAAACATCAGGATTTTTAGGGGTGTAAATAACAGGTTCCCATCCAAAGGAGCGTAAATACTTTGCGAATTTCAACCAACGCTGAACACCGCTTCCTCCAGAGGGTGGCCAGTAATAGGTTACTATTAACACTCGCTTTTGCATTGCAGCTACTTTGAGGTTGAGTAGAAAAACATTTGTATTGCCAACTATTTACAAGACAAATAGGGCAAAGCTAATTGCCCCATTGTTTACATTTTAAGCCCTCCCCTCCCAAATACAACTCAACGCCCTGTCATTCCGACCGTAGGGAGGAATCTATAAATATAAACCGGACGCCAATGATTTTAAGCAGTGAATCTCTCCACTTTTTAGAATACAATTTTCAACCTAAAAATTAAAATACCCGAAACCCCAGCTATTCATCCGAATAGTGCGGGTTATATTGTTTTCAGTAGGGTTTTCATGCTTACCTCCTCCTCCATAATCTCGCGTAAGCGTGAAACATCAACCCTTTCCTGCTCCATACTATCGCGGTGGCGAATGGTAACCGTATTGTCTTCAATAGTCTGATGGTCAATAGTTATGCAGAATGGAGTACCTATTGCATCGTGCCTACGGTAGCGTCTCCCAATGCTATCCTTCTCCTCGTACTGACATTTAAAGTCTATTTTAAGGTCGTCCATAATTTGGCGAGCCTTTTCGGGCAAACCATCCTTTTTAACCAGAGGAAAAACGGCTAGCTTAATGGGTGCAAGTGCTGGAGGAATTCGAAGTAGAACGCGTTCGTCAACCTTACCACCGTCTTTGGTGATTTTTTCCTCGGTATAAGCTCCTGCGAGTACTTGAAGAAAAGTGCGATCTAGCCCAATTGAGGTTTCAACCACATAGGGAATGTAGTTTTTATTCGTTTCCAGATCGAAATACTGTAACTTCTTTCCAGAGTGTTTCTGATGGCTGGCCAAATCAAAATCGGTACGCGAATGGATGCCCTCAACCTCTTTGAAACCGAAAGGGAAGTCGAATTCAATATCGAAAGCGGCGTTGGCGTAGTGCGCCAGCTTAATATGCTCGTGGAAGCGATACTTATCGTCGCCAAACCCCATGGCCTTGTGCCAGCGCATGCGTTTTTCTTTCCAAAATTCGAACCATTCCAACTCCTCGCCAGGGCGAACAAAGAATTGCATCTCCATTTGCTCAAACTCGCGCATACGGAAAATAAACTGACGTGCCACAATCTCGTTACGGAACGCTTTTCCAATCTGCGCAATGCCAAAGGGCAGCTTCATGCGGCCCGTTTTTTGTACATTTAGGTAGTTTACAAATATTCCTTGCGCCGTTTCGGGGCGAAGATATATTGTATTGGCATCATCGGAAACGGAGCCCATCTTGGTTTCGAACATCAGGTTAAAATGGCGCACATCTGTCCAGCTACGTGTTCCCGATATGGGGCATGCAATCTCGCAGTCCTCAATAATCTTTTTAACTTCGGCTAAATCATTATTCTCTAACGATGTTGCCATACGGTTATGTATAGCGTCAATTTTTTCCTGTGTTTTAACCACTCTAGGATTGGTTTGTAAAAACATCGCTTCGTCAAAGCTGTCGCCAAAGCGTTTTTGTGCCTTGGTTACCTCTTTCGTAATTTTGGCGCTTTGCTTTTCCATCCACTCCTCAATCAGCACATCGGCTCGGTACCGCTTTTTGCTATCTTTATTATCAATAAGTGGGTCGTTAAAAGCGCCAACGTGACCCGAGGCGCTCCACACCTGAGGGTGCATAAATATGGCCGAGTCAATACCCACAATGTTCTCATTAAGGCGAGTCATTGCGTCCCACCAGTACTGCTTGATATTATTTTTTAGCTCAACACCATTCTGTCCGTAGTCGTAAACAGCGCTTAGGCCATCATAAATTTCGCTGCTTTGGAAAACAAATCCGTACTCCTTACAGTGCGAAATGAGTTTCTTAAAAAGTTCTTCTTGGGTCATTGTAAAACGCTTTTATGTTTTGAATAAATTGTTTAGCCCTAACTATTCATTCGAATAATTGCTATATCCGAGAGCGACCAAGTTTCACATCCAATTTTGTTGCCCAAAATTGGGTTCCACTAGGTTGGGGTAACCCGCATAAGCATTCATCTTTTACAAATTTGATGTAATAATGCGGATTATCAATAGGTACTAAAATATTTGCAAAAATAGTGTAATTAAAACAAAAATCAGCAATTGCACTTGTAATATGAAAAATTCATCTCGTACAGATGCAAAAACACCCCTGCACGGGGTGTTTTATGGTAACTATAGGGTTGTTTTACCTAAGCGATGAGTTTACATGGCGCAGTAACCTTGTAAGGAAGTTTACGTAGCTGCCAAACTCATTGTCGTACCAACCAAAAATTTTCAGGTGGGTTACTGGTATGTTTATTTCGCTATTTTCTTGCACCCCGTACCTTTTTAGGGAGTTAACGGGTAACTTAATAAACCCTGTACGAGTGTGGGTTTCGTGCCCTTCGATAACAGCAGCGGCCTGATAACCAATCATATCAGACGAAACATTTTGTCTTTTCGAAAAAACCACCATATCACGCTGTGCACCAGCGGCGGCCTCTTTATAAATGTTGTTTATTACTTCACGGTTTATGGTTGGATTTCCTTTATCATCCATATCGCTGTAGAACGTAAGATTTAGGGCGATAAGCGATACGGTACTGGTGGGTATACGAACCGAGTCGGCCATAAAGCCTATCTCCTGAATTTCGGGGATAATTGAGTCGAGCGCTTTGGCTGCTCCTGTTGATGAAAGTATGATATTGTTAAGAATAGAGCGTGTTTTACGTAGATCGGATGCACCCAAATCAGGTATTTTATCGAGTACAGACTGTGTATTGGTAGCTGCGTGTACGGTTGACATTGAGGCTGTTAGGATATTTGATGTAACCGGATTCTCGATAATTGGCTTTATCATATGCGCCAACCCAGTGGTTGTACAGCTGGCAGCCGATAGAACATGATGCTTTAGGGGGTCGAAATTCATATGGTTAATTCCATAAACCGCCATTAGGGCATCATCGGGAAGTTTTTTTGATGAATCTTTAATTTTGAAAGGAGCCGATGCTATAACCTTTTTTGCTCCGCCCACTAGGTGCCCTCTTATGCTTCCTTTTCCTGAATTGGGATCAACAGTTGGGTCGATGAATTTGCCCGTGCAATCAACAACTATTTGTACGCCCTCTTTTGCCCAAGGAATATTTTTGGGGTCCCGTTCGCTTGTTAATACCTTTAAGTACATCCCGTCAATTTCAAAAACAAAGTTTTCTGCATCTAAAACTTTAATTTCTGCCTTTTTGCCAGAGTGCCCGTAAAGAAACTGATCTAGCCTGCCGTAGGTTGTATCCGACTCTAAGGCGCAGATAATGTCCTCGGGTTTTTTTCCTGCCTCGCGACCTAGGTTCACTACAATACCGTCAAAATCTCTTTTAATCAGCTGGTTCCATAGTAATAATTTACCTATTCTGCCTAAGCTGTTAATTCCAAGGTGGTTTTTTGCTTTAACGATTGGCTCCATTACTATTATCGATTAGTTAATATGGTTAATTTGATTTTATCCCAAAGTTCCATCAATTTTTTGGGGTAACAAAAAATTAACGGGTGTTAGTTAGCATTAATTGAGAAATTAGGCCATCTGCTTTGCCATAATCAGCACCAGGTCAACCAACCTATTGGAATAGCCAATTTCATTATCGTACCATAAAATTAGTTGGGCCGTACTATTACTAACCACTTTAGTTGCTAGCGAATCGAAAACACAGGAGTAGGTACATCCCAAAACATCGCTCGATACTATTGGGTCGGTTTCATATCGAATAATGCTTCTCATAGATCCCTGTGCATAGCCTTTTATCAGCTTGTTTATTGAGTTTTCGGTTATTGCCTTTGGGAAAGTAACAACCAGCTCCGAGAGCGCCCCGCAAATAACGGGCACACGGGTTGATATGCCGTTAAACCTGTTTTTTAGTTCAGGAATAATACTATGTACGGCGCCTACTGCACTGGTTGAGGTGGGAATAATATTATCGGCAGAGGCCCGCGAACGGCGAAAATCAGGATGTGGCGAATCGATAATGCGCTGGTTATTGGTATATGGGTGAACGGTGTTAAGAAAAGCCGACTCGATGCCCAATTCGCTGTTTAGAATATGTAGTATGGGCGTTACGCAGTTGGCGGTGCAGCTAGCATTCGATACAATTTTATGTTCAGGAAGTAGCTTGTTATCGTTTACCCCAATTACCAATGTAAGATCGAGCTCATCGGTAGGGGGGCTCGAAAGTATAACCCTTTTTGCCCCAGCCTCAATATGTTGCTGTAAATCTTGGCGTGTGGTAAAATGGCCCGACGATTCAATAACTATATCAACGCCCCATTCCCTCCAAGGAATTTCCGATGGTTTTGCGTGGTGCCCAATGTTCACATGCCATCCGTTTATGTGTAGCTGTCCGTTTGCAATTTTTATCTCTTTCCCAAACCTACCGTGTACGGTGTCATACTTCAGAAGATAACGAAGCATATCATCGTCCATTAGGTCGTTTATACCCACCAGCTCTATCTCTGGATGGTGAGCAAGCATCCTAAAAAACATTTTGCCTATGCGACCAAAGCCGTTTATTCCTATTCTTACCTTTTCCATTACAACTATTAAATAATAAGTTGCAAAATTAACAATAAGGAATTTAATTCGATTACAAACACGAATTATTTTTCCCCTTCGTTGTGAGGAGCGTGCTTTGCGACGAAGCGTTCTGTTTAAAAGAAGTAAGCAGTAAGCAGTAAGTAGTAAGTAGTGAGCAGTAAGCAGTAATCAGTGAACAGTAATTAGTGAGTTGCGGGTTTGCAAATTTCGAGTTTTCTCGTCATTGCGAGGAGCGTACTTTGCGACGAAGTGATCTGTTTAAAAGAAGTAAGCAGTAAGCAGTGAACAGTAATTAGCGAGTTGCGGGTTTGCAAATTTTGAGTTTCCCCGTTATTGCGAGGAGCGTACTTTGCGACGAAGCAACCGAGAACGAAGTTCGAGTTCGACGCAGTCAATCTGTTTACTCAGTTGAAAGTTTATAAAGTGTGTGTACCCGAATGGGTAATGTGGTTTCGTCCGGTGCCTTCGCTTCGAACGTCACCCTTCGACTTCGCTCAGGATGACTACGTGTAGGGTTAACCATAAGTCCATCAATTCAGGGCAACCCCTGTCAGGCTGAGCAGCTTGCCCTGAGCGTAGACGAAGGGAAGTCGAAGGGTGACGGCCGTGCAACCCCTAAGTCATCCTGAGCGAAGACCAACAGCCAACAGCCAATAGCCAATAGCCAACAGCCAATAGCCCTAAATAATCCCCAAACCTAGTTTTATCTTAAATCTTTACTACCTTTATTCTATAATTACTTTTATACCAAATTTTAAATACTATGAAAATATTTACCCTTAAGGCATTCAGCCATTTTTTTGCTGCGGTCTTACTTTTCACTTTCTACTTTTCCCTTTCCACTGCCGTAGCGCAGGAGAGCGTAAACACCACAGGTGGCGAAGCCAATGGTAGCGGAGGTATGGTAAGCTATAGCGTTGGACAGGTAGTTTACACCACCAATACCGGAACCGATGGTTCCGTTGCACACGGTGTGCAGCAGCCCTACGAGATTTCGGCAGTAACCGGAATTGAGGAAGCCAAAGGCATAAATCTTACGGTTTCGGCATACCCAAACCCTACCAGAGATTTACTCACCCTTAAAGTTGAAAACTATAAGAGTGAAACCCTTTTTTACAGAATCTTCGACTTAAGTGGTAAATTACTCGAAGTTAGTAGGCTAACTAATTACGAGACGCAGATTGCCATGAGCAAATATCCGCCAGCCCTTTACCTTTTAAAGGTTTACGATAGCCAGAAGGTGATTAAAGTCTTCAAAATTATAAAGAACTAAAAATTAAGCTTATAAATATTGTTACCAACTAACAAAACTAACTAAAATGAAAAAACTATACACATTTTTGACGGCAATGCTCATCGCATTAGCTCTATGGGCGCAAGTACCACAAAAGATAAGCTACCAAGCCGTAGTTCGAGATGCCAGTGGTAAACTGGTAACC
The DNA here is from genome assembly GCA_028708425.1 of Bacteroidales bacterium. Lineage (GTDB taxonomy): Bacteria > Bacteroidota > Bacteroidia > Bacteroidales > Tenuifilaceae > Perlabentimonas. Next base: position 75,304 of record JAQVYY010000001.1, read on the forward strand.
AACCAAAAAGTAGGCATGCAAATTAGTATACTGCAAGGCAGTGCAAGCGGCACGGCAGTTTACACCGAAACCCAAACACCCACCACCAACGCCAATGGTTTGGTGAGCATTGAGATAGGTAGTGGTGCAGGATTCAGCACCATCGATTGGGCGAGCGATATCTATTTCATTAAAACAGAAACCGACCCAAGTGGCGGAATCAGCTACACCATTACTGGCACAAGCCAGCTATTGAGCGTGCCCTATGCCTTGCATGCAAAAACAGCGGAAAGTGTTAGCGGTGAAATTACCGAAACCGACCCCGTATTTACAGCATGGGATAAATCAACAGGTATCAACATTACTGAGACTCAAATTAGCGATTTAGGCAACTATATTGAGACTGAAACCGACCCAACAGTAGCCGCCAACTTCGATTTTACTGGTGCAGCCACGG
>JAQVYY010000001.1:75839-149533 GCA_028708425.1 Bacteroidales bacterium
GCGACCTCTTGCAGTTTGATGGTGTAAAATGGGTAAAGGTAACACCCACCTATATTGAAACCGAAACCGACCCCGCATTTACTGCATGGGATAAATCAACAGGTATCAACATTACTGAGAGTCAAATTAGCGACTTAGCCAACTATATTGAGACTGAAACCGACCCAACAGTAGCCGCCAACTTCGATTTTACTGGTGCAGCCACGGGCGACCTCTTGCAGTTTGATGGTGTAAAATGGGTAAAGGTAACACCCACCTATATTGAAACCGAAACCGACCCCGCATTTACTGCATGGGATAAATCAACAGGTATCAACATTACTGAGAGTCAAATAAGTGATCTGGGAACATACATCGAAACTGAAACTCAAACTTTATCTGATGTTATTGCAAATAATAATTCAGCAAATGGACAAATAAAAAATGTTTCAGACCCTACCGATGCTCAAGATGTAGCCACAAAAGGGTACGTAGATTTGTTAGAGACACAAATTGAAGCGTTACAAATAGCAGTAGGGTTGAAAATAAAAGATATTGACGGAAATATTTACAATACCGTAACCATAGGCACCCAAGTGTGGATGGCCGAGAACCTAAAAACCACCAAGTATAACGATGGTACCGATATACCATTGGTTACCAATAATGCAGACTGGGAAGGTTTAAGTACCCCTGCCTACTGCTGGTACCAAAATGACGAAGCCACTTACGGCAATACTTACGGTGTTTTGTACAACTGGTACACCGTAAACACCGGCAACCTGTGCCCCACGGGTTGGCACGTACCCACCGATGCGGAGTGGACAACACTCACCGACTATGTTGGTGGCATCGAGATTGCTGGCACCAAGCTAAAGGCAACCACTGTTTGGTACGATAACGGCAACGGAACAGACGACTATGGCTTCTCCGCTCTTCCGGGTGGCTACCGCAACATCAATGGTATGTTCGGCCATGTGGGCTACTACGGCTACTGGTGGAGTAGTACCGAGTACGGTGCGTCCTACGCTTGGTACCGGAGTATGACCTACCACTACGAGAATGTGAACCGCTACTACAACAATGAGAGGGACGGATCCTCTGTTCGTTGCGTCAGGGATTAGGTTATTTGGTTATTTACAAAAAGAGAGAGTGTACTTCTCTCTCTTTTTGTATTATTTGATTATTTTTACCCTGAGTTTATCGAAGGGTGGCGCGACCTCGAAGCGAAGCGAAGAAGCGGCGAAGCCAACCGCCCGATTTTTATTTTTTTTATACAGGTATGCAGATAAAAGATATACTTGCACTGGAAAGTAGCAATATGGGTAGCGTAATACGGAGTTTTAAAGGTTGAGGCTAAGGTTGAGGTTGAGCGAGTATCGGGTTTGCTGTGTCCGAATTTTCCCGTCATCACGAGAAGCGTACTTTGCTGCGAAGTGATCTGTTTAAAAGTAGTGAGTAGTGAGCAGTGAGCAGTAAGCAGTGAGCAGTAATTAGCGAGTTGCGGGTTTGCAAATTTCGAGTTTTCTCGTTATTGCGAGGAGCGTACTTTGCGACGAAGCAACCGAGAACGAAGTTCGAGTTCGACGCAGTCAATCTGTTTACTCAGTTGAAAGTTTATAAAGTGTGTGTACCCGAATGGGTAATGTGGTTTCGTCCGGTGCCTGAGGCTCTCGAAGGCACCGATAATAGATACGAAAATCCCAACAGCCAACAGCCAACAGCCAACAGCCAACAGCCAATAGCCAATAGCCAATAGCCAAAGCCCCCTAGCTATCCTCCAATTCATAATGCCCAGCATAAATACTGCCCGTATGGGCATCAACCGAGATGCTGTCGCCGGTAGTTAGCTCATGCTTGCCGAAAACGCAGGTTTTTTTGTTTGTGTAAACTATCATATCATTACAGTTTACAACGCAAACCTTGCCCAGCCTACCAGCGGTTACGGCCGCATGCGAGGTTGCGCCACCGCGCGAGGTAACAAGCCCCTCGCACTCAAATACTACGTGCAGATCGTCGGGGGTGGTATCGGCGCTAACGTATATAAATTTTCCGTTGGGGTTCTGCCTCTTTTGGGTATTTAGGTCGTCAAGGTCGAATATAATCTGACCATTTAGTATTGATGCGCCAATGGGTATGCCTCGCCCAAGTAGTTTGTTTTTTGGTGGAGGTGTTTGGTACATCGTTTTTGTTTCGGGCTTAAATATTTGCTGCTTTCGTGTTTGCAGAATGTGTAAATCGTAGGGGTTGTCGGACTCGAAGGTGAACTCAATTTCCTGATGCCCGAAATGAAGCTGGTTTACCAGCTTATCGGCCAGATTAAATAGCATGTGGTACGTTCGGGGGAGCTGCTTTTGAAGCGATTTATTTTTCTGTCCTTTCGTATCTTTTTCCTGATGCTCCGACACGGGTAGCACGTGGGTAATGCCTCCCACAACATCATCGCCCTGACTAAGTAGCGAGTAGTCGCCGTTTAGCCTTATGCCAGGGTTTTGGGTTGTGGAGTCGTAAGTAAAAACCACACCCGACCCAGATGATCGGTGCAGGTTTCCAAAAACCATGCACTGAACAATAACGGCTGTTCCCCACTCATTGGCTATCTGCAGATGCTTTCGGTACAGCTGCGCTCGTGGCCCATCCCAACTTTTAAATACCATATCGATGGCGGCAAATAGCTGTTCGTACACATCATCGTACATCGGAATATCTCGTTCTGTTAATAGGTTCTTGTACTCATAAGCAATTTCACGCATCTGCTCCGGGTCGAAAGCCTCTTTTATTCCCTCACCAAGCTCCCCTTGATGCTTAGCAACGATGCTCTCAAAAGCGGTTCGCTCAATTCCAAATGCTTGGCCCCACGATTGTAGGTATCTTCCGTAGCAATCCCACGTGGTCCAAGCCATATTTGGTTGTTTGCTAAGCGCCTCGGCTATGGTATCGTTCATACCTACATTCAAAAAGGTGTTCATGGCCCCGGGCATGGATAGGGGAGCCCCCGACCTTACCGAAATTAGCAAGGGGTTTCCTGAGTTGCCAAACTGTTTACGCTCAATTTGTTCAATTTTGTGTAGATTTTCTTTTATACCCTCCTGATATTTAGTTTTCAGGGTTTCATCACCCATAATGTTATCGCGTTGGCGAAATAGCTCCGTGGTAAGTATAAAACCTGGTGGCACAGGAAAATTTTGCTGATATATGGTTTTAAGATTATACCCTTTAGAGCCTAAAAACACCTTATTGTCGAGTAGTGGCTCAGGCTTGTGCAGCGGGGTTATCATCATTTGCACATCCAAGTTCATATCGTTCTTCAGACTTTCTTCGGAATAGGACTCTGCCATGCTATTTAGGCTGTTTAGTACCTTTGCTATAAACGAATCGAGGTCCTGAAGCAGGAACGAGCCCGAGAGCATTTCGCGATAAAATTTTTCGGAAAGTTGGTGGGCCTGTATTTGATGCTCTTCGGGTGAGCATTCCTTATCTATATAATGATGAACTACATCTTTTAAAATACTATCGAAGCGATTGTAAAATGAGCTGTGAATTATCTCCTTTACGTTTTCGCTTAAAAATTGAAATATATTAATGTACTGGTTAAGCGAGAAGCTGCGCGATTTTAAGCTGGAGCGTAGCATTTTTAGGTTAGATTCAAACCCCATGTTGATAATGCCATCGAGGTTTAATCCCTTGTAAAAAAGCGAAAGCACTTCGGCTATTTGCTTGAGCGTGTTTGTGGTTAGGTTCGATAGGTTAATGCTGTTTACAATTTTTTGCATTGTGGTTGAGGCAACCTTTTCCATTCTGAAAATATGGCCCAATGCCTCAAATTTAGGCTCGTGATACTGCCCATACATCGATGGGATACCGAAAGCCACATGGCGCTTGTAGTAAATATCTTCCCAACCCTCGGTTTTTTCTCTGTTTTTAACTATGGCATTTAGGTTGGCCATGCACTGGTAAATGCATTTCAGCATCGAGATGTAATCGTTATTGTGCTCGGCTTTTACGTATTGTTGAACCTCTTGAGTATCAAAGCATCCCGAGGCTTTCATTTCTTGAGCAATGTCGGTAACCCCTGCAAAGTACTTATCGCGAAGTAGGTAGGCGATTTGCACAAATAGCCGTAACTTCTTTTTATGTAAATCTTCAATCCCCTCTACATCATCAATGGCATGGTTAAGATTTTGTATTGGCGTGTTTAAAATGTCCTTGGGTTGTATCGATAGATTTTTTGAAACTTTTACGATTAGCGTTTGCATGGGAGCTAACCATTTTTCATCGTTCATTATTGCCTCCTTAATATCGGGCGGAAGAAAAGATGCTACCTGATTAAAATTACCGCTAATCCAGTAGCCAAAAATCTTTTCAAGCAGATGAAGATGGGTATTGTTGCCATCGATATGTATCTGTTTTCGCAAAAAGTGCATAAGCTTATCCTGTCGGTTCGATAGGGTGTCGATTTCGGTTGTTACATCGCGAAGCTCACCCTCGGCACCAATCTCGTTATAAAAAACAGGGAGTAGCTTACATAGCTCCTTTACGGGCTTAAAAACGGGGTCGATATCGGCATTAAGCAGGTTCGAAACGTTGCGTTGAAACAGGTCAGTATCAAAAAGAAGCACTCCGCCAAGCTTTAGATTTACAATTAAAGCCGACAGGAGCTTTTCGAATCGTTCGGGAGCCACCTCAACAAGGTCCAGCCAAACGCGAATGCTTTTAAGGTGGTTTGGGTCGGCTTTTAGTTGCCAATCGGCGCTTATGTGGGTTTTGCCAGGGGGAGTATAGCCTATACGTATCACATTATCCTCGAATTGCGAGAGCAAATTTTTACTAAAAAAACGAGCAAACTCCTTGCCCATGGTGGCAATACAGTCGAGCACAATGGGTTTATGTTTTTTTAGTAGCTCCTCGAAGAGCTTAAAAATATCATCAACAAATTGGCTAATCTCTTGGTTCGGAACATCGTTTAGTATTTGCGTAAGCAGCTTGTTTAGGTCCCAAATAAGGTACTCCTTGTGATGCTCCATTGTGGGCATTCGCAAAAGGTATATTATGAAATGGAACTGGCTTATGGGGCTATCGAACTCGGAAATAATTTTTCTGTGGTAGTCGGCAATATCAGTAAAAAGGAGCACTTTTTCAGAAAAATCGCCCCAGCTTTTAACCGTTGCTACCTGCTGCTTTAGCTGAGTATAGAACCCCTTACCTACCCTTTTAACGATAAGGATATTCTCATCGGGGAAAAAGCGTAAATCGCTCATTGCCCATTCATCTATTTTCGACCCTTTTTCCCAATCGTTAAGGGTTTCGTTTGCAATTTTTATAAAAAGATTAAAGATTCTATCACCCTGCGAACTATCTGTAACTATGGGCGAGAGCCTTTTCTTTAAGCTGTTCGCATTTTGAATTACCGAATCTTTTTGTTCCGAAAACGCCTTTTCGAGGATGTCTATCCCTTTATCGAGGGTTGCTGTAAATGGTGTTTCTTCGGCATTTACCTGCTCTAAGAAAAGTGCCAAGCTGTGTATCAGGCTATCGGCGTTTTTGGCCGTTTTGCAGGGTAACAACAACGACTCGATAATGTCAAGAATTACATCAAAGGCTTTTTCTGCATCGGGATGCGATGCGTACAGCCAGAAGTCGGATATGGCAATATTTTTAAGGTTATCGGCCAAAAAATCGACGTTTTGGTAGGGGTGGTTAAACTCACGAATAAATTCGGTAACACGCTGATTTATGCCAAACTTATTGGCCGATAGAGAGATAAACCAATTATGGTTTTCGGGGATAACTATTTCAACATCGCGGGTTTGCTGTAAATTTGCCTCAAGGGCTTTTGATTTGAGCTTTTTTTCCATTGGTGTAATTGGCGAATTGTATTTTTATACAGTGTAACCCAAATGTAACAATTATTATGGTATGGTCAACCTTTTTGGCTGTACAGGGTGACTAGCGGGTAGTATGGGTTGCAAATAGGGTAATGTGTTTTTAGGTTTAAGCCAAGGAACTACCCACTGGTTGTCCCTTATGGCAATTTCGGGGAAGTTATAGTTTTCTGAATCGAGCAAGCTTCGAGAATCGGTAACGAACTGATTAAACAGTTTTTGGTCGTGGCTATTAAAAAAGTTGCTGCGCCTTTCATACTCTGCTACGGGTAAAACGCGGTACAACTTTTTACCATTTACAATGGGTGTGTGTACCCAAACCAAGGCGTAGGCAGCATCTGCTATTCGGGTTTTACCGTTCTCCTTTACAATATTGATGGCGGCTAATGCCCCTCCGTTTCTGTAGCGTGGCCGCTGATTCGACACAAAGTTACCCAATGAGTATACGGCTACACGACCCTCGGTTGTATCGGTATCAAATGATGCTTCCATTCGCTGTATTACATGGGGGTGCGAACCAATTACCAACCTTATACCCAAATTATGCATGAATTGGGTTAGCTTAAGCTGCTGAATACATGGGGTTCGCTGGTACTCGTTACCCCAATGAATATATACTATTACCTCGTCGGCATTTAGCTGTTGTGCCCTTAGGTAATCGGCACGAATTAGCGCCGTATCAATAAGGTTAACCACGGTGGGGCGAGGAACAGGAATACCGTTGGTACCGTATGTGTAGCTTAGTAAAGCTAATCTTATTCCATTATGCTCAAGTATTAGAGGGTACGTTGTATCCCTATGCTGGGCATCGGCGTATGAACCCGCATAGGGGACACCCTTCTTATTTAACACATCTATGGTTCTAAGAATCCCCTTTTTGCGTCTATCAACCGTATGGTTATTGGCTGTTACTAGCACATCGACCCCTGCATCGATTATACCATCAACCAGCTCGTCGGGCGAGCTGAACTGGGGGTAACCCGTATAGGGCTCGCCGCCCAGCGTAACCTCAAGGTTTGCAATGGTAATATCGGCCAGGTTGAATAGAGGGCTTACACCAGCAAAAACATCGTGGTAGTGGTAGGTTTGGGTTTTCTCATCGAACGCGCTCTTAATTTGCGGGCTATGCCCCATTACATCGCCAACAAATAGTAATGTTACGCTTTGTTTTGGCTCCGAGGTTTGACCAAAAACCGCTATTTGTAAAAAGATGAAAAACAGTAGGGAGGAAATACGCATCGAACTCTTCATATATCGTAAGGTTTGTGCCAAAGATATGAATAATGAGTAAAAAGGCATAACAATTAGCGTAATGGGTAGCCTAATTGTTTACTCACTTTCGCATACAGCTTAACCCGCATTTGTATTCATCTTTAACAAATTTGATGAATAATGTGGGTTGATTGTCAATAATACTTTCCACAGAAAAATTACAGCTTCGATAGTCTTTCGGCTGCTATTTTTAGGTCTTCCTCACTTTTACCAAAGCATATTCTTAGGCGTTGATTATCGAATGCATCGTGGTAAAAATGCGATAATGGGAAAGCCGTTACGCCTGCGTTATTGGCAAGCCAATGGCAAAAATCGATATCGGGCTCCTGCGAAATTTCCTCGTATCCTAAAATCTGAAAATAGCCTCCTTCAACGGGGAAAAGGGTAAATCTTGAATCTTTCATAAGCGAGGCAAATAGGTCGCGACGATGCTGAAACGAATCGCGAAGTGGCGACCAGTAGGGTTTTTTTTTCAAAAAATCGGCCAGAGCAAGCTGTATGGGCAGGTTTACCGAGAAAATTTGGTATTGGTGTACATGTCGAAACGCTTCAGTAAGCTTAGCGGGAGCAAGGCAGTAGCCTATTTTCCATCCTGGTACGCTTAGTGCCTTACCGAGCGAGCCAACAATTATGCTTTTTTCGGCTAGTTTTGGATATCGAGCGATACTAAACATCGATTTGCCATCGAAAACCATGTCGGCAAAAGCTTCGTCGCTAAGAATAGTAATTTTAGTTCCGTTTAGTAATCTTTGAAGTTGTTCAAGCGATTCATCGTTCAGTACCAAGCCCGAAGGGTTATGAGGCGAATTGATTATTATAAGCTTGGTTTTACTGGTAATAAGCCTAGTTAACGCCGACCAATCAATTGAGTAATCGGTTGGGTCAAGGTATAAGAAAATGGCTCTTGCCCCTCGAGCTTCAATGGAGGGTAAATAGGTTTCGAAAGCAGGCTCGAAAATAATCACCTCATCGCCCTCGGTAATTATTGACGATATGGCAGTGTTAATGGCCTGTATTGCGCCAGCTGTGATGGTAACCTCTTGCTCGGGGTCGTAATTGGCACCAAACTCATTATTGTATCTTTGGGCAATAATTTCTCTGAGTTCAAGCACCCCTTCGCTGGGTGCATACTTGTTTCTTCCTTCCGAAAGGTGTTTTACTAATGAGTTAAGTAATTCAGGGTCACAAGGAAAATCGCTATAGTTGTTCGAAAGGTTAATGGCTCCTGTTTTATCTGCAATATCTGCAAAATGTGAAAGCAAGCCATAATATGGTGTATTAATTGATGATTTTGCCATAAGGTAATGGGGAATATTTTATTAAAATGTTAGCAAATATATGAATTTTGCTTATCAAAAACTATATTTCCTCTAGACAGCATCAAAAACTGTACCATGCAAGCAGTATAAGGCTTTTTAGAAAGTATTTTAGTTTTTACTCAGAAAAGAGTTGGGATAAAACAGGGAGCGATTTTATATTATGGGCAGAATCCATGTGATACGTGTAGAAATTTAGAATTTGATTTAAGAAATCGTTACGCTGATTGCCATTTAGGGCAATGGTATGGGCCTTGCGATAATCGGTTTGTAAAAGAGTTGACAGTAGCTGGCTATGAGCCCGGTTAAAATAGATTGGATGCATGGGTTCATCCCTCACAAACAGTCCGCTTTTACAATCGAAGAAAGGGGTTGCTGATGTATATTCCCCATTTGGGTAAAATCCGAGGTATTTTGTTAGTCGGGCTAAAAACAGCAGATGAAAATTTGCAACCCCTTTACCCATTGCATCTAGCGATAAAATTGACAGCTCAAGGAACTGAAACAGGGCTGAGTTGTTCTCCTCCTCTTTTACCGTACGGTACACTATTTCGCCCAAAAAAACGGCAATGCTACTCTTAACCATATCCATATGTAGCAATGGGTTTGCTTTCGATATGGAGACCTCTTTCAATCTACCTAACCCTTGTTTTTTTGCCGGATAAAAAACCGTATCAATAATACATAATGGCTGGAAATATATCGCTTTCTTGGTGCCTTTCCCTTTCCCATAGGCATTGTTAACCATTAGGGATATTCTGCCAAACGCCTGTGTGTAAAGGTAGGCTACAAGGCTTTTCTCCCCATACCTAATTGTGTGTAAGGCTATTGATTTTGATTTTTGTATCATGTTATACCCACAAAATGAGTGGCTTCTATTTTATAAACAGAATTTTTCCAACCGCAGTTTCCTCGCCATCGGTAGTGGTGCAAAAGAAGAGGTAAACCCCGGTTGCAGCTTTATTTCCTGTTAGGGTTTTGCCATCCCAGGTTGCTTGTCCACCCAAGCTAACCGTTTCAAATACTAGATTACCCGTTAAATCGGTAATTTTTACGTTGGTCTTGTCAACCAGCCCGGTTATGGTGATTACTCCATCAAACTCGGGGCGAACAGGGTTTGGAAAAGCGTAAACCTTGCCGAATCTGGAGTTGCCTTCGGTGGCTTCGGCTCTATATGAAATGGTTCCCTTATCGGTGGCAAAGAAAACCTCGCCGGTTTTAGGGTGTATGCCAATGTGCTGAATATTATTTGATGGCAAGGGGCTATTGTTAACCGTAAAATGTAATAGCTGTTCCGATCCATCGGACGATTGTAGGTAAGCACCAGAACGTTGGGTTCCGAACCATTTTCGGTTTCCACCATCTACGGCTATGGATGTAACAACTTGTGATTTTAGCAGCTCAGCAGCGTACCCCTCTTCGTATCCTGGTATTTTAACCCGTTGAAGCGAAAACTGTTGGGGCTCAAAAACTGCATAGGGGTTATAGCTAATCAGCACCCCCTCGGAGGTGCCTACCCAAAGGTAGTTATCCTTATCAAAAGCAATGCTGTGTATGTTGTTGGGTAACGACGAACCGTCAGGTGCAATTAGGTTTACCTTTTTGGCTCTGTGGCTTTCTATCGATTCGGGATTTGTTCCTGGGTCAATTACAAATAATCCTCCTCCCGAGGGAATAATAACCCATAAAAAGTTACTTGGTGAAAGCTTTATATCCGATATTCTATCCGATGCTATTTGGTTCTCGTATGGAAAGCTAACCCACTCACCTTCGGCAGTATACAGCGATATGGGGTTGGGGACACCCGCATTAGTTACCCACATATTATTATTTAAATCGAATGCTATACCGCCAATACGGCAGTATGGTCCAGAAAAAATTGTTTGTAATGAGCTGTTTTCTGGTGTAAAGTTATTAGATACCTCTCCATCGCGGTAAACTACCACTCCGTGTCCCCATGTTGAGACAAAAAGCTCATCCTCATAAAAAGGGCTTTGGGTTATTCTAACCGCATCAAAAAAAGCCGAATTATAAACAGTCCTCCACCGATTATCATTTAGTTCATGGTACGTAAACGGGTAATACATATTGCCCCACCATGAGTTTCTGCCACCCGCTAGGATGTATAAATTTGTTAGGGTTGGTAGAATATAGTAGGCCCTATCGTTATCTGGACTATTGGGTTTTACCCTGGTCCAGCTTTTTACGTTACCATACATTAGGCTTAGGCTGTTATCGGCAATGGCCAAGGTTCCGTTATTGTTAATTAAAGCATGGTTAGGTTTATAGTCCCAATAGTTAGCGTATTCGGTTATGGTAATTTGCTCGGACGGGTAGTTTGAATATACCATAATACCTTGACGACTGGTTAAAACCATATAGTTTTGGCTTGCCGCAATATTTCTAATTTGAATAAATTGTGATGTTGCTGTACTCCAGTTTTCGCCATCGAAAATCCATAAAGCATCGTTAACCGAGTTTCCTGTCGATTGGTTTACAAAGAGCTTATTTTGAAAAACCGCCATCGTGTTGTACTCGGCATCAACAAAGGGTATCTCCGTTTCTATTTGCCAACTTTCGTAGTGGAACAATGTGGTGCTGTTCACGCTTGCGCTTTTTAGGCCATTGCCCGTGGCTGCATAAAGCCTATGGTTAAATACAGTAACTTGGTTTACCCAGCATTCGGCACCCGCTTCACCGATATAATAGGTATCCTTTATTTCCCGCCTTTCGAGGTTATATACAACTATACCAAACCCTGTTGAAATAAGTAGCAGATTACTATCATCGAAAAAAAAGTGGTTTATTTGCTTTGTGCCCTGTATGGGCTTTTGCTTAATGTCGGGTACGTTAAGTATCTTGTCGTTAATAACCAGGTCGATGTTTCCATTCTGGTAGCCAATAGCTAAAACGTTGTCGTATTTTGAATGCCCCAGAGCCGAAATGCCAACATCGTTTAACCCATTAACTGAGGTTAGCTTGCCAATATTTCCATCGGTTGGGCTATACCAAAACACGCCGTTAGCCGAGGATGCATATACCTTACTGTTTGATATGGTGGTGTAGTTTACCTGTTTAAACGCAAAGTGGTCGCGCCATTTCCCCACGGGTACTTGCGAAAATGCCGATTCGATAAGTAGGAGTAGGAGCAGTGTTATAGTATATTGCTTCATAAGGCTATTGTAAAATATTTAGTTGGTTAGTTACAAAAGCAAATCTTTATTGTAATAACCAAACCAAAATAATTTGATAAAAGTATACTGGCCACAATTTTTTGTAAAATAAATAGTGTGAATGGTATGGTTACCTATCGAGGAAATCGACCAGTTTTGACATGGCTAAGCCCCTGTGGCTAATTCTATTTTTTAGCTCTATATCCATTTCAGCAAAAGTTTCTTGGTAACCTTTGGGTAAAAATACGGGGTCGTATCCAAACCCATCAGTCCCCTTAAGATGCTGAATAATGGAACCCCGAACAATGCCCTCAAAACGATACTCTTTACCACTAGCTATAAGCGCTATAACTGTCCTAAACTGAGCATCTCTGTTGGGCTTGTCCTTGAGTTGCTCTAGCAGCTTCATGATATTGTCGTGCGAGCTTTTTTGCTCCCCTGCGTATCGAGCCGAAAGCACGCCTGGTTCGCCATTAAGGGTGTTAACCTCAAGGCCTGTATCGTCTGCGAAACAATCAATTTTAAACTTATTATAAATATGCCAGGCCTTTTGCGAGGCATTCTCTTCCAGGGTTTGAAAATCTTCAGGTATATCCTCTGTAAAACCAATATCCTTAAGCGATTTTATCGAGTATTTTGTGCCTAGTATTTGTTGTACCTCAAAAAGTTTATGCTTGTTGTTGGTTGCAAAAACTATTTTACGCATGGGCTAAATTGGGTTAATGCTCATAACTGGAATATGCCCAGCCTGACCAATTATTGATTGCTCGTGGGGTTCAATAATAAAGCTATCGTCAGTTGGGATTCTAGTTGTCATAATTACAATAAGGTCGGCTCTGATATTTACGGCCAAATCCAATACCTCCTCGGCGTATGGTTTTATACCCGGGGTGGTGTAGATTTGGTATTTTGCGCCTTTCTGATCTAAATACCTAACCGCCGAGGCCATATTTAAATCCAATTTAGCCAGTTTTTCGGGGTCGGGTATATTAGGTTTTACCAAGTGGAATTTTGACACGTAATAATCGCAGAAGTACGATATCCAAGCATGCTTCTCTTTATTTTCAATGGTCCAGTCGATGGGGAAAATGATATCATCGTATCTTTTGTTCACAGGGGGTTCCTGTATGGTTATAAAGGGCACCACCGATTTAGTTATAACCTTTAGCGTTGGCAGGTCAGATAAGTCTTTCTTCCCTTTAACGCTGGCCGACCCCATTATTACCATGCTGGCATTCATTTCGCTTGCAGCGTCAGCAATAGCGTCGGCAACATCGCCCACCTTAACAATTGTTTCGGGTAAAAAGTCGTACTTTTGATGAACCCCTTGCGCTACTTCTAAAAGCCTGGTTTTGGCATCATCAACTTCCTGATCCGACTTAACCACATGAACCAGCACTATGGATTCGTTAACAACATTAGATACCCTTACGGCATGTTGCAAAGCGTAAACACCAGGTTGTTCAAAATTTATTGGCACCAATATTTTTTTCCTAATTGTGCTCATTTGTCATTATATTTTTATAATATTGAGATTGATTACGTCTACTATAAATACATTTATAAGATAACGCTAAAAGCAAAATTTAAAATTTTTTACCAATAAGTGAATAGGCTTAAATGATTGTTGCGTTATCAAAGGACTAAGGTATGAATTTTCTTAGGTATTTTTTAAAAGTTCAAATAATATTTTTTCTTGCAATTAGTGTCTTGACTAGTTGTCAGGCAACTACAAAAATAACTGGTGCCTCGCATCAGGCTCAAGGCTCAAAAATCACTACCCAATCGCAGTATCTGTTCGTTTCGTCTGTTGGGCGAGCAGCATTTGTTGAAAAAAGTCAGGATCAAGCACACGGGAATTCTTTCTGCATAAGTGGCCTGCTAAATAGGGTTACCCTAATATTTTACAAGACCCCATATTTCACAATACCCTTTGCCCTTTTTTTACTCGTGAGCCTGTACTTGCTATTTATGTGGCGACAATACATTCACGCAAAAGACAGATATAAGCTCGAGTGCCTGATAAACGAAAGAACAGAGGAGCTGGTTAAGGAAAAAGAGAAAACCGAAAACTTGTTGGCCAGGGTGTTACCTAAAGATACGGCCACAGAGCTTAAAGAGAAGGGGCGGGTGGACTCTCGGCGCTTCGATTTGGTTACGGTGCTTTTCTGTGATATTGAGGGTTTTACACTTATTACCGAGGAGGAGAGTCCCGATGTTCTTATAGACCAGCTCGACAAGTTTTTCCTGTATTTCGACTCGGTGGTAGAAAAGTATCGGATTGAAAAGATTAAAACCATAGGTGATGCCTATATGTGTGCGGGGGGGCTACCTAAAAAAAATAGAACTAATCCGGTAGAGGTTGTGCTGGCTGCGCTAGAAATGCTCCAGCATATGAAGGACATAGTTTTTAAATCTGGACTAACACAAGATATTTGGAAGGTACGCATAGGAATCGATACCGGGCCGGTGATTGCAGGGGTTATTGGCCGTAATAAGCTATCGTACGATATATGGGGAACCACAGTAAACACTGCCAACCGCATGGAATCATCTGGCGAACCCAACCAAATCAACATGTCGGGTGATACCTTCATGCTTGTGAGCGAATACTTTGATTGCAGGTACAGGGGAAAAATGCCAGTTAAAAACAGAGGCGATATCGATATGTACTTTGTAAAGGGTATTAAGCCTAAGCTATCTGTTAACCTGGAAGGTATCATCCCGAACAAAGATTTTTATATTCAGTTGCAGCTAATTAGATTTGGCGATGTTGAAGAGTTTGTTCTTGAAAAGCTCCAGCTTGGGCTACCCAAGAATTTATACTACCACAACTTGAAGCATACGATAGATGTGTGTACTCAGGTTGAACTTATAGGGCGTTCGGAGAATGTAACAAACGAGGAGCTCCTCCTGTTACGCACAGCAGCCTTATTGCATGATTCTGGACACCTAATTGATTATGATACCCACGAAGAGATGTCTGTTAAGCTAGCTCGTGAAATTTTGCCAGAGTACTACTACTCAGAAAGGCAGATAGAGATAATTAGCGAGCTTATAATGAGCACCAAGTTGCCGCCCACCCCCCAAAATCTACTTGAACAAATAATGTGCGATGCCGATTTGGACTATTTGGGTCGTTCCGATTTTATTCCCGTCTCAAATACGCTTTATCGCGAACTTCACGAGCATGGCCATATTGGCACTTTGCGCGAGTGGAATGAGCTACAACTTAAATTTATTGAGAGTCATTCGTACTTTACTAAAACTGCTAAAGAGCTTCGTAACGTAAACAAAAACAGCCAGTTAAATAAACTAAGAAAGCAGCTTGATGAAAGTTAAAGCTTATTTAGGTACAATATTTGCCAATTATAGAATAATAATTATTACATTTATCGTGTATTATAAAACTGTGTATAGTATGAACGAACCCAAAAAGGTTGTATTGGTTCCTTGGGATTTTACAGAGGGATCAGAAATTGCCCTAAAGCATGCCATTCAGCTGGCCGAAGTATCGGATAATGACATTTTGCTTTTACACATTATCCCCAATACATGGTTTATGCGAATTATTGGGAGAAAAACAACCTCGCCGCAAGAAGTGGATGCTTTAACAAAGCGCCTCGAAAAAATAGCTGAAGATATTAGCAATGAAATAAAGGTGTATGTGTTCGCTATGGTACTCGAGGGCAACCCTACAAACTTGATTAGGGAGCTTATAACAACAGCTAACCTTAATCTTATTGCAGCATATAAAACCTATACCTACGGTAAAAAGAAACTTGAATCGGGCTATTTTATGCGCCGGCTTTCGGTTAAAAACTTAAACATCCCATTTCTTATTGCCGAAGAACCGCCCGTTCACGACCACTACATAGAAATTGTTGTCCCCATGGACTACGACAAAAGGTATAAAGAGACGTTACACTGGATAATATACCTGTCAAAGTACTATAAGTGCAACATCAACCTAATAAAGCCATACATTTCCGACGAAGGGAAAAAACGCAACATGGCCAATAATTTATACTTTACGAAAAAAATGCTTGATGGCAATAAAATTGTGTATGGTATAAAAACAGCCAAGCGTAAAAATGTATTTAGTGACGAGGTTAAAAAATTTGCCGCAAATATTGAGGCCGACCTAATACTTATAATGGCCGATAAGTATAAAACGTACACGAGGGCGGATAAAAACCAAAAATATTCGAAAGTACCCATAATGTGGATTACCCCACGTTTACGAAAACTTTCAGGTTTCAACTAGTGGTTCAATAGATGCATCACTTTAAAAATACGCAAATCGCTCCCTGCTAGATTGGTAATGAGTGTGGATTTCCGTTTCAAAAAACTTTCCAATGAAGTATAAGCTAAACCTTCAGCGAAAAATTATTATTACAGTTGTTGGGGTATCGGCAATTATTTATGCTGTTGCCCTAGGTTACGTGAGCATTAGCGCAAAAAAAGTTGCCATTGCCGATGCCATTGCGGTTACCCAAGCCACAGCCGAAAAGTACGCATCGGATATGAGATCTTTGCTGGAAAAAGATTTGGTAACGGCACAGACGTTGGCCAATTCTGTGAAGTCTTATTCGTTGATGCCGAACGAGCAGTGGAAAGAGGTTTTTCCCTTTATTTACCACGAGGTGATGGTTAATAATCAGCACTTGCTTTCGGTTTGGGATAGCTGGGAGCTAAGTGTAATTGATAAGAGCTACGCTAAATCTTATGGGCGCTATCAAAACGAGGTTTGGCGAGAGGGTGGTAGTATCGAGAGTAAATCTTCACTAGCAAGTTTAGATGGCGATAGCGAAGCTTATGCCAGATTAAAAGCAGGGAAAAAGGAGAGGGTAGAAAATCCTTACTTTTCAAACTTTACAGGCAACGAAAAGGATAACATTCTAATGACCAGCATCATGGTACCGTTGGTTGAGGATGAAAGCTATACCGGTGTTATTGGCCTTGATATTGCTCTGGAAACGTACCATGATATTGTACGCCAGATCAGACCATTCGAAAACAGCTACGCTTTTCTGCTATCAAACGACCTTAAGTATGTTGCCCATCCCAATATCAATAACCTGGGGGAAAGCGCCACCATCGATTACGAAATAGTTTTTAGCAACCATGATGCAACGGAACGAATAGTTAATGGGCAGGAAATTACATTCTGGGATAATGACATTGATAATACCTACTCCTATTTTACGCTAACCCCTATAGTAATAGGTAAAACGGGTTCACCATGGTCTTTAGCTGTGGTGGTTCCGCAGTCGGTTATGCTGGCTCAGGCAAATAAAAACTTTTATATTTCACTACTTGTTGGACTAATCGGATTAATTCTTATTACAGCTATTATCGTGTTCTTTTCACGTTCAATATTTTCACCTGTAAAAACAATTACTAACACTCTAAAACGAATGGCTAAGGGGGTTATAGCTCAGGATATGATACTAGAAGTAAACTCAACCGATGAAATAGGGGAAATGACGAACGCTTTAAATATCACGACCAAAGCGCTTAGCAATAAGGTTGGTTTCGCCACGCAAATTGGGCAGGGTAATCTTGATACCGATATTGAAATGCTTAGCGACAAGGATTCCCTTGGGAAGGCGCTGGTGGATATGCGAAATAACCTTAGGCAGGCCGACGAGGATAATAAGAAAAGAGCTGTTGAGGATGATCAACGTAGATGGGCTAATGAGGGGATTGCCAAGTTTGGTGAGCTACTCCGACAAAATAACGACAATATTGAAAAGTTGTCGAAATCGATTATTCGCGAGCTGGTAAACAAGCTTGAAGCAAACCAAGGAGGCCTATTTTTATATAATAACGATGATCCCAACGATTGTTTCTTTGAGCTAAAGGCTGCTTTTGCCTATAACAGATTTAAGTATAAGCAAAAGAAAATTTTACCTGGCGAGGGTCTAATTGGGGCTTGCGCATTAGAAAAAAAATATGTTTACCTTACCGAAATACCCCCAGGGTATATCGAAATAACCTCGGGATTGGGGCAAAGTACCCCCACATCGCTAATAATAGTACCGCTTATGGTCGATGATGAGGTGTTAGGTGTTTTCGAAATAGCCTCGTTTAATACTTTTGAACCCTACCAAATTGAATTTCTGGAGAAAATTGCCCAAAGCATTGCTTCAACCATTGTTTCGGTTCGAGTAAGTATAACTACTAACGAGTTGTTAACCAAAACCCAGCAACAAGCAGAAGAGATGCTTGCCCAGGAAGAGGAAATGCGCCAGAATATGGAGGAACTTCAGGCTACACAGGAGGAGTCGACTCGTAAAACATCCGAAATGCAGAGTTTTATAGATGCCCTTAACATTTCAAACTTCGTAATTGAATACGATTCGCAGGGGTATATTACTGCAGTTAATGATAGCTACTTAAACCTGTTAAACCTATCCCGCGACGAGGTAATTGGAACGCACCACACCGCCCAAATGGAGTTAACCCCTAAACAAGAGGCCGAATACGACACGTTCTGGAGCAACCTGAGGCACGGCATACCGCAAAAGCAAGTTAATAAGTTTGTGGTTAACGATAAACCGTTCGTTTTTCAGGAAACATATACACCCATTAAGAATGACCAGGATGAGGTTTACAAGGTGCTTAAAATTGCCAATAATATAACCCACCTCGTTGCTGGCCAGCTATAATAAAAAAGGTTCTATGATAATGGATTGGGTTAAATTACTCAGCACGAAAAGGTTTGGATGGGAAAAAGGAACTACGCAGGAACTAGAAACACGCTCGCATTTTCAGCGCGATTACGATCGCATAATATTTAGCTCTCCCTTTAGGCGATTACAAAACAAAACGCAGGTATTTCCGCTACCAGGCAGTGTTTTTGTTCACAACAGGTTAACTCATAGCCTTGAGGTTGCTAGCGTAGGACGAAGCTTGGGTAATAATATTGTTCCGTTTGTTAAACAGCAAGCTCCCATTGAGCTTGGGGAGATAATTGAGCAAATACCAACCATTGTATCAGCCGCCTGCTTGGCCCACGACATGGGAAATCCTCCGTTCGGGCACAGTGGCGAGGATGCAATTAAAGCTTACTTTTATAAGAATGAGCATGCCTATAAAAAGTTGCTAACCCATGAGCAATGGAGCGACCTATCAAAATTTGAAGGCAACGCCAATGCGCTTAGGTTAATAACCCAAAAATTAGAGGGCAAACGTGAAGGAGGATTCAGGCTTAGCTATCCAGTGCTGGCATCAATTGTTAAGTATCCCTGGGAGTCGACCCTTGAAAGTGAAAAGAAATTTGGTTTCTTTCAAACAGAAAAATCATGGTATTCGCAAATAGCCAACGATATGGGCTTGCCCCAAGTAAACGATAACCCCCTGGTTTATGCTAGGCATCCGCTGGTTTATTTGGTTGAAGCGGCCGACGATATTTGCTACCAAATAATGGATATTGACGATGCGCATAAACTAGGAATCCTTTCAACATCGAAAGTAAGGGAACTGTTTATGGCATTCTTTAACTCGAAAGAGGATAGTAGATGGATAGGTAGCATAGAAAAAACTTTACGGAGCGTTACCGATAAGAATGAGCAGGTAGCATTCCTACGCTCAATGACAATAGGCAAGCTTACTCAGGCTTGTACGCAGGCTTTTAAAAAATCGTACCCCCAAATTATGGCGGGCAAGCCAGTGGCACCGCTAATAAAACAGGTTGAAAGTACCGAGTCGATGGCCCTTGATAGCGTTAAAAAGATTTCCATTGATAGGATATATAACCACCATACGGTTGTTGAAATTGAGCTGGCCGGATTTCAAATTCTTAGTAATTTGCTCGATAAAATATGCCCAACCCTTTTAAACCCCGACGATAATTACAGCAAAAAGGTATTACGCTTAGTCCCTAAGCAGTTTTTACAACAAAACCGGTCAGCATACGGTAGCTTGCTCTCAGCAGTTGACTTTGTTTCTGGAATGACCGATATTTATGCACTGGAAATGTACCAAACATTTACAGGTATTTCCATACCAGGGATAAATAGGTAGCTGCTGCTTGCCAACGTTTCTTGTATATTGGTAGGTTCGATTTAGGGGAGCATTATTTTGAAAATCTTCGTAAAAAAACGACGATTTAGAATGATTATATAATAATTGGTTTGAATATGACAATACTACCATCAATAATTAATTGGCTAAACACTAAGAGGTTACATCAAATCGACCTGTTTAGGCGTTTCCCTTGCGAGGTTCAGGAAGAGTCAATTCTGAACATGATAAAAAAGGCTCAGGATACCGAATTTGGCAAGGAGTATAATTTTAGTGAGATAAAAACGGTGGAGCAGTTTCAACGAAACGTTCCCATTACCAATTACGAGGGCCTAAAACCATACGTTGATAAGTTGAGAGAAGGTGCAAAGGATGTTCTTTGGCCCGGAGAGACCCGTTGGTTTGCCAAATCATCGGGAACAACCAGCGATAAAAGTAAATTTATACCCGTTAGTAGAACCGCCCTCGATGAATGCCACTTTAGGGGAGGGAAAGATGTTTTGGCAATATATACCAACCTATATCCCGAAACCAATGTTTTTAAGGGCAAAGGGTTAACCCTTGGTGGAAGCCATCAGGTTGATAACTTTAGTAATCAGTCGTACTATGGAGATTTATCGGCCATTTTAATAGAGAATATACCCTGGTGGGCCGATTTTATCCGTACTCCAAGTCAAAAGGTGGCGCTAATACCCGAGTGGGAAGTAAAGCTTGAAAAGCTTACGGAGGAAGCGCTCCGTGAAAATGTTACCAATATAGCAGGAGTGCCGTCGTGGAACCTTGTGATGATTAAGCATATACTTAATTTTACTGGCAAAGATAACCTGCTTGAAATTTGGCCAAATCTAGAGCTCTTTACCCACGGAGGTGTAAGCTTTACCCCCTACCGCGAACAGTTTGAAAAGGTTATTCCATCGCCCAATATGCACTATATGGAAACCTACAATGCCAGCGAGGGTTTCTTTTCCATACAGGATGACCCGAATAGCCCTGATATGCTGCTCATGCTTGATTATGGTGTTTTTTACGAGTTTATCCCGATAGAGGAGATAGGTAAACCCAATCCCAAAGTGTTTACCATTGCCGACATTGAAATTAACAAGAATTACGCAATAATAATTACCACTAACGCTGGATTGTGGCGATATATGATTGGCGATACCGTTAAGTTCACTTCAACATTTCCCCATAAAATTATTATCACGGGTCGTACTAAACACTTTATGAATGCGTTTGGCGAAGAGATTATTATTGATAATGCCGAAAAGGCTCTGGAAATTGCTTGTAAAAAGACCAATGCAACGATTGCCGACTACACGGCAGCCCCTATATATATGGGTGATGATGCAAAAGGTGCACACGAATGGCTTATTGAGTTTGAGAATGAACCCGATAATCTGGAATACTTTACAAAGGCACTCGATATTGCGCTGTGCTCAATTAACTCCGATTACGAGGCCAAACGGTACAAGGGAATTACCCTAACCGAACCCGTGGTGCGTGTTCTTAAGCCTGAAACCTTCTTTAATTGGATGAAATCACGGGGAAAGTTGGGTGGGCAGAACAAGGTACCCCGCCTATCCAACACCCGCGAATATGCCGATGCGCTGCTCAAAATAATTTCGGAAAACGAAAATGTTTAAAAAAACCATAATACTACTTATTGCTTTTCTGGGTGTTGCCGCTGTTTTATTTGTCAGAAGTAAAACGATTAGCGCACATAGTTTACAACAGAGCGATGTTTGGGTTATTGAGAACCAAAAGGTTTGTAAAGTAACAAGCAAGGGGTCCGTTCAACCTGTTTACTACAACAGCCAGCTTGGCGAGCCCACCTCAATTGATGCAACCGATCCCTTTAGGATTCTTATTTTTTACCAGCAGCATCGGCAAATTGAGATACTAGACAACCACAGCTCTCGAATTGGTAATACCATAAATCTATCGAGTCTGAACTTAGGGGAGGTTTCGCAAGTTTGCCGTTCATCAAGAGGAGGAATATGGCTTTATCATCGTGAGACCAATGAGCTTCTGCTTACAAATTCTCAGGGGAGCAGAATTATTTCGCAATTTTCACTAGTATCACACGATAGTAAAACAGATCCTGATATACTTGTGGAAGCAAACGGAATAATATATCTAGGCTTTGGCAATAGCATCGAACGGTATACACCGTATGGTGTTAGGTTGGAGCCCATAAATATTTCATACGAGCATACCTTTATTGTCTCGAGCCAATATTTATGGATTGTAAATAACGGTTTTGCTGAAAGCCGATTACTTTCTAACACTAGTATAGTTGCAGACAAATTCAAAATCCCGTATAAAAAAACCCCGGTTGTAATTGGCAGTCAGCTTTACTTTTTAAAGGATGGGAAGCTTAATATTTCAGAAAAAATTTAACAATAAGCATAAATAATCATTTTGTTTTGTATTTTTAAACCAAAATACCAAAACAACAAAAACAGAGTATACCTATGCACATAGCTGTAGCAGGAAATATAGGCTCAGGGAAAACAACGCTTACCCGTTTGCTGGCAAAGCATTATAGTTGGAGTCCTCATTATGAGGATGTTGATGATAACCCATATCTGAACGATTTTTATGAAGATATGCAACGCTGGAGTTTTAACCTTCAGATTTATTTTCTTAATAGCCGGTTTAGCCAAATAGTTGAGATTAGACGAAAAGGCGAAGCCGTAATTCAAGATCGAACCATTTACGAAGATGCTCATATTTTTGCCCCAAACCTCCACTCCATGGGGTTAATGTCTACTCGTGACTTTGACAACTATACTAACCTGTTCAACCTGATGAGCTCGCTGATTCAGCCACCAGATTTGTTAATTTATCTAAGGGCAACCGTGCCAACCTTGGTAAATCAGATACAGAAACGGGGTAGAGAATATGAAAAAACAATTAGAATTGACTACCTACAAAGGCTTAATGAACGCTATGAGGCTTGGATTGAAAGCTATAAAATGGGGAACCAGCTAATAGTTGAGGTTGATAACCTGAATTTTTCGGAAAATCCTGCCGACCTTCGTTCCATTATTAACCGAATTGACGCTTTACTCTACGGCTTATTTTAAATGTCACGTTTGTGTCAATATCGTTATAATAACGAATGGCTATCCCAGTATTAGCGTACTGGGTTTGTGATTTTTTTAACAAACTTAACCTATGATTACCCTAAAAGCTGTTATTTTTGAAAAATTTGCAGGTTGATAGGCTTACAGTTTTTATGGTATAAAATTTCAGGTTCCCTAGCTTGTTTTTGAACGATGATTTAACGTAAAACTATACTTTGCCCCATGAAATTACTCTTAAAAAAATCGGTTCCGCATGTAACAGCTGTTGTGCTGTTTTTAGTAGCCACAAGCCTCTATTTTTTCCCCTTATTGCAGGGTAAAGGCCTGTCTCAGCACGATATTCAACAATTTAAAGGGTCGGCACAAGAAGTAATTGAGCATCGCAAGCAGTATGGTGAGGAGCCATTGTGGACCAACTCGATGTTTAGCGGAATGCCTGCCTACCTCATATCTACACAGTATAAGGGCAATACGCTTTCATTTGTCGATAAGCTATTACGCCCTTTGCCATATCCAGGTAACCTAATGTTTGTTGCGTTGCTGGGGTTTTATATCCTACTTTTGGCACTAGGCGTAAATCCGTGGCTTAGTATAGTTGGCGCATTTGCTTACGCCTTGTCGTCGTACTTTTTTATAATTATCGAGGCGGGGCATAACGCAAAAATGCATGCTATTGCCTATGTGGCACCCATGTTGGCAGGTGTGTTTTTATCTTTTAAAAAGAAGTATTTGGCAGGATTTGTTCTATTCGCGCTTTTTTTGGGACTAAATCTAAAAGCAGGACACGTACAGATAACCTACTATGCGGCCTTTATTGGGGTGGCTATTGCCATTGCGTACCTTATAGATTCAATAAAGGTAAAGGAGTATAAACCGTACCTAAAAGCGGTGGGAGTGCTTGCGTTTGCCGCTGTTTTGGCTGTTGGTGCCAACTTTTCGCGTTTGTACTTTACCTACGAGTCGGGGAAGTATTCCATTAGGGGTGCTTCGGAGCTGAGTATTGATGAGGAAAATAAAACATCGGGGCTCGACAAGGATTATGCCACTGCATGGAGTTACGGCAAAGCCGAAACGTTTAATTTGTTGATACCAAATTTAATGGGAGGGGCCTCGGCAAGCGATTTTGGAACCAATTCGCACACCTATAAGTTTTTAATAAATAATCGTGTTCCTACTAATCAGGCTAGAGCAATTGTTAAGCAGCTTCCGGCATACTGGGGACCGCAACCCATGACCTCGGGGCCGGTTTACATTGGCGCCATCGTTGTTTTTATGTTTGTGCTAAGCCTTTTTGTGCTTCGCGGAAAAATGAAATGGGCACTGTTTGGGGTAACCATCCTGGGAATTATGTTGGCCTGGGGTAAAAATTTTATGCCGCTAACCGACCTTTTTCTAAACTACTTCCCCGGGTACAATAAGTTCCGAACGGTTTCCATGATACTATACATTGCCGAATTTACTATGCCTCTGCTAGCTATAATGGGCTTGCACAAAATTTTTAAGGGCAATGTGCCCAAAGAGCAATTTATGAAAGGGTTTAAATGGTCGCTATCAATTACGGGCGGTATTTGCCTCCTCTTTATTCTATTTGGTAAGGCGTTTTTTAGCTTTGAGGCCAATATTGATGCTCAGTATATTTCAATGGGTTTCCCTGCCGAAATGTTCGATGCCGTTAGGCTCGATCGCCAATCGATGATGCGTACCGATGCCTTTCGATCGTTAGTATTTATTTTACTTAGCGCGGGTGCGCTATTTACCTTCTATTCGAAGAAGATAAAGATGAGTCATACCCTGATAATTTTGGGGGTGCTAATTCTGGCCGATATGTGGACCGTGAACCGAAGATACCTGAGTGGCGAAAATTTTGTTCCCCAAAAAAATGTGGATGTACCCTTTACTCCTAGTCCTGCCGACAGGCAAATACTGGCCGACAATACGCTTAGCTTCAGGGTGTATAACCGTAGTGTTAATACCTTTAATGATGCAAGTACCTCTTTCTACCATAAATCCATTGGGGGTTACCATGGCGCTAAACTTAGGCGCTATCAGGAGCTAATTGACCATCAGATTGCTGAGGGTAATGCTAGGGTGCTCAACATGCTAAATACCCGCTATGTTATTAATCCAACCGAGCAGGGACCGGTTGCAATGCTTAATGAAGGTGCCCTGGGAAATGCTTGGTTTGTAGATTCGGTTATGATTGTCGACAATGCCGACCAAGAAATGGCTGCGCTTACTCACTTTAATCCTAAAACAGCTGCCATAGTAGATAAGCGATTTGCCGAACAGCTTCAAAATTACAAGCCTAAATTATCGGATGGTGATCATATTACGCTTACCGATTACCGTGCCAATAGGCTGGTGTATAAGTATAGCCTAAGCGATGATAAGCTTGCAGTTTTCTCCGAAATTCATTACCCCGCTGGCTGGGAAGCCACTATTGACGGTGAAACCATTGAGCATATAAGGGTAAATTATGTGCTTAGAGGAGCAGTGTTACCCAAAGGAAATCGCGAGGTGGTGTTCGAGTTTAAGCCCAAAATGTTTAAGGCAGGGTATGCAATCGACCTGATCTCATCGCTTATAATTATTCTTACCACCTTAGGTTGGATTGCTATAAGTTTTGTGAAAACCTGTAGGAACAAAAATTAGGATACTTACTGGTACCATTTTACGATTGTTAAGCTAACTTTGCACCCGAATATGAAAGCAGAAAAACGAAGTACAAAATGGCGATTGAGAAGTTCGTACCTCTCATCAATTATTAGCAACGTGCTAGTACTGTTCATGCTAGGTATTCTGTTGCTCTTGCTGCTAAATGCGCAAAAAATTTCAACATACGTAAAGGAAAATATTGGTTTTTCTGTTATACTGCACGACGATGTGCGCGAGGTGGATGCAAATTTTCTGCGGAAAACCTTAGATGCCTCACCCTACGTTCGTATTACAGAGTATATTTCGAAGGAGGAAGCAGCAGAAGAGCTGCAAGAGGAGCTGGGCGAAGATTTTATCGGATTCCTAGGCTATAATCCGCTCTCATCGTCCATAGAGGTTAAGCTAAAAGCTAGCTATGCCAATCCCGATAGCATTCGCTTAATTGAGGATGAGCTTATGGCGCATCGGCCCGTAAAGGAGGTGTTTTACCAGAAATCGCTGGTAAATCTTATAAATGAGAATGTACAAAAAATAGGGGCCATCATCTTGCTATTTAGTGCATTAATGCTTTTCGTGGCCATTGTGCTTATTAATAACACCATTAGGCTTTCGGTTTACTCGAAGCGTTTTATTATTAACACCATGAAGCTGGTTGGGGCAACCTGGGGGTTTATTCGTAAACCGTTCCTATTAAAAAGTATGCTTCACGGGTTTTATGCAGCGCTTATGGCGTTGGTTTTGCTAACAGGATTAATATACCTTATTCAGCACGAATTTTACGAGGTGATAAATCTTGGGCAAATAGAGCTAATGGTGGGCATGTCGGGATTGATAATTATATTGGGAGTTGTTATCAACCTAATATCAACATCGCTAGCAGTGGGTAAATACCTACGATTAAGCAGCGATGAGCTATATTACTAACCCGCATTATTCATCAAATTTGTTAAAGATGAATGCAAATCGGGTTATCCCGACTGAGTTGAACCCAATGTTGGGTAACAAAATTGGTTGTGAAACTTAGTCGCTGATGGAGATAGCAATCATTCGAATGAAAAATTGGGGCTAATAAAATAAAAATACCAAATATGTCAAAAAAACAGATTCAAGCCGACGAAAAAGAGAACCTTTTCCCTCTTGGCAAAGAGAACTTTAAGCTTATGGCCATAGGTTTGGCTATTATTGTGATAGGTTTCATCCTAATGATTGGGGGTGGGTCTGACGATCCCAATGTTTTTAGCGAAAAAATTTTCAGCTTTAGACGCATTACTCTGGCTCCAATAATGGTGCTTTTTGGATTTCTATTCCAAATTTACGCCATTATGAAGAAACCTAAGGCAAAGGAGTAGCAACAACCAAAATTAAAATATTATGGATTTATTGCAAGCGTTAATCCTTGGAATTATTCAGGGATTAACTGAGTTTTTGCCCGTTAGCAGCTCCGGTCATCTCGAAATAGGAAAAGTTCTTTTGGGTGTTGAGGTAAAGGAAAGCCTTAACTTTTCGGTAGCCGTTCATGGCGCCACCGTACTTAGCACAATAGTGGTGTTTTGGAAAGATATTGTAACCCTGGTTAAAGGTTTATTTAGGTTCAGGTGGAACGAAGAGACGCGCTTTATTGCGTTAATAGCTGTATCGATGGTACCCGTTGGTGTAGTTGGTGTCTTTTTTAAAGATAGCGTTGAGAGCCTTTTTACGGGTAACCTTATGCTTGTGGGATTTATGCTTTTAATAACCGCTGTTTTGCTTGGTCTCTCGATGATTATTAAGCATAAGCAGGAAAAAGAGCTGAAGTTTTTTGATGCTTTTGTAATTGGTATAGCGCAAGCGGTAGCCGTGATACCAGGTATTTCACGCTCGGGAGCAACCATTGCCACTGGACTAATGCTTGGCAAGCGAAGGAGCGATGTGGCAAGGTTCTCATTCCTTATGGTACTTATACCCATACTTGGCGCAAATTTTTTAGATATTGTTTCGGGCGATTTAACATCGGATACTAGTGTAGCGTTAATGCCTATTTTGGTTGGTTTTATAGCTGCGTTTACTGTGGGTTTGTTTGCCTGTAAATTTATGATTAGGCTAATTAATCAGAAACGTTTAACCTGGTTTGCTGTATACTGTGCCGCAGTTGCGCTACTTGCCATAATTTTTTCCATTTAAATAGACTAAGGGCTAATGAGGTTAACTTTTAATAAAGAAACAGATTGGAGAGAGGGAGTGGTTTTGCTTTTTGATAAACCTCTAGAGTGGACCTCATTTAATGTGGTAAGCAAGGTACGTTCATTGCTTTATCATAGGCTTGGTTACAAAAAGATAAAGGTGGGCCATGCAGGAACTCTCGACCCTTTAGCCACAGGTTTACTTGTAGTGTGTGTAGGCAGAGCAACCAAGCAGGTTATGCAAATTCAGGAATTGGAGAAAGAGTATATTGCCAAGTTCTGCTTAGGATCAACAACTCCATCGTACGACCTTGAAACAGCGATTAACGAACGTTTCCCCATTGAGCATATCACTCAGCAAAAAGTTAAGGATACTCTGCAAGTTTTTGTGGGACCACAAATGCAAATTCCTCCCCTGTTTTCAGCTAAATTGGTAAACGGTGGTCGTGCATATAAGCTTGCAAGGCAAGGGGTTGACATGGAGCTAGCCCCATCGGCAATTGAGATTTATGAAATGGAACTCATAGACTATACCATGCCCCATATTACCGTTAGGGTTAAATGTAGTAAGGGAACATACATTAGAGCCCTTGCCCGTGATATTGGAAAAAAACTCGGGTCGGGAGCCCATTTGGTTGAACTAAGGCGCACAGCCATAGGCCAATTTAATGTTCAAGATGCCAATACCCTCCAAAATTTCGAGGAAATAATTTCTTGATGTAACCTATTGCAAATTGCTACGTATAAGGTAGGCAGTCTCTTTTGTTGTTGTTTTTCACTGGATCGCCTTATAATTAGAGCAATTACGAATATTTGTATATATATTTTAATGACTAAAAAATGCGTTTTAGTCATTTTTTTACTAACCCTTTTTTTACTAAATTTTTCTTTTAATGAAACTATCCCAGTTTAAATACGATTTACCACTAGATCTTATTGCAAAATTTCCAGCTTACAACCGTGACGAATCAAGGCTAATGGTTTTAGATAGGAAGAAGCAAACCATTGAGCATAAGGTTTTCAAGGATTTAATAAACTATTTTGACGAAGGTGATGTAATGGCATTTAACAACACCAAGGTTTTTCCTGCTCGTCTGCATGGTAACAAAGAGAAAACCGGAGCCGATATAGAAGTGTTTTTGCTTAGGGAGTTGAGTAAGGAACAGCGCCTATGGGATGTGCTGGTTGATCCAGCACGTAAAATTCGGATTGGTAACAAGTTGTATTTTGGTGATGAAGACGTACTTGTGGCCGAGGTAATTGATAATACTACCAGCAGGGGCAGGACCTTACGCTTTTTATTTGATGGGACTTACGAGGAGTTTAAAGAGACTATTTATCGTTTGGGCGAAACACCTTTACCTAGGTTCATAAAGCGTGAGGTAACTCCCGAGGACAAAGAGCGCTACCAAACTATTTATGCTAAGCACGAGGGTGCAGTTGCTGCTCCCACAGCAGGCCTACATTTTAGCCGAGAGCTAATGAAACGCTTAGAGATTAAGGGGGTTGGTTTTGCCGAAGTAACTCTTCATGTGGGGTTAGGTAATTTTCGCAACGTTGATGTGGAGGATTTAACTAAGCATAAAATGGACTCGGAGCAAATTGATATTCCCGACGAAGCCGTTCAAATAGTGAACTCGGCAAAGGATGCTAAACGTAAAGTTTGTGCTGTAGGAACCACAGTTCTCAGAACCCTTGAAAGTTCAGTGTCGACCAAAGGTTATCTTAAACCCTTTTCGGGTTGGACCAATAAGTTTATTTTTCCACCCTACGAATTCAGCGTGCCCGATGCTATGGTTAGCAATTTACACTTACCCTATTCAACCCTATTGATGATGGTTTCAGCTTTTGCAGGTTACGATTTTCTTTTTGATGCTTATAAGGTAGCGATTAAGGAAAAATATCGTTTTGGTACCTATGGCGATGCCATGCTTATATTATAAGGCAAAGCAACCCCACTCTATATATAAAACCCGTAAATTTACGGGTTTTTTTATGTGTATTGTTTTACAAGCAAAATAGTTGCATCGATAAAACGCCTGCAATTAACACTATAAAAAGAAGTTCTGACCAAAATCGATTACGCGAAAAATTAAAGAAAAATGATAGGATAAAAGACAAAGGGATAGCAAGTATAATAATAATCTCTATGGAGGTTCCTACACTAAAAAGCATAACTCCCAATGTGCCAAATAAAAGCCAAAGTAGTATGTTGTAGTATTTTCTGATAATAATTTTTTGCATACCCATTGCTCTTAATAAAAACGTTATGCTTATAAGCACTAGCATAATTAAGAAACCTGCAAAAATATGGTATGCAATACCTAATGATGCAAAGGTATATAGCGGAGTAAAGTTAAACGAATTTGCAGCTAAAGTGAAAAGTATTGTGGGGCTATCGGTAAAGAAATAGTAATAGCAAAAAGTAAAAAATAGGGGTGTTGCAAAGCCTGCAATAGCCGATAACCAAGCACGTAAACCCCGAATATTTAGAATAGCAATGCCTATAAACAGTAAAGCTACAATGGTAACTGATGGGAGGTAGAAAAGGGCTGCAATGGAAACAAAGAAGCCCGATTTAAACAGATTATCGAGCGTATTTACCTCTGCAGATGCAAATAGTTTAGATACGGATAATATGATGAAGAAAGAGGAATAAGCAGCTGGATTAATACCATGTAAACACGATAAACCCGAACAGATAAGGATGTAAAAAAGCGTTGGCAGGTAGGTTCTATTCTTTATAAGATTAAATTGTGCATTAAGCTGTATTAAAAAGATGCTGTTAATAACAATCATTAGGAAAGCCAATAGCTTACTCAAAAATGTTTGAGCAGGTATATGGTAAGTTATCAAAGTGTATAAGGGCATTTGGTAATTCTCAAAACCATTAGCTGCATATGGATTAATAAAGGTAACTATCCACGAAGCTATGCCAACTAGGAATATAACCGTGAAAACGCTTGGAAGCTGCTTTTTGAAAAATTTTAGAAACATATACCTACTATTAGCTGGTTGTTACATTAAGTCTTTTCCAATATCGAGCCTAAAATATTTACCATCAAATGTAATTTGGTTTGCCATTTTATACGAAATGGTCAGTGACTCTGATAGGGTAGCAGATAACCCAACACATGCCATAACCCTTCCGCCTGAAGTTACTAGCTCGTTACTTGCTGTACTTGCTGAACCTGCATAAAACACGATGCTTTCACCAACCTCTTGATAATCGCTAATTACTTTACCCTTTGGGCATTTCCCAGGATAGCCCTCGGATACTAAGACTACCGCGGTTGCCACATTATTATGATGCTCAACTGTTACCCCTTCAAGCTCTTGTTTCGAAGTTTTTATCAACAGGTCTAGAAGATCAGACTTGAGTCTGGGCATTACCACCTGCGTTTCGGGATCGCCCATTCGGGCGTTATATTCAATTACAAATGGATCTTCGTCAACTTTCATCAGCCCGATAAATATAAACCCCTTGTAGTCTATCTTATCGGCTTGCAACCCCTCTATGGTTGGTTTTACTATGCTATCTTCAACCCTTTTCATAAACTGTTCATCGGCAAAAGGTACGGGCGAAACGGCTCCCATACCCCCTGTATTTAATCCAGTATCGCCCTCGCCGATGCGTTTATAGTCTTTTGCCTCTGGTAGTATAACATAACTTTTGCCATCGGTAAGGACAAAAACAGAGAGTTCTACGCCGTACAAAAACTCTTCGATAACTACAGTATTACCCGCATCGCCAAATTTACCATCAAAAAATTGGGTAAGACTCTGCTCTGCCTCCGATAACGTGTTGCATATAATTACCCCTTTTCCTTCGGAAAGGCCATCGGCTTTTAGTACGTATGGCGATTTAAGCGTTGATAGAAAGGCAATGGCATCGTCTTTCTGTGCTGCGCTAAAACTTTTATATTGAGCAGTGGGTATGCCATGCCGCATCATAAACCTTTTTGAAAAATCTTTACTTCCTTCAAGCATAGCACCCTCACGTGTGGGCCCAATTACGGGTATATGCTTTAGCTGATCGTGGTTTAGGAAAAAATCATGAATACCCTTTATCAGCGGAGCCTCGGGACCAACAACAACCAATTCAATATGGTTTTTCAGCACCAGATCTTTAATTGCGGGAAAATCAACCAGGCTAATACCAATATTTGTACCTAGGGTAGATGTTCCTGGGTTTCCAGGGGCAATAAACAGCTGTGTAAGCAAAGGGCTTTGCTTAATTTTCCAGGCCAATGCGTGCTCGCGCCCGCCCGAGCCTAAAAGAAGTACCTTCATATTAGCGTGTTGTAGATTAGTTGGTGTAAAAATAGGCCAATAGTTTCAAACCCCAAAGTGAACAGCCATTAGATTTTTAGCGAGTATAAAAAAACCCCGCCTTAGTGGCGGGGCTTGAGGTGCTTATCGGTTTTTCACCATTTTATAGATTTTGCTCTCGCTGTTTTGTGTATAGAGCCTGATTAGATAAACCCCAGGGGTCAGTTTTTGCGTGTTAATTGTATCGGTACCCTCAAGGTTAATATCCATTATTTTTTGTCCAGATATGCTGGTGATAATTGCTCTTGTAATAAGTTCTGGATCCGAAATTTTTATCTCGTTATTAAATGGGTTGGGGTATAGTTTTATAGAAAGAAACTCTTCATCCGAAATGCCCGATGGAACCATTACGACGCTTACATCGATATTCTGATCGATAACCGTGAACTCACCCTCAGAGGTGTTATATTCTTCAAGTCTTACCTGATAGCTATACGTACCTTCGGGGCACGAGAGAATAGCTACACCAGCTTCGTTGGTTACAATTGGGTCGAAAGTATCCACAAAAATTTCAGCGTTTTCTATTAAATCACCACTTGTATTTTGCACTGTAAATGTAACATCGTAGAGGGGTATGGTTTCTATGGTTACAGTAAGGGTATTACTTTGACCTGTACATATACCTTTAGTTACCAGAACACTGTATTCGCCAACTTCAGTGGCTTCGTATGATGTGGAAATGGCATCGGTAATGGGTTCATCACCATTAAGCCATTGATAAGCATCGGCATCGGTAATATCAACGGTAAATGTAACGCTTATTGTTTCGTCCTCTGTCCAAGTCAAATTATCTTCGGTTGAAATGGTAGGTTTGGGTGTTGGTAGAGTTACTATCTCTATCTCGTTGCTAGTTGCGGTAAACTCATTCACAGTTACCTTAACTTTATACACGCCATCCTCTTCAACTATAATGTTTTGTGTACTGGCTTCGGGAATAACCCCATCGTTTCTGAACCAAACATATTCGTCGGCATTGGCAATATTTACCGATAGGTTAACCAGAATATCTTGACCCTCGCACCACTCAAGGTTGTCATCGGTTGTAATTATTGGATTGAAGTCCTGATTCTGTGTTATTTCTATGGGATTACTTGTGCCTGTACAACCATTTATTCCCATTACCTCAGCTGAGTAAACCCCAACTTCTGTTGCAGTATAGGTAGATTGGTTGGCATCTGGGATTGCAGTTCCGTTGTTGAACCACTGATACGATTCTACCGGAACATTATTTATTATATCGGCTATAAATGTAGTGTTAATAGTCTCCCCAAAATTATAATCTACATTATCTTGGGTTGAAATGGTAGGTGCAGGTCGCTCAATCTCAACAATTGTTAACTCGTTGCTAGATCCAAGGCAGCCATTCACAGTAACTTTTAGCGAGTAGACTCCTAGTTCTGTTGCGGTGTACGAAGATTCAACTGCTCCATTGATTACCCCACCATTTTTAAACCATTGGTAGGTATCAGCATTATAAATATCACATGTAAATGCTACGTTAATATCGTCGCCTGAGCAAATATTAAGGTTGTTGATAGTTGAAATAGTTGGCTCGGGAGTTGGATATACCGTAATGGTTGCAGCATCAGAGAACGCTTCGTCGCAAGCACCATTTTTCACCACTGCTCTAAATAGGGTTGTTAGGGTTAGGGCATCGCTAGTGTAGGTAGTGGCTGTATTCTCAATATCAATCCATGCCGTTCCGTTATCTATTGATAGCTGCCACTTAATCACATCTCCCAAATGACCTGTAAGGGTTAGTTCGCTGGTTTCGCCCTGGCAAATGCTGGTTGAACCGGTTACGCTGCCTCCAATTGTATTCTCATCAACATCAACAGTGAAAAGATCTGTATAGATAAACAGGCCTAAACTGTTTTTAGCCTTAACCCTATATTGGGTTGTTTGGTTGATTGGGGGAGCGTAGAAGACAGGATTATTATCTCCGCTGGATTGCCAGATGGTGCCACTGATACTATATTCCCAGCTGATAATTGTGATGTAACTGTAATCTATTAGTTCGAGAACGGGGCCATTGCCCGAGCATACTATATTATCGCCATCAATATAACCAATTTTACTTATTTGAGTAATTTCTATTTCATTGCTTATACCTGAGCAACCATTTACGGTTACCTCAGCTGAGTAAACTCCAACTTCTGTTGCGGTATAGTTAGGCTGGTCGGCACTTGGAATTGCAATTCCGTTGTTGAACCATTGATACGATTCGGCATCGTTTATATCAACTGTAAATACTGTGCTAATATCCTCATCCAAATAGTATTCAACTTTATCTTCAGTTGAAATAAGGGGTTCAGGTATTGGGTTTACCGTAACCATTACCTCGTTGGTTGCTGAGCAACCCGTAGTCGTATTAGTACCCGTAACGGTGAATGTTGTCGTTTCGGTTATCACGAATGGCACCCCGTCAACAACGGAATTATCCCACGTGTAGCTGGTGGCATCGCCCGATGCGGTCAGGGTGATGGTCTCGCCGCTGCAGGTTTCAAAGTCCGCAGGGGCTGTTACGGTTGGCAGCGGGTTTACCGCTATTTCTGCCGTGGTGGTGTTATCGCAGGTACCATCGCTGAACGCATAGGTTACCGTGTACGTGCCAGCATCGCTAGTCTCCAGGTTAACCTCTCCCGTGGTGGCATCAATTACCAGCCCTGCGGTCGAGCTATACGTTCCCCCTGTAGTACCCGTTTGGGTTGGGGTTGCTGTGCCAGTGGCGCAGTAGGGGCTGCCAGCGTACGAGATGGTGGCTTCGGGTAGCGGGTTTACCGTAATATCCTGGGTGGCAAAGTTCACGCAGCCGTTGCCATCGGTATAGGTGTAGGTAATCGTATGGGTTCCCACGCCCGCAGCGTTGGGGTCGAAGCTACTGCCCATCACGCCGTTACCGCTGTAGCTACCGCCTACGGGAAGACCGCCCGTTAGGGTGAACGGTGTCGCATCGACGCACACATCCGCGAGTGTAGCCAGGGTTACCTCGGGCAGCGGGTTCACCACTATTTCTGCCGTGGTGGTGTTATCGCAGGTACCGTCGCTGAACGCGTAGGTTACCGTGTACGTGCCAGCATCGCTAGTCTCCAGGTTAACCTCTCCCGTGGTGGCATCAATTACCAGCCCTGCGGTCGAGCTATACGTTCCCCCTGTAGTACCCGTTTGGGTTGGGGTTGCTGTGCCAGTGGCGCAGTAGGGGCTGCCAGCGTACGAGATGGTGGCTTCGGGCAGCGGGTTCACCACTATTTCTGCCGTGGTGGTGTTATCGCAGGTACCATCGCTGAACGCGTAGGTTACCGTGTACGTGCCAGCATCGCTAGTCTCCAGATTAACCTCTCCCGTGGTGGCATCAATTATCAGCCCTGCGGTCGAGCTATACGTTCCCCCTGTAGTACCGGTTTGGGTTGGGGTTGCTGTGCCAGTGGCGCAGTAGGGGCTGCCAGCGTACGAGATGTTGGCTTCGGGCAGCGGGTTCACCGTAACAGTTATTGGTAAACTCTCAGCCATGCAACCCGCTGTTGAATATACGATTACAGATACTTCATCCTGATCATTTAGCAACGATGCCACAAAGGTATTATCAGTGCTTCGAGCCTGAATTTCTGAACCATTTAGATAAAAAACATACTCATCACCACCACCAGCTGTAAACGTAATAATATTACCAGAACAAATTGTGTTGCTTGTGGCATCACTGTCGAGTGTGGGTGTAGGAGTCGGATTAGCCGATTCGAGTATAATTGGATAATCGATGTAGCAGATATTTTCATCGGTAACCCTTACGCTATATGAACCAACACCTAAATCGGTTTGATCTTTCACGCTTGGCAATACTATGCCAGGACCTGTCCAAAAGTAAGTTTTAGCTCCTGTTCCACCTGAAACAGTAAGGCCTATGCTACCATCCGTTGATTCGGGACAGGTTGGTTTATTATCTGTGTGGTTTACTGAGATTTCAGAGGGTTGGTCAACAGTTATATTGTAGGAACGTGTACAATCAGCTTTGTCTTTAATGGTTATTGTATAGGTATCTGCTATTAGATTAGTAAAGGTACTATTTACCTGAAACGTAATTCCATCAATTGAATACTCGTAAGGAGACGTACCACCAGAAGCGTTTACGGTTAGTTCACCATCTGCTCCACCATAACAGGATGGTTTAGTAATATCAAAAGTTGCAGAGATTTGAGTTGGCTCAGAAACTGATGCTGCTTGAAATTTTTGACAGCCCTTGCTGTCGGTTACAGTTACAGAATAATAACCAGCTGTAAGGTTTGAAATTGTTGACGAGGTTAAGGTATTTGACCAAAGTTGGCTATACCCTCCGTTACCTCCAGTAATGCCAGTAATTGAAAGTGCACCATTACTACCACCATAGCAAGTAACGGGTGTTTCATCGATTGTAACCGTGATATCATCGGGCTGGGTAATTGTGGTTTCAAAAAGTTTCTCACAACCATTATTATCTGTAACAGTAACGGAGTAATCACCCGCTACCTGCCCCATAATATCTTTTGAACTATGGCCCGAACTCCACGAGTATGAATTGGGGGGGGTGCCTCCAGAAACAGTAAGCACAGCACTACCATCTGAACCGTTATGGCATGATACAACTGTGGGTGTTATGCTACCTGTAATTGCTGTAGGTTGGGTTATTTGAATATTATCTATAACATGCTCATTATCTGTTAGTGGATTGTCATCATCATCATAAGTTACCACAACCTTGTATGTGCCAGCTAGCAGGGCTGATGCAGTTTCCATGGAAGAAAGTACATCGCCACCAGAACTTAAAGTCCAGCTATAGGTGATAGGATTTTCAGGAAATCCACTGGGTTTAAAATAGCTAACGGTGGCTGAACCCGAATTACCGCCATTACAAGAGACATTCGTTGTGGAAGAAATCCATATACTAAATACTTGCTCGTCAACAACGTTAAAGGTTTTGTCCTGAGTACATCCAGCATTATCGGTAACGGTTAGGGTGTAATCTCCTTCGTCGTTAAGTCCAGAAACATCCTTATTAGTAGATGAATAAGAGTTAGGCCCAACCCAATTGTAAGAAAAATCAGCAGGGTAGCTTCCTGTTCCTCCTGATATATTCGTAATCTCAACGGCACCATTGTTTCCTGGGTTAGTAATATTTGTTACAGAACCTGTAATAATAATATCATCAGGATCGGTTAGGGTATAGGTTTTGGTGAACTGACATCCATTTTCGTCGGTAATGGTAAGGCAATAGTTACCTGCCATAAGGCCTGTTTGATTTTGGTCATCGTTAACTAGTCCAGAACCATTGCTAGTTGTCCAGAAATAGGAAAGGTTACCAGTTCCGCCAACGGGATTAATCGAAATTTCACCATTAGCACCACCTGGGCAAGTTACATGAGTGAGCGATGCACCCCCATCGGATATGGCATCGGGTTCTGTAAAAGTATGCGATGTTTGGGTTGTTTTCAGGTTTGCATCGGTAACAGTAACCGTATATGCCCCTGCGGGTAGGTTTGTTAGAATTGGAGTGTTTGAACCATAAGGGGAACCATCTTTTGTCCAAGCATAAGTATAGGGTGCTGTTCCAAAGTATGTGGTTACGGTTAACTCCCCAGTGCTACCGCCATTACAAGCAACATCCTTTTTGTGGGAGAATACAGCAGAGAAAGGATTATTGTATTTGGCTAGGAAACCGTCTTTACTCGGTGAACTACTATTTGACAAAGGGGGGGTAAAAGAAACAAGGGAACCAGAATCGTCATATTTAAGTTCAGTGGATGCAAAATAGCCTGAAATGTAGGTATTTCCGAGACCGTCGTATATTACCCCCTGCCCTCTGTCTTCAAGATCTCCAGATAATGAACCTGCCGTAATAGGATTCCCGTCAAGGTCAAACACAAAAAAAACTGTGTCGTAACCTCCTCCTGAAGTTATTGTGCTCTCATTAAAAGTTACACTGCTGGAGAAATAACCAGAACAAACCATTATGTTCTCGTGAATTTGTATTCCGTAACCGCTATCCCAACCAGGGCCGCCAATAATAGTTTTCCAGAGTAAACGACCCTCTGCATTGTAACGAGCAGCAAAAATATCTGATCCAGCAGCAGTATATGAGGAGGACTGGCTTGTTGCTGTACTATCAATTGTTCCTGTACCTTGCACGTAACCGATAACGAAAATATTATTGTCTATTGCTTTAATTGAACGGAGCTGATCATCTCCGATTCCACCACCCTTGCGAACCCACTCCACAGTTCCGTCACTTGTATTCAATTGGAGAATGATAATATCGCCACTACCTGTTGAAGTATAATCAGTACCATTTGCAGTCATAGTTCCAATTAGAGCTCCTCCAACATAAAGATATCCCACTTCATCAACAGAAATTGCCTCTAGCAAAGTATTGTCGTCGCAAGGGAAATGCGTAGCCCAATAAAAATCACCAGAGGTATCAAATTTAGCAGCAAATGAATTGTAATTACCTCCAGTTTGGGTAATCTGAACAACACCCCCAGGCTCACCTATGCTTCCTAACTCGGCTGTTCCTTTTACCATTGCTGTAATATATAAGTAACCATCTTGGTAATCAATATCGTAACCGCGGTTTCCAGAAGTTCCTCGAGCAACACTCCTTGCCCAATCAACTGTACCTGAAGAAGAGATTTTTGCTAAAAACACATCTTGTCCCCCAAGGCTTATTATCTGCTTAGAATCAAAAGATGCTGTATTTCTAAATCCACCTGTGATGAATATATTATCGCTTTCGTCGGTAACTATACCAAAAGGATCTTCGTTACTATCACTGCCATACTGGCGAGCCCACAAAAGGGTTCCATCCGATGAGTATTTAGCAAGGTATATGTCTCTGGTATTGCTTGCTCCAAAATTAGTGAAGGAGTTTACTCCAATGGTTATATTGCCCGTAAAGTATCCATAAACTAGAATATTACCACTTGCATCTAGAGTTAAATCCCTAACCTCAATATTTTCACTACCAGCAATCTGGTTAGCCCAATCCCACGTTTGTGCTAATACGGTATTCAAATTTCCCAAGATGAGAAGAGCCAATGTTAAAAGGGTAAATGTGCGCTTCATAATATGCGGTTTTAAATTAAAAACTTAACTTTGGTGCTAAGTTAATTATTTTATACGAAAACATGTATTATTTGATACGACAATTAGTTACAGTTAGTCAAACAAAACATCCAATTTGTCAAAATCATGCCAATTATTCATTTAGGATATCCCAAAACGGGAACAACCTGGTTACAAGATATGTTTTTTAAGCATGTATCTAATTTTCAGTATGTAAAAAAAAATGTTTGTAATGATATTTTTGTTAAGCCAAATGCTTTTAGTTTTGATAAACAATTGGCTATTGAAGAAATCAGCCTCCTTACACAGAACAAAGACATAATTCTTAGTTCTGAACTATTTGCAGGAACAACAAACAGGGGTTGGTTAAGAGGTTTTTGGAGTAAGGAAATAGCCAGGCGACTTCACAGTGTTTTACCAAAAGCAGAAATAGTAATATTTATAAGGAGACAAGAAGACCTAATTGCCTCAGCGTATATGCAATACATTAAGAATGGAGGGAATTTTTCAATAAACCGGTACTTAGAATCGTCAGCCTATAACCTTTTTAGTTTTGATCATCTAAATTTTTATAAGCTAGTTCAGTTTTACGAAACGCTATACGGTAAGGAGTCTTTGCAAATTTTTCTTTTTGAGGATTTTAAAAATGATAGTATAAATTTTATGAAAGATTTTTCTGCCAGATTAGGATTTCAGGTTGATTTTTCAAGTATAGATTTTACACCAATTAATGAGAGTCTGCCAATAAAATTGTTAGCACTAAAAAAGTTTGGCAACTTGTTTTACTATAGAATGTATCCTTATAAACATTACTTTTTCCCCATCCGAGGATGGAATAATTACCAAGAAAAGGTTTTTGCAAGTTTTTCAAAATCCAAATTGTTTAGCGGTAAAGCGAAGTCAAAA
Source organism: Bacteroidales bacterium (assembly GCA_028708425.1). GTDB lineage: Bacteria > Bacteroidota > Bacteroidia > Bacteroidales > Tenuifilaceae > Perlabentimonas. Next base: position 115,723 of record JAQVYY010000001.1, read on the forward strand.
GATATTTTGGGGGAGAAGTGGATTAGTTACATTAAGGACTATTATAAGGAATCGAATAAGGCATTGTTTGAAGAGTATAAGCTAGAAGGTCTTGAAAAATATAATTATTCTTTGTAGATGACATCTCCTATAATACATATTGGTTACCCTAAAACAGGTACAACTTGGTTTCAAGATTATTTTTACCCTAAAGTTGAAAACTATAGCTATTTGAACAGACCTTTAGTCTTTAAGCATTTAATTGAACCAGATATTTTTTCTTATGATTCCTCAGTAAGTATAGAGGAATTAGAGATAACGAGTGATAATATAATTATTTGCGAAGAACTATTGCTTGGGGGCATCGATATTGGATATGGAAATGGCAGCTATATAAAAGAGATGGCGTTAAGGCTAAAGAAAACTTTTCCAAATGGCAAGGTGATAATTTTCATTAGAAATCAGGTTGATACAATCGCTTCATGGTACTATCAGTATCTACGAACAGGGGGAAGCTATTCGGCAACGAAATATCTATTTCGAAAGGATATGTATAATCTATTTTATAAGGAGTACGATCTGTTCTCTTTCAAAATCCTTGAATACGATAAGATTATTGACCTGTACAGCTCGATTTTTGGGTCAGAAAATGTTCATGTCTACTTGTATGAAGATTTTCTAACCAACAAAGAATCCTTTATTAAAGATTTTTTGATTAGGTATGGATTTGAGATAACCAATTTGTCGAGTTTAGAATATTTCAAAAAGCCTAATAAAAGATATCGTGTAATAATTCTTTACTTCGCTAGGCTGGTAAATTACTTCACGAATAAGAACCATGTTTTTAAAAGATACTTTTTTCACGTTCCTTATCTCTTTGAACTATCATTACGTGTTTTTGAAAAACTTAACAAGTTTTGGATTTTTGGATCAAGATCAAGCAATAGGGTTATTCTCGGAAAGAAAACAATTACATTTATCAATAATTATTATAAAGAATCAAATAAAAGATTGCTAGAGAAATATAATATCGAAAGGATTATTTATCATAGTTATCCATTGTAACCTCTTGAAATAATTTTTCCTTTTGCTCAACAATTTTATGAAAAATTAAATTGCTTTCCTCTGTATTCTCTTTTAATGATAATGGATATAAGCGAAATAGCCAGTGCAATTTGTACATAATTTTTATTGGTAACCACTTAGGAATAAGCAAATATCTGGCTCTTGCAAATATTGACTTTGGTTTTACCAAAAGATCCGAACGAGTATGAGCATTCCTAAATCCTGCGCCATGATGATATACAAGATTTCCATATATACCAAAAAGCAAAGGATGGCTCCCTAGGCTATGTGTACGATTAAGCGGAATCCACTTTATTCTTTCCGAGTTAAGCTTATTTAGTAGGTTGCCGCCCACATCAGTAACCTTGCCAAAGGGGGTGTCCCATTTGTACCCTGAGCGCCAATCGCCATTAATTTCTTTCCAAAACTTAACCTTAACTAAGCAAAACGAAGGGTGGGGTTGAACATCATAAAGATTCTCCGTACGCTGAATTGCAACCAGCGGAGTACTGGAATTGATTCTGTTTAAAGCAACTTCTATTATTTTAATCGGGAAAGCATCACCATCAATAAAAAGAATATAATCCTCATTGTTTGCTGATTTAACTATAACATCAGCCAAATAGTTTAGCCTGTCCGCATGGTTCTCAATTGGTTTCTCAGCACAATAGTCAAATTTTGATTTATGCTTAATCGCAACACCCGACAAGAACGCATAGATTTTATGGGGAGAGCTAATATTATGTGCAATAAAATAAAGTTGGATATCAATCCATCGGTCTGAGTTATGATGAATGGTTGCTATATGAATCATTACAGAAATAAGGATTTTATGATTTGAAGAGAATCATCATCCTGAATTTGTCGAAAAACCTTACGCGATATTCTTTTGTTTTTTTTTACCAATAGCCATTTAAAACCTGTTAGGTTTTGAAAACGATAAATGTTTTCTATGCTCATTTTACACTGTGCTTTTTCAATAAACTTAAATAACCATTTACATCTACCAAATTGATTATTTGGGTAGAGTCTGTCAATCTTAGAAATCGGATTTCTAAAACCTGCGCCGTGATGATATATTTTATTTTCATAAACCCCAAACCATAATGGATGTATATTATGCTTATTGGTTCGTTTTAATGGGGACCAAAAATAGTTGTTTTTGAGAGCATAATCCCATATCCGAGCCCCAACATCAGTGAATTTTCCTTGTTCGGTATCCCAATGAGGACCAGGTGTCCAATCAAACTTATGCTTTAAGTAACTATCAACCCTTGCAATGAAAAAGGATGGGTGAGGAATTGGCTCATCAAAACATTCAACCTGTTGTATAGCTCCAAAAATATTGTCATCAACTATTTTCAAAAAATCGTACTCTATAAAATCGCAGGGGAAAGCATCTCCATCTAGAAGCATGATTATATCATCGGCCTTTGCTTTGCTACAAATTATTTCTGATAATAGGTTTAGCTTAGTGGCATGATCTTTCACTGAGGTTGATTCAATATGGGAAAAGTGAGAATAAAGATGATTCTCTTTGGAATCATAAGGATAAATATGGCCATAGAGTTTAAATGACACTTTCATATATTTTTTAATATATGAGAGCTGAATGGGTAACCATTTGACTGATTTCCAGTGAACCGTTCCAATGTGAATTGTTCTCAAGGTTTTAAATGCTATATTATTTCTACATTTGTTATCAAATATAAACTTTTACTCTTTAGAAAAAAAATGATAAGCTCAAACCCAAGGGTTGATTAAAAATAATGCCAAATAGCATTCTCATAATAACATCTGAGGCAAGTTCAAAAGTTGCAGGCGACAGTCAAAGCGCGGTTAATTTTGCCGTAGCGATTGAGCAGGCGGGTATGAAATGCTCAATAGTAACATGTTCAAATGATAAGATCTTCCAAAAAATGCTCATAAAAACACCAGTTTACTCTGTTTTTTATACGGGTAGTATTATAACCAAGATTTCAGCCCGATTACACTTTTCTTTTTACTTAGCAATACAGGGTGTAAGGCATAAGTATTGGCTTATATACGGCAAAACGTTAGGCAATAGGATTGCAATTATACTTGGTTTTTTGATGCGCAGAAAGGTTGTTTTTCGTTCAACACTTGCAGATTTTGACGATATTAAAACTTTGGTTAAAAAACCATACAACAAACTTATATACTCCCTTGCAAGTGGCTATTGGGCTTTAAATGACTGGTTTGCTAAAGTTTACCACGAGGTTTACAAGGAAAGGGAAAGAAGCGTATTTATTTCTGCGCAGGGTGTTAGTAAGAAGTATCGACCAGTAACTGTCGAGCAGAAAAACATTCTAAGACAACAACTCCAGCTACCCTATGATATTCCAATAATTATAATGGTTGGGCATGTAACCAAACGCAAAGGGTTTCCAGAAATCTTCGATTGGCTCAAGTCATTAAAAGAAGATTTTCATCTTGTTGTTGTTGGTAACTACAATCCAACAAGGGGATCTAGGCTTAGCAAACATTATGATGAAATGCAGAACAACTACACCTATGGCAAAACCGCTTTAGGAGATTCTGTTTCATTTACAGGTGAGGTGTATAATGTATTTGAGTATCTACAAGCAGCGGATATTTTCCTTCACGCTTCGTATCTTGAAGGATTTCCGCCAAATGTGCTTAACGAGGCAATGGCATGTGGGTTACCCTGTTTGGCACGTAAAATAGTTGGAATAGATAACAAGTATATTGAACAGGAAGCAATTATTTTATTTAACAATAAGCAAGAGCTAAAAACACAAATGCAAAATTTACTTCAAAATAAAGGTTTGAGAGAGTGCTATTCAAAAAATGCAGTAAAGTTTACAGATGAAAATTTAAAGATTGGAACCACAGCTCAAAATTTCATTCAATGGTTAAGTAGCCTTTAATAATTCTTTTAACCTATTAACACTTTCACGCTGTATCTCTTTTGATTTTAAACTAGCATTACTAGCAATAATATTTCTTAAATCTGGTTCATCAATCAGCTTTTTTAGGTGCTTGGCGATGCTACTGGGCTTTATTGCATCAATATACATAATTTCCTTTCCATCTTGAAAATAGCACTCAAGATTATCTCTAGAAGATGAAATAACAGCTACACCGTAAGCCATTGCCTCAAGCACAACCAGCGGAAAATATTCCCTTTCGGATGGCAAAACGAATATGGTGGCATTTGCAAATAGCTTTCTCTTTTCAGCCCCATCAACTTTTCCTGTTACTAGCACTTTCTTGTCAAGCCCAAGTGTTGTAATCTTATTTTTTAATTCTATAAAAACGTTTTGTGATGGAGCCGGTCCGGCAATAGTAAGCGTTAGGTTAGGGTATTCCTTCTCTAGCAGAGCAAAGGCATCTACTAGAGTATTATATCCTTTGTGTGGTAAGAGATTCGAAAGGAAAAGTATATTGTCGTGCCCAACAGAGATGGTTTTCTCTGGTATAGGTTCAATATCATCGATAAAATTTGGGATGGCGTGAATTTTTACATTTTTTAAGTTTAAAGGTTCAATCTCTTTCTTTACTAGCGATTCAGACAGGTGAATTATATCACATCTTCTAAAAAGCAATCTATAAAACCATTTCAATCGCCATTTTGTGGCATATTCGATTAGTCCTGACCGATGAAAATGTAGAACATATTTGCTTTTTGGCGAAAGAATTTTAATAGTGAGAAGGTAGATTGCATCCCGAATCAAAACAAAATTTAACGGAACCATCGAAAAGTAAACGGTATGTGGGCGGAACGTTAACAGCTGCCCAATAAGCCTAAAAAGGATAGCAAAAGCCTTAACAATTTTGCCAAATCGCACTTTTTGTAAATCGGCTAAATCGCGAGCAAAGCTTAAGCTTATGAGTCGGGTTTCAAATTGATTATCAGTGCTAATGGCATTGAAAACAGACTGATTCATTGTGCTTGCCCCATGAAGTGGCGGGGGAAGTTGCACAAGAAAAAGCACTCTTGTTTTTGTTTGTTTGGGCATATTTAACTAGTTTTTACTCTATAACCCCAAACCCCCACCCCCGTCTCTTCACCTCCTCAAGCAGTTTAACCAAGGCATACCGCATATTCTCCTCGGCTTTTATCGAATCGTGAAACACGATAATGGCACCAGGGTGTAATTTGTTAACAACCATTCTGGCGCATCGTTTTGGGGTTATCCAGCGACTATAGTCCATGCTTAGCAGGCTCCACATCACTATTTTGTAACGCTCTTTTAGTATGCGTGCTTGGTTGGGCCTAATACGACCGTAGGGCGGGCGATAAAGGTTTGTGTTTAGTATGTCGTTGGCTAAATCAACATCCTGTACATACTGTGCGATGGGGGTTTCCCATCCCTTTAAATGGCTGTAGCTATGGTTGCCCACACCGTGTCCCTCATCAATAATTCGTTGAAAGATATCGGGGTGCATCTCCACATTTTTGCCGAGGCAAAAAAATGTAGCCTTGGCGTTGTATTTCTTTAGCGTATCGATTACCCACGGGGTTACACCCTGGGTAGGGCCATCGTCGAAGGTTAGGTAAATGGTGTTATCACTGTTCGGTATTCGCCACAGTAAACGAGGAAAAAGTTGGGTGAAAATTTTTGGGGGACTTAGGTTTATCATACCATTTACTGCATTTTATCCTAGCGTATCGAACAGGTTCTCAATTTCGGCTAAATGCTCTCCCTTTTCAAAATTACCTGCCATTTTGTATAGTTCCTGCAAAATATAAATACTTAGCTCTACCTCGCCTTTTACGCTTCCCGAGAACTTGTTGGGTAACGATAGCAGGTATCCCACCTCGTTTGCGCATTGGTTCATGTAAATGCGTGAGTAGCTTACAGCCTTATCAACGGCACCAGCTTGGTAGTAGCCTTCAATTAGCGTGAGAGCAAAAAAGTTAAACGGCACCGTTTCGTGCGGAATTACCTCCATGCACTTATCGAGAACGGCTATTGCTTTTTCATTCTCATTTTCGGTAACTAATGCGCTAGCTAGCCTGCCAAATATATTGCGATAGTTGGATATTATTCGGGTGCTGTTCTCGTTAATATATACTTTTGGATCCGCAATGCTTCGATACTGGTAATTGTTCATCAGATTGTTGTACATAATCTCGGTATTTACCTTTCCGTATCTTCCACGCTCACGGTGCGCCTCAATGGGCACAATTCGGTATAGTAGCCCCTCGAGCTGGAAATACTTATCGAGATTTTGGTACGTATCGGTATTTACCGTAATGGCGAAATACATTGGGCGTTGCCAGCTGTTGTTGGCCATTAAATCCATTAGGAACTGACCATCCTTAAGCAAATAGTTTGATGGTAATCGCCAGTGCATGGTATCCACAACCTGGTGCATGTGCTGGGGCTGGACAACCTTATTGTTTTTTATAACCTCTTTATTAATAGGTAGATATAGGTTTTTAGATGGGAAGAAATCGATTGTTTCACCGCGTTCAAAGGGTGAGTTTAGCTTGGTGCTAGGGTTATCGCTAAGCATAAAGTCCACAGCCTGCTTAACATGTATAGGCTGACTAAGCTTATCGGTTGCCAAAACTACCTCGCGGGTACCAACTACAAATTGCTCTCTCTTCATGCTTGCTGGTAATGGTTTCGATTCGTAGGCTTTACGCAGCATCTGTTCGATATACCAATCGGCCCGAAGATAACTAAGGTTAGCCACACGAACATCCGTACGCATTCCTTCCACCTCCTGTGCGTACCATAATGGGAATGTGTCATTATCCCCATACGAAAATAGTATGCCATTAGGTTCGGATGTTTTAAGGGCATTGTAGGCAAAATCTATAGGTATATAGTTTCCCGAGCGGTTGTGGTCGTCCCAGTTCTCGAAAGCCATAAGGCCTGGTACAAAAACGAGGGATAGCCCAACGGTAAGAAATGCGCCAGGGGCATTATCAAACGCCTTTCGGATAGCCTGAAACAGAGCCATAGCCCCTAATCCTACCCAAATGCTAAATGCATAAAAGCTGCCGGCGTAGGCGTAGTCGCGCTCGCGCGGCTGGTATGGGGTTTGGTTTAGGTATACCACAATGGCTATTCCGGTTAGTATAAACAGTAGGGAAACTACCCAAAAATCTTTACGATTTCGGGAGTAATGGAAAAACATGCCAGCCAACCCTAGTATTAAGGGTAGCATATAGTAACGGTTGTGCGCCTTATTGCGGAAGGTGGCGGGTAGGTCGATTTGAGAACCCAGTCGGGGAGTGTCGATAAACGGAATTCCGCTAATCCAGTTGCCCTTAACAACCTCGCCATGCCCCTGTATATCGTTCTGCCTTCCGGCAAAATTCCACATAAAGTAGCGGAAGTACATGTGCCCCATTTGGTATGAGAAAAAGAAGCGTAGATTTTCGGTAAACGTAGGTACACGCTTTACCTCGGTTTCGCCCGACATACTGGTAACCCGTATTGGGCGACCCTTGAAGTTGCTCCACTCCTTATACGCCCGTACGTGTTGGGGTTCGGAACTATACATCCGCGGGAAAAGCGAAACAAACCTATTGTCGTATTTATACTCTGATTTATAAGATGATACAGCGTATTTTCCATCCTTCTGTACGTACTGCGGGTTTCCCTTCGTTTTACTAACTACAGGAGCATCAAAAGAGCTACCCATTACCAATGGCCTATCCCCATACTGCTCGCGGTTTAGGTAGTAAAGCAGCGAGAACATATTATCGGGACTGTTTTGATCCATGGGCGGGTTAGCCGACGAGCGGATAACGATTAGCGCAAAGGAGCTATACCCTATAAGAACAACAGCCAAGCAGAGTAGGATGGTATTTAAAACTGCCTTGGAATTTCTATAAGTGTAGCGAATTCCCCATACTAGCAAACCTGCAACCAGTAGTAAGTAGAACAATAATCCCGATTTAAAGGGTAATCCGAAGCTATTAACGAAAAGTAGCTCGAATTTTGATGCTATCAGAACAAAACCTTGAATAATGCCATACATCATAGCTAGTAGCAACACAACGCTGATAAATAGTGCTTTAACCACGCCCCAAGGTGTAACCTCGTACTTTTTAAAGTAGTACACCATAACAATGGCAGGTATGGCTAACAGGTTAAGTAGATGAACACCAATTGAAAGCCCCATTAGGTAGGCAATAAAAATGAGCCAGCGATTGGCGTGGGGCTCGTGAGCAATATTCTCCCACTTAAGGATAGCCCAAAATACCAGTGCGGTAAATAGCGATGAGGTGGCGTAAACCTCGGCCTCAACGGCCGAGAACCAGAAAGTATCGGAAAAGGTATAGGTTAGTGCGCCAACTAGCCCTGCACCAATAATAAGAACAACCTGCGTTAGGGTGTACTTATCGTTGGCGGCAACAACCATTTTACGCGCAAGGTGAGTAACGGACCAGAATAGAAAGAGTATGGTAAATGCGCTGGCTAGAACCGAGAGCGCATTAGCAAAAACTGGTATTAGCGTGGGCGAGGGGGCAAGCATGGTAAAAAAGCGCATAAGCAGTATAAAAATTGGTGCTCCGGGCGGATGCCCAACCTCTAGTTTATAGCCACTGGCAATAAACTCGCCGCAGTCCCAAAAACTAGCTGTGGGCTGTACGGTTAAAAAATACACAACAGCTGCAATGGCAAATGCTAGCCAGCCAAACAGCACGTTTAGTTTTTGGTATTTTGAAAAAGAAAATAGCTTCATGGGGTAGGGAAAATTGATTTGAAGCACAAAATTACTAATTTTTATCATTTAACATCCCAAACGATGTTTGAAGAGTAACTTGTTTTTCAATTCTCCAGCAAGTTGCCCCTCAGATGAATCAGAGTAAACAGGGTATTTACTTTATAATCATGATTTTTCCCAGATATAATGGTTGTTTTTTGTCATTTGGTTTATGGGGTTGTTTTAATGCGCTTCCAACCAGTTCTGCCCTACGCCCATATCAACCTCAAGGGGCACCGAGAGCTTTATAACATTCTCCATGCAATCCTTAACAATGGCCTTCATGGTGTCGAGTTCGGGTTTGTACACATCAAAGTTTAGCTCATCGTGTACCTGAATTATCATTCGGCTTTTAAGCCCTTTCTGTTTTATTTGGTTGTTAATGGCAATCATGGCGGCCTTAATAATATCGGCTGCCGAACCCTGAATGGGCGCATTTATGGCATTTCGTTCGGCTAGGCCACGAACGGTTTGGTTGTTCGAGTTAATATCGGGTAGGTAGCGTTTGCGCCCATAAATGGTTTCAACGTAACCCTTTTCGCGGGCCAGCTTAACGCATTCGTCCATATAGGCTTTTACGCCCTTGTAGGTATCGAAATAGCCATCAATTAAATCTTTGGCCTCGGTTCGACTAATGCCCAAGCGCTGTGAAAGTCCAAAGGCCGAGATGCCGTAAATCATGCCGAAGTTGGCCGTTTTGGCGCTGCTTCGCTGTTCGCGCGAAACATCAGCAAGCGGAATTTTAAAGATTTTTGATGCTGTGGCGGCGTGAATATCTTCACCATTCTGAAATGCCTCTAGCATCGATGGGTCTTGGCTCATATGCGCCATTAGGCGCAGCTCAATTTGCGAGTAATCGGCCGATAGCATGATGTGGTCGTCTCCCGAAGGGATAAAGGCCTTCCGAATTTCCCTGCCCCGCTCCTCACGAATAGGGATGTTTTGCAGGTTAGGGTTATTGGAACTGAGCCTACCCGTTGATGCTACCGCCTGATTGAACGAGGCGTGAATTCTCCCTGTTTTCCTATTGATTAGCGTTGGCAGAACCTCAACGTAGGTTGACAAGAGCTTTTTAACCGAACGAAAATCGAGAATTTTGGCTATAATGGGGTGCTTATCGACGTATTTCATCAGCTCCTCCTCGCCAGTTGAGTACTGCTTAGTTTTGGTGCGCTTTGCATCGGTTGCAATCTTCATTCTTTCGAATAGCGCCTCGCCCAGCTGCTTTGGTGATGAAACGTTAAGGTCGGGCATGCCAGCCATCTCCTTTATATCCTGGTCTAGCTGCAGTAACTCCTTGTTCAGCTCAACAGCAAAATCGTTAAGCGCCTGCGTGTTTATGGTAACCCCTGCGTACTCAATCTGTGCAAGCACTTTAATCAACGGCTCCTCGAGGGTATAGTAAAGTTTTAGAAGATTTTCTTTCTCCAGCCTTTTCCACAGAATCGCTTTTAGTTGCAAAGCAAGGTCGGAGTCCTCACCTGCATAAATGGCCGCCTTTTTGGGGTCGATATTACGCATATTCAATTGCCTAACACCCTTTTTACCTATCACTTCCTCAATATCAATGGGCTTATAGCCCAAGATATTTTCGGAAAGAATATTAAGATTGTGCCGCATATCGGGCTCAAGTAGATAGTGCCCCAGCATGGTATCGTTCAGCTTGCCACGCAGCTCGATGCCGTAGTATTTCAGTATCAGTAAATCGAACTTAATATTCTGCCCCACCTTGGCGATGCTCTCATCCTCAAAAACGGGTTTAAGGCGATTTACAATTTCATTCGCCTTGTCATCATCGGCAGGAATGGGAACATACCAAGCCCTATGCGGCTCAATGGAAAATGAGATACCAACCAGTTTCGAAGTATGGTGCTCGAGCCCTGTGGTCTCGGTATCAAAAGAGAATTCATCGGCCGCGGATAATATCCGCACCAGCTCATCAATCTCCTTGTCGCTGTCAACCAAACGATAGTCGTGTTTTACATCGTCGATGGTATTTAAAGAGTGCTCAGTAATGGGTTTTTCAAAATTATTATCGCCAAAAAGTGAGGTTTGTATAGGCTTGGGTTTGCTCTGAGTTTTAGTCTCGCCAAAAATATCACGGCTTAACGAGCGGAACTCCAACTCCTCAAACAACTTTTTTAGCTCCTCGGCATCTGGCTGAGCACGTGCCAACTTATCAAAATCGATATCAACGGGTACATCCGTTTTTATTTCCACCAGAATGCGAGCCAAGTCAAGCTGCTCGCGATTCTCAAGCATTTTTTCGCGCTGTCCCTTCGATAATTCGTCAATATTTTTGTAAATCTCCTCAATGGAGCCATACTTGGCAATGAGTTTGGTAGCCGTTTTTTCTCCAATCCCTGGAACTCCAGGGATATTATCGGATGAATCGCCCCAAAGGGCAAGAATATCCTTAAACTGCATGGGATTTTCAATACCATACTTTTTGCATATATCGTCGGCGGTAACCGTTTCAATATCGGCACCGCTGCGTGAGGGTTTCACCATTACCACATTGCTGGTAAGTAGCTGGCCAAAATCCTTATCGGGGGTCATCATCATTACCTCAAAGCCCAATGGCACCGACCTTTTGGCCAGTGTCCCCACAATATCGTCAGCTTCGTATCCTTGTTTCTCGAGGATGGTAATATTCATTGCACGAATAATATCCTTAATAATTGGCACTGCCGAACGAATGTCCTCGGGTGTTTCCTGTCGGTTGGCCTTGTACTCGGGGTACAAATCGTTGCGAAATGTTTTGCCCGATATATCAAAAGCCACGGCAATGTGGGTGGGGTCGAACCGCTTTAGCGCATCGAGCAACGATTTGGTAAACCCAAAAATGGCCGATGTGTTTTGGCCCTTGCTGGTTTTAATGGGTCTGCTAATAAATGCGAAGTATGCGCGGTATATAAGGGCGTAGGCATCGAGTACCAGAAGTTTTTTTTCGGACATATTGCGAGTTGTTAGAGATTAATTGTTGAGGTTGCAAAGGTATAATCAATGTTGTATAGTTAGCTTATTATTCAATGATGTTTTCGTCCTGTCATTTATCAGCTCCGCTCAGAATGACCAGTACGCCATTCTGAACTTCTATTAAACCCTGCCGCATTTCATATCGTTGAGTTAAGGCTGTCGGCTTCGTCTTCCCTTCTACTATGCTCGGGTCAGGCTACTCAGCCTGACCGTCAGCCTGAGCATTCTAAGATAAAACCAAACATTTAAGCGCTTAATTTCATAATTTGTTTTCAAGTATCAGAAAAACTTAATATTGAATATCGAACACTGAATATTGAATGTAGAAGTTTTGGTATGGCAAGGTCTTTTGCTTCGGCCCAATGACTTCTCGTATTTCTTTACTTCGTTATTCGTTATTCAATATTCAATATATTTTAGTTAGGGCTATAGGCTTCGGCTTCCCTTCGACCATGCTCATGGCAGGCTGCTCAGCCTGACCGTAGTCGAAGGGTGAGGTTAAATGCACTTGCTGCCGCACGGGTATTCTCGTGTGGTTGTAACGTTATTTAAAAGAACAATGTATCATTTTTATTTGGAATATGAATGTTTTTAAGCCCTTCCTGTCGTAGTTTATGTTTGTAAAACTCCATGGGTTTTAGGTCGCCGTGTACCAGTATGGTTTCCTTAATCTTTTTAAAATCCTGGCATTTCAAAAATTCAATCATCTCCTCGTAGTCGCCATGCCCCGAGTAGGATTCTATTCGTCGAATTTCGGCGTTTACCTTATGCTTAATTCCATGGATTGAGATGTTTTTAGCCCCATCCATTATGCGGGCGCCCAGAGTGGTTGGGGCACAGTATCCCACAAATAGAATGGTATTTTTGGGATTGCTTATGTTGTTCGCCAAATGGTGCTTTATGCGGCCCGCCTCGGCCATGCCCGATGCCGATATGATAACGCAGGGTTTATCGTACGTATTCAGCGCTTTCGATTCTTCAACGCTCTTGGTGTAGTGCAGCGTGTTAAACCCGAATGGGTCGGGATCTTTTTCCATAATTCTTCGAATATCCGCATTGAAACATTCTGGGTGCATCCTAAATATTTCGGTTGCGTTGGTGGCTAGGGGGCTATCAACAAAAATTTCAATTTTAGGCAGGCGGCCGTTGTTGTAAAAATTGTTAAGTGAGTACACTAAGTCCTGAGTACGCCCCACGCTAAACGAAGGGATTATAAGTTTACCACCCTTTTTAACACAGGTTTCGTTAACCACTTCCAACAGGTCTTCTGCGCCCCTGTCACTATCGTTATGAAGCCTGTCGCCATAGGTCGATTCGCAAATCAGAATATCGGTTTGTGGAAAGGGTTGAGGGGATCGTAAGATCCGATTTTTTGGTCGTCCAATATCGCCAGTATATGCAATACGTTTGACTACGCCATTTTCGATTATTCTAATATTTGCCACGCCGCTTCCCAGCATGTGCCCGGTATCGGTAAACTTAACCTGAATGTTACTATCAATATTAAACTTCCTATTGTATGGTATTCCAATAAAAAGTTTCATCGATTCTGCGGCATCGTCCTTAGTGTATAGTGGTTTTATGGGTTTCAACCCTTTTCGGCTCCTTTTCTTATTGAAATAGTAAACATCGCGTTCCTGAATAAAACCTGAATCCACTAGCATTATGGCGCACAAATCGCGCGTTGCCGAGGTGCAAACTACCGAGCCATCGAAGCCCTCTTTAAAAAGGTAGGGAATTAGTCCCGAGTGGTCGATATGTGCATGGGTTAGTATAATATGATCTATCTCTTTAGGGTCGAAACCTAAATCGCGGTTCATTTCATCGGTTTCTAACCCTTTTCCTTGATACATACCACAATCGAGCAGGATTTTTTTTCCGTCATCAGTGGTAATAAGATGTTTGCTGCCAGTAACCTCACGAACAGCTCCGTTAAATTGTAGTACCATATGGTGTTTTTTTTCTGTTTGAATGACCTAACCCCAATTATTTATTCGAATAATTACTGTCTCCGACAGTGACTAGGCCTCACAACAAATTTCGTTACCCAAAATTGGGTTCCACTATGTCGGGGTAACCCGCATTTACATTCATCTTTTACAAATTTGATGAATAATGCGGGTTAAAGGTAGCAAAAATATGGAAAAGTATGCGGAAATTACGTTTTTTGGGGTTAAGGAATTGTTGTGATGGAGCGCACCAACCCGAGTGTTTAAGCGCTAACCCAACGAATGCAACCAGAATTAAAAAAACGAAATAAGCTATACCCAAAGCTCCCACGTATTACACTAAGAAAAAGTAGGTAGCCCCAATTGTTCGAACGAATAATTGCTGTCTCCCACAGCGACTAAGTCTCACAACCAATTTTGTTTCCCAAAATTGGGCTCGACTATGTCGGGTTAGGCTGCCCATCCTATCTTTGGTTTTTTATCGTGACCATAGCGTAAACTACCACATAAATAATAAAAAAGGGAGCGTTCTTAGTCCTTAGTAACACGCCCCTCAATTTTTATTATTCATCCTTTTACCCCACATTTGTAGTCGTTTTAATTTAACCCGAGACGCTGAATAGTTATCACAAACAAAAACATCTATTCAATGGCTGTTTCTTCATCTTGTATAAAAAAAAACGCATAAATATGAAACATTCATGCTAAAAACGTTAACACACAGTAGAATGACTACTCCATGAATGTTCCTTTAAAAAAACAAACAACATACACATGAAACCAACTCTTATAGTTCTAGCTGCCGGAATGGGTAGCCGTTACGGAGGCATAAAACAAATTGATGCCGTTGGCCCCAATGGCGAAACCATTATCGATTACTCGGTTTTTGATGCGCTTCGTGCAGGCTTTGGAAAGGTAGTTTTTGTTATCCGCAAGGATATTGAAAAAGATTTTCGCGAGGTTTTCGGTAAGCATTTCGATGGTAAGGTGCCGTACGAGCTAGTTTTTCAGGAACTCGACAACCTACCAAGCGGTATTACATGCCCCGCCGATAGGGTAAAACCATGGGGAACAGCCCATGCCGTTTGGGTATGCCGTAACGTGGTAAAAGAACCATTTGCCGTAATTAATGCCGACGATTTTTATGGTGCCGAATCGTTTAAAGTCCTTGCCAAAGAACTTATGAATCCAACCCTTGCCGAGGGCGAGTACTTTATGGTTGGCTACCGCTTGGGCAATACGCTAAGCGAAGAGGGCTCCGTTTCGCGCGGAGTTTGTGCTGTGGATAATAAATCGAACCTTAACGATGTGGTTGAACGCACACACATTGAACGGGTTAACGGCAAGGTAATGTATAAAGATGCCAAGGGCGAGCTGGTTGCTGTTGATGAGCAATCGCTGGTATCGATGAACTTTTGGGGCTTTACGCCCAACTTTTTTGGGCATATAGACTCAATGCTAAACGAATTTTTAAGCGGCTCGATGGCAAATCCAAAAGCAGAGTTTTACATACCAACAGTGGTAAATGCGCTAATAAAATCGGGTAAGGCAACCTGCAATGTTCTGCCCACCAGCTCGCAATGGTTTGGCGTTACCTACCCCGGCGATAAGCCCATTGTTACCAGCAGCTTGGCAAAATTGGTAAGCAAGGGCATTTACCCATCGCCACTATTCTAAAAATATGTTTACAGTACTAATAGTAATGGTGGTTGGAGTCTTTTTCGGTTACTTTTTACGTAATCGTAAAAAGTTGATAAAATTTGCCGACAAGTTTACCATGTGGGCTATTTACCTACTGCTTTTTTTACTGGGTATTGCCGTGGGTGCCAACGAAATAATAATGAAAAACCTACCCAGACTTGGACTTAAAGCGTTGGTAATATCGCTTGGGGGAATTGCTGGCAGCGTTTTACTGGCTTGGGCCGCCTACGTAATTTGGTTTAAACCAAAAAACGATAACCATGAAGGGTAGCCTCACAATTCTTTCGTTTTTTTTACTGGGCGTTGTGCTGGGTATGTTTAGGTTTGTTCCCGAATTGCTAATACATAACGACTACAGCCAGTGGGCATTATACCTTTTAATGTTTCTGGTTGGCATTGGCATTGGAGCAGATCCAAACTCGCTTAAAGCCATTGGGCAGCTCAACTTCAAAATACTGCTGGTACCAATTGTTACAATTGTTGGAACCACGCTGGGTGTAGCTGCAATCTACATACTACTATCAGATGAGAAATTTCTCGACTTGCTTGCCGTAGGGTATGGTTTTGGATATTACAGTCTTTCAAGCATTTTTATTACCGAAATAAGGGGCGATGAGCTTGGAGTAGTTGCATTGCTAGCAAACATAATGCGCGAAATTATAACACTTGTGGCCGCACCTATATTTGCAATCCTTTTTGGCAAGCTTGCTCCAATTGTATCGGGTGGTGCCACTAGCATGGATACAACCCTGCCAATAGTTACCAAAGCTTCGGGAAAGGATTATGCTATGATTTCAATTTTTCACGGTATTGTTCTATCGGTACTCGTTCCTTTTTTGGTAACTTTGGTTCTTAGCTGGGGCTAACAACTACCTCAACTCATTTTATAATGAAGCGAATATTTTTTGCAGTACTTCTTTCGGTTACCATACTAACGGCTCGTGCACAGGTTAATCCCGTTGAACTATCGGGTGATATTCTACACCTTGCCATGCCGGGTGCGGCTTTCGCATCTACCTTAATTTGGAGTGAAGATGAATATAAGGGAACTTGGCAATTTATTTGGGCAGCAGGCGTTTCAACCGTTGCTACCTACGGACTAAAATATGCTATAAATAAGGAACGACCCAATGGCGAAGGGCACGCTTTTCCCTCGGGGCACGCATCGCGAGCATTTATGGGAGCCGCTTTTGCGCAGCGTAAATTTGGGTGGAAAGTGGGAATTCCAGCCTACGCATTGGCAACCTACACGGGCTATACGCGGCTTTATGCCAATAAGCACGACTACTGGGATATTATTGGTGGAGCAGCTGTAGGAATTGCCAGCTCGTATATTTTTGCCAAACCTTATAATAAAGAGAAAATAGCTATGTCGTTTGGCAGGCAACAGAATGCTTACGTACTATGCTTAAACCTAACTTTTAAGTAAGAAGAAGTATGCAATTTGCAATAATATTAGCTAACCTAATTATATTACAGAGATGAAAAATATGATATCAATTAAAAACACTATTACCATATTATTTTCGGCGCTTTTAGCCACCGTTATTCTTATAGGCTGCCAACCCAAACCCAAAACAGCCGAAGAGGTAATTGGCCAAATTGCAAATATCGACAGCCTTAATAGAATAGAGGCTGATACCCTATTTGCCGAAAGCTGGGAACTCTGGTTCTCTATGCCGCTAGATCATAACAATCCCGATGGGGAACGTTTCCCGCTTAGGGCCATTTATAGCCATAACGATTTTAACAACCCCATGGTTATTGCCATTGAGGGTTACAAAATATACACGCCTCGTGCCACCGAGCCAACAAAGCTACTCAATGCGAATCAAATTAATATTGAACACCGTTTTTTCGAAAAAAGCCGACCCAAGGACAGCATACCGTGGGCATACCTAAATATTTTTCAGGCTGCAACCGATCACCACACCATTATCAATGCGTTTAAACCCTTTTATAAATCCAAATGGGTTAGCACGGGCATTAGCAAGGGCGGACAAGCAACCATTTTTCACAGGTCGCTATACCCAAACGATGTTGATGTTAGCATACCCTACGTTGCGCCGCTAAATTTCAGCAGCGAAGATGAGCGTGTTTATCACTTCCTTGCCAACGTGAGCACCCCCGAATGTCGCGAAAGGGTGCGGGCTTTTCAGGAGGAACTATTTAAACGTAAAGAGAAGCTAATGCCTATGCTTGAGCAACACGCAAAAGACAACGACTATAAATTTGGTTTTGGGCTCAGCAGAGCTTATGATGTAAACGTGCTAGAGTATAGCTTCGGCTTTTGGCAATGGGGCGGTCTCGACTGCACAGAAATTCCCGGTGCCACTGCAAGCGATGAGGAACTCTTCAGCCACTGGACTAGTATTGCCTCTTTTACCTTTATTGAGGATAGCGGTGTTGATGCCATCAGACCATTCTTCTACCAAGCCATGACCGAAATTGGTATGTACGGCTACGAGGTTGAGCCTTGGAGTCGCTATTTAGACGACGTCACCAATATTACCTTCGATTTTACTATGCCTAAGGGACATAATGCAACCTTTAATCCCGAGCCCATGCAAAAGATAAATAATTGGGTACAAACCGAAGGGAACTATATGCTGTACATATACGGTGAAGACGACCCATGGAGCGCAACGGCTGTGGTTACTGGCGACAAAACCAATGCGGTAAGATATATTAAATCCAATGGCGACCACAGAACTCGCATACATAGCTTTTCAAAAGAGACACAAGAAGAAATTTATAGTACGCTTGAGGAGTGGCTTAATTTGGAGATTGATAGGCAATAAGAAGTGCTGGGCAATTAGCTTTAAATAGAGCAATTGATGAAACGCAAAATCTTTCAGCACTCTTATTATAAAGATATTAAGCCAAGGTGCGTACTAAACGAATACTGAGAGGCTACTAATAAATTGGTAGCCTCTTCCCTTTTATTCGAATTAATACGCTTGTATTCCACATCACAATAATTTACCTTTGGAAAAAAAACAACGCTATGGCTACACATACAAGCGATTTTTTGGTTGTTGGAACGGGCATTGCCGGTTTAAGCTTCGCACTAAAAGTTGCCGAGTACGGCACGGTAAACCTAATTAGTAAGGCAGGCGTTGATGAAACGAACACCGCCTATGCACAGGGAGGTATTGCCGCGGTTACCTACGAACCAGATAGCATTGAGAAACACGTTCAGGATACGCTAATTTGCGGTGACGGCCTTTGCAACGAGGAGGTTGTTCGTATGGTAGCCACAGAAGCACCAGAACAAATAAAGCAGCTTATACAGTGGGGCGTTAAATTCGACAAGCAGGTAAGCGGCGAATACGATTTAGCCCGCGAAGGCGGCCATACTGAGCATAGAATCCTTCACCATAAAGACAACACAGGCAACGAAATACAGCGAGCATTAAGCCTGAGGGTAAAAAATCATAAGAATATTAAGGTTTTCGAAAATTTCTTTGCTGTTGAGGTTATTACGCAGCACCATCTGGGTGAAAAAGTTACCCGAAGAACCCCCAATATTCAATGTTTTGGCGCCTATATACTGGATACAAAAACCCAAAAGGTTAGCACATTTCTAGCTAAAAGCACCGTATTTGCAACGGGCGGCGTGGGCAATATTTACCATACAACCACCAATCCGCTGGTGGCTACGGGCGATGGTATTGCCATGGTTTACAGGGCTAAGGGTACCATTGAGAATATGGAGTTTATTCAGTTCCATCCCTCTTCGCTGTATAATCCTGGCGAACGACCATCTTTTTTAATAACCGAAGCCATGAGGGGTTTTGGGGCAATTCTTAAAACTAGGCAAGGCACTGAGTTTATGCATAAGTACGATAAGCGCGGCTCCCTTGCTCCACGCGATATTGTTGCACGTGCAATTGATAATGAGATGAAAACTAGTGGAGATGATTTCGTTTTCCTCGACGCAACTTTTAAAGATGCCAACGAGATTAAGAATCACTTCCCAAACATATACCAAAAATGCCTTTCAATAGGTATTGATATAACTAAAGAGATGATTCCCGTGGTACCCGCAGCTCATTATCTTTGCGGTGGTATTAAGGTCGATTTAAATGGCGAGAGCACCATTAAAAACCTGTACGCCATTGGCGAGTGTGCATCCACCGGATTACACGGAGCAAACCGATTGGCATCAAACTCGCTAACAGAGGCTGTGGTTTATGCCGACAGGACAGCAAAAGCTAGCATTGCAAAATCTAAACTTCTGAAAATCAACCAGAACATCCCTAAATGGGACTACGAGGGCACAACCCACAACGAGGAGATGGTGCTTATTACGCAGAGCTACAAAGAGATGCAGCAAATTATGAGTAACTATGTGGGTATTGTACGCTCTAACCTAAGGCTTGAACGGGCTCTGGTGCGTCTCGAAACCCTGTATCAGGAAACCGAGGAACTATTTAGAAAATCGATACTTACCCAAAACCTATGCGAGCTTCGCAACATGATAAATGTGGGCTACCTAATCATTAAGAATGCCCAGAATATGCACGAAAGCCGTGGGCTTCATTACTCCATCGACTATCCCAAAGGGAAGGGTAAGGAATTTTAATTATTGTAGAGACATACGGTCGTGTGTCTTTACAATACGCGCTACTCCGCTACCGCACGACCTGCCGTGTGGAAACCAAGAAAAGAAAATGCGAATAGTATTATTAAAACGATGAAGCCACACGATGCAGCCGAGCCATTTTGTGGCGAGCTCAGGGAAGCCAACCGAGGACGAAGGACGAGCTCGGCGAAGTCAACCGTGTGGCAGCACTGCATCAAAAAATTAAAAAGGGGCTGCCTATTTTTTCTAGGCAGCCCCTTTTAATTTACAAACTAAAAACTCTACTCTTTAACAACCTTTCTAACTACTCGTTTTCCATCGGCTGAGTATAGCGTTACCAGGTAAATACCCAACTTTAACGACGAGGTATTAATAATCCACTCAGGGTTAGCGTTTTTATTAGTTAGAACCTGTATTGGTTGACCCATAAGGTTGTTAACCACAATACGGCTAACGTCACCGGCGTTGCTAACCACAAGCCTATTGCTAAATGGATTAGGATACACATTTACACGTGAAAGCGAATTATCATCCAACCCAAGTTTTACCATGTTCACCTTAACGGTTTGGTCCTCATCACTAATGATTACCTCGTCCGATACCACTTCGTAACCATCTAAAGAAATACTATAGGGATAATTACCATTAGTAAGACTAATCTCTGCTTTTCCGTCGCTATCAGAGGTTAAATCTAGCTCATTAATGGTAATAGTGGCACCTGCTATCGGTGTTTCATCGGCATCAATTAGTTCGAAGGTAAGCGTGTAGCTTTTAATCGTAAACGTAGCCTCAATCGTATGATCCGCTGTTACGTTCTCAAACGTGTAGGTTTGAACGCTCCCAACGCTTACACCATCAACCGAAACATCGTTTATATTAAACCCATGATCTGCTGCGATGGCAAAGGTAATGTCTTCGCCCTCGCCTATCTGAACTTCACCACTTGGCGATATTGTTCCATTTGCACCCGCAGTTGCTGTAATGGCAAAAGTAATTGGCTCGGTTTCGGCAAAAGTAACGCTAATGGTGTGGTTATCATGAATATTGCTAAAGGTATACGTGGCAGAAAGGCCAACGCTTACCCCGTCAACAAGAACCGAGGCAACATGGAAATTGGCATCTGGAGTAAAGGTAAACTGAAGCGATGAGCCGTGCTCCACGGTTTGCTCACCAGCGGGAGAAATTGTTCCGTTCTCGCCGGCTGTTGCTGCAATGGTATAGGTATTAATGGCAAACTCTGCCTCAACGGTTACATCAGCAACTACATTGGCATCGGTACGTGGGTTGGCAGTTACATCATCGCTCCATTTCACAAAGTGGTAACCAGCGTTAGGCACAGCGGTAACAGGATTTGCATCGGAACCGTGATTCACAGTTTGAACTGATTCACCTGTAAGTGAACCATTTGCACCTGCGGTGTAGGTCAGCGTGTAGGTGTTGATGGCAAACTCTGCCTCAACGGTTACATCAGCAACTACATTGGCATCGGTACGTGGGTTGGCAGTTACATCATCGCTCCATTTTACAAAGTGGTAACCATCGTTAGGCACAGCGGTAACGGCTGTTCCATCGGTTCCGTAATTAACAGTTTGAACTGATTCACCTGTAAGTGAACCATTTGCACCTGCGGTGTAGGTCAGCGTGTAGGTATTGATGGCAAACTCTGCCTCAACGGTTACATCAGCAACTACATTGGCTTCGGTACGTGGATTGGTGGTTACGCCATCGCTCCATTTTACAAAGTGATAGTTTATATCAGCAACGGCTGTTATAGTTGTTCCATCGGTTCCGTAATTAACAGTTTGAGTAGTTTCGCCTGTAAGTGAACCATTTGCACCTGCGGTGTAGGTCAGCGTGTAGGTATTGATGGCAAACTCTGCCTCAACGGTTACATCACCAGTTACATTTACATCTGTACGGGGGTTGGCAGTTGAGCCATCGCTCCATTGTACGAAGTCGTAACCCGTATTTGCAACTGCTGTAACGGCTGTTCCATCAGTTCCATGATTCACTGTTTGAACAGTTTCGCCTGTAAGCGTTCCATTTGCACCTGCGGTGTAAGTTAATGTGTAGGTGTTGATGGCAAACTCTGCCTCAACGGTAACATCAGCAGTTACATTTACATCGGTACGTGGGTTGGAAGTTACATCATCGCTCCATTTTACGAAGTGGTAACCATTGTTAGGCACAGCGGTAACGGTTGTTCCATCGGTTCCATAATTCACAGTTTGAACAGTTTCGCCTGTGAGAGAACCGTTAGCACCTGCGGTGTAGGTTAAATTGTATTTAATAACTTCAAACTCGGCGGTTACCGTTGCCCCATAAGCTGGCATAAAAAACTTATTGTCGATAATTGAGATGGAAACGCTCTGATTATCTGTTTTGTAAGCGTTTAGGCTTCCGTCTTTTAGTTGGTAACCCACACTGGGTGTAACGGTTAGCGTTATTTCGGTATCCGTAACAATATCCGTGCTTGGCGATGCGGTGATGCTGCCATTATCAACAGTTGCTACCGTTAGTGTTTGTGGTAAGCCCTCAAACTGGGCGGTAACCGTCACATCGTAGGCTGGCATCGTAAACTTGCCATCGGTAATGGTTACGGGCGTTGTTGCATCGTTGGTTTTGTGGGCTTCTAAAGTTCCGTCTATTAACATATAGCCCACATTGGGTGTAACCGTTAGGGTTACTTCTGTATTACTTGGCGCTGCTGCGTAACTTGGAACAATGCTACCATTCTGACTAATAGGGCTAACAAGATACATTGTTTGGGCAAAATCCCAACCGTACCATAAATTATCGGTCATATCACCATCATCAACATCTTTATACGCAATTTGAGCATTGGTCAACGCATCGCCTGTGAGCATGTTGCCCTCTGCATCTGCCAAAATAAGGTAGCGCGGTGCGGGGCATTGGTAAAACACGTTATTACCAATGCTTGGCGGCGTAGAGCCAAGGGTTAGCGTGGTTAGTGAAGTGCAATTGTAGAATGCCTCTACTCCTATACTTGCTACTTCGGGGAAGTTGGCAGTATATAGAGAAGAGCAATCATAGAATGCATATTTAACTATGGTTGTTGCTTGGGGAAAATTGGCAGTAGTTAGATTAGTGCAAGCATCGAATGCACTAATTCCTATCCGTTCGACTTTTGCCACGCTTACTTCTTTTAGCGAAGCACTAAAATAGGGTACATAATCGGGCGCATCCGGAATATTTGCCACGCTGCCAACCCCATCGGTTATGGTAAAATGGGTAAGGGCGGAAAGGTTATCCCTGTTGGATTTTAGCCAGTGCCAGTCGGTGGAATTAAAAACATCTCCGCCTGTAACTTCCAAGGTAATAATTGAAGATAAAATAGTGCCACCAAGGGTGTTTTCGAGCGAACTGCCGCTTAGGTAATTGATACCGTTAACGGTAACATTTAAGGTCTTTACCTCAAATTGGGCGGTAACGGTTACATCGTACTCGGGCATAGTAAACGCACCGTCGGTAATTACTACTACTGTTTCAGCATCGTTGGTTTTGTGGGCTTCTAAAGATCCAACTGTTAACTTATATTCAGCATTGGGTGTAACCGTTAGGTTTATTTCTGTACCGCTTGGGGCTGCTGCAAAACTTGGAACGATATTGCCATTTTGAGAATTATCGGTAACCAGATACACTGTTTGCGCAAAATCCCAGTCGTACCATAAATTATCGGTCATATCACCATCATCAACATCTTTATACGCAATTCGAGCATTGGTCAACGCATCGCCTGTGAGCCTATTGCCTTCTGCATCTGCCAAAACAAGGTAGCGCGGTGCGGGGCACTCGTAAAACGCATCAGAACCAACACTTGGCGGTGTAGTGCCAAGAGATAGTGTGCTTAGTGAAGTGCAATTCCAGAATGCATCTACCCCTATGCTTTCTACTTCGGGAAAGTTGGCAGAAGGTAGTTTATAACACTCATAAAACGCTCTATCTCCTATACTCGTTACCTGTGGAAAGTTGACAGTAGTTAATGAAGAGCACTTGTAGAACGCTCTAACACCTATACTCGTTACCTGAGGAAAATAGCCGGTAGCTAATGAAGAGCAGTCCCTGAATGCTTCTTTATCTATGCTTATTGCCTGAGGAAAGTTAGCGTTAACTAACGAAGAGCAATCTTCGAATGCTTCTGCTCCTATACTTACTACTTCGGGGAAATTGGTAGCGGATAGTGAGGAACAATAATAAAACGCTCTATTTCCTATGCTTATTGCCTGTGGAAAGTTGACAGTAGATAGTGAGGAACACCTGAAGAACGCTCTATCACCTATGCTTGCTGCTGCAGGGAAATTAACAGTAGATAGTGAAGAACACCTATAGAACGCTCTATTACCTATGCTTTTTACCTTTGGAAAGTTGTCAGTAGATAGTGAAATGCAATCTTCAAAAGCTTCTTCCCCTATACTTACTACTTCGGGGAAATTGGCAACAGATAGCTCAGAACACTCATAAAACGCACTATATCCTACACTCGTTGCATCTGGAAAATTGGCAGTAGAGAGTGATGAATGCTGGTAGAATGCTCCATCGCCTATGCTTGCAACTTTGGCCACGCTTACTTCCTGTAGCATAGCGTTAAAGTATGGATTGAAACTGTCGGTATTAGGAATATTTGCCACGCTGCCCACTCCGCTAGTAATGGTAAAGTGAGTAAGGGCGGTAAGGTTATTCCTGTTGGCTTTTAGCCAGTGCCAGTCGGTGGTATTAAAAAAACCTCCGCCCGTAACCTCTATGGTCGATACCGCATCTAAACCCAAGCCTGTCTCGTTAAGGGCATTTTCGAGCGTATTGCCGCTTACGTTTAGGTTGCCATTAACGGTTACATTTAGGGTGTTCACCTCAAATTGGGCGGTAACGGTTACACCGTATTCGGGCATAGTAAACGTGCCGTTGGTAAGTGCTACTGCTATTTCGGCATTGTTGGTTTTGTGGGCTTTTAAAGTTCCATCTACTTGTTTATAGCCCGCATCGGGTAAAACCATTAGGGTTACTTCTGCACCACCGGGTGCTACGCTCGAAAGGATGCGACCATTTTCGGCACTCGCATCTGTAATACGATACACAATTTGGTCGAATATCCAGCCGTACCATAAATTACTTTCCGTGCCAATATCATTTCCATAAGCATCTTGCGCCTCATTTAGTGCGTTACCCGATAGCGCGGAGCCCTGGGCATCGACCAAAATAAGGTAGCGGGTTTCGGGACAATTAAAAAACGTTTCAGAACCAACAAAGCTTGGGGGTGTAGCACCAAGGGTTAGTGTGATTAGTGAAGCACAATTATAAAATGCATAGTCATCTACACTTGTTAGCTGAGGGAAGCTGGCGACAGTTAAATTAGTGCAACCATCGAATGCAGAAAACCCAACTTTTGTAACTTTTGCAACGCTTACTTCTTGAATGTTGGTATTAAAGTATGGATCTTCATCGTATGCACCTGGAATATTTGCCACGCTGCCCACTCCGCTGGCTATGGTAAAGTGGGTTAAAAATGCGAGGTCATCTTTTACATTTTTTAGAAAAATCCAATCAGCGATATGGAAAATATCGCCTCCTGTTACTTCCAACGAGGTAATTGTGGATAAATCGACCCCGTTAAGGCTATTTTCGAGCGTATTGCCGCTTAGGGTAGTAGTACCGTTAATGGTAACATCTAAAATGGTCTCTTCAAACTCGGCAGTTACTGTTACATCAAAGGCGGGCATACTGAACTTACCATCGGTAATTTGTACCAATTCGTTTTCATCGCCAGTTTTGTGGGCTTTTAAACTACCCGCTACAAACTTGTATCCATAGTCAGCTGTAGAGGTTAGCGTAACCTCCGTGCCAAAGGTAATTTTACTACTGGGTGAAGCCAATACCGAACCATTGCTGATACTTGCAACGGTAAGGTTGAATATTGCCTCGAACTCGGCAGTAATCGTTACATTGTAAGCTGGCATAGTAAACTTGCCATCGGCAATGGTTACGAACGTTTCCGTATCGCCGGTTTTATGGGCTTTTAAGGTTTCGGGCTTTAACTGATAGCCTGCCTGTGGCGTAACGGTTAGGGTAATCTCAGCTCCGCTTGGGGCTAAGGTTACATTAGAAGCTACGCTGCCATTTTCAAAGTCATTAACTGTAATATCATACACTATTTGGTCGAATATCCAGCCGTGCCACAGGTTATCGCCCGTATTGCCATCTTCAACCAGCTTGAAATTACTGCGCGCAGTAGTAAGTGCTTCGCCCGAGAGCTCGTTACCATTGGCATCTATCAGAACAAGATATCGGGTTACGGGGCAACCATAAAAAGCCTCTGTGCCAGCAGCTGGCGGTTCTGCGCCAAGTGATAAAATATTAAGTGATGAGCAATTGTCGAATGCATTATCCCCTATGCTTGTAACTTCGGGAAAACTGGCAGTAAGCAAAGCGCAACTCTGGAATGCAACACGCCCTATACTTGTTGCTTTGGGAAAGGTGGCACTGGTTAATGAATAGCATTGGCTAAATGCATACTCTTCTATGCTTGTAACTTCGGGGAAACTGGCAGCCAGCAAAGCGCATCTTTGGAATGCGCTACCCCCTATACTTATGGCTTTAGGAAAAGTGGCACTGGTTAATGAATAGCATTGGCTAAATGCATACTCTTCTATGCTTGTAACTTCGGGGAAATTTACAGTAACTAGTGAAGTGTTATTGGAAAATGCATTATTCCCTATACTTATGGCTTTAGGGAAATTAACACTAGTTAGTGAGCATTCCGTGAATGCACTACTCCCTATACTTGTTGCTTCGGGAAAACTGGCAGTCACTAACGCTGTCTCTCTAAATGCATTATCCGGAATAATGGTTATTTTAGGAAAATTGGCAACAGATAGAGTAGAATTACCAAGGAATGCAGCAGCACCTATACTTACTGCTTCGGGAAAGTCAGCATTCACTAAAGCGCAGTACTGGAACGCTTTAGACTCAATGCTTGTTGCTTGGGGAAAGTTGGCTTCGGCTAATGAATTGCACTGATTAAATGCAAATTCACCTACGCTTATTGCCTGTGGAAAGTTAGCGCTAAGCAGTGAAGAACAAGCTTCGAATGCAGACTTTCCTATGCTTGTTACCTGTGGAATGTTGGCGGTAGCTAATGAAGTGCAATTGTAGAATGCATCATCTCCTATGCTTGTTACCTCTGGAAAGTTGGCGCTAAGCAGTGAAGAACAATCCAAGAATGCAGACCCACCTAAACTTGTTGCCTGTGGAATGTTGGCAGTAGCTAATGAAGTACAATTGTAGAATGCTCCATCTCCTATACTTGTTGCCTGTGGGAAGTTGGCGGCGACCAGAGTAGAACAGCCATAAAATGTACCAACTCCTATTTTTTCAACTTTTGCTACGCTTACTTCTTGTAGCACAATATTAAAGTATGAATTTCCAAAACTACTATTCGGAATACTTGCCACGCTGCCAATTCCATCGGTTATGGTAAAGTGGGTAAGAACGTTGAGGTTTCCTTTTTTCGTTCTTAGCCATTGCCAATCGGCGGTATTAAAAGCTCCGGCTGTTATTTCCAAAGAGGCTATTGTAGCTAAATTAATTCCAGTAAGCGCATTTTCAAGAGAAGTGCCGCTTACATTATCTGTACCATTTACGGTAACGCTCAAGCTATTTACTACAAACTCGGCGTTAAGGGTTACATCGAATTGGGGCATGGTAAACTTACCGTTGGTAACGGTTACGGTGGTGGTTTCGTCGCCCGTTTTGTGGGCATTTAAGCTGCCCTCTTTTAACTGGTAACCCACATTGGGGGTAATGGATAGCGTAATTTCCATTCCTGCTGCAATCGCCGAGCTGGGCGATGCGGTTACTGTTCCATTTCCAACGCTTGCAATGGTTAACAGCTGTTCCTTAATCCCATCCTGATTAACAGCAATGGTTTGGTTTGCCACGCCAGCTGCCGAAACGGTTACCGTTGCTGTGCGTTCAATGCCTGTGTTTCCTTGGGCGGTAAGCGTAAGGGTAGCATCTCGGTCCGATGAGCTGCTTGGGCTTACGGCAAGCCACGCTTGGTTGCTTGTGGCTGTCCACGTTACACCCGAGTGAACCGCTATACTTGCCGTGCTATTGGCAGCTTTTTCAATATTTGCCTCGGTAGCCCAAAGCCAAAATCCATCGCCCTCAATAATATGGGTAAAATCTTGCCATTGGTTAGCAGCTCTATACAATGCGGCTGAGCCAATTGGCACATAAAGGGTGCAGCTTGTTTTGTTTACATTGTCAAAAACACCCGATGAAGCGCTTAAATCAACAGGTGTTGTTGCTAAGCTTACTATGGAAGTTAATGCTGAACAACCTCTAAAAACATTTTCTCCAATAGAAGTAACGGACGAGGGGATGGTTAATTCGCCTGTGAATCCTGTACAACCTCTAAAAGCATTGCTTCCAATAGAAGTAACAGAAGAAGGAATAATTAAGTCGCCGGTTAAACTATAACAATTATAAAATGTATAGTCGTAAATAGTAGTAATTAAAGGTGGGATGGTTAAACCGCCAGTTAATCCTGTACAGTTTGTAAAAGCGCCTTGACCTATAGACTCAACAGAAGAGGGGATGGTTAAATTACCCGTAAATCCTGTACAATAACCAAAAGCAATATCACCAATAGAAGTAACGGACGAGGGGATGGTTAAATTGCCAGTGAAACCACTACAGCCATAAAAAGATTGTTCTCCAATTGAAGTAACGGTAGAAGGAATGGTTAGGTCGCCAGTTAAACCTGAACAACCTCTAAAAACAGCGTAATTAAGAGTAACAATTGAAGTGGGAAGCGTCAATTGTCCTGTGAACCCTGAGCAGCCCCTAAAAGCAGCCCCACCAATTGAAGTAACAGAATTAGGGATGGTTAATTCGCCTGTTAATCCTGAACAATCTTCAAAAGCACTGATCCCGATAGACGTAACAGACGAGGGATAGGTAAAACTTGTTAAGCTTGTTTTTTTATAAAACGCCCTGCCAGGTATTTCGTTTTCGGGGTATAGCCCACCGCTAGGATGGGTGCCATCGGGACCTGTATAGGCAGCTATTGTTACCCCGCTTAGGTCCAACACTGCCAAAAGGGGCATGTTGTCGCGCATGGTTTTAAAATCGCGGGCATCTATGGTGCCTGTAACGGTAAGGTTGGTTACCGTGGTTAAGTAGCTACTGGCTACCGTGCTTAATGTACCTGCGGTGGGTACATCTGCCGTGTGTGTAACTTGCGCTTGCAGCCATACTGCTAACAATAAGCTGACTACGAGTAGAACTGTTTTTTTCATAGTGTGAAGAGTTTATAAAGTATGTAAAGTTAAAAGTTCATAATGTTAGAGAGTGAAAGTATCTGAAGTTTGAAAGTTCATAAAGCGTTGCACTGAGTTTATCGAAGTGTTTATACAGTTGAAAGGTTTCCGTCCTAACCCCTCTGTCCCTTAAAGTGGAAGGGCTGCGCGCTGTTCCCTTTATGAAAACAAAGGGTGCACTGTGCCAAAAAAGTGTTAGCATAACTGTCATTTATTATTGATTTCGGGTGTTAAGTTGCTTAGGGTTGGGTTCTCCTGTTTAATGTTGTGCATTACCGACTCAAACGAAAGGTTCTCCAAAAGAAACTTGTGCGCCAACGCATCGAATGGGCTGCTGAAGTTTCGGTAGTAAACAAGCTTTTGTGCCGTGTCAAAATTGCTCAGCTGTTTGGATAGATTAAATGATAATGC
The DNA here is from genome assembly GCA_028708425.1 of Bacteroidales bacterium. Classification (GTDB taxonomy): domain Bacteria; phylum Bacteroidota; class Bacteroidia; order Bacteroidales; family Tenuifilaceae; genus Perlabentimonas. Next base: position 145,449 of record JAQVYY010000001.1, read on the forward strand.
AATATTCATCTCTCGCGTTTTAAAATTAAACAGAATATAAACCCAGCTTAATGCAGCGGGATTTTCTAAATTTTTGGTTTGCGAAACTATTTGGTTTTCCATAAAGGTAAATTGTGGTGCAAGGGTACTATTTAATACCTAATTCTATGTCCCACTGGCGATAAATTTAGTCCCACTGGTGTAATTGCTTGATATAAAATGGGTTACAAAGGTGTTTTTTGGTATTTTTTTAGGTATTTTATTTTGGCGTGGTGCTTCTGTATGGGTTTGTAGTGGGGGAAAGAAGAAAATAAAGGACTAATAGTACTAAAGCCACACGACAGAGTCGTGCGGCAGCGGGGGTTATGCAAAACCCTGGGCGGCTCTCCCCCCTCCCATTTGTATTGAGAAGGACGCCGATGTACTAACAGGGATTGTACTTAATGGTAAAATAAAACGTAGATCCTTCGTTGGGTTTGGACCGTACCCAAATATCCCCTCCTAACAATTGTGCAAGGCTCTTGTTTATCGAAAGACCCAAGCCTGTTCCTCCATACAGTTTCTCTGTATTTGCGTTGGCCTGCACAAAACGATCAAAAATAAGTTTTTGCTGCCCCTCTTCGATACCCACCCCGGTGTCGCGCACAAAAAACTCTATGTAGTCGCCTTTGATGCAATAGCCAAAGTTGATGCTTCCGCGGGCAGTGAACTTAAGGGCATTACCCAGCAGGTTCTCCAATATCTGCCGCAACCTTGTAATATCGGTACTTACCCGCCTGTTGCAGTCCACCTCATCCATGTGCAATAGGATGGGCTTTTGCATATCTTTTATCTGCTGGTTATAAATGTGATATAACTCGTGCAGCAAATCGTTTATCGAAGCAGCTTCATACACCGGTTTTATATGCCCCGAATCCAAACTGGAAATATGGACAATATCATTGATGAGCTTTAATAGGTGGTTGCCGCTGTTGTTTATTATTTGGGTATAGTTCTTCACCTCTTCCGATGGCAGGTCCAACTCCCGGTGCAAGATGGAAGCAAAACCTATGATGCTGTTGAGAGGGCTGCGTATCTCGTGGTTCATATTGGCCAGAAAAGCCGATTTTAGCCTGTCGTTTTCCTCTGCTTTTTCTTTGGCCACCTGTAGCTCGGCATACATTTTTTTTCGGGCGCTGATATCGCTTATCGTAAGATGGATAGCGGGTTTACCCTCGTATTTAACTGCTGCGGCCACTATTTCTACATATACCTCCCCGCCATTTTTATGCAGCAGCTTGGCTTCAAACTTTTCGGCCTCTTTATTACTTAAAGCTTGCTTAAATTTTTTGCAAATACCATCAAATTCCTGCGGCGGTACAAACTGGGCCAATGACTTGCCCACCACGTTATCGCTGCTGTAACCAAGGAAATCCTTTCGGGGTTTGATGAGGTAAAGCACCTTGCCACTATTGCTTAGCATAACCAAAGCGTCGCTGGAATTATTTACAACAACTTTGTAGCTCTCCTCTATGTTTTTAAGGTGTTCTTTTATTTGTATTTGTTCCGTTATGTCGTGGGCGGTGCAAAGTAAACAGTACACCTCGCCCCTACTGTTAATCATAGGCGTTTTGGTAATGGAGAGGTAACGCGGTATTGAATCTGGCCCTGCCATCCATTCATAGCACTGTAAAGATTTTTTGCTCTCAAAAACCTTTAGGTTGTTGCGGTAGCTTTCGTCCGCATCCATTTCCAACATCACTTCGTACAGACTCTTGTGGCTTACGTCAGCGGCCTCGCCACCCAAAAAATTGGCGTGGGCCCTATTGACCAAGCCATATTTTGAGGGGCTTACCATATACCATATTTGTTGCGGTAGATCATCTATCGAAATATACCCCAACTCCATATCCCCTGCGCAGTTCTCTGTATTGGGGCACCCTCTATTGTTAGAAGTTAGTTGCATTGTTATATTATTCACAGCGTTTATTTTATCAAACAATCTATTTAGAAGTTTTGAGCTTATACGGCTACTCTGCACAGATTAAAGAAGGCTGCCTGAAGGCTCAAATCTCTTAGGGTTGGGTTCTCCTGTTTAATGTTGTGCATTACCGATTCAACTGAGATGTTCCCCAAAAGGAATTTGTGCGCCAAAGAATCGAATGGGTTGCTGAAGTTTCGGCAGTAAACAAGCTTTTGCGCCGTATCAAAATTGCTAAATCGATTAAGCAGATTAAAGGATAATGCAATATTCATCTCTCGCGTTTTTAAATTAAATAGAATATAAACCCAGCTTAATGCGGTGGGATTTTCTAAATTTTTGGTTTGCGAAACTATTTGGTTTTCCATAAATGTAAATGGTGGTGCAAGGGTACTATTTAATACCTAATTCTATGTCCCACTGGCGATATTTTTTGTCCCACTGGCGTAATTGTTTGGTATAAAAGGGGTTACAAGGGTGTTTTTTAGGTATTTTATTTTTGGGGTGGTGCTTCTGTATGGGTTTTGTAGTGTGGGGATCAAAAAAAAGAAATTACGTAAGCCACACGATGCAACCGAGCTTTTTTTGGCGAGCTCAACGCACCTCCCCGATGGCGAAGGGCGAGCTCGGCGAGGCCAACCGTGCGGCAGCGATAGCTGGAATGCTGTTTATATAAACGACGTTATCCAAAAAAAGTTAAAAAAATGGCGGTACGAGTATCGCACCGCCATTCAATTCAAGATCGCAATAAACTACTTCTTACTTATTAACCAAAAGCTTAAAGGTTTGCCCTTTTATTCTTACTATATATACACCCTCCAGTATACCGCTCAGATTCAAAGGCTCCTCAGGTTGTACTGTTTGGGCCATGACCTTTTTCCCTGTCAGGCTGTAAACCTCAACCCAAACCGGAGTTGTTAGCCCCTTAATATGCACATGCCCTTTAGCTGGATTAGGGTATACGCTCAGGATGTCGTTGGTTGCATCGTTTACCCCTGTTGTTGATTCAAATGCAGCAGTAACAGTAACGTCAAATGCTGGCATGATGAGGGTCAGGTTGCCGTTGGTATCCTCATTGATTGTAACCGCAACATTTTCGTCTTCCGTCTTATACGCCTGTAAGCTCCCTTCGGTTAGCTTGTATTCTGCATCTGGTGCGACGGTTATGGTTATTTCGCTGCCGGTAACAATTCCTTCGGTTGGAGTGGCGCTTAGCGTTCCGTTTGCAACGTTGGCTAAGGTTAGCACTTGGGTCGACGGTTCAAATGTAGCAGTAACCGTAACATCAGCAATTACATTGGCATCGGTACGTGGGTTGGCGGTTACCCCGTCGCTCCACTGTACGAAGTGGTAGCCATCGTTCGGCACGGCGGTAACGGCGGTTCCATCAGCCCCATGATCCACGGTTTGGGTTGCGTTACCATCAAGTGAACCATTTACACCAGCGGTGTAGGTAAGCGTGTAGCTTTTAATCGTAAACGTAGCCTCAATCGTATGATCCGCTGTTACGTTCTCAAACGTATAGGTTTGAACGCTTCCAACGCTTACACCATCAACCGAAACATCGTTTATATTATACCCACTATTTGCTGCGATGGCAAAGGTAATGTCTTCGCCCTCGCCAATCTGAACTTCACCACTTGGCGATATTGTTCCATTTGCGCCCGCAGTTGCAGTAATTGCATGTGTTGTTGGTGCAGTTTCGGTAAAAGTAACGCTAATGGTGTGGTTATCATGAATATTGCTAAAGGTATACGTGGCAGAAAGGCCAACGCTTACCCCGTCAACAAGAACCGAGGCAACATGGAAATTGGCATCAGGAGTAAACGTAAACTGAAGCGATGAGCCGTGCTCCACGGTTTGCTCACCAGCGGGAGAAATTGTTCCGTTCTCGCCGGCTGTTGCTGCAATGGTATAGGTATTGATGGCAAACTCAGCCTCAACGGTAACATCAGCGGTTACGTTCACATCGGTACGTGGGTTAGCGGTTACCCCGTCGCTCCACTGTACGAAGTGGTAGCCATCGTTCGGCACGGCGGTAACGGCGGTTCCATCAGCCCCATGATCCACGGTTTGGGTTGCGTTACCATCAAGTGAACCATTTACACCAGCGGTGTAGGTAAGCGTGTAGCTTTTAATCGTAAAC
>JAQVYY010000001.1:149633-224951 GCA_028708425.1 Bacteroidales bacterium
TTACGTTCACATCGGTACGTGGGTTGGCGGTTACCCCGTCGCTCCACTGTACGAAGTGGTGGCCATCGTTCGGCACGGCGGTAACGGCGGTTCCATCAGCCCCATGATCCACGGTTTGGGTTGCGTTGCCTTCTAAAGAACCGTTTGCACCAGAGGTGTAGGTTAACGTGTAGCTGTTAATGGCAAATTCAGCCTCTACAGCTACATCCTCAATTACATTCAAATCGGTGCGAGGATTGGCAGTTACGCCATCGCTCCACTGTGCGAAGTGGTAATTTATATCAGCAACAGCGGTTACGGTGGTTCCATCGGAGCCGTGATTAACAGTCTGGATTGCTTCACCTATGAGTGAGCCATTTGCACCTGCTGTGTATGTTAATGTGTAGGAGTTGATGGCAAACTGTGCCACAACAGTTACATCAGCAATTACATTCACATCGGTACGTGGGTTAGCGGTTACCCCGTCGCTCCACTGTGCGAAGTGGTAGCCATCGTTCGCCACGGCGGTAACGGCTGCTCCATCAGTCCCATGATCCACGGTTTGGGTTGCGTTACCTTCTAAAGAACCGTTTGCACCAGAGGTGTAGGTTAACGTGTAGCTATTAATGGCAAATTCAGCCTCTACAGCTACATCCTCAATTACATTCAAATCGGTGCGAGGATTGGCAGTTACGCCATCGCTCCACTGTACGAAGTGGTAATTTATATCAGCAACAGCGGTTACGGTGGTTCCATCGGAGCCGTGATTAACAGTCTGGATTGCTTCACCTATGAGTGAGCCATTTGCACCTGCTGTGTAGTTTAATGTATAGGTGTTGATTTCAAATGCGCCCGTAAGCGTAACGCCATAAGCAGGCATAATGAAGGTTCGATTGCCTTCGGCATCAACATTAACGGTAACAACAACGCTGTCGGCATCCGTTTTATAAGCTCGCAAGCTATCCACGCTTAGGTTGTAACCTACGTCAGGTGTATCAACAATGGTTATTTCGCTACCAGTAACAATTCCCTCGCTTGGTGTAGTACTTAGCATTCCGTTGGCAAGGGTGGCAATGGTTAACACTTGGGGCAACCCTTCGAACTGTGCTTCGATGGCCATATCTCCAGTGATATTAACATCGATCCGTGGATTAGCCGTTACGTCATCGCTCCACTGTGCAAATTGATAACCATCGTTAGCAACTGCGGTTACTAATGTTCCATCGGTTCCGTACTCAACAATTTGAGTTGCTTCGCCTGTGATTGAACCATTGGCATCGGCCGTGTAGCTAATCGTGTACATATTGGAAAACGCAGCCGTAAGGGTAACACCAAATGCTGGCATAATGAATGTTCTATTGCCTTCGGCATCAAAATTAATTGCGACCACAGCGCTTTCATCATTCGTCTTATAAGCTCGTAGGCTATCTTGGGCTAATCTGTAGCCTAAGTCGGGAGTATCAGTAATGGTTATTTCGTTTCCTGCAATCATTCCCTCGGCTGGTGTGGCATGTATTGTTCCGTTTGCCACGGTTGCTACGGTAAGAGTTTGAGTGGAGGTATTGTATCCATACACCCAGTTTGAAGTAATTCCCGTTAAACCAAGGTTGTTTAACGTGCCATTACGACCTAAAGAAGAGGAATCGCTTAGCGTGGTTTCACTGCTATTATTGCTACTTACTACTCCTTGATTGAATTTGTAGTATCCAAACAATTCGGTTTCATCATTGGCAACATTCGTTAACATTGTATTTACGATATCATTCTTTGTAAGGGTTTTATTCCAAAACGAAACTTCGTCCATACGGCCCTTGAAATACTTATCCTCATTCCAATGGCTTTTGCCCAACCAAACATTGCCTCTTGCTACATTTCGGGGATTATGAATAATCTGATTTTTAACTGGTACACCATTTATATACAGAGTGACGTCTCCTTTTGTAGTATTCGCCATGGGATTGATTGTCATAGCAACATGATACCATGTATTGGTTGTAACCACTGCGGCATCGGTTCGCAAATTACTGTTACTTGAGCTCCTTGCAATTTCAACTTCAAGTGCACCTGTTCCATCTACGGTACGTAGAACTATATCATTGGAATGGCCATTTACTCCATTCCCCATATCCAAAATACGGGCATTGCCTGTAAATTCATCCCATTTAACCCAAGCCGCAAAGCTAAATCCTTGTGAAAGGTCGATGTCAGTTGACAGCTCGGGTAGGGCTACGTAGTCGTCTGTTCCGTCAAAATGGAGGGCATTGTTCGTTAAAGAAAACTCGGCCGTAATAGTAACGCCATAAGCAGGCATGGTAATCGTTGGCTTGCCATCGGTATTAACATTAACAGCAACAACAACGCTTTCGTTGTCCGTTTTATAAGCGCGCACGCTACCCTGGGTTAGATTGTAACCATATGCGGGCGTTGCCGTGATAATTATTTCGCTACCAGAAACGATACCCTCAGTTGGTGTAGCACTTAGCGTTCCGTTTGGAACGGTGGCTATGGTTAACACTTGTGGCAACCCTTCGAACTGTGCCTCAAACGTCACATCTCCAGTTATATTAACATCGGTACGCGGATTGGCAGTTACGCTGTCACTCCACTGTGCAAATTGGTATCCATCGTTAGCCACTGCGGTTACAGGTGTTCCATCGGTATTGTACTCCACAGTTTGAGTTGCTTCACCTGTGATTGAACCATTGCCATCGGTGGTGTAGGCAAGCGTGTACAAATTGGAAAACGTAGCAGTAAGGGTTACGCCAAATGCTGGCATAATGAAACTCTGGTTGCCTTCGGGGTCAACATTAATTACAACCTCAACGCTTTCGTCATCCGTTTTGTATGCTCTAACGCTGCCTTCGGTTAGTCTGTAACCTAAGTCGGGTGTATAGGTAAATGTTATTTCGTTCCCTGCAATCATTCCCTCGGTTGGTGTGGCAGTTATTGTTCCATTTGCAACGGATGTCGTAAGAATTTGAATGGAGTTGTCGTAACCATCCACCCAGTTCGAGGTGGTTCCCGTTAAAGAAAAGTATCTTAACGTACCGTTGCGACCTAAAGCTGAATAATCGCTTAGCGTGCTTACACCACTATTATTGCCATTCGGTATTCCGTGGTTGAATTTGTAGTATCCAATCAGCCCTGTTTCTTCGTTGGCAATATCAATTAACATACTATTTAAGACCTCGTTGTTTGTAAGGGCTTTATTCCAGAACGATACCTCATCCATGCTGCCTTTGAAGTATGGATCAGCAGAAAATTTACTCTTACCCAACCAAACGTTTCCTCTTGTTGTATTTACGGGAGTAGGAAGCGTGTCGTTTTTCACAGGAACGCCATTTACATAAATAGTAATATCACTGTTTGTGCTATTGGCAATGGGATTGATTGTTAACGCAACATGATACCATGAATTGGCGGTAACTACTTCGGTATCGGTTGTAAACTCATAGTTGGTAGAAAAATATGATATTTGAGCTACTAATTTACCCGTCCCGTCATGGGTACGTAGGAGTATATCATTATACGTAGATGCTCTACTGTACCCTATTTCCATAACACGGGCATTACCTGTAAACTCATCCCATTTCACCCAAGCAGCAAAGCTAAACCCTTGCGATAGGTCGATGGAAGTTGGCATTGTGGGCAAAGCCACATAGTCGTTTATTCCGTCAAAATGTAGGGCGTTGATTGTTAAAGCAAATTCAGCCACAACAGTTATATCCGCAATTACACTTACATCGGTACGTGGGTTGTCAATTACACCATCGCTCCACTGTGCAAAATGGTAGCCATCGTTTGCCACAGCGGTAACGGCGGTTCCATCAGTACCATGATTCACGGTTTGGATTGCTTCACCTTCTAATGTGCCGTTTGCGCCTGCAGTGTAACTTAAATTAAAGGTACTAACTGCAAACTCAGCCGCAATTGTATGTGTAGCTGCAACGTTCTCAAAGGTGTAAGTTAAAACACTTCCTACGCTAACACCATCAACAAAAACATCGGATACGCTGTATCCATAATCTGGTAAAATGGTGAAAGTCATATTTTCGTTCTGAACAACATGAATTTCTCCATTTGGAGATATTGAACCATTTAAGCCAGCATTTGCCGTAATGGCGATAGTTGTTGGCTGGGTTGTACTAAAGGTTGCGCTAATTGTATGGTTGTTAGTAATGTTGTTAAAGGTATATGTGTTTCGAATTCCAACACTCATACCATCAACATAAACCGATGAGACATAGAAACCTGCACTTGGAGTAATGGTATAGGTATGATTTGAACCATACTCAACCGTTTGCTCACCTGCGGGGGTGATTTCTCCATTTGCACCCGATGTTGCAGTGATGGTATAGGTGTTTATGGCAAACTCAGCCGTATAGCTAAGATTTTCGGTTACATTAACATCGGTACGTGGGTTACTGGTTGAACCATGCTTCCCTTTCCCAATATAGTCATCGCTCCACTGCACAAAATGATAGCCAACGTTAGCCACAGCGGTAACAGGCGTTCCATCGGAACCATGATTCACAGTTTGAGATGTTTCACCAGTAAGTGAACCGTTTGCACCTGCATTATAAATTACTGTATAGGCGTTTATGGCAAACTCAGCCGTAAGGGTAACGTCAAATGCGGGCATGATGATGGTCTGGTTGCCTTCGGCATCCACATTAATTCGAACCACAACGCTTTCATCGTCTGTTTTGTAAGCTTTTAAGCCCCCTACAACTAGATGGTAACCATACTCGGGCGTAGTGGTAATGGCAATTTCGCTACCGGCAACGATTCCTTCGGTTGGTGTAGCACTTAGCGTTCCGTTAGCAACGGGCGGTGTAACCGTAAGCGTTTGAATGGAGGCATCGTAACCATCCACCCAGTTCGAGGAGGTTCCCGTTAATGCAAAATTATTTAACGTGCCGTTACGGATTGAGGTTGAAAGATCGCTTAACGAGATTTCGTCTCCATTATTACCACCCTTAATTCCCTGGTTGAATTTGTAGTATCCAAACAGCTCGGTTTCAGTACCGGCAATATCCGTTTTCATACTATTTAGGATATCGTTCTTTGTAAGGGCTTTATTCCAAAACGATACTTCGTCCATACTGCCCTTGAAATAGACATCGGCATTCCATTTGCTCTTGCCCAACCAAACGTTTTCCCTCTCTACATTATTGGGAGTTGGAACAGTGCCATTTTTAACGGATACCCCATTTACATAAATAGTAACATCGCTGTTCGAACTACTTTCAATGGGATTAATTGTTAAAGCAACATGATACCATATATTGGCAACAACAACCTGATTATCAGTTGATAATCTAGAGGAACTTGTATTGTTAGCAACTTGAGCCACTAATTTACCAGTCCCTCTGTCGATACGTAGGTAAATATCATCGGAAATAACATTTTCCCCATTCCCTATTTCCATAATACGAGCATCGCCTGTAAATGCGTCCCATTTTACCCAAGCAGCAAAACTAAATCCTTGCGATAGGTCGGTGGTAGTTGGCAACGTGGGCATAGCTACATAGTCGTTTATTCCATCAAAATGCAGCGCATTGACAAATGGGGTAAACTCTGCCTCAATTGTATGCACAGCTGTAGCATTTGCAAATGTGTAGGATGAAACATTTCCAACACTTACACCATCAACCAAAACATCCTTGATATTATGGTACTTATTGGCTGTAATGGTGAATGTAATATCGCCGTTTTCAACCACTGGAACAACGCCGCTTGGCGAAATTGAACCATTTAATCCAGCTGTTGCTGTAATAGCATGGGTTGTTGGTGCTGCATTACTAAAGGTAGCACTAATGGTGTGGTTGTCAGAAATCCCCTTAAAACTATATGAAGTGGGTAGTCCAACACTTACACTGTCCACCAGAACCGATGCAATAAAGAAACCTGCATTTGGGGTAATGGCAAAAGTAGCATTTGAACCATGCTCAAAAGTTTGCTTGGTTACGAGGGCTATTGTTCCATTATCGCCCGCTGTTGCGGCAATGGTGTATGTATTTATGGCAAACTCGGCGGTAACGTCAACATCAGCAATTACATTGACATCGGTACGTGGATTTTCAGTTACACCATCGCTCCATTGCACAAAGTGGTAACCATTGGCAGCCACAGCGGTAACAGGAGTTCCATTGGTGTCGTAATTCACAGTTTGGGTTGTCTCACCGATAAGTGAGCCGTTTGCACCTGCCGTGTAGTTTAGGGTATAGGTGTTTATGGTAAACTCGGCCGTAAGGGTAACATCAAATGCAGGCATAATGATGGTCTGGTTGCCTTCGGCATCCACATTAATCCGAACCACGGTGCTTGTGCTACCCGTTTTGTAGGCTTGTATGCTGGTTAGCGTAGATCCTAAATCGGGTGTTACGATAATTGCTATTTCGCTACCGGTAACAATTCCTTCGGATGGTATAGCACTTAGCGTTCCGTTTGCAACGGTTTCAATAGTAAGCGTTTGTATGGTGGCATCGTAACCATCCACCCAATTCGAGGTGGCTCCTGTTAGAGCAAAGTTTTTCAATGCGCCGTTACGGTTAAAGGTTGAAGAATCGCTTAGCGAGGTTTCACCGGCATTACTACCGTCCTTGATTCCTTGGTTGAATTTGTAATATCCAAACAACTCGGTTTCAGTGCCGGTAATATCCGTTTTCATACTATGTAGGATATCGTTCTTTGTAAGGGCTTTATTCCAAAACGAAACTTCGTCCATTCTGCCCTTAAAGTACTTATCACCAGTCCATTTGCTCTTGCCCAAGTTAACGTTTTCTCTTTCTACATTTCGGGGTGTAGCAAGTGTGCCACTTTTAACTGCTACGCCATCTATATAAATAGTGCCATGGTTGTTATCGAGCGTAAGGGCAACATGATGCCATACATTGGGAGTAACCACTGCGCCATCGGTTGCCAATCTATAGTTAGTAGTGTTGTTTGCAACTTCTGCCAACAGCCTACCTGTCCCATTATCGGTACGTAAGAGAATATCGTCGGAGTGACCATTTGCTCCGTTCCCTATTTCCATAATACGAGCGTTGCCAGTAAATGCGTCCCATTTAACCCAAGCCGCAAAACTAAATCCTTGCGATAGATCGATGGTCGTTGGCATTGTAGGAAAGGCTACATAGTCGTTTGTTCCATCAAAATGCAGCGCATTGACAAATGGAGTAAACTCTGCCTCAATTGTATGCGCAGCTGTAGCATTCTCAAAAGTATAGGTTGAAACATTTCCAACACTTACCCCATCAACCAATACATCCTTGATATTATGGTACTTATTGGCTGTAATGGTGAATGTAATATCTCCGTTTTCAAACACAGGAACTACGCCGCTTGGCGAAATTGATCCATTTAATCCAGCAGTTGCTGTAATTGCATGGGTTGTTGCCGCCGCATTGCTAAAAGTAGTGCTAATGGTATGGTTATCAGATATATTACTAAAAGTATATGTAGTTGGAAGTCCAACACTTACACTGTCCACCAGAACCGAAGCGATATAGAAACCTGTATTTGGGGTAATGGCAAAGGTGGCATTTGACCCATGCTCAACCGTTTGCTCGCTTGCAGGAGTTATTTCTCCATTTGCGCCCGATGTTACTCCAATGGTATAGGTATCTATGGCAAACTCAGCCGTAACTTCAATATTGGCATTAACATTGGCATCGGTACGTGGGTTCTCCGTTGAGCCATCGCTCCACTGTACAAAGTGGTAATGATCGTTCGCCACGGCAGTAACGGGTGTTCCATCACCACTAGGGTCAACTATTTGGAACGCTTCTCCAGTTATAGTCCCATTGCCATCGGCGATATAGTTTAGGGAGTGTACGATACGTATGGAAATATCATCGATGGATAAATACATAGGCGAATATCCAATATCACCCTTTATACCGATATAATAAAAACCTGTTTCAGCAGGACTAAATGCTGCTATAATTTTCTGGTAATCGCCGTTGATAATCGCCGTTGTGGGGACAATCGTATTTACCATAGCACCGTCGTGAGGTTCCGTACCATAAGCAACGGTAATGGCAGCCTCCTCTGAGTGGTTCTGCCTGGCGTACATGGAAAACCCATAGGTTTTATCCGCTTTTAAAAGTATCGCTTTTGGGGTAAACATCCAATCCGTATTCGCATACCTTAAGTATGCGTTCCAATTGCCCGTATGCGGTGTCCTATTGTTACTGGTATTTGTATTGTTAGCAGTCCAGAAACCGTTGCCCTTTATTGACTGTTGCGACCAACCGGTGATGGCATTACCGTTCACATGTGCCTCCTCGAAACCTTCAAAATAAGGAAGCGGCAGTGGATTAGAATAGGCAACTGTTTTCGACCGTGTATTGTTACCAAGATGCTGATCTCCTTCAAGAACAACAGTTGCTTCAATAATATAATCGCCTTGGGTAGTGAAATCGTAGTCCGTGGCAATAGTTACCTGCTCACTGGTATTCTTGGCAAGCGTGCCTGTCCAGGTGTATGTAGATGGGGTGCTCCCATTGATTGAATAATTGATATCACACGCTGTTAAATCCGTAGTGCCATAATTCATCAATGTTACCACTATATCGTGATTGCTAACATAGCCTGCTGTGTTCTCAATAGATGCGATTCCAGCATCTAAGGCAGGTGAAAAGACCGAAGGACCGGCAAAATCATCTATGATTAAGTTTAATTGAATGGTTGAAACATCCTGTATAGCAACATATACCTTTTGTCCATTATACGCCGACAGGTCATATTCATATTTTGTTGCCACTCTAGGCGGATTAATGTTTTCTGCCAATACCACAGTAAAGTCCTCTTCTGCAGTGCCAGTAGTGGATAGCTTGACGTTAAAAATGTTTCTGACGATAGCGTAATTCTTCGCATAAAAAGAGATTGTATAATTCCCTTCCGTAGGAGCAAGAAGGGGTGTAATTAGCCAATCATTGTGCGCAGCTTCGCTAGCGTGAATACAAGCTGAGGCATCTCCATTAATTGTATAGATGTAGTTTGTGGTTCTTTCCCAGCCTTTGGAATCACCCTTATTAATAACCGTCCAGCCCTCGGGCGGGAATAGTTCATCCTCGAAGCCCTCGCTCAGGTTCTGCGCGAACAGGTTTAAAGGGATTTGAGCAATGAGGAACATTGCCAGAAAAAGAAAAAGTTTGTTCATAATTGTTTTAGTTTATTAAATTAAGTTGATATTAGTTAGAAAGTTCATAAAGTGGAAAGTGGAATGTTTAAAAACCTCTCGATCCCCTAAAGGGGAGGGGCTGCGCGCTGTTCCTTTAGGGAAGAAAAGGGTGTGCGGTAACAAAAAAATGTTATCATAAGCCATGTTAATTACTGATTTCATATGTTAAACTACTTAGTGTTGGGTTTGTCTGTTTAATGTTGTGCATTATCGATTTTCCCGAGATACTCTCCAAAAGGAATTTGTGCGCCAACGCATCGAATGGGTTGCTAAAGCTTCGGTAGTAAACCAGCTTTTCTATCCGATCAAGATTGCTAAATCGATTAAGCAGATTAAAGGATAATCCAATATTTATCTCTTGCGATTTAATATTATATAGAATATAAACCCAGCTTAATGCGGTGGGATTTTCTAAATTTTTGGTTTGTGTAAAAATTTTGTTTTTCATGAAGATAAATTATGCCGCAAGTGTACCGTTTAATTCATAAATCCATGTCCCACTGGCGATATATTTAGTCCCACTGGAGTAATTGCTTGATATAAAATGGGTTGCAGGGGTGTTTTTTTAGCTATTTTATTTTGGGGTGGTGCTTCTGTATGGGTTTGTTGCGTGGGAACGAAGAAAATAAAGGGCTAATAGTACTAAAGCCATACGACAAAGTCGTGCGGCAGCGGGGAGGGACAATATTCGGATCGCGAATTCAAAACTAATCCAAGGGGCAGTTTACCGTGGTAAAAAGGCATCCATGAGGAGATACTTCTATGGTTACAATATCCATTTGCTATGGACTGCTGATGGGATACCAGTTGAATACACCTTCCTTCCTAGCAGCAGACATGACTCAAATGCTTTGAAACAAATGCCTTTACTTTTACCACCAGAAAGTATCGTATATGCTGATAGTGCTTACACAAACTACTCCATTGAGCAAATGCTGAAAGACGCCGAAGATATTGACTTACTGGTACAAAGGAAGTCAAACTCAACAAAAAAGCACGAGCCATATGTGGACTATTTGATAACATCAATGAGAAAAAGAATCGAGACAACCTTTAGTGGAATATCCTATTTTCTTCCAAAGAAAATCCACGCTGTGAAAGAGCTTGGGTTCTTATTGAAAGTAGACATATTCATTTTTGGTTATGCGATTTCGAGAACATTATTTTAAATAGCACCTTGAGTTAATTACTGCAAAACAATTTTGTATATTATCTAAATTTCATTTATACTTGTGTAGTAAATGCCAGTTTATGAAATTATACCGTTTTTTTAGTTCAATTCTAACCGTAATCTTTAGGCTGTGTACTTTTAAGCGTACACATCTGGCATGCCTACTATACCACCCTGATTATTACGCTTTTACCCCCACCCCGAAAAGGCAGGGATGTGTTGGTATTGCCCCGCTAGAAGCCTTTGTTGTGGGTATTACCATGAGTTTTATAGCACACTTTTATTTGATAGACAGTTTGTGCCGTATTGCACAACAAAATATATCTTTAAATTAGGGAAGAATAAGTTTGACTGAGGCGTGGTTGTACAATTCTTGCAATTGCAAGTTATGTACAACCTTTTCAACAAACCATTCTAATGAAGTTCTGCTATAAGAGTTTGTAGAACAGCAGATAATTGTAGTTTAAAAGTTCAGCAAATTCCGGATAAAACATGATATTAACTCCAAATAAGTTCATAATGCACTAATAACATGTGCTTAATAGATGTTAGTTTTATTCTCTAACACAACCTCTAATATTAATTGTGCAAATAAAAACAATCAAAGAAACGAAGAAAATAATCAAAAACATAGCAACTATAGCTATTATGGCTATTACATTTCATATAGCTCATACAACCGAAGCTGCAGAATTAACAGTTTATGGTAAAGGTGGTGTTATTTATGGGGAAGGTACTGTTCAAGTTTGCCCTGAACAAAGTACTGACGCATGCGCAACCCTATCAGTTAACCTGCAGGAGATAAAAATAAGAGGAGCTGATGGTAAGGTCATTACAATTGACAAAGATGATGTTTGTGTTCTTATAATATCCAACAAAACCTCTGATACACATTTTATTCAAGGCGAGTCTATTCAAATTAAATTAATTGAACGATGAAAAAATCTGAATTATCAATAATGAGAAAATATCTCTTGGTATTCTTGCTTGCGTTTGTTGCAAATTACTCTTACAGTATAAACATTCCTGTTTACGGAAGGGCAGGTGCTGAAGTTGTTGATGGTAAAGTTAAGATATGCCCTGGCTTTGCATTCAATAAGTGCGCTACTATTTCTGTTACCTTGCAAGAGGTATGGGACCACATTTTTAAAAGTGATGCTAGTGAACCTCCTTTTGCTACAGTCACGCTTTATGATGCCGATGGCAATGAGACCATGACAAAATTATTACAAGTGAGTGAAATAAACACTAATAAATTTCATAAAAATCATGCGCCTCCGTTTATATTTGGTGATGATATAATTTTCAAATAGGTCTCGAAAGTCTGCTGTACTTCTGATAAATAAGAAGTACAGCAGCCTTGATTAAGCATTTCTGTAATAACTAAAAAACATGTACAATGAAAAGAACAATTTCATGTTTAGTCATGTCATTACTTGCCATCAATGCGTTCACACAGCAGCATGCGCTTCATCAAGTGGTACAACTTAATGAAACAGAGTTAAATTTGAGCGATTGGTTCAGCAATCACGATATTCCAGCAGGTGACCTGTATGCTGTTCTTCTCCCACTTGGCGGCTGTCCGAGATGCGAAGGGGCAATAGCTCCATTTTTTAAAGATATATCCCGTAAAAGTAGTGATGCGGAAACCTTACTGATAGTTGTTTATTCTTATAAACTTGCAGCATTGGAATATCTTAAAGAAAAGGATTATGGTGCTTCAAAGATTTTTGTACTTGATCCCAACGATGATTTTTTTGATAATTTCCGATTTTCATCCAAAAGTATTCAGGTTCCGTACCTAATGAAGTTTTGTACTAAAAGTGGTGTTTTATTAAAATCGGATGCTTTACTTGGTTTACATTACAAAGAGGAAACCTCTGAATCCTATTTAAAAGCCATTGAGAAACCACAACATAAAGTCAGCAGTTTTTTATTAGACGAAAAATCCGAAAAATCAAACTTAAAAAGTAAAGGTACTGGTCTTCAATTGTCAGTATCCTTAAAGGATTATCCAAATATTGATTTTGAGCCTGAGTTTATGATTAGCTTTAAACAGTACCTCATTGACCAATCCAAATTTATTTTATCTGAAATTATGAATTTTTCCATTTCTGATAATATGCAACACATGACAATTGATGATCACCTCACCAGTAAATCAATCCATTATATATTGAAAGATTCAGTTTTTAAAATCAACACCATCATACCTGATTCCTCTATTAACGACAGATTGTTTATTGAGGACGATATACCCTCTATGCTTGTAGATTACCTAGAGGGTACCAATGTTTTGCATACTATGTTTCTCAAATCAATAGTAAGCAGTGAAAGAATCTCCAGCACTGCATCATTACCTCATTTATTCTGGGAAGATAAAGAAAATGAAAAAATAGGCTATAAAAATAAGCCCATAATATTTTATCGTCCAGTGGATGCTGATCAAAATAATGACGAATGGAACATAGTGGATTTTGAAGATGAGATCATGGAACAGGTTAAAGGGTTTAGCCACACAGATTTTTTTGCTATAGGGGATTCAGTATACCTAACGGTAAAAGCAGGATGGCCCCTAACGGGGTCAGCAGATGCTCCTGATAGTGATAGCAACGACCCATTTAATGAAATATTTTATCAACAAGCTCCTGCAATGAATATGTTCGACCTCAATGGCAACTTTGTTTCAACAGTAGGATCACTCCCTGCTTGGCACAAACAGCATAAAACCGGTTATTTCTTTTTTAAACCAATAATAAAAAAAGGTGAAGATGGTAATTTGCATTTGATGGACAGCTATATTGGCCAACTACACACATTATCGTCACAATTGAAAGAGAATAGCGAGATAACATCAGTTTTTGAAGCTTGGCGTCTCCCTGAAGATTCCATTAAATTACAAGAACTCTCTCTGGAGTATTTTACAAAATTGGGGTCGGAATTGAATAAGAGAATCGTAGATTTCTTAGTAAAAGATGATTTGGTCTATAGTATTCTTTTTGACGAGGATTATTACTATATTTCTGAAACATCTCTTGGAACAAGCAATACTAAATTAATAAAAGTTTTTCCTGGAGAATTTAATACACTCAAGATAGCCCCTTATAGTATTAGTAAAAATGATTCAGGAGAAATTATAATTTTCAGCATCCTAAGGGATAGTAAAACTGCTTATCTTGGAGTCTCAAAACTCTAGTATGAGCTTTAGTTATTATTCATGTTCACTAACATTCTGTGTGAGTTGGTATATAAATATGTACGCACTCCGCTACCGCACGATTAGCTTCGCTGAGCTCGTCCTTTGTCCTCGGTTAGCTACGCTGAGCTCGTCCTTCGTCCTCGGTTGCATAGTGTGGTAACCAAGAAAAGGGAGGGTTATTAGTACTTAAGCCACACGATAAAATTGTGTGGCAGCGGCGGTACGATAAAACTTTAGTGTTTTGTATTATCGCTGGTGCTACCGCACGACTCTGTCGTGTGGTAACCAAGAAAAGAAAGGACTAATAGTAGTAAAGCCACACGATATAATCGTGCGGCAGCGGCGACTTACGATATAATTTTTTTGCTCTTCTGCTTGGATATATTGCGGAATTCGGTGGGCGACATACCGTAGTAGTTGCGGAAAAGACGATAGTAGGTAGAGCGGGAATTAAATCCCGACTCTTCGCCAACAACATCAACTGGAAGCTGTGGAGCCTCAATAAGCAAATTACCAGCGTGCATTAACCTAATTCTATTAATATATTCGGTAATAGTCATTCCCTTTGCACACTCCTTAATGGCAATGCCCAGGTAGGTGGCATTGGTTCCCAGCAACTCGGAGAGTTCCTTGCGACCTAGCTTATGGTCGGTAAAACATTTTTTCTCGGTAAGCAGCCTGTTGAGCTCACGGAAAAGTGTTTGCTCCTTACTTAATTCGTTTTCTGGAACACGCTCAAGAACTTTCTCAACCTGACTTTCGGCTTGTTGAGCTCTTCTGATTTTTTCGTACAGAACCCTGTTCTTGCGGTTTAATCGGATGGAATAAAATATGTACCCTATAAGTAACAAGACTAAAGAGAGGCTTACTAGTAATAAAATAGTTACCTGTGATTTTGAAATTTTCTTTTCTAGTATCAATTGGTCCACTTCATATATAGTGCGCAGCTCGTCTAGCTGGGCAGCCATATCGAGGTTGCGAAGCGAATCTTTAGCTGCCATTACATGCTCGTACACAAGAGCGGCTTCAATCCCTTTACCAGCTTTACGCAGTATGCGGGCTTTGTTTTCCAGCACGGTTAGCGCGCTTACACTATCGCCAAAATCAATTACCCTTTGGTAGTTTGTATCGGCGCAAGCAATGGCTTTATCATAATCTCCTAAATGCTCATAAAATCGAGTTTGAATATGCAGCAGCTTAAATTGTGATATCATACCACGTCCTTTGGCAAGCTTCTCAGCAATATCCATATACTGCTCTGCTTGGGCGGTGTTACCTGTTTGAAAGTGAGCAACGGTAAGGGCCAAGTAGCAGTACATATAGCGTCCGTTGAGCATAGGCGTTATACCACGCTCTTCGGCTCCGCGTTTGTAATCGTCAATAGTGGTCTTCCACTGCTCAGCCACGGCGAGCATTTGGGTATATTCTTGTTTGGCATCGAGCGTTTCGCATAAAACGTTGTAGGTACTCAGTAGCAGGCTAATATCCTCCTCCTTGGTTAGCCGCTCAACTGCCTCATTAAACGATTCTATGGCCAACTCGTAACGCTGCAGCGTTTGGTATATTATGCCAAGCGAGTGAGCCGACACGCCCAAACCGTAATTGTTGTTACGAGTTTTGGCATCGGCGTACATAAGCTGGGTCTCCTTTAGTGCGGTTTGGGTTCTATCGGCATACAGCAAGCTCTCAATTTTAGCCTCCCAGCTGTTGTAGTAGTAATCCCATTGCTCGTGCTGTGCCATAAACTTTAGATGGTTTGGCAATACCTTTTCAAGACTATCGAGCTTATTGTAATTGTAGAAGCAAAAAACTTGCTTTACACGAGCCTGCCCTTCAAAATCGGCATTGCCTTGCCGAGCAGCCTCGGTGCGTAAATCTTCAAGTGCTGCAAGTTCTCCATGAAAATCATCACCCATGGAAATAAGGGTGTAAATATCCATTAATGCCTGTAAACGAGCCTCACCTTTTAGGGAGGAAAAATTTTTTTTAATGGAATCTTTACGGGTTTGTACTCCTGCGCTTGTGCTATTTATGCCAAGAGAGAGAAACAAAAAAAGCAGGAAAATACTTCTTGCAAATATTTTTTTATTCATGTATTTTATATCAAATATAATGGCCAAAGATAGGTAAACGATGTGATAAACATAATGTGAATAATGGAAAACAAGGGCAAAACTTTAAAACACATCAAAATAAATAAAACCTCTGTTATTTATCAGCCGCACATGTTTACTTATCAATAAAATCTACTTATACATCAATAAAAATTAATGAAGCCTTGTTTTATTCTTTCTTCATTTCTATTTTAGCGATATAAAACGAGTAGAAAATGATTATACCTCCAGTTTAAAAGTGTACCTTTTGCTCGTTATCACACTAAATCGATATATATATTACACTTTCTACAACTAATACATATTATTATGAAAGGAAAAATTTGGGTAGCACTAATTTTGATGCTAAGCTTTGCCTGCTCGCCAAGGGTACTGGTAAACTACATGGTGGTAGCAGTTCCTGAAGAGGGAAGCTTAACATTAACACAATATACACGCGACGATGAACGGGTGCTTCACCCCTGGGTGGGTATAGACTCGGAAACCAAGATAATTAGATGGTATGCACCACCACTAATTGCGGTTTCGCCCGATGGTGAGAAAGTCGCCTATATCGCATCGGATAACGAGTTTAATAACCTTTACCTGAAAAATATTAGTGGTGGACGAGCAACCGTTCAGCGTACATTCAACCGTAATATTATGGATATGAGCTACTCGCCCGATGGTAAGTATATTGCGTTTACCGAGCGGAAATCGGGTAACGATAATATTTTTATGATTAATGCTACCGAGGGGGTAGCAACTCAGCAGCTGGTTAACAGCCCCGCTGCCGAGCTATCGCCATCATTCGGCCCCGATGGCGAAACGGTTTTTTACACCAAATCGGAGGGTAGCCGATACTTTATTTGGAGCTATAATATTGAAACATCGCTGGCAACCCAATACACCGAGGGTTTTACTCCCAACCTTGCGCCCAATGGCGAGGACCTAATTGTTACCCGCAACAGCCGCGAGGGTAATAGGGGTGAAATTTGGATGATTAATATTCGTAAGGGGTCGGAAACACTTATTCTTAACGACCCCAAAAAAGGGTACTCAAGCCCTCAAATTTCGCCCGATGGGAAACGTATAGTATGCGTTGGCACAACCGAAGGCGACAAGACCAAACCTCAGAACCTCGATTTGTTCGTAGTAAATGTTGATGGCACCAGACTGACGCAGCTTACGTTTCACGGTGGGCACGATGTGTCGCCCGTTTGGGCTCCCGACGGAAAGTCAATATTCTTTCTATCCCAGCGCGGAAATAAGCAGGGGAAGTACAATGTTTGGAAAATGGATTTGAATAATACCCTAAACTAGCATACCCATGAAAAAAATTATAACAATACTTTTTTTATCCGCTGTAGCCCTATCGTTACAAGCGCAAATAACGGGTGGACAAGTAAATACGGAAAAACCCAAACCCTCAAACAATGTGTTTAAGAAATACACCAACGTGCATCTTCATTTTTCTAAGCCGCTGGGTCAGTTTGGCGATATAATTAAAAATGCTACTCCGGGCTACGATCCCATGAATGTTGGGCTAGGTATAGGTGTCACGATTGGTCAGGGTTTCTATTTTAACAACCTTAACATCTCCCAAAAATCGAGGCTAGGTATGGAGGTAACCTACCTGGATATTGTGTATCAGCTGCCTAAAACATACTCTACTGCTTCAGTTGATATATCCTCCTTAGCAGGAACAATCTCGGCTGGGCTGGGCTTAACCTACAGCTACAACCCCAAGGATAATTTGATTATGGGTGTAAAATTTAATCTACTTCCCACTGTATTTGATTTCGAACGTACCTATACCTATGCTTATAGTAATAACGATGAGGATGAGTATATAGGCTGGGCAGCTATGCTTCGCAGCTCGGCTGGCGTTTTTGTGCGCAATAACCCCTTTTATGTTGGGTTTGATATCAGCTTTGGAACAAAGAAGGATATGACAATTAAAAACTCTTATGCCACACCATCAGAGTACAGTTTCCTAGCTAAAACAACAAGGCTAGATATTGTTGTGGGCTTCTCATTCTAGCCGCTATATATTTTTTGTTGAGACGCACGGCTGTGCGTCTCAACAAGTAAAAATAAATTCGATTTTATTATATATACAGCGCAGCTGAACCGCATTAGGGGATTTGAATCTAAACTCGACACAGTAGAAGTTGCTAAGAAGCCATATAAAACTTTTTCTTTACAAAATGTACGCCTTTTCATCGACATGAAGTTATAGGTTTTTATTTATAGCTTGGCCCGATGATTTATGGAGTTAATACAATTTTTTGTTCACTTGTTGATGTACAAGAAAAGTTTTTGTATCCAACCCCACAGAAAGGCTCTGATTTAACCCCAATTATTCGTTCGAATAATTGCTGTATCCAAAAGCAAATAGGCCTCATAACCAATTTTGTTTCCCGAAATCGGGTTCAACTAGGTCGGGATAGCCCGCATTCGCATTCATCTTTATATCAAATTGATGAATAATGCGGGTTAAATTCTTAACGGCATTGGGTTGTGATGATTAATTTGTTGCCAACATTGCTTGCATTCGCCCTATTAAATTTTTTCACGAAGAATATTTACAGTGAACTACCAAGTAAGAAGCACAAAAAATGTGGTCGCAAATCTGTTAGCTACCCCAACTTAAAGGCATATTTTGCCATGTTAATTTGCATAACGATAGTTAAATACCTAAATTTAAAACACCATTATGGGAGTTTTTAATCCAAACTAAAACTTTTCGGACATGAATCTATTAAACCTTAAAATCAAAACCAAACTAGCGCTGTTATTCACCTCTTTGTCGATTATTACTCTACTGGCAGCCGGTGCTACACTTCTGAGCTTTAATCAGATTAACAACCTAAGAGCCAATGTCCTAGATCTTCATTTGGCTGATAAGGCAAAAATTTCTGTTGATAATAATTTATTGCTCTACACTCTAAACCCCGATGCCAATACCCTTGTTCAGCTCGATAAGAGCGTAAAAACGATTGAAACGATTCTGGCCAATTGTAAGGAAAATTCCATCGAAAAAAAGAATGTGGAGATAATTGACCAGATGCTTTTAGAAACAGAAGAGTATAAGAAAAGTTTAGAGTTGCTGAGTGCAATTTTTTTGCGTAAAGACCAAATTTTATCCCAAACCAAACACATCACAAGCCGCATTAATTCAGAATACCCCGAATTTACGCACCAGGCATACGAAATGCAGCTTTTGGGTCAACGGTTTCTTATGTCAACAAAAACTGTAGATTTTAATGCATGGCATGATAGGTCGAATATCATTGCAAGCAGTATTGACGATGAAAATTTAAGCGGTATGGTTGGTAATTATATTTCGCTTGGTAACGATTATTGGAATGCAATGCAAGAGGGCAGTAAGATTTATGGTAGTATCCAAAAGGTGGCAGAGGATTTAAAGCAGAATCTCGATACCATAATTTCAGATACCACCCTAATGTTTAATGAGCAACGTAGCAAAAATATCCTGTATATTGTTGTAGCCCTAGTTGTTTTGATAGGCGCTTCGGTCACGGCATCTTTTATTTTCAGCAGAAAATTAATTGGCAACCTACAAAGAGGTTTGCAATTTAGCGAAACGATTTCATCGGGTGATCTTACCGTTGGCTTTGATAACGATTTACTCGTTAAAGCCGATGAAATAGGTGATTTGGCTCGAAGTCTTAATAGTATGGGCGATGTGCTAAAGGGTATTACCCAAAATATTATTCAGGGTTCGCAGGGTATTGCTGATGCGAGCATACTATTTACCACAAGCAGCCAGCAGATATCCGAGAGTGCTAGTAATCAGGCATCATCAACCGAAGAAATTTCGTCGAGTATGGAGGAGATGGCGGCCAATATCGATCAAACATCTGAGAATGCTAAGCTTGCCGAAAAGGTTGCAGTCGAAACCGAAACGGGTGTTGTGCAGGGGGTCGAAGCTGCCAATAGCGCGCTAGAGCAGGTGAATAACATCACCGAAAAAATTGTTATTATTCGCGACATTGCATTCCAAACCAATATACTGGCTCTAAATGCAGCTGTTGAGGCAGCACGTGCTGGCGAGCATGGTAAAGGGTTTGCTGTAGTGGCTGCCGAGGTTCGAAAACTTGCCGAACGCTCAGCCTCATCGGCGCAGGATATTGAGACCATGGCCAATACACTCCGTGAAGCTTCAAACGATGCCCATGGGAAGTTGACAGCGGTTATCCCTAAGGTTAAGGATAACCTAAAACTTATACAGGAAATCTCTTTGGCTAGCATTGAGCAAACCTCAGGAGCCGATCAGGTAAATAGCGCTACTCAGAGCCTAAATAAAATCGTTCAGGATAATGCATCCATGAGTCAGGAACTGGCAGCTAGTGCTCAGGAGGTTAAGACCAATTCCGACAGGTTGGTTGAAACCATATCGTTTTTTAAAGTTTCAGAAAATGATAGCAATGTTAGTAAGCCCTCCTTAAGTAGCGTTCAGCCTGAGGCGAAGGTAAGTAAGCCAGCTGTTAAGGCGCAAAAACATCAGCCCATGCATAAAGATAGCAAAGGTTTTAAGTATGTACTTCACGATGAAGGTAAAACAAAGGGAGGGGTTGATTCTGACTACACGACCTTTTAGCCCGCATTATTCATCAATCTTGTTAACGGTGAATGTAAATGCGGGTTACCCCGACTTTGGGTAACAAAATTGGTTGTGAAACTTAGTCGTTGTCGGAGACAGCAATTATTCGAATGAATAATTGGGGTTAGGTCGTGGCAGGGTGCGATACTTTACTTGTTGTTATCTTGTTGATAATGGCTGAATAATTCTTAAATTTTTTATTATGCTAATAGATTACCACACACATACATTCCTTTCCGATGGGCGCGATACCCATGAGCAAATTTTGCAGTCGGCCATATTCAGAGGATTTAGTGAGATTGGTTTTTCGGATCATGTTAGCGTTAAACCCATTGATTGGGCTTTACCCGTTGATCGTATTGATGATATGGTGAGTAGGGTTAGGGCGCTAAAGGATGCCGACACCAAGGGCGTATCGGTAAAGCTGGGTGTTGAAATGGACTATTTTCCTGATATGGAAAAATCCATTCAGCAGGTTTTGCAGAGCATGCCCCTAGATTATGCCATTGGTTCGGTGCATTTTATTGATGATTGGAACTTCGACTCCGATATAGCACCCTACGATGCTATGGATATTGATAGGTTCTACCAGCAGTACTTTAGACTTGTTCAGCAGTCGGCAAAATCAAAACTCTTCGATATTATTGGGCATTGCGACCTGGCCAAAAAGTTTGCGTACTATCCATCCTTTAATCTTGATGAACTATACGACCAAACAGCAAAAGTATTTAAGGAGTCCGATGTTGTTATTGAGGTTAATACCAGCGGGAAAATAAAACCCTGTGAGGAGTTTTACCCTTCGGCGCAGTTTCTCGAAAGGCTGGCACATTACAAGGTTCCCGTTACGCTGGGTTCCGATGCGCATGTTGAGCAAAATGTGGGGCAATTTTTCGATGTCGCCATCTCGGCACTAAAAGCACTTGGCTATAAAGAGATAGCTAGCTTTTCGCAACGTAAAAGGAAAATGGTTAGTATATAAATACCGTCCATCTTCTAATTTACTGACCTTTAGCCATTGGTATTAGCCTACGCAACCCCTGATTTCTAACCCGCATTAGTCATCTGAATAATTGGGGTTAATATCAATAAATATAGACGCTTAGCTTTTCAACTTCTCTTCAAATGCCTTTACTGATTCATGTAAACCAGATTTTAACTCGCTAAAAACTTCCTTAACAGTCGATATTTTTTCCGATAGGTACGCATTTGCACCCGCAAAGGCATAGCCACCCTTCATATTGCCCTTGTAGGCGTTAAAAAGAGCGGTAATAATGCAGTACGGACTTTTGGTTACATCGCAGGTTTTAATACAGTGGAAGGGGCACTTAAGAGGCTTTTTGAGTCCATTGCGAACCTTGTCAAGGAAGTCATTACGAACAGCTCGACCTGGCATGCCTACCGGGCTCTGAATAATTTCAATATCGCCCTGCTTAGCGTTAATATACGATTCTTTAAATTTAAGCGATGCATCGCATTCTTGCGTGGTAACAAAGCGCGTACCCATTTGCACGCCGCTTGCACCGTATTGCATAATCTTAAAGATATCATCGCCTGTATAAATTCCACCAGCGGCAATTACCGAGATATGCTGATTATACTTCTCCTCATATACTGCCACTTCACGAACTACATCGGTTACCAGCTCCTCTAGTGCAAAGTGTGTATCTTCTAGCTGGTTATTCTTAAAGCCTAAATGTCCGCCCGCTTTTGGCCCTTCAACAACTATGGCGTCGGGTAGATAGTTATAAAGCGATTTCCATTTTTCGCATATTATCTTGGCTGCTCTACCCGACGAAACTATGGGAACCAGCTTGGTAACGCTATCGGCTTTAAGAAACTTAGGTAGGTCGAGGGGTAGGCCTGCTCCCGAAAATATTACATCGGCTTTTTCTGATATGGCAGTTTTAACCAGCTCGGCAAAGTTCGACATGGCCACCATTATGTTAACGCCTATCATTCCCTTTGTTCGTTCCTTGGCCGAACGAATTTCCATTTTAAGCCCCTCAATATTGGCCTGTATAAAGTCGAGTGCGGGATTTCGGTGAACTAAGCCAAGCCCTGCTGCCGAGATTACGCCAACGCCACCTTCGTTTGCTACGGCAACGGCTAATCCTGATAATGATATGCCAACACCCATCCCGCCTTGTACTATTGGCACTGGAATAGCAATGCCGCCAATTTTTAACTCTCTCATCTGTGTGAATTTAATTTCAGTAAAGGTATGTCAATATCTGTTCGAATGGTTGCTATTTGGAACAAAAGTGCTCTATGTTATGAATTTTTAGCTTTGGGAGTCTTAATGATTTTTATTATGTTTGTAGTAACCCCTAAAAACCAACTAAATACCTGATGGATATGGATACCACAAAAAAACAGCGAGTATGCCCTGTATGTGGTGATAAAATAATTGGCAGGTCCGATAAGAAGTTTTGTTCAGACCATTGTAGAAACGCATTTAACAATAAGTTAAATAGCGAAACCTCTAAAAACAGGCGAAATATTAACAATATATTGCGCAAAAATAGGCGTATACTCGAGGAAATAAATACCCAGTCGGGTAAAACTTTGGTTTCAAGAGAGGTGCTATTAACCAAAGGGTTTAACTTTACTTACCATACCCATACATATACCACAAAAAAAGGGTTTGTTTACACCTTCTGTTACGAGCAGGGTTACCTCTACCTAGAGGATAAAAAAATGTACCTACTGGTTACCAGTAGGGATAATTAGTCGATTGGTTGATGAGCAGATGCGCTAATGGGATGATGGAATGATGAGCAAATTTGTAAATTATCACTCATCTTTAATTCCTTATGCTTATTATGATTCTTTCATCCGCATTGTTCATCAAATTTTTAATGATGAATAATTTGGGGTTATGAGTAATTTGGCATTTTCTTGCAAAGACTAATTAACAGCATAATTTATTAGTCACCACTTTACCAAAATTACTAATTTCTCAGTCGTATTTCTTTAACTTTTTTCGGTGGTTGGTCCATGTTTTTATGATGTGGACTATAAACAGTACAAAAGCAACTAACCCTATGCCAATGGCAAGATAAAGTAGCCAAGGGGATGAATCTGGCGAATAAATTTTTTGATAACCCCAGAGCAATAGTGCCATTGTTGCCGCTAGAATTAATGAGATATATTTTGAGTTAAATCCAGAGTTACGGGTATTTTTATTAACCCTGCGTAAAGAGATCATAATTTTATCGTTTATGTATGACAAAAATAGATAATTTCTGAATGCTAGGCAAATTAGCATAAAAGTACGAAAGTGCGAGCTTGTAAACCCGAATTCGCCAACCACTAAACCTTGTACCGAACTTGTCAAAGTGACTAAAATGCAACAGCGTCAACCCATGAGCAAATCTGTTCATCACCAAATCAGCACATCAACCCATCAAAATCCTAATTAAAACAAAAATTTCCTGGTATAATTCCAACATCTAGCGTGTCAATGGGGGTACCGTTGGGTTTTAGTCTGTAAACTTTGCCTTCGCTCATGTAGTCGCCAGCATCCGACAGGTAAATTTCGCCTGTTTTTGGGTCAACGCCCAGCGCTCTAAAGGTGTTGTTGTTTCGGGCTAAAATAGGTTTGTCGGGTAGGTGCGTGTCGTTAATGTGCATTGCGTACAAATGGTTGCAAATAAAGTATATGGTATCGGCGGCAGGGTTGGTGGCAAGCTGTCCTGCCCTATCGGTGGGGCGCTCAAAATTCAGCCTTAGAGAAACACTGTGCGTTTTGGTATTTATTCGCATTATCGATGGGGGCTCGCTTCCTATGGCGCTACTTCCGTACCCACCATCGTTTATAACCCATATGTTATCATTTCTATCTTTTACCATGGCAAGGGGCTGAATACCTACGTCAATGCTATCGGTAACGCTAAGGTTTTGACTGTCAATTACCAGCACCTTATTGTCGTAGCTCCAACAGTTGGTGAAAATTTCGTTTCCAATTTTTATTAGGTATTCGGTGGGGTGCTGGTAAAAGGGTAAACTTTTGGTGCCAGTTTCAATGGTTCCTATAACCTCAAATGTTTGGGGGTTAACCAGCGTTATGGCTCTAGCGTAAAGGTCGCTTACCAGCGCCAATTCATCTTCTAAAAAAAGCATATGCCGTGGCGATGGAAGGTTCTCGATGGTTCCAACTTGTAGCATGCTGTTGGCATCAACCACATGAATGCAGCTCGAGTTGTTCATCACAATATAGCCCTTGCCTTTGTGCAGCCACATGGTAAACGCAACATCGCCAAGCGGTACACCATTGGCGGTGGAGTATATGTTGTTTATAACCTGTTTCGTATCAATATCGTAGTAGCTAAGGCTCGAATTTCCGTAAAGGTAGTTGCCCTCGTTTATAATAAATACGCCTCGGCTTCCGTATAAATCAATTTCCGAAATGGGAAGCGCACCCTCTTTCATACAGCCAGATAGCGACACTAGAATAGCTAGCAGCAATGGCAGGGCGAACCGAGTGCTTCGGGTGGTTTTTGTATCGGTTTTTATTTTGGTTGAAGTTTTTATCATCTGTGGTATTCTACAAATCAACTCGTAATATTAGGCTGAAATTTCTGCCAGGCATGGGGCGCCATAAAATGGTTTGGTAGCTCTCGTTTAGCAGATTGTCTGCTCTTAGCTGAATCGCCAGCGGGGTGTTTTGCACCTTAAAATCGAAGCCAATTGCGGCGCTACTCATGTAGTAGGGGTAAAGCCTACGCATTGAGTTCGGATTGTTGCTGGTTGTGGTGTATCGCTCCGAAAAATGGGTAAACGAGTAAACCGCATGCAAGTTTTTCCACAGTGCGTTTACTACCAGTCCGCCCGAGTGCACAGGAATAAACGGAAGCTGCTTGCCGTGCGATTCGGCTCGCATTATCCCCCCTGCATTCTCAATGGTCGATTTGGTGTAGCTGTAGTTGGCGGTGGTTTTTAGGGTAAGCCTACCCATTGTTTTCGATGCTGTTACCGACAGCTCTGTGCCTTGTGCTGTAACCTGTGTAAGGTTCACAGGCTCCCAGTATCCCTTTAGGTGAGGCAGCCACATAATCCAGCTGCGTATTTGCGATGCAAAAATATTTGTGCTTACATCAATGTGTATAAAATTATTTCGTGCCAAGTACGAAAATCCCAGCTCTTGCGAAAGAGCATCCTCAGGAAGTAGGTTTTCGTTACCGCCAGGTTGCCAGTATAGGTCGTTTAGCGATGGGTGGTGATAATTTCTTGAAATGCCCCCATTCGCATACAGTTCTTTCTTCTTAAATAATTTATAACTAGCCGATATGGACGCAGAGAGTGGCGTGATTTGGTTTTTGTGCAGCTCGTCGGAAATTAGCAGGTTTAGCGTTAGGTTTTTTATGGGTTTGGTGGTAATGGCTGCTCTAATAGCTCCCTGAAGTTGCTGGGTGTTGTATCCTGTGGTTAAAATATCTTCGTTTGAGTTAACCCAATGGTTATTTAGTTCTAGCTGAAGATTTGCCGAAATCCAGCTAACCGATTCCCATTTCATCATTCCCTGATTAAACCATGTCCAAGCTGTGCTATTGGAATTTAAAATTGGGATATTGTTGCCCTCGGTTGAGGTTTTGCTATAAATATAGCTGAGGTTCATATTCGAGAAACCGCTGGTTAGCCTCCACGATAGGTCACTACCCGTATTCCGAAACTCAACAATACCATTTAGGTTGGTGTCATCCTGCCTGTTTTCTTCCTTTAGGGCAAAGTTCGTCATAAGCTGCGGAATTCCTCGGTTAGTTTTCTGCATCCAAAACCTTGCCGATACCATTGTGTTGGTGCTGTGCCTGTAGTAGAACTCTTGCAGCAAGCCTTGTTTGGTAAAGTCGGCATTTTTCTGCACTTCAGTGGGACTACCAATTTTGGCGGTGTTTTTAAATGAAAAATCGTTTGCCGACGATTCGTGGTAAAGGCGTGTTTGCCCCGTTACCTTACCGTTCGAGTAGGATGAAGCTACTGCTGTGGATAGTGATTGGAAGCTACCTAACGATTGGTAAATTTTTGCCCCAAATTTCTCATTCCAGTTGGGTTGGCTTTTTAAGCTTATGGCACCGCCCAGCCCGCCGCTCCCTAATCCCATGGATGCCTGCCCGAAGTGAATAGCCACATCGTCAACAAAATAGAGTGGTATTAGCGAAAAATCGGCTTCGCCAGTCATGGGCGAGTTTATTTTAATACCATTCCAATACACATTGGTATGCGAAGCGCTGGTACCCCGCATAGATGCGGTGGCTGTCGCCCCTTGTCCATAGGTTTTTATAAATATTGATGTATTTTCCTGTAGAAGTTCCGAAAGGCTAAGCGTCTTTTTTTGTGTAATGGCGAGCGTATCAATCGATATGGATTTTAGTCCCGATTGCCCCCCCTTATGCTTTGCCCTGTACACGGTTACGCTGCCAACATCAATGGTATCGTTGGTAACGTACTGCGCATAACCGCTGTGCACCAGTAGCATTACAATTACAGTTGTTAAAAGTCGATATAAAAATTTACTTAGCATACCACGTTTCTACTTCACCTTACAAAAAGGGGGCAAGGGCTATAAGTTATGGCAGACCGAAACCCTTGCCACCTGAGCAAATACTCTGCCTTACTGATATACACCGTGGGTGTTTGGGTTGGATGTGGACTTTGTGGTTCTCATCCGCGCTTTTTCTCCCGAAAGCGTATCTGAATTGAG
Organism: Bacteroidales bacterium; assembly: GCA_028708425.1. GTDB lineage: Bacteria > Bacteroidota > Bacteroidia > Bacteroidales > Tenuifilaceae > Perlabentimonas. The sequence continues at coordinate 176,596 of JAQVYY010000001.1, forward strand.
GCAGTGAATGGCAGGTCTTCTGACTTGCTTCCCTTTTGAGCGCCTTCCCATTTCGTTTTTTTTTACCCGAAACAGTGGCTGGGGTGCTCATTAGGTTAATGAAGCTTACAGCAGCGGGAACTGTTGCCGAATTTCTTCTTATTTATAAGAAGAGCACGGCATTCCCTTTTAATCCAGTGGGTTCGAAAATCCACAGCGGAACCATTACGTTGCAAAGATATTAAAAATTAGGGTGTAAAGATTAATAATCTGAGTAATTTGTGTTTTGTTTATCTTTCCTTTGAACTTGCTTTGTATGTCATCCTTCGGCTATGCTCAGGATGACAAGGGGCTGGGTAAACTAAAGTTTAATAATTCAGGGCAACCCCTAAGTCAGGCTGAACGGAGTCGAAGCCTGAGTGAATACGAAGGGAAGACGAAGCCTGACTATCGCCAATTGATGGATTTTCAAATTCCCTTTGATAATGATATGGTATCAATCCATCCTTTTTATATCTTCGTAACCAGTAATCATATTTTGTTTTAAAGTAATTTGATATAACCGAAGCTAGCTTTGCAATTATTAAATTTATCTGATAGATAGTAATCAAATTTGCCGCAAAGCGGCTAAATCTCAATAACCGTGGGATTTATCCCACGGTGAGGGCATAAGACAGACTCATCAGCCCCGAAAGGGGTTGAACAAATGAAGGACGTTAAAAATATTTTTTATGTCAAGCTATCGGCAGATATTATACCATATTGTTTTTCGAACAAAAAACAGCAGAAAAACGATAGACCAAAGGAACGCCCATGAGCTATATGCTTATATTATGGGATACATTAAAAATAAACAAGGTTTTTTATATCGCATTAACGGCATGGAAGATCATATCCATATTTTATGTGATTTGCACCCATCGCTAGCTTTAGCTGATTTTATGCGCGATATGAAGTCTACCTCTTCCATATGGATTAAAGAAACTAATAAATTTATTGGTTTTAATGGATGGGCTGATGGTTATGCTGCATTTACCTGTTCGTGGAAAGATAAAGATAAAGATATGATTGTTAATTATATAAAGAATCAACAAGAACATCATAAAAAGAATTCTTTCGAAGAAGAACTGAAACATTTATTAGCGGATTTCGGTATTCAGTATGATGAAAAGTATTTTCCATAAGATTCAACCCCATTCGGGGTTGACGTAGTCTGTATGCTTTTGCCGTGGGTTGCACCCACAGTTAGTGAAATAATGCTCCTTTGGAGCATTTAGGTTAAGAAAACTTATCGCTTAGTAGTGTTTTAATATACTTACTACTTCTTTTATGTCGAACTCAATTTAGTAAGAAGAAAAACTAAACACACATGAAATTTATAGGAGCACACGTAAGCGCAGCGGGAGGGGTTGAGAACGCCCCAGTCAATGCGCATGGGATAGGCGCAAAGGCTTTCGCATTTTTTACCAAAAACCAACGGCAGTGGGTTGCCTCACCATTAACGCAGCAGAGCATTACCGAATTTAAGAAGCGGTGCGAAAAATACGGGTTCGAACCCAAGCATATACTTCCGCACGATAGCTACCTTATAAACCTTGGGCATCCCGAAAGCGCTGCTCTCGAAAAATCTAGGGCAGCTTTCCTCGACGAGATACAGCGCTGCGAGCAGCTGGGATTGGATAGGCTAAATTTTCACCCTGGTAGTTCGCTTCGGAAAATTGACGATGAGGAGTGCCTTAGCATTATTGCGGAGAGTATTAATATTACGCTACGCAAAACCAAAGGCGTAAAAGCTGTAATTGAAAACACATCGGGACAGGGAAGCAATATGGGTTACACCTTTGAGCATTTAGCCTACATTATTGATAGGGTTGAAGACAAGGAGCGCATTGGCGTTTGCATTGATACTTGCCACGCCTACACCGCGGGGTACGACATTAAATCGGCTGAGGGATACGATAAAACCTGGGCGCATTTTGATAAGGTGGTAGGTTTTAGCAAGCTAATGGGCATGCACCTAAACGACAGCAAAAAGGAGCTGGGCAGCCGAGTAGACAGGCACCATAGCATTGGTCAGGGATTAATTGGCATCGACCTGTTTAAACGCATAATGAACGATTCGCGGTTCAACGATATCCCCCTAATTCTCGAAACCATCGACCCTAGTATTTGGGCACAGGAAATACGTATGCTTTACGGAATGGTTGAGTAGGTGGGGTTTTATTATATAATGACCTTTTTAATAGCTGGTTATTTGTAACTTAACCCACATTCATATTCATCATTACTAAATTTGATGAATAATGCAGGTTAATATGTTAATTCAGACCTATAGAGAAGTTATCAAATATATAAGTCAAGCTTAGGATGAAAATAGTCAGGAAAATAGTTAAATGGATTTTATACTTTTTGCTAATTCCTGTTTTATACATACTTATTTCTTTGATTTTAACTGTAATAACGATTGACCGAAAAGCAGATGGTAAGGTTTCTGACAAATCGATATACTTAAGTACTAACGGAGTTCATCTATATATTGTATTACCAAAGAAGGATTTGGATAGTTTATTATTGTCGGGAATAAAACATAATGCAACGGATAACTTTTTATCCTTTGGTTGGGGAGATGAGAACTTTTATATGAATACACCAGCTTGGGGTGATTTGACTTTTAATAATGCATTCAGAGCATTGTTTTTAAAAAGCACAACGCTAATACACATAACTCGACACAAACAGAAATATTCGGATTGGGTTGAGATAAAATTAAATGAGCATGAATTACAAAAATTGAATGCATATTTACTAAATACATTCGAGACTGATAAAAACGGTACCAAAGCCATACCTAAAATCAAGGGTTACTCTTCAACGGATGATTTTTACAAAGCCAACGGGAGCTACTCTTGCTTTAAAACTTGTAACAGCTGGGTGAATACAGGATTTAAGGAAAGCGGATTAAAATCTTGCTTATGGACACCTTTTGATTTTGGCTTGCTATATAAGTATAAATAAAAATATGTTTGCCAGCAAAGGGTTACCTCAACATAGTCGAGCCCAATTTTGGGTAACAAAATTGGTTGCGAAACTTAGTCGATGTCGGAGACAGCAATTATTTGAATAAATAATTAGGATTAGGCGAAGCCTGTCGCTGGGAGATAAACCTAAACCGAACGAGAGCCTATGCAAGTTAGGACTTTATAGATGTATAACACAAGCTAAAAAGATTGAGGTTGTATAGGCGCTGGTCATTCATTGTGTAAAAAAGCTGGCTTGATGTTATTCGTTTTACCAAAAACAGATATTTTTTCGCTTATTTAAAAAAATGCAGGAACTATGTTTATTAAGCTAGGAATTTTATTGGTAGGATTTACCTATGCTGGGGCGTTGCCCTATACTGTAAAACAAAGCATTCAGCATATTAATTTTGATCTGGAAAAATATACGCTGAGCTTTTTAAGTAATAAAACCCTTTACGGCAAATCCTCTGTGAGAAAGTATAAACGACTGCTTTTTGCCACTGCCATATTAAACTATCTTTTTTTCTGGCTGCTTTCATCGTTTTACGATTTGGGAGAAAACGAGCGTTTTATGCAACAGATTGACTACAGCTTTGCTTTCCTAACATTGTTGGCTTTTGTGCCCCACAATCTTTCCCCTTACAGCCTCAGGAACTTGGCTGCAAATATTCAGCGCTTATTACATAACTTATTGGCCGTTATAGTTTTTATAACCTTGCCTATTCTAATCGTTCTATTTCAGGTTGCTGTTTTGCCCGACCTGCATTTCCTTGGTCTTTCGGGTTTGATAATCATAGGTTGTGTGGTCCTGGTAGTAGCTGCTTCAATTATTAAAAATGGGATAAATGGTGTAACCGAAATGCTGTTTATTAATGGGATTAGTGTGTGGAGTATTTTTATATCAATTCTCACTTTAATAAAGTAGCCCCAATTATTCATTCGAATAATTGGGGCTAAAGTCCCTTCACTAAATTTGGCATAAATGTAACAGGAAGAAACGGGTTTAAACCCTGACTCTTTTTTTAATACCTATACAAAGCGTTGATTCTTGAATTAGGGTTTGGCATCTCCTCCTTATCCAGTAAGTACACCTCGCCGCCATTTAAAAATGTTTTTATCGCCGCTACGTTCATTAATGATATGGTGTTGCCATTTTTCTCGTCTTGGGCAACAGTTACAGCATTACCCTCTGCTTTATAGCTGCCAAAAATATCTGCCTGATTCTCACAAAATAGGGTATCAACCTTCCCATTAATTGCTGCTGGTATAATTTTATCTATTCCGATAGCTGTTTTGCCTGTACCTTGCTCATCGAGAAAGAGGGCTATTTTATCCTTTCTTTTCTGGTCGAATATAGGTGCCATCATTTCCCAGGCCAACTCATGGGCATCATAAATATTGGTGTCGCCAAAATTGACATTTAAAAATTCTTCCATTAAGTTTGGGTAGGTATTCACTTCCCTAAAAATATCAAAAAGAGGCCTTTGAGCAGCAACTAGCATTGGCATGTTTTGTTCTCTAAAAAGTGGGGCAAGCCCATCGTTTATTGCCCTTAAATATTTTTTGATTTCATTTTCCCTTTTTCCCGTAGCGGCCTCCTGACCATGATACATAACATGGCCAGATCCTGCTTGTCCCGTTCTGAATTGCAGGTTTTTTTGTTCATAATCGTACCCTACGTGATCCCTTTTGGATGCAGGTATCAAGTCTTCAACACTGATTTCGGCGAAGCTATGCCTGGTGCACTCGTATAGCTTTACATTTCTTCTTTCAAGCATCAATAAATAGAAATTTCCATCGCCAACAAACATTGGCATCAATGGTTTTAAATAGAAAGAATTTGATATGTAGTTAAATTCCTTAAAATATACGGGCAGGGTGTAAATTTTCGAAAAGCCATCAGCTATAAAAATTGCCAGACCATCAGATTGCTCCCGCCAAAACGAGGAGTCATCGACTAATTGCTGAGCTGGTGCCATTAAATTATTAATAGTATCGGCCTGCAGACCTTTTTTTGCTAACTTGCTTTCAACATCTTTTAGTTGATTTTTTAGTGCAAGTGCATCCACTTGTTGCAATACCTTTTCACCTGCTCTATGTGTTGGAATAAAAATTGAGATGCAATTATCTTTATTTACATCGTGTAATTCAACAATTTCATTTTTTGATATCAAAGTCATAATTTTTTGTTTTAGATTAATGATTTAAGCAGTCTTACCACTTTTTTAATTTACACCTAATTTATTACTGTTAATGTTAGCAAATTTATTTGAAATATACAACATTGGTTGCACATTTTTTAACCCGCATCATTCATCAATTTTGGGTAACAAAATTGGTTGTGAAACTTAGCCGCTGCGGGAGACAGCAATTATTCTAATAAATAATTTGGGTTTAATGTACCCTTGCGTTGCTATTCGTGTAATTGTTGGAAATGTTGAAAACGGCAACCCTCAATTTCGGCAATTATGATTAAATGGATGTGATTCTTGTTGACCATCCTCAAATCATAACATCAACTTTCCTCTTGCACCCTACTGTTGCTTTTGCTCCGTTAGCCCTTAACCCCAATGGCAATTATCTTTTCAACCTTGCCCTCTTTGTTAATCACGGGCGAGTAGGTTTCGTTTAGCGTAAGCCTTGATCCGCCAAGCGAGCCTTTGAAAACACGCTGGCGTATTATGCCGCGGCTTAGGTCATCCCAAAATTCATTGTACGAGGCGTCGTTATCGGCTTTGGTTTTGAAGAATTCCGAGTGGTGTTTTCCAACCATAGTGTCGACTGTTTGCCCCATGATGGTTAGCAGCGCTTGGTTAACGTGCAGAATAGTGCCATCGGTGTGGTATTCAACCATGAATGTGGTTGAATCGAGCGCCTTAATAATGGCCCGATACTCATACTCATGGGTGCCAACTATCTCCTTAGGCTGTTTCTTCCGAGTACCAGTATCCTTGGTTTTAGGCTGATCCTCTTGGGGTTGGGCAATGATTTTGCTAATACCCCATGTACCAACAACTTCGCCTGTTGTATCGATAAGCGGCATTTTGGTGGTCGATACCCATTGCGTTTTGCCATCATCAAATTTTTCGTGAACCAGATTGTCTACAATGGGAGTTTTACTCCGCATAATTTCCTGCTCTTCAGCAAAAAATGTTTCAGCATTTTCTTTTGTGTGAAAATCGAAGTCGGATTTTCCAATTAGCTCTTCGGGCGAGTTGGCACTGAATAGTTTAACCATCGATTTGCTAATACGGATAAATTGGCTTCTTTCATCCTTAAAGTATATATAGTCTGGAATATTTTCCATTAGGGCATTTAGCAGGGTTACCTCTTTCTTAAACTCTTCCTGAATTTGTTCCCGTTCAATATTTTTACGCTCCATCTCTTCTTGTGTGGCCTGGAGTTCCTCCATATTTTGGCGCATCTCCTCCTCCTGAGCCTGCATCTCTTCGGCTTGTTGTTGCGATTTTGCCAGAAGCTCAGCGGTTTGAATATTAATTTTTACGCTCGATATGGTTGATGCAATACTCTCGGTTAGCTTCTCAATAAATTCAATTTGATACTTTTCTAAAACCTTAAAGCTTGCAATTTCGATAACGCCCAGCTTTTCGTCGTTATTCTTAAGCGGTACAAGGATAAGGCAGCGGGGTTTTTCCTGCCCCAGTCCGCTCGAAATGTTGATATAGTTCTCCGGGATATCGGTTAGAAAAATGGTTTTGCCCTCGCGGAAGCATCGGCCAACTAGCCCCTCGCCAATTTCAATTTGTTTTTCCAAATATTTTCTCCTATCGTAGGCAAAGCAGGCGGTCATTTCTAGAAATGGTTTATCCTGGTCGTTATCGTTTAATATAAACACTCCTCCTTGGTTCGAGTCGGTATATTCAACCAGGTTGTGTATAATATTATATGACAGCTCATTGATGTTGTCGTTATTTTGCCGAAGAATTTCGCCAAATTTTGCCATTCCCTGTGTTGCCCAGCTATGTTTTGCTTCCTCAACCTTGCGCTCTTCTTCGGTACTTTGTGCCTGCTTAAGGCTTTCTTGCATATCAATTAGCGAGATGCCCAGTAAGTCCTTGTTACTAAGGGTTTCAAATTTTGCATCGAGATTGCCTTTACCAATTTCGCGGGCAAAGTTTTCGGTAAGGTTTAGCCCGTCAATTAGCTTATTTACTGAGTTGGCCATCATTTCCAACTCATCGCCGGTGGTGATGTCTAGCTTTTTCCTTTGGTCAATATCTCCTTGGGCTAAACCATTTAGAATTTGTGTAGTAGCTACGATGGGTTTCGTAATAATTTGTGCAACGTAAAAAAGGACTAAAATCAGAATGATAAGCCCAATAATGGCTATTAATGCGCCATATAATGTCGATTTTTGTGCATCTATCAGTATTTCGTTCAGCGGAACTAGTATGCCAATTGCCCATGGCGAATTAATATTGCCAACATAGATAGGTGCAAAGGTTAAAAGGTATTCGCCTTGTGCAAATTTCCAGAAAAAGTTTTGTGGTTTTCCTTTTTGTACCTTGCTAACAACATTTTGCTGCATGGCAATTTCAGGGTAGGTTTCCTGAAAGCTTTTTCCTAGATTGAGCTCGTTGGTATGGGCAACAAATACGCTGTTGTTCGAAAGTAAAAAGGATTGAGAATTGGGATAGGGTTTTATTTGGGTTACCAGCTCCTGCATTTCTTCGAGCGTAATATCAACTCCTGCAATTCCCGCAAATTTACCGTTTTTTCTTATGGGCGAGCTTAAACTGGTTAGAAGAATTTCGTTTATCCCATCGAATCTGTCTAAGTAGGGGTCAGAGAGCAATTCAATATTATTTGTCTTGGCCTTATAGTAATCACTACCAACTATATCACCGGTCATATTTCGTTCCTGAACAAGGACTTGAGCGTGCCCATTCTGTAGAAAGGTTGCCACTGTTCTTCTACCGTAGTTCTTGTTATAATCTGGATCGGTGGCGGCGTACTCCAAGCTATACCAAACAGATACATACTGAGGGTTATGCTCAATTTGGTGTTTAATCATCTCAAAATAGGTGCTGTCGCGCTGTGTCTCGGTAAGCTTGTGAAAGCCATTAAGTGAGTTCGCCAAAGATCGAGAGAAGCCCAAGTCGAACTCCAGCTTTGATTTTACCACTCCAGCAGCCTTCTCGGCCGTGCTTATGGCGTAGGCCTGAGCGTCTTTTAATGCCATTCTATGTGTACGGTAAAGAACTAAAAAACCAATAAGGCTAATTACAATTACTGATGTAACCAGTATATACACCAGTAATTTTGCTTTAATACTCATTTTTTTTTGGAAAGCCATACTGTACCCTATTTAGTGTAAATTCAACAACTTTTTTTAATAGCAAGGTAAGATATAAAAATCACGATACTATTCACCGTTAAAAGTACAAAATGTTTTTTTAGAAATTACTTTAACTTACCCTTTTGGGATATATTATTTAGGATAACCCCAATTATTCGTTCGAATAGTTGCTGTCTCCAACAGAGACTAACCCACATTCGCATTCATCTTTTAACAAAGTTGATGAATAATGCGGGTTAAATGAGGCTTTGGTAAGCAAAAAAGGCTAAATTAGCAACCAAAACCTTAGCTATTCAATTTTATTTTTTATGATTAACTACGTCAGGTTGTTGTTTGTAAGCGTGTTATTGTTGCTATACGGGGTTAATGGCCACGCACAGCAACCCCAAACCCGTTTATACGAAAAAGCTGATAGCTTAATTTCTACATCGTACGCGCTAACGCAAGGCATGCCCGATTCGTCGATAGCGGCTGTTAATGAGGCCATAGCTATTGCAAATGAAATAGCCAGTACGGAACTTTTACAAAGGGCTTACTACCAGCTAGGGTATGTGTACTACTACCAAAATAATTTCGGCGAGGCCGATAAGCATTACAGCCTATCGTTGCAACTTGCTAAGCAGAATAATAGTGCTCAGGGTCAGGCACTTGCTCTTAACCGATTGGGTAATGTTAGCCAGCTAAAGACCAACTACCTTAAGGCACTCGACTATTACCTTGAGGCGCTGGATCTTAACACCGAGGCAGATTGTAAACCAGAAGTGGCGCGAACCCTGGTAAATCTTGCCAATGTGTATAGCGTTGTTGGACAGTATCAACGGTCAATAGAGCATTTTTTACAGGCCATGGAAATCCACGAGGAGGTTGGCGAGAGGGAGGGCATTGCTTGGGCATCGCTCGGAATTGCTCGGCTTTTCAAACAGCTCGACTTGCTCGACAGGGCGATGGAGTACGCCCAGAATTCGCTTAAATACTACCGTCAAATTGAACAGGAAAGTGGTAATGGCATTGGTGTAACCCTTTGCTTAAACGAAATTGGTAGTATTTACCATAAGCTTGGTAATTACCATAAGGCTTTGGAATACGCTCAGATGGTTTTGGAAATTAACCAAAAAACGGACAATTTACATGGGCAGGCTGCAAATAATATTAGTCTTGCTATAATTTTCCTCGATCAGGGTAAGGATATACTTGCGCGCAAAAGGCTAAACGAAGCGCTGGAACTTAAGAATAGGGTTGGAGATAGTCTCGATTTGGCATCGCTACATAGGCATTTGGGCGAAATTGAGATGCGTAGCGGAAATCTTTTGCTGGCACAGCGTTACTTTTTGCAAAGTTTAAATTTTGCCAAAAATCATCGGTTAATTCCCGATATTAGTGAAGCCTATTTTAGCCTATCGAAAGTTTATGCTCAGCAGGGAAACCATAGTAAGGCTCTCGATGCTTATAAAGGCTATACAACTTTTAAGGATAGTTTGAATTCCAGCGATATATCGAGGCTCGAAATGCAGTATGAGTTCGAAAAGCGAGAAAAAGAGCAGGAACTGATTACCAAGCAGCGCGAAGCCCTTCAGCAAGCCAAAATCCAAAGGCAACGGGTGGTGCTTATCTTTTTTATTTTAGCCTTTTTGTTAACGGGTATTTTGTTGGCTTTTATTTTTTCGCTGTACCGCGAAAAGAATAGGGTAAATCGGTTACTGGTTGAGCAAAATATTGAAATTAGCAATCAGAAAGAAGAGATTGAAACTCAGAAAGAGGAGATTGAGCAGCAGCGCGATTTTGTTACCCAGCAGCGCGACCAGATAGCCGACCAGCAACGTTTGATTACCGATAGCATAACCTATGCCAGCCGTATCCAGAATGCTGTTTTGCCGAGTAAAGAAACCTTGGCTAACCTGCCATGGGAAACTTTTGTTTTGTATAAACCCAAAAACATAGTTAGCGGCGATTTTTACTGGACAACCAACCTGGGTAACGGTAAAACGTTAATTGCCGCCGCCGATTGCACTGGGCACGGTGTTCCGGGTGCCTTTATGAGTATGCTAGGCATTACGTTGCTTAGGGATATATCTAGCCGTGAGGAGAGTGTTACCCCTGCCGATATGCTGTTACAAATGCGAGACATGGTTATCCTTTCGCTCAATCAGCAGGCCGATAAAATTGACTATGCCGATGGAATGGATATGGCTTTAGCTATTATTGATGAGAATACGCTCGATATGGAGTTTGCAGGGGCTTACCAGTCGGTAATTATTGTGCGCAAAAATGGGTTTTTCGATAGTGCTGAGAGTCAGGATGTAATTTCTATGCACGGCGAAAACGAAACGCTACTACAGATTAAGGGCGATAAAATGCCCGTTGGGCATCATCTGCTTGTTGCTAATTCTTTCACCAACAGGCAATTTCAACTGCAGAAAGGCGATATGCTCTATTTCTATTCCGATGGCTATGCCGATCAGTTTGGCGGGCCCAAAACCCAAAAGTTCCTAATGCAACGGTTCCGTAAGCTGCTTATGGATATACATAATCTGCCCTGCAACGAGCAGAAAGAGATTCTGGATACAACCATTGAAGATTATAAAGGGAGTCAAAAACAGCTTGACGATATGCTAGTGCTTGGTCTTAGAATTAGCTAACTTTTCTTTCTGATATTTTTCTGTTCGCTTTTCAACATAATTGTATGATATTAAGGGGGATAGAATTTTTTTGCATTTTTGTGAAAATAATCGAATTAAAACGCACAACGGTACACTTTTGTGTTAATATTTGCAGTATAAATTGCACCTTGAATTTTAATTGCAATAAACATAAAATCAACTATTTAGCTTAATTGAATAATGCAAAACGTGCTTATTTTAATCGATAATTTATCGATATGGAAGCCTTACTATCCAACGGAGAGCATACTTACTGCTTCCGATTATTTGGAACAAACCTTCGAAATGAATTCCAAGCTGGTTATTAATTTGTGTGACGATATGTCCTATAATTCCGAGGGATACTACTGCTCGTTGCTGGCAACTGCCCGAGGGCACAGGGTAATCCCTACGCCCGAGGTGCTAATTCAGCTTGAGTCGGGTGCTGGAACACGAATGGATTCGTCGTTGCATAAACTTTGCCATAGTTGGATTAAAAAACAGGGGATTGTTGACGATATTTGGTACCTGAATGTTTTTTTTGGTACATGTACAGAGTCAGGGCTAGAGCGTATAGCGCATTTTGTTTTCGATACCTATCCGCATCCCATGCTTAGGGTTGCACTTAATACCAAATCTAAAAATCAGATTGAATCTATTACACCGTTAAAAATCAGCAATTTAACTGACGATGAGCAAACCGGCTTTGCCAATGCGCTCGATAGGTTTAATAAGAAAGTTTGGCGTAATCCACGCACAAAGAAGATACCTAGGTACGATTTAGCCATCTATCACGATCCGAATGAGGCGGTTCCCCCTAGCAATAAGGGGGCATTGGCTAAATTTGTAGATATTTCAAAAAAGCTGAATATTAATGCCCAGCTAATTACCGAGCAGGATCTGGTTGGCCTTATGGAGTTTGATGCACTATTTATTAGACAAACAACTGCCCTTAATCATATTACGTACCAAATAGCTCAAAAAGCCAAGCAGGCCGATATGGTGGTTATTGATGATCCTCTCTCTATTATTCGGTGCACCAATAAGGTATATTTAAATGAGCTTCTTGTGCGCGAAAAGATTTCGGTACCCGAATCGTTGCTCGTATTCAAATCTAATCCCCTAAGTTTTTCGGATATTGAGAGTAGGTTGGGTGCTCCTTTTATTGTTAAAATTCCCGATGGCTCCTTTTCGCATGGCGTAAAAAAGGTTAAGCGTAACGAAGATTACCAGAACACCCTCAACGACTTTTTTAGCCGCTCAGCCATTGTTTTGGCGCAGGAGTATTTGCCAACCGATTTTGATTGGCGAATTGGTGTGCTTAATGGCGAGCCACTATACGCATGCAAATACTTTATGGCTCGAGGGCATTGGCAAATTTACTATCATCAAAATTCGGGTAAAAGTCGAAGTGGCACGGCTGAGGCTGTCCCCATTTATAAGGTGCCTAAGGCTATTATGAAAGCTGCCATTAAGGCAACATCGTTTATTGGTAAGGGGCTGTATGGTGTCGATTTAAAAATGATTAATGGCAAGGGGGTGGTTATAGAGATAAACGATAACCCTAGCATCGACCACGGGGTTGAGGATGCTATTTTGGGCGATGAGCTTTACCATCGCATTATTAATGAATTTGTTCGTAATCTTAATCGCAAGCATCAGTAATGAGTAGTATACCAGCCATACGGGTTGCCAGGAAAAGCGATTTAGAATCAATTCTTGAAATCGAGCAACAATCGTTTGCCGATGAAGCATTTAGCGCAACGCAGTTTAAGTATTTGCAACAAACGCCAACCAGCCATTTTATTGTTGCTACAATGCGCTCTGTTATTGCTGGTTATGCGGTATTGCTATGGCGAAAAAACAGTAAAATGTTGAGGGTTTATTCTATTGCTGTTGATAAGGAGTATTGGGGTTTAGGTGTTGCCCATGCCTTGTTAAATGGGGCCAAACGTTTTGCAAAGGAGAAACAGCTACTTAGGCTGACGCTCGAGGTTAAAATCGGTAATGCCCGTGCTATTTCCCTCTACCAAAAGGAGGGTTTTTGTGTTATTGCTCAAAAAAAAAATTACTATGACTATGGAAGTCATGGTTTGATTATGCAGTATATTATTGAGTGATATTTTCAACCTTTTTTACCCCGCATTATTCATCAAATTTGTTAACGATGAATGTAAATGCGGGTTACCCCGATGTGGTTGAGCCCAATTTTGGGTAAATAAGATTGATTGTGAGCCATAGTTGCGGCCAGAGACAGCAACTATTGGGATAAATACTTTGGGTTAAGTGGCTGCTATCGAGAAATTAGCTGTAGCATCCTATGCAAATTTTATTATTTTTGCATAAAATGGATAATTTTTTCTATTTCGTTACCTAAGTTTTTCTCTCTAGTTTATGTTTGCTTTGTGCTAACGTATTTGCACCTACAGCATTAATAAATTTGCTTATGAAACAGGATTTTACGCAGCATGTTAACTTGTTAAAATCCATAACAATTTTTAAGGATTTAGATGATAACCTGCTCAGCGATTTGGCAAGTGCGCTAACCCCCAAAACCCTCAAGGAGGATGAATTGCTGTTTAAAGAGGGTGATAAGGATTATGCGCTTTATCTAATTGTTAGCGGTAAGGTGAAAATTCATTCGGCCAATCATGTATACGCATACTCAACAAGTAATCAGTATATTGGCGAGTATTCTTTGGTCGACTCTACACCTCGAAGCGCATCCATAACCGCAGTTGAACCCACCAAACTTCTGCGCCTCGACCAGAAAACGTTCTACTCTTTAATCGAGAAGCGTTCAGATATTTCTATGGCAATGCTGAAGGGTTTAGTTTTACGTTTGCGCGATTATAATGAGCTGGAGGCTAAATTAACCCAGAGAAATATCGAAATAAAAAAACAGGCCGAAAAGCTTGATGAGCAGCGATCCGAGTTAGAGGCCCTTAATCACACTAAGGATAAGTTTTTTGCAATAATTGCCCACGATTTAAAAAATCCGTTTAGCTCGATTTTAGGTATAAGCGAGCTGCTGGCCAGAGAGTTCGAATCATTTGATTCCGAAAGCCTGAAAAATTTTATCACACAAATTTACAAGAGCACAAACACCACGTTTAACCTGCTCGAGAATCTTTTGCAGTGGTCAATGCTTCAAACAGGTCGTGTACCGCTTAAGCCAGAACTTGTTGAGCTAAAAGAAATAATTAACGAGAACGTTGAGCTATTGACAGGAAATGCATCCAATAAGGGAATAGCCATTGAGTCAGAGCTAAACGATAATTCTTTTGCCTATGTAGATGCTAACCAGATTGCTACTGTGGTAAGGAACTTAATTTCGAATGCCATAAAGTTTTCCTCACATGATGGTACAATATCTGTTAAAATTAAATCGAGAGGCGACTTCCAGGAAATTTCGGTTACCGATAGTGGAATAGGAATAAGTGAGCACGATCAAAAGAAACTTTTCTCAATTGAAACGGATCATACCACTATTGGAGGGTCGCAAGAAAAGGGAACGGGCTTAGGCTTAATACTTTGCAAGGAGTTTATTGAGCGTAATGGCGGAAAAATTTGGGTTGAAAGCAAGTTAGGGAAAGGGTGCCGTTTTAGCTTCACGGTACCCAAAACCGATAAATCAGTAACTACAAGCTAACCATTGAAAATTGCAATTATTGGCACAAAGGGTATACCCAACTGTTACGGGGGGTTCGAGGCATTTGCAGAGCATCTTTCACAGGGTCTTTTGCTACAAGGCTTTAGCGTTGTAGTGTATCAACCCGTAGCTTCTAACACCAATTTCGAGCCGTTTAGGGGTGTACATAGGTTAGGGGTTAGGGTTCCCTCGTTTTTACCATCAAATATTTCGCGTGTTTTTTATAACCTATATTCATTACGTTTGGTTAGGCAAACCATGCCCGATGTAGCTATTTGTTGTGGACACAGCCCCGCACTTTTCTTCCCTTTTTTTTCAAAAGCGATTACCCAAAAAATAATTGTAAATCTCGATGGTTTAGAGTGGAAACGGGCCAAGTGGGGTGCGTTTGCAAGGTTGCTTCTAAAGCTAACCGAGAGGCTAGCTGTAAAATATTCAGGTGCTTTGATAGCCGATAGCGTTGCGATAAAAAATTATGTTAGCCGAACGTACCAAAAACAGGCCAATTTTATTCCGTATGGTGCTTCGGATTTGGAGCTAAAACCCGACCATCAAATATTAGCTGCATTGGGAGTTGAGCAACAGGATTTTGTGTTGCTAATTGCTCGAGTTGAACCTGAGAATAATGTTGAGATGGCCATTATATCTGCAATAAATGCTTGTAAAACATTGGTTATTGTGGGAGCATTGACCACTCCATATGCAAAGAAGCTTACCAAGCGGTATGCTCATTGTTCAACCATTATTTTTGCAAATTCCATATACAACTACCGGCAGCTTACCGCCCTGCGGTTGGCTTGTAACGTTTATGTTCACGGGCATTCGGTTGGCGGTACCAACCCCTCACTACTCGATGCCATGGATGCTGGTTGCCTAATTATTGCCAACGATAACGAGTTTAACCGTGAGACCCTTGCCAATGGCGGGTTTTATTTTTCGTCGGTTGAGACGCTCCAAAATCAGATTGAGCGTGCTTGGGATTCTCCTAAAAGCGTTAGAGCCAACCTGCAAAGGGTTAACAACGATAGAATTGCCAGTAGCTACACATGGGATGCTGTAACTAAAAAGTACGTGGATTTAATTGCTGGTGTGGCAGAGAATTTATCTAAATTGTAGGGTTACGCAGTTAAAAGTTTGTAAGGTAAAAAGTATGTGTGCCCCATCGGGTAATGTAAAATCTGCAGCCCCTAGCTCGTAACATGTTCACCCTAACCCGCATTATTCATCAAATTTAGTAAAGATGAATGCAAATGCGGGTTACCCCAACCTAGTGGAATCCGATTTTTGGAAACAAAATTGGCTGTGAGGCGTAGTCGCCGTTAGAAACCCCAATTATTCATCCGAATAATTGGGGCTAAGTTATGCTCAGGTCATTAATTTGTTTGGGTTCTACATTTATGTGCCTTGTTGTAAAGTTGCAGCATGTTTTTAATTACTTGAAACATTATGAATATTGCAAGTGTTAAATGTAAAACCAATTTATCTGGTAATCACACAATTTCTCAAATCTTTGGATTTGGTGAAATCAAAAGATCGTTTATAAACCTATTCGCAAAGACTAGTTAAAAAATTGAACCGGTTAGTCTATTAGCTTACCCTACGTGGTGGTATTACTTCCTTACTTTGATCAAACATATACCTGTAGGTAACATGTGTTTTTAGTACTTTAGCTCCCAGTTTTTCTGCAATCTTGCGCATGGCTGGATTAAAATCGCCAATCCAGTTTAGCTCAATATCGGTGTATGGGGAGCCCTTACTATTTGCTTGGCTTTCAAATTGCTTAATCAGTGCCCCGTCAACACCCTTGCCTTGATATTGTGGAATAATTCCAAATATTAGTCCGAGGGCTTTTGAGCATCGTTTTTTTACCTTTAAAAGGTAAATCAGTTTAAGCTTTGCAAACAGGTGAAACTTTCCGTTTAACGATTTCACAATTTGATTTAAGTCTGGGATCATAATTAGAAAACCAATGGGTTCGTCGTTATGGTATGCAAAAACCATCAGCTTTTCGTCGAGTATGGGTTTTAACGTTTTTAGTAGCGCCATGGCTTGCGGGCGTCTCATTTTACCTACTCCTGCATACCTGCCCCATCCCTTGTTGTAAATTTCGCAAAAATCTTCGGCAAATCTTACCAGCTCTTTCCGGTTTATGTTTACCGCGCTATATTCTGGATTCTTTGCAATTCTTTGAGCTTTTTCCCAAATTATGGGGTCAACATTTTTTGTGGAAACGGGCATATGGTAGGTAAACTGATTAAAGTAAACCTTAAATCCGTAGGTCTCAAATAAATTTTTGTAGTACGGATGATGATAATGCATACCGTAGTTGGGCTCGTGAAAGCCATCTACCAAAAGTCCCCACCACTGATTGCGCTCACCGAAGTTTATGGGGCCATCCATAGCCTCCATTCCTCTGTCTTGCAACCATTGCTTGCATAGATTAAAAAGTGTGTTGGCCGCCTCCTGATTGTCGATACACTCAAAAAAGCCCATGCCGCCAGTAGGCTGATTAAGGTTCTTGTTGCTATTCTTATCTATAAAGGCTGCTACACGCCCAACGGTTGTACCCTCGGCATCTTTTATTACCCATCTTATGGCTTCGCCATTACGAAAGTGTTTGTTCTTTTGGGGATTGAAAACATTCTCAATATCATTATCCAGGGGTCTAATCCAGTTTGGGGTATCACGGTATAATCTTACCGGTAGCGCAAGGAACTCTTTCCTCGTCCTTGGACTGTTCACCTCAACTATGGTAAATTTCATGGTGCGAATTTTAATGATTGTTATTTAGTTATAAGCCTTGTAATACGTTGGATATTGAAACGGACCTCTATTCAACGACACGAAGTTACAAAAAAGGGTAAAAGTTTCCTATATATTACGGTTTTGTATACCTAAATAGAGTATTGTGTGTTTTTTGATGAGGGTGTTGCTTTCTGAATGTGTTCAACTTCAACCAGTAGCAAAAAGTAATGTTAATCTTACCAGTATTTAGGGTTTAGTATTACTACTCGTTATCGCTAGCATACCATTCGGCGAAGCTGTTTGCCGTTTCGTGAAGTTTAATGTGGTGAAGCTTAACCTCCTTTGGAAGCTCCTTTTGTATGAGGTTGGCAATGTGTTCAAGAAGGTTCTCGCAGGTTGGTTGAAAATTTACACCAACTATATTTCCAAGCGCTTTATTATCTTTTAACTTTAATATTGGGCTATTGCTATTCACTAGGAGTACATGGTCGAACTGATTAATAACCTGCTTGTTGACAATTGCTTTTAGCTGCCCAAAATCCATTACCATTCCAAATTTAGGGCTTTTGGGGTCGTTAATGGGTTTACCAATTACCGTTACTGCAAGTTTGTACGAGTGTCCATGCACATTTTTACAAGGCCCATCGTATCCATCTAGGATATGAGCCATCTCAAAACTGAATTCTTTGGTAAGCCTTATTGTTGCCATAATTAGGATTGTATGTATTATGTGTATTTACAGTAAAATACGCTCTTGATTGTAAACAATTACGTGGCAAAATGGTTAACCCGGTTTCCGAAAATTTATGGATTGCATTTTTTTATGCAGTCGGTTATTTTAGATAGCTTATCGTTTTTTAGAAAGTAGTAAGTGTTTTTGCCCTCCCTTTTTGAATCTAGTACGCCCTTATCTTTTAAAATCCTTAGGTGGTGCGATGTGGTCGACTGTTCGATATCAAGCTTTTGGTGAATTTCGGTAACAGTCATTCGTTTGCCATCCTCTAAGTAATCTAAAATGGCAATTCGCATGGGGTGAGCAATAGCTTTAAGCATGCTGGCAGCGCGTTCAAGCTGCTCAATTTGTAACTCATTAAGGGTGCCCATTATAAATGATATTTGATTAATGCAAATATATAAATAATTGCGAGTATTAACCTATTGTTTTGTTTCAAGGTCAATTTATGTAAAAGGTTTTTTGGGCTAAATCCAAGGCAAACTTTTTAGCGACTTTAATACAGTTCAAATTCGCTCCAAATATTTTGTTGTTTGATATGTTTAAAACCGTGTAGCCTTATAATAATTTTATATTAACAGTATTGGTTGTAAAAAAAGTAGTTAATTTGTTATAATTTAATAAATCAGAATTTTGGTATTGATGTTATCTGACATAAAAAAACCTGTTAGCAAAGAGGTTAAGGAGTTTGAACCCTATTTTAACGAGGTGATGAGTAGCAAGGTACCGTTGCTAAGCACTATTACCAACTACATCTATAGGCGCAAAGGGAAGCAGATACGCCCCGTTTTGGTGTTTTTGTCGGCGGGTTTAAATGGGGATATTAACAAGTCAACGTTTGTTGCAGCCGGAATGATTGAGCTGCTGCATACCGCCACCCTAATACACGATGATGTGGTTGATGAGGCTTATGAGCGGAGAGGCTCATTCTCAATAAAGGCCCTGTGGCGCTCAAAGATTGCGGTGCTGGTAGGCGATTATCTTTTATCCAAGGGGATGTTGCTTGCGGTTGAAACAGGTGAGTTTGAACTATTGCGCAATATGAGCAATGCGGTTAAGGAGATGAGTGAAGGGGAGCTGATGCAAATTGACCGCTCACGAAAAATGAACATTGATGTGGAGGCCTATTTCGATATTATCCATAAAAAGACTGCCGCGTTAATTGCCTCGTGTTTGGTTAATGGCGCTGTATCGGCAGGTGCTTCTCCTACCAGTATCGAAAAAATGAATGAGTATGGTGTAAATCTTGGCTTGGCTTTTCAGATAAAGGATGATATATTCGATTACCAAACCAAAGGGGCTATAGGAAAGCCATTTGGTAACGATATTAAGGAGAATAAGCTAACCCTGCCATTAATTTATGCCCTTGCGCAGGCTGATGCTGCGACCAAAAAACGGGTTTTATCCTTACTAAGGAAAAGCAAACGGGATAACGGTGTAGTTCGTCAAGTAATTGAATTTACTGAGCAGCAAGGGGGAATAGCTTACGCGCAAGAGAAAATGCTTTATTTTGTTGATAAGGCCAAGGAAGCCATCGTATCGTACCCCGATTCGGACTATAAAAATTCACTTATTCACATGGCCGATTTTGTGGCGAACCGAACCAAGTAGTGGTGTAAACCTTATAATGTATAAGTTATGACTATTCTAGATATAGTTTTACTGGTTGTGTTTATTTTTGCTGGTTTTAATGGATATAAAAAAGGATTAATTGCTCAGGCTGCTGGTTTAATAGGATTGTTACTGGGTATTTGGGGTGCCATCCACTTTTCCGATTTCACGGCCAACCTTATGGTTGAGCAATGGTCGTTTAGCTCACCCTATCTCCCGCTAATATCATTTGCCATAACCTTTGTTATTATTCTAGTGGGAGTGTATTTTATTGGCAAGATAGCCGAAGGAATTGTTAATCTAGCGTTTTTAGGAATTATTAATAAGCTATTGGGATTAGTTTTTGGCGTGTTAAAAACAGCCCTAATTTTTAGCGTTATCCTTTTGTTATTAGGAAAGCTGAGTAGTAGGGTAAAGGTTGTTCCCGATAATTTTGGAGAAGATTCTTTTCTGTACGGGCCCGTTGAGCGACTTGCGCCCAGCATATTCCCTTACCTTAACTTTGAGGGGATAAAGGATAAGGTTGAGGATACCTTTACTCCGGACAAACAGGAAATTGATGTTTGACTTAGGGTTGAATGGTAAAAATCAAATTAGGTTTTCTGTTCGTCAATTGCTCCTCCCGCAAACTGCTTAATATAAACATCGCGCTGCGGAAAGGGTAATTCTATACCCTTCTTTTTAAACTCTTTAAAAATTTCGAAATAAAGCTGACTTTTGAGTAAATGCGGTTTTCGAGTATAATCAGTTGTAAATACCCTAAGGGTAAATTTTAAGCTGCTATCTGCATACTCATCAAAAAGCACATCGGCACCGGGCAGCTTAAGTACCCCGGGGTGCTTATTTGCCACGTCAAGCAGAATCTCTCTAACTATCTCTGGATCCTCGTTGTACGAAACTCCTACCGGAATTTTAAACCGCACATTTGCATCGTTGTAGCTCCAGTTAATAACGGTATCGGAAACAAACTTTGAATTTGGGATAAGAATAGCAATATTATCGTTGGTAATAATGGTTGTGCTACGTGCCGATATATTTACCACATCGCCCGCCAGGTTATCGAGCTCCGGAAGCTCAACCCTATCGCCCACCTTTATTGGGCGTTCAAAAAGAATAATTATCCCGCTAATAAAGTTATTCGTAACGCTTTGTAGGCCAAACCCAATACCTACTCCGAGTGCCCCTACCAAAACTGTTAATGTGCTCAGGTCAACCCCAGTAGATTGGACAATAATAACGAGCCCCACAAATAGAAACACGTACCTAAAAATAGACCCCACTGCATGCGAAACGCCCCTATCTGTGCCACGGCGATTGAGCAATCTTTCAATTACCCGTCGGCTAATTAGTTTTGCTAAAAAAAAGATAAGCCACGTTCCAAGAATAAGATATATGATCATGCCCAGTGAAAGGTTCGAGCTGGTTTGCGAAAAGATAGGTTTGCTCAGTAACTCGGTAACAGCTTTCCAGAAGTCTGCAAAGGTTTCCATGGTTATAATTTTACCCCTAAATTAATAAAAAAGATATTATGAACGATAACATCGAGAGGGGTTTTTTGGGTTTTATTTAGAATTTTGAATGTTGCAAGAGTCTTAACCCGCATTATTCATCAAATTTGTTAAATAGGGTGATTTATTGTCCCGCTGTCTCTTTTCATTTCGCTTGGTTCAAAAATCAGCTGGTTTTTTGAGGACGGAATTGTAACAATAATTCTTTTTCTCAGGTTTAGGGTTTTTTTCAATTATTACCCGGGCTTTCATGTCAATTTTATCGGAATCGGCATACCTTTACCATTCTCTCCAAGATTTACAATCCTGTTGTAGTGGCAGCCCTTTTTTATTCCCTGAAATATGCGAAGAAACACCACCTGTTATTAGCCTATAAAATCCTGTTTTCTTATCTTTGTACCCATAAAGATAGTTTGGTGTACTCAAAAATGGTGAAGCGTTATCTGTTCGTTTTGCAACCTTTTAAATTACGAGTTATCAGGGTATTAAGCAAGTTGTCTTTTATCTTTTTTGCACAAATCGCTCAATTTAGGTAATAAGGAGTTATAATATGGAATTAAAAGGCAAGGTGTTAGAAACCATTAAAAAGGCTGGTAAGCCAATGAAAGCTGGCGAGATTGCAGAGCAGGCAGGTATTGATAAGAAAGATGTGGATAAGAGCATCAAATCTTTAGTAGCCGAGGGTGTGTTGGAGTCGCCAAAGCGTTGTTTTTACAACCTAAAAGGATAGCATACCGCTTTTTGCGGTTGAAACCGAAAGGGGCACTGAAAAATATTTTACCCCAGAGGGAAAGAATACTTTTTTGTCCCCATGTTTTGTGTAGCCTATCTGTTTTCGTATTGCTGCTTATAGTAGTTGGCGTATTCGCCCGAAATAACTTCGGATACCCATTGCGAGTTGGCTAGATACCAGCTAACCGTTTTCTCAAGTCCCTCTTCGAACGAAACCTGTGGGCTCCAGCCCAGTCCGTTAGTAATCTTGCTCGAGTCAATGGCGTACCTTAGGTCGTGTCCGGCTCGGTCGGTTACAAAGGTTATAAGTTTTTCCGATTCGCCAACGTTACGGCCTAGTTTTTCGTCCATAATGCGGCATAGGAGCTTCACCAGGTCAATATTTTTCCACTCGTTATTGCCCCCAATATTGTAGGTTTCACCAAGTTTTCCCTTATGAAAAATGGTGTCGATTGCCGCCGCGTGGTCCTCAACATACAGCCAGTCGCGTACGTTTAGCCCTTTGCCGTAAACTGGGAGGGCTTTATTCTGTTTTATATTACTGATAATTAACGGAATAAGCTTCTCGGGGAATTGGTGTGAACCGTAATTATTTGAGCAGTTCGAAATAACAACGGGTAAATTATAGGTATGATGATATGCCCGCACCAAAAAATCGGCACTTGCTTTTGATGCCGAGTAGGGGCTACGTGGGTCGTAGGGTGTGCTTTCGGTAAACAGGCCCTCATCGCCCAAGCTGCCATAAACCTCATCGGTTGATATGTGATAAAATAGCTTATTCTCAAAATTATTTCCCCATTGTTTGCGGGCGGCATTCAAAAGAACAACGGTTCCCTCTATATTGGTTTTAATAAAGCTCATGGGGTCGGTAATAGACCTATCGACATGCGACTCGGCAGCCAGATGAATTACCCCATCAATTTTATGTTCTGCGAAGACTTGGTTTACCGCCTCTTCATCGCAAATATTAACCTTAACAAAGCGGTAGTTTGGTTGGCTTTCAACATCTTTTAAATTATTTAAATTGCCGGCATAGGTTAGGCAATCCATATTTATGATGTTTATTTTGGGGTATTTTGTTACAAATCGCCGAACCAGATGCGAGCCAATAAAACCCGCCCCGCCTGTTATTAGTAAATTCTTCATATTGTTATCCTTTCGTTAAGGGTTTGCCGTTTTTAGTATAGGTTTGGGTCGCTTGGTTCAGTATCAACATGCCCCGCTTTACGAACATTTTTTGCCACTTCCTGCCCACGCTCGTTGGTTTCAATGGTAAACTCAAGCATATCGCCGTTGTTTATTTCGTTAAAGTCGCCCTCAACAACATCTTGATAGTGAAAAAACAGGTTGTTGGGTGGGAACTGTATAAATCCATACCCATTATTCATGTTCATGGCGCTGCCCTCGTGTACTTCACTCTCCTCGTTGAGGCTGGTTACACGCTTGGGCTGCGAATACTCAGGTAGTTCAAAAAGATTGGTAACCAGCTGGTTGCCTGCATTCAATCCGTTGTTAATTAGCTCGTGCATGGCAATGGGGTAGGTAACCTCCTGAATTAAATCTTGCGATGTACGAGTTACCACATCGCGCCCCATGTCGTCGGTGTATTCAAAATCCCAGCTAAGCACCATAACCTTAGCGCCAAGTGAGTTCAGCTTTCTAATTAGTGGTACATAGTCGCCATCGGAGGTGATGAGCACCACAACATTAAACCGTTTATAGAATGCTTGCTCAAAGGCCTCCAGGGCCAACCAAACATCAATCCCCTTCTCCTCTTTTTTCCCGCTACGGTTTCTAATGGGTAGGTAGTGAGTTACAACCCCTTCGGACATTAATATATCGTCGAAAACCCTATCGTTATAAAGTTGATTTCCTCGTTGGCTTGCTTCCTGAGCACTTATACGCCCCCTAAAGTAGTGCGCCTCAATAACCTGACAAAACCTTGCGGGAACCTCCTCCTCTTTGGCTACTAAATTGCGAATAAAATCATGTAATCCTGCTATATTCAAGCGTTTACGGCGGGCGTGAAAGTAGTTGTAATAGTTGCTAACGTGTAAAAAGTAGTTGCCATCATAAAATACTCCTATCCTTTTTAGATCTTTGGGTGTTGTCATAAATTTTAATTTTTTTTTCAATGGTAAAGAACGAATTAATGCTATCTAATATTATATATAATTTGATACAAAGGTATGGATATTTTAGAACTTCACATAATTGTAAGGGCAAGGTTGAGCCATACCCCTGTTTTGTACACTGCATGGTCGCACATTTTGTTTGATTTTTAAATGTATTAACCCCAATTACTCATCCGTATAATTGGGGGAGACTCCGGCAACAACTGGGTCGGGGTAACCCACATTTGCATTCATCTTTAATAAATATGATGAATAATGCGGGCTAAAATAGCCCTGCATAGCCCAAAACGCAAAAACTTAAGCCGTAAGGTTCTGACAATCAGATGCATTTTTTTTAGAGCGTTGTGAACGCCGCATGAACCAGGGTAAAAATTACACAAACGAAGCGCGAAGTTCAAAAAGCTCACAGCGGGTAAAAGTTTAACCATTCTACTTGTATTTATATAGCATTGACTAAAAGCGGTATACGCTTTTATTATGCGTAAATAATCCCATTTGTACCAATTGTTAATGCGTAAAAAGTGCTACATGTTGCGCAAATAGTACAGCTTGTTTTTTTAAAAGTGCTTTATGTTTGGACTGTGTTTACAAAGGCAAAAAAAATGGTAGTGGCCTTATCCGTATCGCTTAGCTACGAGTAGAAGGGTATCGAAAAGCATACTTATATAATAACAGGCAAGGATGAGTTTATTCAAAAGAAATAAGCACAAAAGGTTTAATAAATTTATAGACACCATTAAGTGGTACGATAACACTGACGATACCATGATTTGGCGTTTCCCACGTTATCAAGCCAGAATTAAGAATGGTGCACAGCTCACAGTGCGTGAAAATCAGGTGGCTGTTTTGGTTAATGAGGGTCAGTTTGCCGATGTGTATCGAGAGGGGTGCTACGAGCTTACCACTAACGAAATGCCCATTCTTGCAAGGCTAAAAGGATGGGAATGCGATTTTAGCTCATCCTTTAAGGTGGATATCTATTTTGTAAACACCCAGCAGTTCTTGAATTTACGCTGGGGTACGGTAAATCCCGTTATGATATCCGATTCCGAATTTGGCCCTGTCCGTTTGTGTGCTTATGGATCGTTCTGCTTCCACGTAGCACCAAATCCCATCAACTTTGTTCGTAAGGTGGTAAAAATGGAGGGGAGCATTACTGATTTTAGCATATCGGAGCAGTTGCGCAATTTTGCCATTGATAACTTTACCAAATATTTAGTAGAGTCGAAAATTGCTGTACTTGACCTAGCGGTAAACCTTAACGAGTTTTCGAATGAGCTAACCCTTGCCCTTAACGATAGATTCCTAGAATATGGTATCGAGCTAACACGGTTTTTAATCGAGAGCATTTCGCTGCCCGAAGCTGTGGAACAGGCACTCTATAAGCGTGCCGACAGTGGGGGTGTTGGCAACATGGCCACCTATAGGCAAAAGCAATTTACAGGACAGCTCAAGGATTTAACGAGCGGTACGTTAAAAAACGGACACCTTACCAATGTTATAAAAGAGTTAGGTACCGACTCGACCATGGTTAAGCCCATGAAACAACGAGTTACTAAATCACAGTTTGGATTAGCCGCTAGGGATAAAACTGATCCAGGACAACCTAATAGTTTTGCTGAAACTAATTTTCTCCAGGGTGAATCATCTTATATGGCCCCATACAAAATGTACTATGCAATTGTTGGTGGTGTACAGCAAGGGCCTTTCCCAATGGGGCAGCTGCAGCAGATGGTTCAGTGGGGTCAACTGACGCCCAATACCTTGGTATGGACTAAAGGGATGGTGAGTTGGTCGAAAGCCAGCTCGGTATCAACATTATCGAAATTATTTGGAGCGGTTCCACCGCCGTTATAATTTAATAACACTAAAAAACACTTAAACTAAAAACAACTAAAGAGAATGAAAACAAAAGTTAACAGAGTACTTGTGGCAGTAGCTTGTGTACTTGTATTCAGCTTTACTTCTGAAGCACAAATCAACGTAAAAAAATTTGGTAATATGGTAAAAAGAGCAACTGAACAGCAAGGAGAACAAAAAGAGGCGGCTGAAGTTTTAGCCACAACAGAGAAGAATACTGATCTGGACGTTTCGAATAGCAATTCTGGCGAAACTTCTTCAGTTACCAATCCCGTTAGTCAGAGCGAAATCCCTAGCGGGACAGCAACCTTGTATGTGTCAGTAAATAGGGGTGGCAACCGCAATGATGGTAGCAAGGCATCACCCATAAAAGATCTGCAAAAGGCCATTGACAAAGCCCCCGAAGGAGCCGTTATTTGTGTTGCCGAAGGCAATTATCTTGGCGCTTTAGATCAAGGGTGGGTAAAGGTAAACAAGTATCTTTCTATTGTAGGAGGTTATTCTGATGATTTCTCGCAGCGCGACCCCGTAAAGTTCCGCACCACAATGCGTCCGGGTGTTGCTCAAAAAATGACTTCGGGTAACCAAGGGGTGATGGATATTCGTGTAACAGGAAAACGCGATGGTGTGATACTGGTAGACGGTATCATATTCGATCGTGGACAAATAAACGCATACGTAATTCCAGCGTACGATAATCCGGTAGCATCTGCTCCTGAAGGTTGCGAAACAGGGCGTATCGTGGGTGTAGGCGAATCTCCACAGGGAGTTCCACTGGTTCAGCCCGAAGGTATGAAAAGCGCATTTCAGCTTATTAGCGGTGAGGCCGAGGGTAATTTAACCATTCGCAACTGCGTATTCCTCAACGGGTACCACTTTGCCATACAGATGGCCTGCAAAGGCGGACACTTCGATATATATAATAATGTATTTGTGGCCAACCGCATGTCTGCCTGTGAAATGCGTAGTGGATTAGCTAAACCCAACGAGTCGAAAGTATCTTTTCACAACAACACGGTGCTGTTCACCTGGTGTCGCACTAAGCATATGGAAGATATGGGCTACGGATTCCGCTATATGACCGGTATTGATGCCGATGTATATAATAACATATTTGGCTGTAGCAACTACGGTGCGCTGGACCGAACCTATGTAGATGCCGATAAAACCAAGGAAGCCAAACGCGTAACCTCAGCCTGGGACAACCTGTTTTTTGGCAACCGAAATGGCGATATCGTACTGCCATCGGGTGGTGGTGGATGGACCTATGTGCTGGCAAAAAACTTTGAGGACGTGGACCAGCTTGTGAAGTACGAAAACAATCGCGAGATGAACGAGGCCGAGGTGAATGCCATAAGCAAAAAAATAGCTGCTCCTTATCTAAAAGGATTTATAGGAATAACGGGTACACAAACGTCGGAGTTCAACCCCAACTCATCGTTAAATCAGTTCCGCAACGCATTGGGAATGAACATGCAGGGTACCGAAACCGTGCGCGTTTCCATGTATGGCAACCGCTATCCGTACGAAAAAACATTTGAACTTTTTGGTGCTATAAAAGGCTACGGGGCACAGGAGGTTAAATAAGTGAGAAGTGAGAAGTGAGAAGTGAGAAGTTATAAGTTAAAAGATGAAAAATAACCTGGTAGGCTCGGTGTTTCAATCGGTTGATAAGCATTTTGTCGAACCAGCCAATACCAGCCTGTTAGGTTTCAAAAATCACAAAAGAAATTAATTAATCTCAAGGCAATTAAATAATGAAAAAGCAATTACTACTAATTTTAACAGCACTTATGCTCAGCCTAGGTGCTAGTGCGCAGATGGTGCTACAATTCGATACCAACCTTTCCGATGGCACAACCGTTACCCTTCCGCTCTACGGGCCTGTTAATGTAACCGTTGACTGGGGCGATGGTAGTAGCAATACCTACACCACAGCAGGAAACAAAAACCACACCTATGCGACAGAGGGTGTTTATACCGTAGAAATATCGGGTAGCCTAACCCAATTTGGGAATGGTTTTACTGCAACCCCCAACATCGACAAGCTGGTAGGGGTAACAAGTTTTGGCGATATTGGATTAACCTCACTCCATGGTGCTTTTATAGACGCAATAAATCTTATTGAGGTTCCCACCATATTTCCAGCAACAGTTAATAGCACAGCAGCAATGTTTTATGGTTGCGAAAATTTTAATTATGACATTGGCGAGTGAGATGTGAGCAACGTTGCCGACATGTCATGGATGTTTACAAATGCTACTGCATTTAATCAGGATATTGGGAATTGGGATATGAGTAGCGTAATTGACACACGATTGATGCTAGAAAATGCTACTGCATTTAATCAGGATATTAGCCGTTGGAACGTGAGCAATGTAATAGATATGTCTAGGATGTTCTATGGCGCCACTGCATTTGATCAGAATATTGGCGAGTGGGATGTAAGTTCAGTACTGGCTATGGAAAATATGTTTGTAGGGGTAACCCTCTCAACAGCCAACTACGATGCTTTGCTTATCGGCTGGGCAGCGCAAACCGTTAAAAACGATGTCGAGTTTCACGCTGGCAACAGCAAGTACTCGCCCGGTGCAGCAGCAGATGCAAGAGCAGTGCTTACCGGCACCTATAGCTGGACCATTACCGATGGAGGCGAATTGGATGAAACGGCCATTAACTCTACTATGGCAGATAACATTGGTGTTTACCCCAACCCGTTCCAAAATACCATTAATATATCCAACGCCAGCAATGTAAACCGCGTTGTAATTAGCAATATTGTAGGTAAAGCTGTTATGGTTGTTGACCTAAATCCAGTGTCCAATCAGGTAATACAAACCAACCTGCCCACGGGCATTTACCTGGTAACCATAATTGCCAACGATGGCAGTAAGGTGACAAGGAAAATGATTAGGGAATAGGGGGAAAGTTGAAAGTTAAAAGATGAATAACAACCTAGCAGGTTAGGTTTTTAAATAATTGCAATGCCAGCCTGTTAGGTTTTACAAACAATAATTAATTAATAACCAAAATAACGTAACCATGAAAAAGCAATTGTTATTTATTTTAGCATTCCTTACACTTACCTGGAGTGCTAGTGCACAGATGGTGTTAAAATTTAACACCAATAAATCTGCTGGCACAACCATTACCTTACCTCTTCAGGGTGATGTGGATGTTACCGTTGATTGGGGCGATGGTGCTAGTGATACTTACACCGCACCTGGAAATCAGGACCATACTTATGCAACTGAAGGGATTTATACCTTAAGTATTACCGGCAATTTAACCCAATTTGGGAATGGTACTACTGAAACCCCCAATATCGTTAAACTGGTTGAAGTAACAAGTTTTGGCAATCTTGGGCTTACTTCGCTCAATGGTGCTTTTTATAAGGCACAGAACTTAACTAAAGTTCCAAGCACTATTCCTTCAACAGTGAGTAATACATCTTACATGTTTTTTTACACAACTAGCTTTAATCAAGATATTAGCAGCTGGGATGTGAGCAGTGTTACCGATATGAGTAATATGTTTGCATATTGCACAAATTTTAATCAGGATATTGGTAGCTGGGATGTGAGTAGTGTTACTAATATGTCCCACATGTTTACGCAATGTCCGTCTTTTAACCAAGATATAGGTGCATGGGATGTAAGTAAAGTTACAATTATGCGCTATATGTTTTGGAAGGCATCCTCATTTAATCAGGATATTAGCACCTGGGATGTTAGTAGTGTTACTTATATGGCTTCTATGTTTAATGACGCATCGTCTTTCAACCAAGATATTGGGAGTTGGGATGTGAGTAGTGTTATTAGTATGGGCCGCATGTTTGCAGGATGTTCTTCTTTTAACCATGATATTAGTGGCTGGGATGTAAGTGAAGTTAAAGACATGAGCGGTATGTTTTCGGAAGCAACCTCATTTAATCAGGATATTGGTAGTTGGGATGTAGGTAATGTTACTCACATGAACGATATGTTTCAAGGTTTAACCCTTTCATCATCTAATTATGACAATATCCTTATTGGGTGGGCAGGGCAAATTTTGAAAAGTGGAGTACGTTTTAATGGTGGAGGCAGCAAATATTCATCGGGTAAAGCGGCCGAAGCACGAGAGATATTATCAGAAACTAAGGGCTGGATAATTACCGATGGTGGGCAAATACCCGCTGATGCAATGGTGTTGGAGTTTAATACCAATCTTTCAGCAGGAACAACCATTACCCTACCTCTTCAAGGAGCTGTAAATGTAACCGTTAACTGGGGCGATGGCCTTAGTGCGACCTACACCACAGCGGGTTATTATCAGTATACCTATGCCACAGAAGGGGTTTATACTGTAAGTATTACCGGTAATTTAGGTCAATTCGGATTTGATGTTACAACCTACGGCAACGACAAGCTGGTTGCGGTAACAAGTTTTGGAGACCTTGGGCTTACTTCACTCAAAAATGCTTTTTATAAAGCAGAAAATCTTATCCAGGTGCCAACTGTTTTTCCATTATCAGTGGTTAGTGCAGAACATATGTTTGGATATTGCACAAATTTTAACCAGGATATTGGCAGCTGGGATGTGAGCAACGTTACCAATATGAGCGAAATGTTTACCATGGCATCTGCATTTAACCAGGATATTGGCAGCTGGGATGTGAGTAAGGTTACTAATATGAACGCTATGTTTGGCGGTGCAACGTCATTTAACCAGGATATTAGCAGCTGGGATGTGAGTAATGTTACCACAATGGTGTTTATGTTTATACAAGCAGCTGCCTTTAATCAGGATATCAGCGGTTGGGATGTGAGTAATGTTACCACCATGCAAAGAATGTTTGAAAAGGCAACGTCTTTTAATCAGGATATTGGTGGGTGGAATGTGAGCAAGGTTACTAGTATGACCGATATGTTTAAGAACGTAACGCTCTCAACAGCCAACTATAATGGTTTGCTTACTGGTTGGGCAGCGCAAACCGTTAAAAATGGAGTTTCGTTTCATGGCGGAAACAGCAAGTACTCGCCTGGTGTAGCAGCTGATGCAAAGGCAACGCTTATCAGCGATTATAATTGGACAATTACCGATGGTGGCGAGTCCAATCTGCCTGATATTACAACTGTTGCCTTATCAGAAATTACAGGAACTACTGCAACATCAGGTGGTAATATTATGTCCGATGGTGGCAGCCCTGTTACGGCTCGCGGTGTGGTTTGGAGTACTTCAGAAAATCCAACTACAGCCGATAATAAAACTGAAGATGGAACCGGTGTGGGTACTTTTGTTAGCAATATAGCTGGGCTTACCGAGGGTACAACCTACTACGTTCGTGCCTACGCAACCAACGCCAATGGTACAGTATACGGTTTAAATAGGGAGTTTACAACCAAAAGTCCAATGGTTTTAGAGTTTAATACAAATCTATCGGAAGGCACAACCATTACGCTACCTCTGCAAGGTACGGTTGATGTTACCGTTGATTGGGGCGATGGCAGCAGCGATACCTATACTTCAGCCGGAAACAGAGGTCACACTTACACAGCAGAGGGAACCTATACCGTAAAAATTGTTGGGACCCTGCAGCGATTTGGAAATGGTTATGGTGGAATCCCCAATATCGATAAGCTGGTTGCGGTAACAAGTTTTGGCGATATCGGGCTTACTTCGCTCAGTGGCGCTTTTAAAGGGGCAAAAAACCTTACTCAGGTTCCTGCTAGTATTCCGTCAACAGTAAGCTACACAACCTATATGTTTTCTGGTTGTACATCTTTTAACCAGGATATTAGCGGATGGGAGGTGAGCAATGTTGTTTCTATGGAGCTAATGTTTTCTGATTGTGCTTCTTTTAATCAGGATATAAGCTCGTGGAGTATAGGCTCTGTAACTACCATGGATGGTATGTTTACAAATACAACGCTCTCAACAGTTAACTATAACAACATCCTAATTGGGTGGGCAGCGCAAACCGTTAAAAACGGAGTTGTGTTTAGCGGCGGAAACAGCAAGTACTCACTTGGTGATGCCACGGATGCAAGAAATGTTTTAACAGAAACTAATGGATGGAGTATTACCGATGGTGGGCAGATAAGCGTACCTGCTGTATCGACCTTTGCACCATCAAAAATTACTTTAACAACCGCAAGATCAGGTGGTGATGTTGCCTTTGATGGAGGTAGTTCTGTTACAGCTTGTGGTTTGGTTTGGGGTACTTCGGCAAATCCAACCATAGGTAATAATATGGGTATTACTACTGAAGGAAGTGGATTGGGTACTTTCTCAAGTAATATCACTGGGCTAACCGAGGGTACAACCTACTATGTTCGTGCCTACGCAACCAACGCCAATGGCACAGGATATGGTGAAAGCATAGAGTTTAAAATCAACAACCCAATGACTTTAGAGTTTAACACTAACCTTGAGGCTGGTACAACTATTACCCTACCTCTTCGGGGTACGGTAAGTGTAACCGTTTACTGGGGCGATGGCGATAGTGATACCTATACCACAGCGGGAAGTTATAGTCATACCTATGCAGCAGAAGGAGTTTATACCGTAAAAATTTCGGGAACCCTAACTCAATTTGGGTACGGTTATAGTACTACCCCTAATATCAAAAAGTTGGTTGCGGTAACAAGTTTTGGTGACGTTGGGTTAACAACACTTTTTGGTGCTTTTTACCAGGCACATAATCTGACTCAGGTTCCAAATACTCTACCATCAACAGTAACGGACATATCCACCATGTTTGGTTTTTGCACATCTTTTAATCAGGATATAAACTCTTGGGATGTGAGCAATGTTACCAATATGAGAGCTATGTTTTCTTCTACCCATGTATTTAATCAAGATATTGGGAGTTGGAACGTGAGCAAGGTTACCGACATGGACTTTATGTTCGCTTCTGCCAAAGCATTTAACCAGGATATTGGTTCATGGGATGTGAGTAAAGTTACTACCATGAAAAGTATGTTCAATAACGTAACGCTTTCAAAAGCAAACTATAACAGCTTGCTTATTGGGTGGGCAGCGCAAACCGTACAAAATGGTATCGAGTTCCATGGCGGAAACAGCAAGTACTCACCTGGCGCAGCGGCTGATGCAAGGACTGTACTAACCGATACCTATGGTTGGATAATTACCGATGGAGGTGAATCGAATACTCCTGTTGTTTCAACCTTGCCACTATCAGAAATAACATTAACAGCTGTAACCGCTGGCGGAGATATTATTGGCGATGGCGGTAGCCCTGTTACGAATAGTGGGGTAATCTGGGGTTCTTCTGACGATTTAACGCTTGACAATAAAATAGGTGTTTTATTTAGTGAGGCTGTGGAAGGTACTTTTACCTGTAACATTACCAGGCTTACCGAGAACGCAACCTACTATATTCGTGCCTTTGCAACCAATGCCAATGGTACCGAATACGGTGAAATCATGGTGCTTACAACACAAAACCCAGTAACACTAGAGTTTAACACCAACCTATCGGTAGGCACAACCATTTCGCTACCCCTTAATGGCACAGTAAATGCAACTGTTTACTGGGGCGATGGTGCTAGCGATACTTATACCGCAGCGGGGAATCATGAGCATACCTACGCGGCAGAAGGAACCTATACCGTAAAAATTATTGGTTCCCTCACACATTTTGGAAATGAGAATAGTGTAACCCCTAATATCGACAAGCTAGTTAAGGTTACAAATTTTGGTGATGTTGGTTTAACTTCGCTCAGCGGTGCTTTTAAAGGGGCAACAAACCTTACCCAAGCTCCAGCGAATCTGCCATCAACAGTAACCAGCACATCCCATATGTTCTCTGGTTGTACATCCTTTAATCAGGATATTGGCGGATGGAATGTGAGCAAGGTTAACGATATGACCGATATGCTTAAAGAGGTAACGCTATCAGTAGCCAGCTATAACACTTTGCTTATCGAATGGGCAGGGCAAGCTGTGCAAAGTGGAGTTAATTTCCATGCTGGTAATAGTAAGTATTCCCCTGGGGCTGCTACTGCTGCCAGAGCTGTTCTTACAGATACCCATGGCTGGATAATTACCGATGGTGGCGAAACAAATGTTCCTGCCGTTTCAACTCTAGTTCCGTCAGGTATTACTGCAACAGCAGCAACCTCAGGCGGAAATGTTACTGCCGATGGTGGTAGCTCCATTCTGGCTCGTGGGGTAGTTTGGGGTACTTCTCCAAATCCAACTACTGCTACTAGTATAGGTAGTACCACTGATGGAACCGGAATGGGTACTTTTACCAGTAGCATTACTGGGCTAACCGATGGTACCACCTACTATGTGCGTGCCTATGCACTTAATGGAAATGGTACAGAGTACGGTACAAACATGGAGTTTACAACCCAACAACCAATGGTGCTTGAGTTTAATACCAACCTATCGGATGGTACAATTATTACGTTACCTCTTCGGGGTACGGTAGATGTAACCGTTGACTGGGGTGATGGGAGTAACGATACCTATACCGCAGCAGGAGATCATAACCATACATATGCAGAGGAAGGAACTTATATCGTAAAAATAACTGGAACCCTAACTCAATTTGGGAAAGGTTATAGTACAACTCCTAATATCGACAAGCTGGTTGCGGTAACAAGTTTTGGTGACGTTGGTTTAACATCTCTTTATGGTGCTTTTTTCCATGCAAGTAATCTGACTCAGGTTCCAAATACTATACCAACAACAGTAACGGACATATCTGCCATGTTTCTTTCTTGCTCTTCTTTTAATCAGGATATAAGCTCTTGGGATGTGAGTAATGTTACCAATATGAGAGGTGTGTTTTCTAATGCAATAGTATTTAACCAAGATATTAGCAGCTGGGATGTGGGTAATGTTACCAGTATGGCACAAATGTTTTTTGGTTGTTCATCCTTTAACCAGGATATTAGCAGCTGGAACGTTAGTAAGGTTGAAGCCATGAATACTATGTTTAATGGGGCCACTGCATTTAATCAGGATATTGGCTCGTGGAGTGTAGGTTCAGTAACCGATATGACTGACATGTTTAAAGGGGTTACTCTTACAACTGCAAACTATAATAGCTTGCTTACCAAATGGGCAAAGCAAAGCGTGCAAAGTGGAGTTGCTTTTAATGGAGGAAACAGCAAGTATTCGCCTGGTGCAGCTACTGATGCAAGGGCCATTTTAACCGATACTAATGGCTGGACAATTACCGATGGTGGCCAATCGGGTGCTCCTGTGATTTCAACCCTTGCCGTTTCAGATATTACTTCAACAACAGCAGCTGTAGCTGCAGATGTTATTGACGATTGTGGCAGCTTTGTTACCGCTCGTGGGGTGGTTTGGGGTACTTCTGCAAATCCAACCATTGATGCCAATACAGGTATTACCTCCAGTGGAACCGGAATGGGAGCTTTTACTAGCAGTATTACCGGGCTTACCGAGAATGAAACCTACTACGTGCGTGCCTATGCAACTAATGGGCATGGCGCAAATTATGGAGAAAA
Organism: Bacteroidales bacterium; assembly: GCA_028708425.1. Classification (GTDB taxonomy): domain Bacteria; phylum Bacteroidota; class Bacteroidia; order Bacteroidales; family Tenuifilaceae; genus Perlabentimonas. The sequence goes on from JAQVYY010000001.1 coordinate 212,015, forward strand.
TATCGAGTTTACAACTAAGCATGAGCTTGTAGTTACCGGTACATTTACTGCAAATAGTAAAGCCTACGATGGAACGGCTACTGCTACCATTAATACAAACAACCTTACGCTTGATGGAGTTGTTTCTGAGCTAGGCGACGTTTCAATTGGTACGGTAACCTTAGCTTTCGAAAACAACGAAGTTGCAGCAGGTAAAACCGTTAACATCACCAGTATTGAACTTGCCGGTAGCGATGCACACAGGTACTTTGTCGACCTTTCAAGTGCGCCCACATCGTCTGCAAATATTACCGCTAAGCAGCTAACCATAGGAGGCGATTTTACCGTAGCCGATAAGGAATACGATGGTACAACCGCTACAACCATTATGGGGAATAACCTTACGCTTACTACTCCCGTTGTTGGAGATGATATTTCTCTCATAAACGTTGAAGCTGTATTTGCAAGCCAAAATGCTGGTGAGGATATCACCGTAAGCATTACCGCTGCCCAACTCGATGGTGCTGATAAGGGGAGCTACTCGCTTTCGCTTGCCGGTACTCCAACTTCACAGGCAAGCATTACCGCTAAGGAGCTAACCGTTACCGCCGAGAATAAGGCTGTTACTTACGGCGATGCTGTCCCCGCATTAACCTACACCATATCGGGCTTTGTAGATGGTGAGGATGAAACCGAAGTTTCGGGTGAGGCATCGTTAAGCACAACGTACACAGTGTCTACTCCTGTTGCCACTAGCCCAGTGGTTATTACTGCGGCTTTAGGTACTCTTGAAGCCACTAACTACAGCTTCGCTTTTGTAGATGGAGAAATTTCAATAGATAAGAGAGAGCTAACCATAGGAGGCAATTTTGTAGTGACCGATAAGGAGTATGATGGTACAACCTCTGCTACAGTTGCAGAGAGTAACCTTACCCTCATTACTCCCGTTGCCGAAGATGATGTTTTTCTCACAAACGTTGTGGCTGAATTCGAAAGTGCTGATGCAGGTGTGGATGTTACCGTAAATATCACCGCTGCCGAGCTCGATGGTGCTGATAAGGAGAACTACACGCTTTCACTTGCTGGTTTGCCCTCTACGTCTGCAAACATCACCGCTAAGGAGCTAACCATAGGCGGCGATTTTACCGTGGCCGATAAGGATTACGATGGCACAACTACCGCAACAATTGCGGAGAATAACCTTACGCTTATCACCCCCCTTGATGGAGATGATGTTTCTCTTACAAACGTTGTGGCTAAATTCGAAGGTAAAGATGCTGGCGTGGGTATCACCGTAAGCATCACCGCAGCCGAACTCGATGGGGCTGATACAGGGAACTACTCGCTTTCGCTTGTTGGTGCTTCTACTTCGCTTGGAAATATCACCGCTAAGGAGCTAACCATAGGTGGCGATTTTACCGTGGCCGCTAAGGAGTACGATGGCACAACTACCACAACAATTGCGGAGAATAACCTTACGCTTGTTATTGCTTTTGCAGGCGATGATGTTTCTCTCACAAACGTTGTGGCTGAATACGAAAGTGCAGGTGTTGGTGAGGGTATCACCGTAAGCATCACTGCTGCCGAGCTCGATGGTGTTGATAAGGAGAACTACTCGCTTTCGCTTGCTGGGGTTCCTGCTTCGCTTGGTAACATTACCGCTAAGGAGCTAACCATAGGCGGCGATTTCACCGTGGACCATAAGGAGTACGATGGAACAGTTGCTGCGACTATTTTGGAGAGCAACCTTACGCTTATAACCCCTGTTGTAGGAGAAGATGTTTCTCTCACAAGCGTTGTGGCTGAATTCGAAAGCGCTGATGCAGGTGTGGATGTTAACGTAAATATCACCGCTGCCGAACTCGATGGCGTTGATAAAGAGAACTACACGCTTTCGCTTGTTGGTTCGCTTACTTCGTCTGCAAACATCACCGCTAAGGAGCTAACCATAGGCGGCGATTTCACCGTGGCCGCCAAGGAGTACGATGGCACAACTACCGCAACAATTGCGGAGAATAACCTTACGCTCATTACTCTCTTTACTGGCGATGATGTTTCTCTCACAAACGTTGTGGCTGAATTCGAAAGTGCTGATGCAGGTGTGGATGTTAACGTAAATATCACCGCTGCCGAACTCGATGGCGTTGATAAGGAGAATTACTCGCTTTCGCTTGCTGGTTTGCCCTCTTCGTCTGCAAACATCACTGCTAGGGAGCTAACCATAGGCGGCGATTTCACCGTGGCCGCCAAGGAGTACGATGGCACAACTACCGCAACAATTACGGAGAATAACCTTACGCTTATTATTACTTTTACTGGCGATGATGTTTCTCTTACAAACGTTGTGGCTGAATTCGAAAGTGCTGATGCAGGTGAGGATGTTACCGTAAATATCACCGCTGCCGAGCTCGATGGCGTTGATAAGGAGAACTACATGCTTTCGCTTGTCGGTGCTTCTACTTCGCTAGGAAATATCACCGCTAAGGAGCTAACCATAGGCGGCGATTTCACCGTGGCCGACAAGGTTTACGATGGTACAACAGTTGCTGAAATTACAGCGAATAACCTTACGCTTATCACCCCCGTTACTGGAGATGATGTTTCTCTCACAAACGTTGTAGCAGAGTTTGAAAGCGAAGATGCTGGTGAAGATGTTATCGTAAATATCACTGCTGCCGAGCTCGATGGCGTTGATAAGGAGAACTACTCGCTTTCGCTTGCTGGGGTTCCTGCTTCGCTTGGTAACATCACCGCCAAGGAGCTAACCATAGGTGGCGATTTTACCGTGGCCGATAAGGAGTACGATGGTACAACTACCGCAACAATTACGGAGAATAACCTTACGCTTATTATTACTTTTACTGGCGATGATGTTTCTCTTACAAACGTTGTGGCTGAATTCGAAAGTGCTGATGCAGGTGAGGATATTACAGTAAGCATTACCGCTGCCGAACTCGATGGCGTTGATAAAGGGAACTACTCGCTTTCGCTTGCTGGTGCGCCAACAACAACAGCGACGATAACTGGCGGTACTTCTACTTTTACTGTTACTTTCACTGTAACAAGTGATTCGGAGCCATTGGAGGGTGCAACCATCAGTATAAATGAGCATACGCTAACAACCGATATTGATGGAGTTGCTACCATTGAGTTGGAAAATGGGGTTTATCCTTATTCGGTTTCTGCATTTGAGTATTTAACACATGAGGATACAATTACAGTGGATGGAGTGCCTGTAGATGAGGAGGTTTCCCTTACTTATGTGGGAGTTAAGACGAACTTACTCTCAAATATCAAGTTGTATCCAAATCCATTCCAAAGCACCATTAATATAACCAATGCCAGCAATATAAACCGTGTTGTTATTACCAATGTAGTTGGTAAGGTTGTAATGGTTGTTGATCTAAATCAATCATCCAATCCAGTAGTAGAGACTAACCTGCCCTCGGGCATTTACCTGGTAACTGTAATTGCCAATGATGGCAGCAGAGTAACAAGGAAAATGATTAGGGAATAATAGAGCTCATAATTAACACAGAGAGCAGGTAAATTAACCTAGTTGGGTTGGCATTTGAAATTTTCAAATGCCAACCCGCTAGGTTTTTTCAATTTTAACCCGCATTTGCATTCATCATTAAATATGATGAATAATGGGGGTTAAAATGAATGTAATTGGGGTTTAGACAATAAAAAAACCCTTAACCGTAACAGGTTAAGGGTTTTTTGTACCCGGAGCCGGGATCGAACCGGCACAGTATTGCTACCACTGGTGTTTGAGACCAGCGCGTCTACCAATTCCGCCATCCGGGCATGTTAGTGTTTTTACAATTTGCGAAGATAGGGGGTTTTTTGTTTTTCACCAAAGTGGTTGTAATTTTATTTTTAGTAAATATAATCTGCTTAGTAATTTTGGTTTGTTTACCGAGGCCATTATAACCCCAATAGTAGGACTTAAACGGCTTTTTGAATCTTTTTGGGGCTAACAACTTTTATTGCGGTATTGTAAATGCCCTCAGCATCAATACCACATTCGCGGTATAGTTCCTGAGGAGTTCCGTGTTCAATAAAGCGATCGGGTATTCCCATTCTAATCACTCTAGTGGCAAAACCATTGTCGTTAAGCCACTCAAGCACTGCTGATCCAAAGCCTCCTTGCAAAGAGCCATCCTCAAGGGTTATAATGGTTTTAAAACGCTTGCCTACCTTTGTTAGAATGCTGACATCTAGCGGCTTAGCAAACCGCATGTCGTAATGAGCAACGCTAAGGTTGTTTTGGCTCAATTTTTTTATTGCAGCACTTACCTGTGTACCAATAGGGCCAAACGAGAGTATTGCCAAATCACTCCCTTCGGTAAGCCGCTTGCCAGTGCCAACCTCAATGGTTTTAAGGGGTTTTTGCCAATCGGGCATACACCCATTCCCCCTGGGGTACCTAATGCTCCACGTGCCCATATTTGGTTGCTGGGCGGTGAACATCATGTTTCGTAGCTCCTCCTCGTTTAAAGGCGAGCATACTGTTATATTGGGTATGGTGCGCATGTAGGCTATATCGTAAACCCCATGGTGCGTAGCGCCATCTTCGCCAACTAGCCCAGCGCGATCTAAACAAAAAATAACGTTGAGGTTTTGTAGGGCAACATCGTGAATAACCTGATCGTATGCGCGCTGCATAAACGATGAGTATATATTACAGAACGGGATAAGACCCTCGCTTGCCAGTCCTGCAGCAAATGTAACGGCATGTTGCTCGGCTATGCCCACGTCAAAGGTTCTGTCGGGCATCTTTTTCATCATTATGTTAAGTGAGCAACCGCTGGGCATGGCGGGGGTAATGCCCACAATTTTTTCGTTTTGCTCAGCTAGCTCAACTATGGTATGGCCAAAAACATCCTGAAAACGAGGGGGTAATGGTTTCTTTGAATTTAAAACGATTCGTTCTCCAGTAAATTTATCAAAAATTCCGGGGGCGTGCCATGCTGTTTGGTTTTGCTCGGCAGGTGTAAACCCTTTTCCTTTAAGCGTAACGCAGTGCAGAAGCTTGGGGCCTGGTATGTTTTTTAGGTCGGTTAAAATTTGAGTAAGATATTCCACATCATGCCCGTCAACTGGGCCAAAATATCTAAATCCAAACGATTCAAAAAGGTTACTCTGTTTTAGCAATGCAGATTTTAATCCAACTTCAAGTTTTTGAACCAGCGATCTGGTTCTCGGCCCGTACCTGTCGAATTTTCCCAAAAAGTCCCAAATGTTACCTTTTAGCTTGTTGTAAGTTTTAGAGGTGGTGATATCAAGTAAGTACTCTTTTAGCGCACCAACATTAGGGTCTATGGCCATATTGTTGTCGTTAAGAATAACCAGGAGATTCGATTTATGAATACCCCCATTATTCAACGCCTCAAACGGAAGTCCGCCGGTTAAAGATCCATCACCAATTATTGCTATCGATTGTCGTTGCTCGTTCTTTAGTTCAGAGCCAATGGCCATACCCAGCGCAGCTGATATGGATGTGCCGCTGTGACCCGTGCCAAACGAGTCGTATTCGCTTTCGCTCTGTTTGGGAAAACCGCTTATCCCTTTATACTTTCGGTTTGTGTGAAAAGTGTCCCTTCGACCGGTAAGAATTTTGTGCCCATAGGCCTGATGACCCACATCCCATACAATTCTATCGTTGGGTGTGTTAAACACGTAATGTAATGCTACGGTAAGCTCAACAACACCCAAGCTGGCACCAAAGTGACCTGGGTTGCATGAAACCGCGTCTACAATAAACTGCCTAAGCTCATTACTAACAGATTTCAAATCACCCAGTGCTAACCTTTTCAGATCAGCAGGCGATTCAATTTTCTGTAAGAGAGGATACTCGGTTTTCATGGCAACTGTTTTTTGGTAAATGTACAACAAATTTAAAAATTTATTGTTGAAAAGGACACTCAGAAAGTATATGCCCTACAATTTGGCATTTTCAATGAGCAAAAGCATTTCTAACTATATATGTGTTTACGCAGAATAGTGGGGTTTATTTTCTCTCTCTTCATAGCCCGCATTACTCATCAAATTTGGTAAAGATGAATGCAAATGCGGGTTACCCCGACTTAGTTGGGCCCAATTTTGGGTACCAAAATTGGTTGTGAGACCTAGGCGCTGTCGGAGACAGCAATTATTCGAATGAACAATTGGGGTTAAATTAGTTTGCATCAATTATATTTGGGATTAAAATAATTACTATGAGCTTTTATCAGCAAATTGCGCCCTATTACCATCATATATTTAAACTAAATCCCAATCAGGTCAATTTTATCAAGATAAAAATTCCCGAAACGAATTGCAGTATCTTAGATGTTGGGTGTGGAGTTGGAACGCTTTCTTTTGAACTGGGCAGCTATTATAGGCATGTACTAGGAGTTGATATGGATGCTGAAATGATCCACATAGCTTTAAGAACGCAAAAGGGCGAGCCCAATTCCGTTCATTTTCAGCAAGTAGGTATGCTAAGTCTAAATTCTTTTATCGAGAAAAATTCAGTCGATGCCATTATCTGCTTTGGAAACACCTTGGCTCATTTGAACTCGTTGGATGAAATAGCTGTTTTTTTACAACAAGCAAAAGCTGTACTTAAGCCAAGCGGAAAATTGTTGCTGCAAATAATTAATTACGACAGAATTATCGAGCAGGATATCAGGCAATTGCCAGTTATTGATAACGACGAAATAACATTTGAGCGAGATTATGTTTTTCGTAAATCGGCAAATAAGATTGATTTTAATGCGCGTTTAACAGTTAAATCAACCCAGCAAATAGTTGAAACTACCGTTGAGCTATTGCCTCTTTTAAAAAAGGAAGTGGAAACCTTATTGTGTAGCGCTGGTTTCGATAATTATTATTTCTACGGGAGCTTTAATCAAGCCCCTTTTTCTATTGATAGCTATGCTTTAATTGTAGAGGCATGGTGATAGCGGTACATATGTCTTAACCCGCATTATTCGTCAAACTTATTAAAGGTAAAAGGTTGTAGCATCAGCGTAACAATAGTACCATGTTACAGCTGTTTTATTCGCAGCACGCTTTTTAGTGTCAACTTGTATTCTGATTTCTACTGCGAGAGGCGATGCAAAAACCTAATTCTTATTCAGCTGTTTACATAAATTAAATATCAATATTGCTATATTTGTACAAAATAAGCAAATTAAAGGCCACCCCTAAAAATCGAATAAAATGAATTTAGCAAGAGTGTTTATTGTATCGCTTAGTTTTTTTGCCATCGTCGTAAGTTCATGTGTTCCAGCAAAAGAGTTTCAGCAGCTGCAGGATAATAATACGAAGTGCGAAGAGGAACGCGAGCGATTTTTGGTTGAAAACGAGTCCCTTCAGGTTACCAACAAGGAGCTTGAGAGCAAAAACAGGGTTTTAAAGGCTGAAGTCGACCAGCTGGTTGCCGATAGCGTTTCGAGGTCGGTTGAAATTAACAGGCTAAAGGACGAGAATGAGCGACTGTCTTCAAGATATTCGGAGCTGCAAGAGTTACAGCAAAACTTTATGACCGGCACCCAACAGGAAACGCGTAAGGTGCTAGCTCAGCTTCAATCAACGCAGGAGGAGCTTCAGGTAAAGCAAGATGCGCTTAAAGAGCTAGAGCGTCAGCTCAATCTTCGCCGAAAGAATTTGGAGGAGCTTCAGTCGTATTTGGGCGAATTAAAAGGAAACCTCGAGGAGCGTAATGCCCGAATTCTAGAGATGGAGCAGATACTAGCCCGAAAAGATTCGGCTGTAGTGGCACTACGTAAAATAGTGTCTGATGCTCTATTCGGATTCGAGGGCAAAGGGCTTAGCGTGAATATGAAGAATGGAAAGGTTTATGTTTCTCTCGATGAGCAGCTTATGTTCAAATCTGGTAGTCATGCCGTTGATGCTAAGGGAGTTCAGGCGTTACAGCAGCTTGTCCCAGTGCTCGAAAAAACGCCCGATATTAATATAGTTGTAGAGGGCCATACCGATGATTTGCGCTTTCCTGCACGCGGTGAGCTACTCGATAATTGGGATCTTAGCGTTAAGAGAGCCACATCAATTGTACGTATATTACTTACAGGTTCTAGCATCGACCCCGCTCGCATTTCAGCATCGGGACGTAGCCAGTACCATCCAGTCGATTTGGCTAATACTGCAGAAGCAAGACAAAAGAATAGGCGTACCGAGATTATCCTCACACCTAAACTCGATGAGCTGCTTCAAATACTGGAGGATAACTAGTTTTTTAGCATTTTACCCCGGCATGGTGGAACGCAATCTTTGGTAAAAAAATTGGGTCTGATACCTAGTCGCTGTTAAAAGCAGCAACCATTCGGATAAATAATTGGGGTAAAGCTTTAAGAAACCTACTAAAACTTTTAGCGATGAAAAGAAAAATTCTTTACGGTTTTATTACGCTGGTTTTTGCGGCTTTGGCAATATTTCTCGGGGTACCCCAAAATCACTACATTGTTAAAGCGCTAAGGTATCAAAAGCCTAAAATTTATCATTGCGATATATTTCATAATCGTACTGTTGAAAAGGGCGAGGCCGAGCCGTGGCTTATGGCCGAGAGCTATAATACCTATAATTTAAAAGATGAACAGCTAGTTAACCTAACCAAAACCCGCACCGTTGCCTTTCTGGTTGCTGTGGATTCGGCCATTATTTACGAATCGTACTGGGAAAATCACGAAAAGGATACGTATTCTAACTCTTTCTCTATGGCCAAAAGTATTGTCTCGCTCCTGGTTGGTTGCGCCATAGACGATGGGTTTATCGAAAGTATAGACCAACCAGTTTCGGCCTTTATTCCTGAGTTTAGCGAGGGTGAAAAGTCGAGGATTACCATCCGTCATCTGCTAACCATGAGTTCTGGTCTGAGCTGGGACGAGGCATACTCAAGCCTCTTTTCAACCACAACACAGGCGTACTACGGCAAGTTTTTACGCGAATTGGTGCTAGATCAAACCGTTATAAACGAGCCAGGCAAGCAATTTAATTACCTAAGTGGTGATACCCAGATTCTTGCGCTTATTCTTACCGAGGCCACAGGCAAAACGGTTAGTGAGTATATGTCGGAAAAGATTTGGAGTAAAATAGGGGCAGAGCATGATGCTTTTTGGAGCTTAGATAGGGAGGATGGTATTGAAAAGGCTTACTGCTGTTTTAATTCAAACGCCCGCGACTTTGCGCGCATCGGTAGGTTGATTCTCAATAGGGGACAGTGGAATGGGGTGCAAGTTGTATCTGATGAGTACCTTGATATCACCTTAAAACCTACCCAATATTTGTCCGATAAGGAGCTTAACGGTGTGCCTACCGAAAGGTATGGGCACAAATGGTGGTTTACCTCACATCGAGGGCATAACGTTATTTATGCTCGTGGAATAATGGGACAGTATATTTTTATCGCCCCCGAGTTAAACATGGTGGCCGTGAGGCTTGGCCATATTCGTAGTAACGAAAGAGTAAACGGAACCCCTGTTGATGTTTTTGATTACCTTGATATCGCTATGGATATTGTTGCTAAACCGCATTATTCATCAATGTTGCTAAGGATGAATGTCAATGCGGGTTACCCCGACTTAGTTGAGCCCAATTTTGGGCAATAAAATTGGTAGAGAAGCTTAGTCGCTGTCGGAGGCAGCAATTATTCGAATGAATAATTGGGGCTAAATAATTTTTTAATATCATACTACCTTATGGAAAAGCTTAGAGCAAAACTATTGGCTTTCCCTGCTGCCGATTTGAATACCTTTTCGAGGGGTAAAAAGAAACTACAAAGTATTTTTCTCCCCGAACGTGTAGAGTATGTCGATAAGGATCCCGAGATACTGGTGTTTTTAACAGGAGGGTCTGAGCGTATTGCATTACAGTCGGTTTCTGAGCACGGTTTTTTTCTCTTATTAGCATCAAAAGAGAATAATTCGTGGGCTGCTGCCACAGAGGTTAAGGCTTGGATGAACCAGAATAATGTATCGAGCATGTTGCTCGATTATACTAGCGCATTGACCGCTGAAATTATCGACAATCTTTTTGATGTAAAGAATGGTTTAACCCGTTTAAAGGGACAGCGTTTTGGACTTGTTGGCGAGGCATCCGATTGGCTTGTTAACTCATTTATCGATCCGTTTATAATTAAAACTAAGCTTGGGATTGACCAGATTAATATCCCTTGGACTGAGATTAACCTAGAATCATCGGGTAGTATTGCACCCGACTTTTTAGCCTTTTTCAAAGGCTCGTGTCCAAACTCATTAACCAATGCCGGTAATATTTACGAGATGCTACTGCGCGTAGTTAGCAGCTACTCGTTAAATGCCCTTACCGTTGAGTGTTTCTCTGTTATAAATCGATGTAATGCAACAGCGTGTTTGGCGTTATCAAAATTATGCATGGATGGTATTGCTGCTGGATGCGAAGGGGATACCTGTAGTCTATTGGGGATGATGCTAGCAAAGGAGCTATTCGGTGTTGTTCCTTGGATGGCGAATATTAACCATGTTAGTGCCGATGAGCTCCTTTTTTCACACTGCACAATTCCAGCAAATTTGTTACAAGATTTTTCGCTCGGCACCCATTTCGAAACAGGAAAGGGGTTAGCAATTAAAGGAAAAATTAAGGCCAATGAGGTTACAATAGTTAGGTTTGACCACACCTTAAGTAAAATTTTTATTGGGGTTGGGCGAGTTGTTGATATCCCTTACCAAAAAACAACCTGCCGAACTCAGCTGGCAGTAAAGGTAACACCTGCGACATCACACTATTTTTCCCACAACCCCCTAGGAAATCATCATTTAATAATTCCGGGCAACTATGTTGTGGGTTTTAATATGGTTGCGTGCATGTTACGAATGGCGAGGGTGTAAAAAACAGATGTCTGGTAAACAAATTTTGCTACCAGACATTTACTGTGCTTTTATGTGCGCAATATGTTGCTGCGATTTTTATTCAGACTGCTTTTGTCTATACGGTTAAAATTTCCTCCTCTTTTATTGCAAGCAGCTCATCAATCTTTTTATTATAATTGTCGGTTATTTTTTGGATTTCGGCTTCAGCATTCTTGGCCAAATCCTCAGCAAGTCCATCTTTTTGGAGCTTTTTAAACTCCTCGTTAGCATCTCTTCGTGCATTACGAATGCTTACCCTAGCATTTTCGCCCTCTGCTTTAACTTGTCTTACAAGCTGCTTGCGCCTTTCTTCTGTTAAGTGAGGTACTGCAATGCGAATAGTTTCGCCATTGTTTTGGGGATTAAACCCAAGGTTGGCAGCTAAAATGGCTTTTTCAATTGGTTCAATCATTGCCTTTTCCCAGGGCTGGATGTTTATGGTACGTGCATCGAGGGTTCCAACGTTCGATACCTGTTTTAGTGGTGTCATTGTACCGTAGTAATCAACCATAATTCCCGAAAGCATGGAGGGATTAGCTTTACCTGCTCTAATAACACGTAACTCGCCCTCAAGGTGCGAAATGGTTTTTTCCATTCGCTCTTTTGCCTCTTCTATGCAGAAATTTACTTCGTCATTCATAATTTCCTTGTATTTTAAAGTATAAATTTAGCTATTTTTTAACCAATGTACCAATATTCTCACCAAAAACAACCTTCTTAAGGTTTCCTGGGGTGTTCATGTCGAAAACAACAATGGGTAAATTATTCTCGTCACACATGGTAAAGGCTGTTAAATCCATTATTTTTAATTTCTTTGTATACGCCTCGTGAAAGGTGATGCTCTCATATTTTGTAGCGGTTTTATCCTTTTCTGGGTCGGCTGTGTAAACACCATCCACTCGGGTGCCCTTAAGTAAAACATCAGCCTCAATTTCAACAGCACGTAGAGCCGATGCGGTATCAGTTGTGAAAAACGGGTTTCCAGTGCCCCCGGCAATAATTGTGGCAAACCCATTTTTTAGCGAGTCCAACGCTTTCCATTTTGCGTAAAGTTCGCCTACGGGCTCCATTTTAGTTGCTGTAAAAACTTTGGCTTTACCTCCTAAACTTTCAATTGCGCTTTGTAGCGCTAGGCTATTAATAATAGTGGCTAACATCCCCATTTGGTCGCCCTTTACTCGGTCAAAACCTTTCGAAACTCCGCTTAGCCCCCTAAATATATTGCCTCCACCTATCACTATACCTACTTCGATACCTGCTTCAATAATTTCTTTAATTTGTCGGGCGTATGAGTTTAGCATTTCGGTATTTATACCATAGCTATCATTTCCCATCAGGGATTCACCACTTAGCTTTAGAAGAATTCGGTTGTATCTATTCATTGCATTCATTTTGATTTGTAAAAATATAAAAAATAGTGTAAAAACTACATCCAATAGCTAAAGGTAGCTATTGTTTTAAAAGCCTATATAAGATACATGTCTCTTTAGCCAGTAAACTTACTGATATTTTTTAATATCTGTACTTACTTTAAACACATCATCGTGATGATACCCTTACCCCGAGTTATTCGTCAAATTTATTAAGGTTGAAAGCCAGTACGGGTTGCCCCAACCTGGTGGAGCCCAATTTTGGGGAATAAAAATTGGTTGCTAGGCATAGTCGCTGTCGGAGACCCCAATTATCCGAATGAATAATTGGGAGCTCATTTACTGTTTTCCGCATTGGGACACCCAAACAGAAAAATTCTTAAGATACTGTATTGCAGTTGAATAATGTTTGATCTGAGAAATAGCGTGGAGAACAGTGATTACCCCCGACATAGTGGAGCTCTGTTTTTTGTTCTGTAAAGTGTAAAAAAAAAGCTGCCGTGAAGGGCAGCTTTTTAAAGTGGTTATTAATTTGTTTAGGCACTAAGAGATACCCTCTTAAATCCTCCTGTCTTCAGCGTTGCAACACCCTAAAAATTTTTGCTGATTATTTGATATAGTTCAGCCTGTTCTTCGTCCATCTGTAACAACCTTGACCTGGTATTTTTTGAATCTGGCAATGTGTATGTTATT
>JAQVYY010000041.1 GCA_028708425.1 Bacteroidales bacterium
AAGAAAAAATACCCTAAACCAGAGAAAAGAATTATTTTCACAATCCCGTCCTTAAAAATCAACTAATTTTTTGAGCCAAGCGAGAAGAAAAGAAACAGTGGAATTATGAATCGCTCAATTTAGGTTAAACATTAAGTGCATTATATATGTGTTGTTAGTAAGCAGATATTATGAAAATTAAATCGAGGAAAATAGCCGTATATTACCCTTCGGGATTTAATATTGTATAGTCTTTGTGAAAATTAGCCTACTGCTCAATTCTAACCATTCCTTCAAGTTCGCTCATGGCAAACTGCGTAGTGTGCCGGTCCGGCTGAGCGAAGCCGAAGCCTAAGGGGCTTTGAAATACAATTATTAAAGTTCGGTTAACATGATGCGCCCATTCTTTTCCTGCAACACTAAAAATTTACCCCGTTGCTCCGACCAAACGGGTGCCCCAAAAGTATCGCCCATCACACGACCATCAACTAGTAGCTGGCGCTTTATGTGCATATGCGGATTAAGGCTATAGTAACCGTAAAGCGATACGCCTGGTTTCTGGGTTACAAGCGCAGCATAGCGACTACCGCTTAAGGATGTTGTGAGTTCGGCAATGCTAGACCACTTAACTTCGGTAAGGCACTTATCATTTTTAAATAGCTGATAACGCCAATCATTTCTATCAATAATAAAGCGTTGAATATGGAATATATCGTTGCTTTGAGCTGGGAATACTCTGTTTATATCGCTAAAATCACCGTCTAATTCGAAAATATTATCGCCAATAACGTACTTCCTACTTTTTGACGCTACCGATTGATCCTTATTTACAATAAGCTGAATGGTATGCTTTTCTGGACAAAAACCTAAAACATCGGTTCCCTTAACTTTATTACCAGCTGCTGATAGTGGCTTGCCATTAAGCATTACCTTATAGGTGTTTTTTGATGTATTGCTTAGTCCTGTAATATATTCTCCATTAGGGTTGACCCTAAATAATATTGAATATCCATCATAATTGGTATTTAGAAGCTTATGGATAATTTCACCTCCCTGCTTTACAAGCAGTCGGTCGCCCTTGCTATTGAAGGTTGAGTAGTAAAAAGTATCACCCCCATTGGTAAAGGTTGAGACCATATGAGCAAAACCATCGTGCTTTAGCAATTGGCGGGTTTTATAGTTAAACTCGTAAATCCAGTATGAAGCTTTCTCGTAAACATTCTCACTTTTATTGCTTCGAGATACAGTAAAAGACACCCAATCGCCTGCAAAATAAAATTTACCAACACTATGGTCATCGGGAATTGGAATTTTACTATCGCCAACTAGTACATTGCCGTGGTTGTACACGGCTCTATTGTTAACACTCTCGAAACCAAACCCATCGACACAAAGAATATTTGTATTGGGGATAAATGTAGCTTCTGAGACTACATAGTAGGGCCCCGCAAATTTTTCATGATTAAGGTATACAAAATAGTCATCAGATCCGGGTTCTTTTCCACAGTAAACAACGTTACTCCCATCATACGAATACTTTAAACCCTTTAATCTTTTCCAGCCTGTAAGTTTAGGCCTACCATCAACAAACAGTCGATAATCATTTTGCGACCATTGCAGTATATAGCCCCATTTTCCAGCTACTGGGTCACAATCTGGAGCCTGATTAACACTCCAAAATGTGGAGCTGGGCCTGCTTGCAATTACAGGATAGTACCTTTGTCCCTTTACGCCTGTAAAGGTAATGCTCTTGCCATCGTCCGAAACCCAGCTATCTACGTTACCATCATCCTGATGCATTTCATAAATGCGGTCGTATGGCCCAAATTCCCGACCGTTAAAAATTACCCAGTAGTCGTAAAAGTCGTATTCACTCGGATTATTATCAACCCGCATTTGCGAACCACCATATACAGGTTTACCTCCCCCATATGGCGACATAAACTCGCGCTTGTAAATCTGTTTTCCGCTATGAGGGCTTCTTACCACAGCAAAAGTGTACTTTACCTCACCATTATCGAAAAGTCCAACTTTACCATACACCATTTCCTGGTCGGGAGCAAGTGTATATATAGGCGATTGAGCAATAGAATTAGCTGATAATGCTAAAAATAGGGCAAGGAGTAAACTGCTTAATTTATTCATAGTGATTCTAAGGTGTTGGTGAAATAAAAAAAACTTAAATTGCGCAACCTGATACTGATAAAAAAGCATCCTGAAACACAATACGAGCAACAATTATACAAATAAAAATTAGAAAAAAACTCCTCCTTTTTCAAAAAAACGCTACAACTCAAAAAAAACTGCAACTATGATTTGGAGCATAGATCTAGCTAAGCCACATTTCAATAATTATGCCAAACAATATTTTTGATAAATTAGAACTTCGCAATATCTTTATCATAAACCAATTGGGTAATAAACGGTCTAAAAGATTTACACTATACGTCCGCAATAAAACATAACCTGTCATTATGAAATCACGCCAATACTATCTCGACCTGCTTAACAAGCATATCAAAAACCCGAAAATGATTGCCCACTGCCTAGCATCCGAAGCTGTGCTAAGGGCATTGGCAAAACGCTTTAATGAGGATGAGGATGTTTGGGGAATTGCTGGCTTGCTTCACGATATTGATGTGGAATTTACCGAAGGGGACTCGAAACGCCATGGACCCGAAGGTGCTAATTTATTAGAAGGCGAAGGGCTACCCATGGATGCCATTGATGCCATTCGCATGCACAACGAAGAGGCAACGGGCAAAGAGCGTGAAACCACTTTTCAGCATGCGCTGGCAGCAGGCGAAACCATTACGGGACTAATTTTTGCAACGGCACTTGTTTACCCTGATAAAAAGATTACCAGCGTAAAGCCCAAGTCGATAACCAAGCGGATGAAGCAGAAAGCGTTTGCAGCATCGGTAAACCGCGAAACCATAATGGAATGCGAAAAAATTGGTATCCCAATCAATGAGTTTGCTGAGCTATCGCTTGAAGCGTTAAAACCAATTGCCGAGGAATTGGGATTTTAAGAATAGGCAAATTGGGCAATGGGCAGTATTACTGTTCATCATCTACATAGTTTTTGCAAGAAAACGCCAAAAATAAGGCTTTCGAAGCTTTTAAAACCAGGGAGTTTCGATTTGTGCTTTTGGTTGTTTTTACTTAAAAGCCTACAAAAGTTACATCGGGATAGTGTCGTAATTTGGCGTTTTCTTGTAAAGATTACTTAATCCACAAAAGTTTAATCTAACCTAACTATTAATATTGATCTGTAGCTAGTAACACCAGCGTACATGCTTCATCAGCAGCTATTCCGTTCCCCTCTAAACGTTTAACAAAATCGGAGTTTTCGGTACCTGGATTGAAAATAACCCGTCGAGGTTTTAGGGATACAATATAATCGCAATACTTCTCCTGATTTTTTTCTGATAGGTACAGAGTAACGGTATCAACATCTTTATAAGGAGCTAGAGATTTGGTTATCTCATGGTCGAATAGAGTTCCCGCACGGTTACCAATCATATAAATTTCATGACCGTGTGCCAATAGCGATTCGGCTGCCTTATATGAATAACGTTCGGGTTTTAAGCTTGCCCCAATTATTAAAGTTTTATTGCGCATGGATATGGATTGACTGAATTACTGTTCCGTTAAATAACTTTTAATCAAATAAATTGATAAACTATTATGCTCTTAGCATATAAAAAATATCACTATTGTCCGGTAAAAACAAAGTTAAACATTATAGATTCTTCGCTTCACTGCGTTTCGCTCTGAAACGTATGTTCGACAAAACCGTTGAAAATAGAAATGGCTTTGTCAATGACAAATGTTTAGTTTTTAGGGTAGGGCCTGGCTAGCGGCTTCGCCGCTAGCCAGGCCCTACCCTCCCAAATACAACTCAACGCCCTGTCATTCCGCCCGTAGGGAGGAATCTATAAATATTAACCGGACACCAATGAAAAAATATTATACAAAACTACTCTTTCGTAAGTAAATTTACAATAACAATGGTCTTCTTTAACCCGCATTATTCGCCAAATTTAGTAAAGATGAATTCAAATGCGGGTTACCCCAGCCTAGTTGAGACCAATTTTGGGCAACAAAACTGGTTGTGCAACTTAATCGTTGTCGGAGACAGCAATTATTCGAATGAAACATTCATGTTAACAACGTTAACACACAGGAGAATGACTACTCCATGAATGTTCCATGTGTTCCTTTGAAAATAAATAAATAGACATATGAATAATTGGGGTTAACTACCTGTGAACAAAATAAACCCATAGCTGTTACTAGCTTAAACAAACATCAAAAACCCATTTTCATTGAATTAAAACGAAGCAATTCGCGTTGCTTACAATTACTAATATAACGAAACAGAAGTTATGGTAGAACATTTAACAAAAGAAACATTTAAGGCTAAGGTTTTTAACTTTGAGAAGAACACCGATTGGAAATTTGAGGGCGACAAACCCGCAGTTATCGATTTTTACGCAGATTGGTGTGGCCCTTGTAAAATGGTTGCGCCTGTTCTCGAAGAGCTTGCCAAAGAGTATGATGGCAAAATAGATATTTATAAGGTTGATACCGAAGCGGAACAAGAACTTGCTGGCATGTTTGGTATTCGTAGTATTCCTTCAATACTGTTTGTTCCCATGGATGAAAAGCCACAAATGGCTGCAGGTGCTTTACCTAAAGAGAGTTTTAAGGAAGCATTTAAGGATGTTTTAAAAGTTGAATAGCATTTGCATTACCACTAAAAAGCAAATAAAAAATACCTTAATCGATGAAATACATTGATTAAGGTATTTTGCTTTATGGGAAATTTACTATTTTCTTATAATGGTTGCATCCCTATCTGGGCCAACCGATACGATTGAAACGGGAACACCCGTTTCGGTCTCGATATACCTAATAAAATCTAGCAGCTCAGCTGGTAGCTCTTCCTCTGACCTCATATCAGTAATTGATGATTTCCAACCCTTAAACTCCTTATACACAGGTTCCATTTCCACATCAATATCAAAGGGCATTTCCTGAGTTTCCACTCCATCAATACGGTACGCTGTAGCAATCTTAATTGTATCAAACGTGTCGAGCACATCGGCTTTGGTCATAATAAGATTCGTAATACCGTTTATCATCACCACATACTTTAGGGCAACCAAATCGAGCCAACCGCACCGGCGCGGGCGACCAGTTGTTGAGCCATACTCTTTGCCCTCGTCGCGCAATTTTTGGCCAACCTCATCGAAAAGTTCTGTTGGGAAAGGGCCTGCGCCAACCCGTGTACAATAGGCCTTAAAAATGCCAAACACGCTACCTATAGCACTGGGAGCCAACCCCAAGCCTATACACGCTCCGGCACAAATTGTATTGGAAGAGGTTACGAAAGGGTACGAGCCAAAATCGATGTCCAGCAGGGATCCCTGAGCGCCCTCGGCTAAAATTTTGTACTCTTCTTTCAGATAATTATTAACCTCATATTCTGAGTCAATCAGTTTAAACTGCTTTAACACCTCGATACCAGCAAACCATGCCTTTTCATGCTGCTCAATATTGGCTGAATAGTCGTACTGTTTAAGTATATTTTTATGCTTGTTCTTAAGCTGGTTATAACGCTCCATAAAATCGGGTCCAATAACATTCCCAACCCTTAACCCATTCCGTCCCGTTTTATCCATATATGTTGGTCCAATACCCTTTAGGGTTGAGCCAATTTTGCTTTTTCCCTTCGATGCTTCCGAGGCGGCATCGAGCTCGCGATGCGATGGCATTATTAAATGAGCCTTTTTTGAAATGCTAAGGTTCTTGGTAGGCTCAACACCTAGCTCTCGGAGCGATTCAATTTCTTGGGCAAAAATAATAGGGTCGATAACCACACCGCTGCCAATAATATTTATCGAGCTCTCGTGAAATATCCCTGATGGGATTGTATGCAATACATGCTTAATTTCGTGAAACTCTAACGAATGCCCTGCATTGGGGCCACCCTGAAACCTAGCAATTACGTCATAGTCAGGGGTTAAAACATCAACTACTTTTCCTTTGCCTTCGTCGCCCCATTGAAGACCCAAAAGAACATCTACTTTCATAATATAACGCTTATAATTAGGATAATGCGCAACAAATGCCGGTCATAAGTAGATCCGGCATTTGTAACTAAATCAAACTAAAATTATTTTGATAAAGATACTGTTTTTTGGAAGTTGTTGCTAATAAATTTATCTAAATTATTGAACTTAATGTCGTATTATAGAACATAGCTGCTCAACATAAATATACAGCAAATTTATAGAGAAAGAATTTTCAATTAGCAATAGGAGGTATAACCACATTCCTCGCAACTTTGTTTGCTACACGGTAAGTAATTGATAATAAAAACTATCTCATTTCCAATAATATTCATACAACCCCAGCGTTTATTGTTAATAATAAAGTGCTAGACCACAATTACTCGATACACTATTTAGAAGATGTTATTATTGAAGAATTAAGTAAGCAATGAAGCATATAATTGTAATAATTATCAGCGTTTTATTATTTTCTTGCACAAAGGAAATTGAGATTGGTATCCCTCAACAAAAGCATAAGCTAGTTGCTTACTCTACCATTGTTCCTTTAACATTTCCCGCACCTAAACCGCTTGGGATAAAATTGCAAAGTAGCTTACATATTTTCGATAACTCCCCAAGTAGAATTGCTGATGCATTCGTCTTGTATTTCGAAAATGATTTTTTAAAAGACACTCTAGAATATAGTGATTCTTTAGATATCTATAGCATATCAAACAATATAACTGATTATCCCATAGCTGGTAATACCTATTCAGTGTGAATATATAAAGACGGTTTTGATACTATAACCGCAACAACGAGAATACCCTCAAAAGTAAAAATTACAGACACTACCATTGTCCCAATAGCATACGTAGATGAAACAGGAAATGTCTTTTCTGAAATCTCTATAACATTTACAGACCCTGTAGATGAAACTAATTTTTATGAAATAGCCGTTTCGGATATTGCGTTTCAATATGATAGTTCTAAATATTTCTACAAATTATCAACGTACGATAACATTATTACATCCGAAAGCTATTACCCTTCATTAATCCGTTTTGATGTAGATAAACCAAAATATTTATTGTTTAACGATAAAACAATTAATGGCAAGGAACGCACCTTAACCGTTTATTACAATCCACCACAAAGAGAAGACGATAACAGGTATATTGCAAATCATTACATTAGCCTACATTTAAGAAATGTTACAGAAGACTATTACAAGTTTAAAACCTCGATGATTCAACATTTAAATAACAATAAAGAAGATATTTTATACGGTATGGGTGAGCCTGTAAATATTATATCAAATATCGATAATGGCTATGGCCTTTTTGCTGGATTTAATAATGATATCGTTTCATTTTTTATACCTGAGCAGATAATAAACGAACAATGAAAATATTAAGGTTAAGCATTACTCTAGTATTTTTTAGCTTATCACTATTTTGCCAAAATAAGATAACCATTAGCGGTTTTGTTTACGATAAAAGTACGGGGGAGGTGCTAATCGGGGCCACTCTGCAAGAAAAAATGACCAAAATAGGCACAACATCCAATGAGTATGGTTTTTATAGCTTAACTACACTATCAAATGATAGCTTACAGATAGAGGTTTCCTATTTAGGGTACGAACGGCTAAGTACTAAAGTTCCTAACCATCAGAGCAAACACATAGATTTTAGCTTAGCTCCCTCTGCAATTGCATTAGAAAATGTTACAGTAGTTGCATCAAAAGAAGAAAACATTGTAAAAAGGAATGAAACGGGTGTTGTTCGTCTTCCAATAAAAGATATTAAAGCATTACCAAATTTGTTTGGTGAGGTTGATATTATAAAAGCCTATCAATTGACACCCGGGGTGCAATCGGGGGGTGAAGCAAAGAGCGACCTTTATATTAGAGGTGGTAGCCCTGACCAAAATCTTATACTGCTAGACGATGTACCACTATACTATGTGGCGCATTTTGGGGGGTTCCTTTCTGTATTTAATGCCGATGCCATAAATGATGTTAAATTGATAAAAGGAGGTTTTCCTGCCCGATATGGCGGTAGATTATCATCTGTTTTGGATATCAGAATGAAAGAAGGGAATATACAAGCATTATCAGTTCAAGGTACCATAGGCCTTTTATCATCGAAACTATCGGTAGAAGCACCAATAGTAAAAGATAAAATGTCCTTCATTGTATCGGCCCGTAAAAATTTGTTGCCCATTTTTAAAATAATGGGTACTGGGCTATCCTACAATTTTTATGATATTAATGCGAAATTGAACTACAGATTATCAAAAAAAGACAAGCTGTTTTTAAGCTACTACATGGGAGATGATGCTATATCGATGTCGGAAAAAACAGGGAAGTTGAAAAATAAAACCACGGTAAAATGGGGTAATACCCTATTGGCATTCAGATGGAACCATGTTTTCAACAGTAAGTTGTTTAGCAACTTCACGCTATCAAACACTTACTACAGGTATAAAAACATGTTCGAGTATGATGTTAAAACGGATAGCATGTCAAAAGCCTTGAGTAACTCCCTTTTAACAGGGATAAATGATATGAGCTTAAAATTGGATTTTACATATTTAGCTAATTCTAACCTAAATTTCAGATTCGGAGCGAATAGCATTTATCACACATTTACTCCAAATGACGAGCATTTTTTTCAGGAAGGCACAGGCATCGTTACAACAAGAGAGAGATACTCGAACAGTATTAATGCGGTAGAAAATGCGATTTATTTAGAAAACGAGCTGAAATTCAAGCTAATTAATGCAAATGTGGGCTTTAGGTACTCGTCCTATCACATTGGTAGCACTAATTATTACTCATTCGAGCCCCGAGTATTACTAAACCTTATTTTCAGAGAAGATATTTCGATAAAATACTCGTTTTCAAAAACAAACCAATATGTTCATTTACTTACATATTCTGGAGTAGGAATACCATCGGACTATTGGATGCCTACTAATGAGAACGTTGAACCCGAAAGCTCCGTTCAAAACACCTTTGGTGTATCAAAAACATTTCTAAATAACAAATTTGAGCTTAGCATAGAAGCTTACCATAAAACATTAAATAACCTAATAACATTTTTACCGGGGGAATCTCTTATGGGCCATTTTGATAGCTGGGAGAATGTGGTTGAAAAAAATGGCATGGGTTTAAATTATGGGATTGAACTATTTCTACAAAAAAAGTCGGGAAAAACTACCGGCTGGGTTGGTGTTACCACAGCCAGAGCAGAAAGATCGTTTGACAATATAAGCAATGGTAAACCCTACTCTTTTAAGTACGACCGTTTACTTGATGTGGGTATAGCAGCTAATCATAAATTAAAAGATAATATTGTTTTATCGGGGACTTGGACATATGGTACTGGCTACCCAATAACTTTAGCCACAGAACGTTATACGGTTAACAACGAGGAAATTTTAGTTTATTCAGAAAAAAACTCATTTAGAATGAGAGATTATCACCGGCTAGATGTATCTGTAGATTTCAATAAAAAAACTAAATGGGGCGAAAGAACCTGGTCGGTAAGTGTTTTCAATCTCTATAATCGCCAAAATCCGTACTATTACTACTACGACCGTAAGTGGATAAACACAACTTTGAACAATACAGGTAATGGTTCTGTATTTAGGCCTGTGTATGGTGATTTGAAATTATATCAACGAAGCCTATTCAGCATATTCCCTTCTATAAGCTATAGTTTTAAATTTTAAAAGTAAAAACATTCAGGGTGTTCTTTCCAGAAGTTACGCGTATTTTTGAACCTATTAAAAAACAATTCTGATTCTAGCCCGCATTATTCATCAAATTTATTAATGCTGAATGCATATAGGAGCTACCCCGACATAGTCGATCCCAATTTTGGGTAACCAAATTTGTTGTGAGACCTAGTCGCCGCAAGAGACAGCAATTATTTATCTGAATAATTGGGGCTAGCATTGTTTTCTGTCGTACATTTACTGCAAAGCCCATAAAAATACAATGAGTGGTGCGAAATTTTAAAATTCATCGATTTGCCCACCGTATTGCTAATTTCCTGAACACGTGGATCGCAAAATTCAGTAACCGTTCCACACTGGGTACATATCAGGTGGTCGTGCTGACGGCATTCGTAGGCTTTTTCGAAAACCGCTAAATTCTTACCAAACTGATGCTTTATAACTAAATTACACTCCAATAAAAGATCTATGGTGTTATAAAGGGTCGCCCTGCTCACTCTATAATTCTTATTCTTCATGTAAATATACAGTGTCTCGATATCAAAATGCCCCTCACGTGAATATATCTCCTCTATTATGGCGAACCTTTCGGGTGTTTTTCTATGGCCTTTTTTCTCTAAGTACTCTATAAAAATCTTTTTTACAGCCTCTAACGTTTTATCGCATCCCATGGCAATCGTGATTTAATTTAGAATGGTTAAAAATAGCAATTCATTTGATATGTTTCAAACTTTTCAGAAAAAAATCGAAACCCTCCAAAAGTTTAGAATGCTATGAGTAAAACAGAAAGCAATGGGAAATGTTTATAAAATCTGAAAATAATGCGGGAAATCAGATACAGCAAAATGCATCTATCTTGCCAAATTTAGAGATGAGATAGTAAGGAGGACCAGACTGCTAATTATCGAAATGTTCTATTCGCTTTACCGAATCTATTCCCTTTATTTTCATCACATTACCTATCAAGGTGTTTAAATTTGAAGCGCTATGTACATACAAATCAATGGAGCTATTAAATATCCCATCGTGGCTCTCAATATCAAGTTTCCTAATATTAACCCTTAGCTCATCAGAAATAGTTCTAACCAGCTCGCTTAGTAAGCCGGTTCTATCCATACCCCTAATCTCAATACGTGCTAAAAACGACAGCACTTTGTGGGTAGTCCATTTTGCCGAAACGATCCGATCGCCATGACGCGACATAAGCCTTATGGCCTCAGCACAGTTTACCTTGTGCACAATAACATTCTCATCGTCGGTTACATAGCCAACAACCTCGTCGCCGGGTATAGGGTTACAGCACTCAGCCACCTCATACGAAGTTGAGTCGTCGTCGCCAATTTCGCGGAGGAGGTAAGGTTTATTCGTATCTAGCTTAGGTGTTTTTTGGGTAGTTTCGTCGCCATCTGGCTTTGAAGCACGCTTTTTACTAGCCGATTTTGAGAACTGCAACTCCCAATACCTAACCAGCTTACTTTTGGTATTTCGCTTTAAAATTCGCTTCAGGTTACCAAGCGAAATTAATCCCGACCCCACCTTGCTGTAGAGCTCATCCTTTGACACCACATCATAAGCAGGTAAAATCTTTTTAAAGACTCGCGACGATGGTTTTATGCCCAAATCGGCCAGCTTACTCTCTATCAGTTTACGCCCTTTCTCAATGCGGTTCTTTGTTTCGGCTTTAAAGGCCGACTTAATAGCCGATTGAGCCTTGGCTGTTTTCACAAATTTCAGTGACGCTCTCGATGGTTTCTGGTTACTGGAGGTTAAAATTTCAACCTGATCGCCACTGGAGAGAACATGGCTAAGCGGCACCAGCTTGTGGTTTACCTTGGCGCCAATTGCCTTATTGCCAATCTCGGTGTGGATATCGTAAGCCAAGTCGAGAGCAGTAGAGCCATTTGGTAAAGTTTTTGTTTCGCCTTTAGGGGTAAAAACCATTATTTCGGAAGCGAATAGGTTAAGCTTAAAATCATCGAGAAATTCTAGGGCGTTAGTTTCGGGATTCTCTAACAGCTCGCGAACCTGTGATATCCAACGTTCAAACAAATTCTCATTGGAAGACGATTCGTAGGTTTTATACTTCCAGTGAGCAGCAAAGCCCCTCTCAGCAATTTCATCCATTCGTTCTGAACGAATTTGAACCTCAATCCACTGACCATCGGGCCCCATTACCGTACAGTGTAACGCTTCGTAACCATTGGCTTTAGGTGTGCTAACCCAGTCGCGTATACGATCGGGCTTAGGCTTATATATATCGGTTATTAGCGAGTATATATGCCAACACTGTGTTTTTTCGGGAATATGAGGATACGGATTAAAAATAATGCGTATGGCAAGAAGATCGTAAATATCCTCGAATGCTATGTTTTTCGACTGAATTTTCTTCCAAATAGAGTAAATGGATTTAGACCGTCCGCTAATATCAAAATCGATATTATTCTCCTCTAGCTTTTGAATAATGGGAAGTGAAAATGAGTTTATTATGCGCATCCGGCGTTTTTCGGATCCCTCTATTTTACTACGAATATTTTCATATGCCCTTGGGTAGCTATACTTTAGGCTAAGATCCTCGAGTTCTGTTTTAATATTATAAAGTCCGAGCCTATGCGCTAATGGCGCATAGAGGTAGATGGTTTCGCTCGTTACTTTCATCTGTTTATGGGGTGGCATCGATGCAAGGGTCCGCATATTATGCAGCCTATCGGCCAGCTTTATAAGAATAACCCTAAAATCATCGGTGAGGGTTAACAGCATCTTCCGAAAGTTCTCGGCTTGTAACGATGAATTAGCATCGAAAACATCGGTAATCTTTGTGAGGCCATCAATTATCTGTGCGATTTTTTTATCGAAAATCCTCTCTATATCCTCTATGGTATATTCTGTATCCTCAACCACATCGTGTAAAAGCGCACAAACAACTGCTTTGGCTCCAAGCCCAATTTCGCTCGCCACAATTTTAGCTACGGCAATGGGATGCAATATGTAGGGCTCGCCCGATTTACGCCTTACCCCTTTATGCGCCTCGTTAGCAAGATTAAAAGCCTTTTTAATAAGCTTTAAATCCTCCTCATTTTGACAACGTGGACAGCTCGCCAACAAATCATCAAAATGCTCTGAAATCAACTTTTTTTCGTCCTCTACTTGCAAATTCATACTTTACATACTATAAAATCGAACATATATAGTAAAAACTGGCTACTTTACAAAACACTTCAGCAGAAGCGTTTTATAATTGTACCTGCAATTTTTTACCATTAAAAGGGCCCATAAACAACCGATAGGTAACCCGTTTTAGAAATAGTGCGCTTTGAAGGAGGATACACCTCGAGACGATAGATATAGGTGCCCTCCTTTGCATGCTGCCCATTTTGAAGTCGACCATCCCATCCGGCATTTACCCCCTCGTAAACAATACCTCCCCAACGACTATATATAGTTAGCTTGTAGTCGGCTACAAACGAAATTGTGGGCACAAAAACATTTCGAGGTTTACCATCATCATTAACAACCTGGCTTAATGGGTCAATAGCATTAGGCATAACCACATCGGGGGTTACCTCAACGCAAACTGGCTGCGAACGGCTTAATCTATGCTTACCCATGGGCGATAAAATTTCGTAGGCTTCAAGGTAGTAACAAAATTGCGGGTTGTAGCTTCTACCGCGAAAAATCGATAGGTCATCAACAAATGTTGTATCTAATGGATTTACCTCATCATATATCAGTTCGGGCTCAAGCTGCTCTGGGGCAAAGGCTGTTCGGTAAATTTTGTAACGCACATCGTTGTCATCGGGTGAGTAATATGAATCCCACGAAAGGCTTACCCTCGACTCTTTAGGAAAAGCCCTAATAATCATAGAGTTACACAGATTTGATGAGTCGACCCGTACATCGCAACCATCGTAAGCATCGATCTTATAATAGAATTTACGGGAGCGTGCTGTCCATAAATCGGTGGTATCGGCATAAAACATAGTGTTTGGATCGGAGAAGCTATTTAGGGTACGGGCTGAAAACAAGGACCCCACATAATCGGGCTGTTCCCACCGTGTTATTCTAAAATCGGTATACTCTGTTTCGGTGTCTATGGTGAAATATATTTCGGTTTGCTTGCCACTGGCCAGTATCGAATCGACATACATAAAGCTGGGCGGTATGGGTACATTGGTGCTTATCGATGTTAGGTTCGATTTAGTATAAAGCTCTACATTCTTCTTTTTGCCCTCTATGTACAGGTAATAGGTTGTATTGGTTTCTATGGGATTACCATCTACCTCATAAATGAATGTGCTGTCAACCAAACCCAAAACCGAATCGGCCTGTGTAAATAAATCGGCATTCAAATCTGTACCTACAAACACTTTATAGTACTCTATCCTATTGCCCCACCCCTCGTAATGCGACCAATCTACTATAAGTCGGTATTGGCAAGTATCGAAACGAGCCGTTACAAAAGCTGTTTTATGCTCGGATGTTTGGGTGCTGGGCTCGTTATCTCCATTTGATGCTATTGTGTACGACTCGGGCTTAACTCCTGCATTAACCTGCGTATCGGTGTAACTAAAAATATTTTTAGCAAGGGTATCTATGGGTTCTTTTCTGGAGTTACCCAAATTGTCAATAATTCTTCGGTAAATAATGTACCCAGTGGGTGCGGGTCTAACTGGATGGTCTGGCGGTGCTGTCCAGTGTAGTGTAGGATACCCTGAATTTGGGTTTACTGTGATATAATCAAAAGTTGGCGGTAATGGCTGATCATACTCATCCTGCCCCAGCACATTAGTACCACAAAGGGCACAAAAGAGAGCTATAGCTAAAATAAATCGGTTCGAAATAAATAGTTTACGTATCATAAGAAGATATAACCTCAATTAAACCTTTAAAAATAGTGAAATAGTATTAGCTAATGTATTAAAATACTCAATTAATTATTCAATTGCCGCCTATCAATTTAAAAAGGATTGCTTTTTGCCACAACACAGCGTACTAAATCATCTACCTGTAACCATTTATTGGCTATTTCCATTATCCTATTAGGCGTTATAGATTTTATCGAATTAACCATATTATTGTAAAACTCAAAATCGAGATTATTAAAGTAAAAGAGCGAGAGAACATTATCGGCAATGGCAAATGGCCCATTTACGCTACGAAGTGCCTCGCCCATTAGGTAGCTTTGCACCCTTAGCAGCTCATCCTGCCCTACGGGCTCGTTCTGTAAAAGTTTAATTTCTTTGGTAATCTCGTGCAATGTTTGCTGGGTAAACTGCTCGCCCACCTCGGTTGAAATAACCAGCGCACCGCTATCCTTAAATGTTAAAAAGTAGGAGCCGATGCCGTAAGTATACCCTTTATCCTCGCGAATATTTTTCATTAACCGCGAACCAAAGTAACCCCCTAAAATTGTACTTACTACGGCCAAATCGGGGTAATCGGGGTGCGAGCGCGTAAAAAGTTTGCGCCCCACCCTAATGGACGACTGCAAAGCATCAACTTTTTCGATAAAAACACTTTGTTCATTCCCTTGATGTTCAGCAATCTGATTGCCATTCGATTGGCCTGCATCACCCCAGCTATCACTACCAAAAACGCTTTGCACCTTGGCGATGTGGGCATCGCTTACCCGCCCAGACAGAACTATGGTACAGTTTTTCGAACCCACAAATTGCTTATGATAATGCATAAGGCTATTCTGCTCTATCAACTCAAAATCGGAGGGTATAGCAAATGCTCCGTATGGGTGTTCTTCTCCGTAAAGAGCATTAAAAAACCCTATTCGCGATTTTGTTGAAGCTTTCTCCAGCTCAACGGCTAGCGACTGCTTTCTTCGGCGCTTCCACTCGTTAAGCTCATCAACAGGATATAGGGGGCAGGTTACAATTTCATGCATCATGTCAAGGGTTGGATCAAGGTGCTTGGTAAGCGAGTATGCAGTTGCCTTGGCATAATCCTTATCGGCACCAAAGCCTGTAAATGAACCCCAGTAATCGAAATGCTCAGAAATTTGCTGTGAGGTATGCTTTGCGGTACCTTCTGACATAAGGGAAAACGTTCCGTTTGCCACCAATTTTTGGTTTTGGTAACGGGATCCGGCATTAAAAAGGAGGTCTACCCTACAAACATCAACATCGCCCTGCGATACAACTAGTAACTTACATCCATTGGGCATGGTGAGTATTTGAGGCGGAGTAAATTTAAAGTTTCCCTGTAATTTTAATGGTGGGGCCTGATTTCTAAACGTCATATAATAATTTGATTATTTTCTTTCGTACTAAGGTGTTTTCACCTAAACCTATTCGGCTATGTAATGTAAAACCGAAGAATTTTCCTGAGTGAACAGTTCGTTTGCAACCCGTTTAATATCATTCGGGGTAACATCTCTATACTTCTTAACAACCTGGTTAAGCATATTAGCATCGCCTAGCAGTTCATGGTAGCATAGGTTTAGGGCTTTTTCGGTAGCGCTGGTTAGTCCAAAGGTAAAGGTTGACTCGAACCTATTCTTTACCTTTCTAAGCTCGTAATCATCGGCTAGCTCCTGCGAAAGTTGCTTAAGCTCAGCAAAAACAGCCTTTTCGGCCTGGGCCAACGATACCCCATCGACTGGTCTGCCTGTAATTACGAATAAACCCTCGTCAATATCACCAGTAATAAATGCATCGATACTATTGAATAGCTGCTGTTGCTTAACCAAGCTCTGAAAAAACCTTGACGATTTCCCGTTTGATAAAATATCGCTTAAAAGATCGGTAGCGGGATAATCGGGATGCAACTTATTGCACATGTGAAAAGCAATATATATCGAATTAAATGGCACTTTACGTTTTACCTCTAGCCTACGTTGTTGGGTTTGTTTAGGCTCCTTAGCAATATCAGGGCGAACAATATTGCGCTTGGGAATATCGCCGAACCACTTTTGGGACAGGGCTTTAATTTTATCGGTTTCAACATTACCTGTAATACAAAGTATCGCATTGTTAGGCCCATAGTTTGAGTAAAAAAAACTTTTTACCTCATCGAGGGTTGCGCTGCTAATATGTGCTGGTTTCTTTCCAATGGTAGGCCACCGATACGAATGCACCTTATACGCCAACGGGCGAAGCAACAACCATACATCACCATAGGGTTGATTGAGGTAACGCTGATTAAACTCCTCTATTACAACGCTTTTTTGTACATCTAAGCTCTTCTGCGAAAAGGCTAGGCTGAGCATTCGGTCGCTTTCGAGCCAAAAGGCTGTTTCGATATTACCCTTGGGCAGGGTTATAAAGTAATTCGTTATGTCGGTGCTTGTAAATGCATTATTCATTCCGCTAGCCAGCTCAATGGGTTCATCGTAATTAGGGACATTAACCGAACCGCCAAACATGAGGTGCTCGAACAGGTGGGCAAAGCCTGTTCTGTTTGGATGCTCGTGCTTTGACCCCACATTATATAAAAGATTTACTGATACTAGTGGCGTTGAGGTATCCTTATGTACAATTACCCTAAGGCCGTTATCGAGCGAAAACCTATCGAAATTAACCATGTTTTGTGTATAATATTACAATGAATTTAAAATGGGAGAGTGATTTTTTACCAACGCCCCTTGCTACGCGTGATATAGGGTTAAATCTACACCACAACGTATCGGAATAAAATTGAGTACAGTATGCCAAATAGCATAACAACCTTGGAAAAGTTGCTAGCCCAATGGAAATCGGCTTTTGTGCGGGCTGTTAGCAATTTAACTATTAAAATAAAAATTGGAATGGCTATGGCTGCAACTATATATCCAAACGTGAAATAGTCGAACTCTCCGGTTGACAAATGGTTTAGATATGCTCCAAATAAATACGCTAGCACCACAATGGTAAGCATAAGGATAACTGCAGCAATATTCCGGGCATTATCAACCCCCACCACAACGGGCAAGCTTCGTCTTCCAAAGGCATTATCCCCCTCTACATCCTCAATATCCTTAACAATTTCACGAAAAAGTGTGAGTATAAAAGCAAAAATTGTATAACCTACAATCCAGTACGTTACCTCATTAAGCATTGAGGGTTTCAGCAGTAAAACTTGCCAGTACTCATCATACAGCAGTGGCAACTCGAACAGAAAAGGGATTAAGGGGACTACCGCTGTAAGCAGCGCAACCATTATATTACCTATCAAAAGTTGCCGTTTGTACGATGTTGAGTAAAACCAAAGCAAGCCGGGTACAATCAAAAACACTAGGGCTAGGGCTGGTCGGCTAATACATATGGTAACCATTGCTCCCAGCACAACACCCAGAGCAGAAAGAGCCCAATGCAATCTAATGGCAAACCGACGCGACAGGTCTTTCCCTACAATAACGGTTTTGGGCCGATTAACCTCATCGGTTCGGGTATCAAAGTAATCGTTAATAACGTAACCAGCAGCGGTAATAAAAACGGTTGAAAGCACAAGCATAAGAAACAGCAACTCGCTTAGCTGAAGCTGCATGCCCACCTTAAAAAGAATTGGCTGCATAATAAAAAATCGCATGCAGTACATAGTTAAAGCCACTATGAGCAAATTCTTATAACGCACTAACCGTAATACTTTGCTTAACATACCCAGAATTATTTAAGCCATAAATTTTTTAACTTCAACACCTGCTCAATAACGTCCCTAACACAGCCTTTACCCCCTCCGAAATTAGAAATATACGATGCTAATTCTACTATTTCGGGGGCGGCATCGGCTGGACAGGTGGGAAAACCCACGTGTTGCATTACCTCGTAATCCGGAATATCATCGCCCATAAACAGTATTTCGGAGAGCTCTAGCCCATACTTATACCTAAAATCTTCTATCGCATCCAGCTTATCGGTTGCGTTCAGGTAAATATCGGTTACGCCTAAACCCCTAAAACGAGTGCCAACCGCATCGCTTTTGCCTCCTGTTATAATGGCAACAGGAAAACCAGACTCTACCGCTGTTTTAACCGCATATCCATCGCGAGTATTAGACGAACGAAGCAGCTCACCTGACGAATGAATAATAACTGAACCATCGGTAAATACTCCATCAACATCAAATGCAAAGGCCTTTACATCCTGAAGGCGTTCCTTGAAATTTTTCATATATATTTAAAAATCTAATTCTGTTTAAAATTTAGAATGCTATTGCTTACCGACAGGTATAAATCGCGTAAACGTTCGTCAATTTTACTCAGTAATGCCATGTGCTTTTTTAGCGTTTCGGAATCTCCTCGAACAGCGGGTCCGGTTTGCGCATCAATTGGATTCCCCTTAAGAGCCTTGTCAACCGTTTCGTTTATCAGGGGTGCCAGTAGATTAAAATCAAGTTTATACTCCTCGGCCAAAAGCTGACTTATAGTAAACATATGGTTTACAAAATTACACGAGAACACACCAGACAAGTGCAGAACCTGTCGCTGATGCGTATCCATCTCAACTGGTATGCCTCCCAACGAAATAGCCAGCTGCTGTAAAACCCGATACGTTTCATCATCGCTCGCTTCTAGGCAGAAAGGCACCTGAGCTAGCCTTGCCTCTCGCCCCTTGGTAAAAGTTTGAAACGGGTAAAAAACACCATACCGCTCCGAAACCTTAGACAACACATCGCCAGATGTACAGCCGCTGGTATGCACCACTATACCCTGTAAGGGAGTGAGGTTTTTAGAAAGGCTACTAATTGCAGAGTCGGATACTGCCATTATATACAAATCCGCATCGTTACGCACATTGCGAATATCAGTAGTAAAATCACAATGAAGAATTTCGGCCAACGACTTGGCGCTGGGCTCGGTTCGGCTCACAATTTGAATAACACTATGACCCAATTCGGTAAGCGATTTGGTTAGCTGAAATGCTACATTACCAGCACCAAACATCACTATTCTAAGTAATTCTGATGATTTTGCACCCATTAGTAAATGGTTTAAATTAGCATGTTTAAATTGATTGCTAAGATAGCGTAAAAAAATTAAATACCTTATGCTATCGGGTTCTTAACCCACATTATTCAACAAATTTATTAACGATGAATACAAATGCGGGTTAATCGGCCACTATCTTTATACCGAACTCTGATTACTGAAATTTTAATACCCATACTTCCAAAAACAACCACATAAATTTCGGCTAATGCATTTTTTTAGCCAATTTTGCTTGCAAATAATATATTTTTAAAATTGATAACCAAAACTCCACTTATCACGCTAACTACCGATTGGGGGCAACACGACTACTACATGGGTATGCTCAAGGGAAGAATTTTGTCGAATTTTCCGCAAACCCAAATAATTGATCTATCGCACAGCATACCTAGCTTCAATACCCATAGCGCAGCTTTTGTTGTTAGAAACAGCTTTACGTCCTTTCCCAAAGGAACCATCCACCTAATACTGGTAAACACCGAAGATAATAATGCGACACGCCTAATTGCCTGTCGGCATGAAGGCCACTACTTTATAACCCCCGACAATGGCATCTTAGGATTACTTTTCTCCAATTTACCCGATGATATTTACGCCGTACCCTTTGATAAAAAGGATGGTACATTCAGCTCGTTAAGCGCATTCATTAAGGCCATTGAGCAAATTGTAAACCCCAATGAGCAGGCAATGGCAGAGGCTCGAATTACAGATTACAGTAAAAAAGTTTCGTTTAAAGCAACCATCGAGGAGTCAACAATTACGGGTAGCATAATTTATATCGATTCGTACCGAAACGTCATCACCAATATTTCGAAAAGCTTGTTCGACAGGATTGGGCAAAACAGAAAGTACAACATCTTTATACAGAGCAAGCATAACAAAATATCAACACTTAGCACAAGGTATAATCAGGTTGCGCCAGGCGAGCTTCTCGCCATATTTAACTCGGCCAATCTGCTTGAAATTGCCATCAGAAATGGTTATGCTGCCGAATTACTTAGTTTGAACATTGGTGGCAACGTCAGGGTTAACTTTATGTAGGGTACTATTAAAAATATTTCTAACTAAACAGTATAATGAGCAGCAGAACAGAATCAAAAGCCCCAGAAAGAGAGCAGGCACTCAACGCTTTTAATAGGTTGCTAACCATAATGGATGAGCTTCGCAAAAAATGCCCGTGGGATAGAGATCAAACCATCGAGAGCCTAAGAAACCTTACCATTGAAGAAACTTACGAGCTTACCGATGCCATTACCGATGGCGATATGGATGGCGTGCAGAAAGAGCTGGGCGATTTGCTGTTGCACATTGTTTTTTACTCAAGAATTGCTTCAGAAACTAATCTTTTCAACATTACCGATGTAATAAACAGTATTTGCAATAAGCTGGTTTACCGACATCCTCACGTTTTTGGCACAGACGAAGTTAAGGATGCCAACGACGTGCTTGATAAATGGGAAGAGATAAAAATGACCGAAAAGGATGGGAATAAAACGGTGCTATCGGGGGTTCCTAAATCGCTATCGGCACTAATTAAAGCTAACCGAATACAGGAAAAAGTTAAAGCCGTTGGCTTTGACTGGGAAGTGCGCAAGCAGGTTTGGGATAAGGTAAACGAGGAAATGGAAGAGCTAAAAGTGGAGATAGAAAATGATAAAAAGGATAGAATTGAGGCTGAATTTGGCGACCTGCTCTTCTCCTTGGTAAACGCTGCCCGACTATACAATATTGACCCCGAAACGGCGCTTGAACGCACCAATAAAAAGTTTATGAAACGGTTTGGATACCTTGAGAATGAAACAATAAAAAAAGGCCGCTCACTAAAATCGATGAGTCTTGACGAGATGAACGAAATTTGGGAACAAGCAAAAGCTTTCGATAAACCATAACAAGCAATGTTTCAGTTTATTGTAAAAAAAATACTGTACAGCATTCTGGTGATTTGGGGCGTTGTTACGCTCGTTTACATCCTGTTTAACCTAATTCCGGGCGACCCTGCCCGAATGGTTATGGGACAACGAACCGACGAGGCATCACTGGCTGCTGTTCGTGCTGATTTAGGTCTCGACAAACCCCTCGCCTATCAGTACCTAAAGTACATAAACGACCTATCGCCAGTATCAATTCATAACCCCAGTAACCCGAACAGCTACATCTATTTAAACCCTAAAATATACTCGGCTGTTTGCTCGCTAAAGGTTGGCACATCAAGGGCAATTGTTCTAAAAGCACCCTACCTACGCCGATCGTTTCAAAGCGGGCGAAATGTGTCGGCCATTATTGCCGAAACGCTACCAAACACCTTTATACTTGCCCTAACCGCCATGACTATGGCTACGCTTATCGGCATTGCACTTGGCGTGGTAGCGGCCCTAAACAAAAACTCGTGGCTCGATAGAACCCTGCTCGTGTTCTCGTCGTTTGGTATGAGCGTACCCTCATTCTTTGCCGCTATTCTTTTTGGATGGTTCTTTGCGTTTGTTCTGGGTAAATACACTGGGCTAAACCTAACCGGTAACCTTTGGGAAGTTGACAGCATGGGCGAGGCAACTCGGCTTCAACTTAAAAACCTATTTTTACCCGCCTTTACGCTGGGAGTAAGGCCCTTGGCTATAGTTACGCAGCTCACTAGGAACTCGATGCTCGAAACGCTTTCGCAAGATTACATTAGAACCGCCCATGCAAAGGGTTTATCGTTACCTAAAGTGGTGTGGAAACACGCCCTAAAAAACTCACTAAACCCAGTAGTATCAGCAATATCGGGATGGTTTGCCTCGCTTATGGCGGGCGTTGTTTTTGTTGAGTATATTTTTGGATGGAAAGGTTTGGGCAACGTTGTTGTAAATGCGCTTAACAGCTACGATGTACCGCTTGTACTGGGTTCTGTTATAACCATTTCCATTGTTTTTGTTGTGGTTAACTTTTTTGTTGATATAATTTACTCGGTGCTCGACCCGAGGATAAGGCTAGCCTAACCTATAAAAACAGATTTTATTTGTATATTTGAAAGGCTTTGACGAGCACATTACGCAATGTTTAACATCTATTTAAATTACCTAAAATGAGAAAACAAATTGTAGCCGGAAACTGGAAAATGAATACAACACCCGAAGAGGGTATCGCCCTGGTTAAGAGAATTATGGAACTTTCAACATCGGTTCCGAGCGATGTTGAGATAGTTGTATCGCCACCATTTACACACCTATACGCCATTGCATCAAGCATAAAAAACAGCCGAATTAAAGCTGGTAGCCAAAACTGTGCAGCATGGAAAAAAGGCGCCTACACCGGCGAAATTTCTGTTGATATGATATCGGCAGCTGGGGCTAGCCATGTAATAATTGGCCACTCGGAACGCCGTGAGTACTTTAACGAAACCAGCCCAACCCTACTGGAAAAGATAAAGCTTGCATTATCGAGCGATTTAACCCCCATTTTTTGCTGTGGCGAGGTGCTGGAGGACCGTGATGCCGACATGCATTTTGATGCCGTTAAGGTTCAAATTGAAGAGGTGCTTTGCAAGCTTAAATCCAAAGAAGTGCAGAAAATAATTATTGCCTATGAACCCATTTGGGCCATTGGAACCGGCAGAACTGCAACCCCCGAGCAAGCACAAGAAATGCATTCATTCATCAGAAAGATAATGGCAGACAAGTTTGGGGACGATGTGGCAAATAGCATAAGCATTCTGTACGGCGGCAGCTGCAAACCTACCAACGCAGCCGAAATATTTGCAAAACCCGATGTTGACGGAGGTTTAATTGGTGGGGCATCACTTGATGCTGCCGATTTTATTGCCATTGCACAATCGTTTCCGCAGTAGTTATGGACTACACCGAGGTGCTAGTTAGCATAAAACCATACAGCCAGCAAAATGCCGAAATAATCACCGCCTTGCTAGCTGATATTGGATTCGAAAGCTTTGTTGAAGGCGAAGATTCGCTTGCAGCATACATCCCTACAATAGACACACAAAACCTTGACCTTGAAACCTTTTCGAAAGACCTACCCATCGATGCGGAGGTTACGTTTAAGGTAAAAAACATAAAGGATGAGAACTGGAATAAGCAATGGGAATCGAATTTTAAGCCCGTTACGGTGCTAGACTACTGCCGCATTAGAGCGCCATTCCATAGCTACGAAAGTGGTTACCAGCTTGAGGTTGTAATGCAGCCCAAAATGGCCTTTGGCACGGGTCATCATCAAACCACATGGCTAATGATTTGGCAGCTATTTAACCTTAACATAAAGGGCAAATCGGTACTCGATATGGGCTGTGGAACTGGCGTTTTAGCCATTATTGCTGAAAAGTTAGGGGCTACCGATGTAACAGCTATTGATATTGACGAGTGGGCCTATGCCAACACGTGCGAAAACATAGCAGCAAATAGCTGCTCAAAAATCGAGGTTGAGCAAAACGATGCCAACGGGTTAATGGGTAAAAAATTCGACATCATTCTGGCAAATATCAACAGAAATATCCTTTTAAACGACCTACCTACCTATGCGAAGCACTTAAATCCCAGCGGAATTTTGGTGATGAGCGGAATACTAAAACAGGATACGGACCTTATTATTCAAAAATCCGAAGAGCTTGGCCTGCAAGTAGCAAGCACCCAATACAAGGATGAGTGGGCATCGATTGTTACAATAAAAAGTTAAACCATTCACATTATGACATCTTCTTTTCCCCTAAGGTTTTCCATTCTCCTCATCCTATTGGCTCTGACAGTAAGCATAAGCCATGCCCAACGAATTACTAAATTCTCTGACGAGCCAGAGTTTTTCCCTTTTGAACTTGAAAGTATAGCTGAAAGTCAGCTGCCAAAAGAGGATGAAAACCTACTAAATGAATTTAAAATATTTTGGAGCTCCGACACCATATCGTTGGCACAAAAAGAGCAAATCATTATCATTTCAAACCAGCTTCTAGCCAAAACTGCCGTTAACGTATCTCATTTTTTTACCCTTGTAAAAACGGTGATGCTCTACTCCAAAAGCGAGAAGTTTCAAGAGGAGTTTAATATCTGGCTAAAAGGGCTACACAACTTTTCTGTAGCCGATAAGCGGTCGATAAGCTGGCTGAGTAATTTTTTGGATAACTCATTAGCTCTATTTACCCGAGGGGTATTTGCCATAAATCCGGCGTTCGAATGGAAAATTAGCAACAACAACTTCAATTTCTCGTTTCATCAAACCCTCACCCTAAAATTTAACGATGCTAACCTAATATGCCAGAATATAAAAGACTCCATCGCAATTTTATCAACACAGGGAGAATATTTCCCCTTAAAAAATGAGATAAAAGGGACAGGTGGTAAGGTTACCTGGATACGAAGCCAGCTCCCCGAAAACGAAATATTTGCAACCCTATCGGATTATACCATTAACACCACACGAAATCAATATGAAGCGGATTCGGTTCTTTTTACAAACCTCGACTACTTTAACCAGCCCTCATTGGGTAAGCTAATCGATAAAATTACTGGGGCATCTAACCCCGAGAACGTAGTATATCCAGAGTTTTACACCTACGACCTACGCCATAAAATTGAAAACTTTTTTGAAGGTGTAAATTTTGATGGCGGATACTATATGCTGGGCTCGCGGTTTATTGGAAACGGAACAAAAGACAACCCGGCCGTAATTGAAATAGAACGTAATAACGAAGACTTTCTTAGGGTTGAAGCAAGAACCTACATATTCAAACGACAAACCGTAATGTCTGATTATGCCCGCGTTCGTTTTCAACTTAAAACAGATTCTCTTTACCACACAGGCCTGGGTTTCTCGTATAATAACAACTCGAAGCTTATTACAATAGCCCCAACAAACCTACTAACTACGCAAAGCCCCATACTAAGCACCTATCATAATTTTTCGATAACCTTTGCCCAGCTGCAATGGAAACTTGGTGAAGAGGAAGTAATTTTCAGCGCGCCTATGGGTTCATCCCAAAGCAGGGCAATTTTTGAATCGAACAACTTTTTTAACGAGGACACTTTCGACCAAATAATGGGGCGCGATGAGCAGCACCCCCTGTTTGCCGTGGCAAACTTTACCAGTAGGATTAAATCAAAAGAATTTAAGGTTGAGCAATTTGCACAATTTCTCCGAAAAAGTAAGGAGCAGGTACGGATTCAGGTTATGCACCTGGCAATGCAGGGTTACCTTTTGTACGAATTTGAAACCGGTGATGTAATCGTGCTACCTAAGCTATACGATGCCATACGCGCCAAAGGAAAATTTATCGATTACGACGTGCTAAA
The DNA here is from genome assembly GCA_028708425.1 of Bacteroidales bacterium. Classification (GTDB taxonomy): domain Bacteria; phylum Bacteroidota; class Bacteroidia; order Bacteroidales; family Tenuifilaceae; genus Perlabentimonas. The sequence continues at coordinate 25,968 of JAQVYY010000041.1, forward strand.
ATTCAGCTCGCTTGTTGAAAGCGGAGACAATGCCAGGCTTAACCTGAACACATTCGAAATGGCTATAAAAGGAGTTGAAAACGTATCGGTTAGCGATTCGCAAAACGTTTTTATTTTCCCAATAAATAACGAGCTTACGCTTAAAAAAAACAGAAACTTTGAATTTAGCGGTGAGGTTAAAGCCGGAATGTTTGTTATGTATGGCAAAGAATTTAACTTCAATTACGAAGATTTTAAAATCAACTCCAGATTGATTGACTCGCTAAGCCTAAATTACCAAACAGATGATATTGATTTTTACGGCAAAAGGGTATTAAACAAAGTAACAAGCATGCTTAAAGTCATTTCGGGCGAGGTGCTAATAGATAAACCGAACAATAAATCGGGATTAGTAAGCCATAAGGAGTATCCCATTTTTAATAGCGACGGGGAGTCGTACGTGTATTACGATGACAGAAGTATACATAACGGGGTTTATAAAAAGGAGAACTTTTACTTTGAGGTTAACCCCTTCACCTTTTACAGCATAAACGACTTTGAGGTGGACGACATGATTTTTACCGGAGTGCTCTACTCCGCCGATATTTTTGCTCCTCTGAGCGACACGCTGATCCTAAGACCCGACAACTCGCTTGGTTTTAAAAGAACGTTTCCACCCGACGGGTTTGCTATCTATAAGGGCAAAGGAAGATTTTACAACCAGCTAGACCTAAGCAACCAGGGTTTAAAGGGAAAAGGAAGTTTTGACTATATTACATCAACAGCTGCATCTGATGATATTGACTTCTTCCCCGATTCTCTTTCAACCCAAAGCAACGAATTTACCATTTCACAACAAATTAGTGGCATTCAATTTCCAAGCGTACACGGAGAAAAACATACCATAAAATGGTATCCATACACCGACATACTACACGCAAATAAAGGCAGTGAACCGTTTACCATGTTCAACAATGAGGCTAAGTTAACGGGTAACTTAACCCTTACTCCCTTAGGCTTAACAGGCGATGGCTTGTTAGACATGAATAAGGCTCGCCTTGCATCAAGCAGCTACAATTTTAACGCCCTCGACTTTAACAGCCCAAAAGCAAACTCAGAATTCGATGTAATCAACACCAACGAGCTGGCTTTTGCTGCCCCAGAGGTAAAGGCGTGGGTTAGTTTCGAAGAGCGAAAAGGAGAATTCTATAAGCTGGGCGAGAGCATAGCCGCCGACTTGCCCCCCATGATGTACAAATCTTATATCGATAACTTTGTATGGAATATTGATAACAATGAGCTAACCATATTAACACCAAATACACAAGAAACGGTTGTAAATAACAATTTCAGCATCTCTGGAATGCCGCAGAACGATAGCATACCCGATGGTTCTGTTTTTTACTCGTACTTTCAAAACGAGGATTCGCTGTACTTCTTCTCGCCAAAAACAAATTACAACCTGCAAAAACCATACATAAAAGCCGATTCGGTTGAGTATTTACTCATTGCCGATGCAATTATCCACCCTAACAAGCAAAAAATTGAAATTGACGCAAAAAAAAGGATAATCCCTCTAAAAGAATCGATTATTATCGCTAACAGAACAGAACGCTACCACCAATTTTATGATGCCAACGTTGCAATTACTGGCCGGAAAAGATATGAAGCAAGCGGAACCATTGACTATATTGACGAAAACGATTCCATTCAACCCATATATTTAAAAGAGATAAAAACAGGCCCACAGGGAAATACCTATGCACAAACAGCGCTAACCGAACCCGACAGCTTTAAGCTAAGCCCATTTTTTGGGTATATTGGTGAGGTTGAAATTTTCGCAAATAAAAAGTTCTGGTCGTACCAAGGAGGTGCAAACCCCATACACAACTGTTCTCAAATAAAATCGAGCAACATATACTTTAAGTCGGAAATTGACCCCAACAACATATTTATCCCCGTTTCCGAACTGCCCCGAAACCTAAATCAGAACATCCTGATTAATGGAAGCGTGGTAACCGTTGACTCAATACATACCTACCCTGCATTACTATCGGGACGAAAAGACCACACCGACCGCTCGCTAGTAAAAGCCGATGGGTTTATTCACTTCAACAAAAATCGAGGACGCTTTTTACTCGGTTCTAAAGAAAAAATACAGAATCCCGATACCACCGGCAATCTTATTAGCCTATCGAAAAGTTTTTGTATGCTCATTAGTGAGGGTGAAATTGAGCTACCCATAAATCTCGGACAAATAAAGCACACCTCATCGGGTAGCGTTACGCATATACTAGCCGACAGTACAATTAGTCTGGACGTTGTTCTGGCGCTCGATTTCCATTTTAACCAGCTCTCGCTTCAGGCTATGGCAAACGATATCCTATTGCATGATGAGCTAACAGCCACAAATCAAAACCGAAAAATTTTTCAAAAGTACCTGTACCAAAAAGCCAGCCCCAAGGATGCAAAAGCGGCCATTAACCAAATCAGCCTATTTGGAGCTATGACGCAACTACCCAAAGGAATCGAAAGCACCATAACATTTAACGAGCTAAAAATGCACTGGGACCAACAAAATACATCTTTCGTTTCAAAGGGGAAAATTGGTATTGGAACCATAGGCGACATACAGGTTAATAAAAAGGTGAATGGTTTTGTTGAGATATTTAAAAGGAACACTGGCGACTGGATGATGATTTACATTGAGCTATCGCCCGACAAATACTACGTTTTTTACTACACTCGCGGGGCTATGCAGGTATCATCGCATAACTCGCTATTTACCGAGCCTATAAACAGCATGAAGGCAAGAGAACGTCGCGTAAGGGTTAAGGCTGGGCAAATTCCATTCAACTTTGTTGTGGGTACCCGTCGCGAATTACAACGGGCTCAGGAAAGATACTACATACTTACAGGTAAAAACGCTTTACAGGACGAAGAGAACGAGGAGAATATCCAACCCGAAAATCAACAGCAAGATAAGGACAGGGAAAACCTGGAAAACCTGGAAAAGGAAAGTTTAAATGAGGAAGATATTAAGGAGAAAAATAAAGTAGATGAGAACAATGAATTAGAGGAAAACAATGAATTGGAGGAAAACAATGAATTGGAGGAAACACAGGAGGGAATTTAGCAGCACATCACAATAAATATAGCTTAATCCTAACCCACATTATTTATCAAATTTGTTAAAGATGAGTGCCAATGCGGGTTATCCCTACATAGTGGAGCCCAATTTTGGGAAACTAGATTGGTTGTGAAACATAGTCGCTGTTGAAAACAGCCATTATTCGGATGAGTAATTTGGCGCATTCTTGCAAAAACAAGGTAGAGAGGTTTTCATAAACGTTATCCAAAGTAATAAGATAATAGGGAAAATATTTAAACGTATAGGCGACGATGAGTAAGGTTTGGTGTACTCTACAAAAAACGCGCAAAGCAACTAGCCCTTTGCGTTTTTTGCTACCCGCTACGACCTGGGGATTTCTAAAATTTCCAAATCCTTCATTTTATCGCCATCAACAGTAAACCTTACAGCTGTTCTAACCACATGAAAACCAGACACTCCAGCAGCACCTGGATTAATGTGTAAAAGGTCATAATCCTTATCGTACATCACCTTTAGAATGTGCGAATGCCCCGAGATAAACAGGTTGGGCTTTTGGCTCTTAAGCATTGTGATAACCTTCTTCTCGTACCTTTTGGGATAACCACCAATATGCGTCATCAATACTTTTACACCCTCGCAGGTAAACTGCAAAAATTCGGGATAGGTAGTACGAACCAACGAATCGTCGATATTGCCATAAACTGCCCTTAGCGGTTTAAAATCATTTATGGTATCGGCTGTTGCCATATTGCCAATGTCGCCAGCATGCCATAGCTCGTGGCAGTTGGCAAAGAAATTGGCAAGTTTTTCGTCCCAACGGCCATGCGTATCACTTAGTAATCCAATTCGTTTCATCCTTTTAGCTGCCTTTGTAAAAAATGTTAAATGGTATATTTCGACAGGCACTTCCATAAGCTCAGCGTACCAATCAATACATCGCATTCACGATTAGTAAAATCAACTTCAAAAGCCTCCGATTTCATCGGAACAGGCTTTGTTCTTGTCATTTCTTTATCAAGAACAAAGACACAAAAACATAGGGTTTTATTGTTGACAATAGTAAATTAACTACTTTTGCGTAAACACAAAGATAAATGCATATTTTCTATATCCCACAGATTGATGGCAACTCAATTGTTTTGCCCGAAGATGAATCGAAACACTGCGTGCGGGTGCTTCGCCTAAATACGGGCGATACCATTAATATTGTGAATGGTAAAGGCAATATGCTTACCTGCAGCATAACCGATCCACATCCCAAACGTTGCACAGTCGAGGTAATTGAAACTCAGCATAAATTTGGCAAAAGAACCTTTAGACTACATATTGCCATTGCACCCACAAAAAACATTGAACGGTTTGAGTGGTTTTTAGAAAAAGCCACCGAGATAGGAATAGACGAAATAACGCCCATACTCTGTAAGCATTCCGAAAGAAAAACCATTAAACACGAAAGACTCGAGAGGGTTATAGTTGCCGCAATGAAACAATCCATTAAAGCCTATAAACCAACGCTAAACGCCCTCACACCCTTAAAGAATGCAATACAACAAGACCCACATAGCACCCGACTAATGGCATACTGCGGAGATTTTAACGAGCCCCACGCCAAGAGCCTGATTAACCAAAACGATAACATTTTTATACTTATTGGGCCCGAAGGAGACTTTAGCCCAAACGAGGTAGAAATGGCGCTAAAAGCTGGGTTTAACACTACGGGGCTGGGCTCGTCGCGCCTACGTACCGAAACAGCAGGGGTAGTAGCATGCACCATTGCTAATTTAATAAATCAGTAGCCAATGTCGTTTAGTTAATTTAAGGTCATAATCGTTTGTAATTTATGCAGTAAGGTTTTTTCTGACGATGTTTTCTTTCATTTTTTCTATTTGGTCTCACTATCTCCCTTGTGTTGTATACAATATC
>JAQVYY010000042.1 GCA_028708425.1 Bacteroidales bacterium
ATCTTCTTTTTTCATAATGAATAGTGTAAGTAATTTTATTAAAATAAAAAAATTAATCAGGGGGTTAAAAGTCTAGACTTTTAACCCCCTGATTAATTACTTACACAGTTTATGGGATACTCCCGAAAAGAGAATTATTTTCACAATCCCGTCCTTAAAAATCAACTAATTTTTTGAGCCAAGCGAGAAGAAAAGAAACAGTGGAATTATGAATCGCTCAATTTAGGATAAATTTTGTTTAACCTATCCCGGTAATGTTTTTAGTATGTCGGGCGGAACGTTGCATATTAAGCAAACAGGCGGTAGGGGCGGTGTTTTTATTAATTCCGATGAGGTAAACCAAAGCGTTACTGGAGGTACGGTAATATGCTATATTAGTAACGCCAACGATTTTATAATTACCTCCAAAGCACCCTTTTGGAATTTAGAGTTAAGAAAAACGGTAGCAAATAGCAACGTTTTTCTCCTCGATGAGGGTGTTGATGTGGGTGGTACCAATGAATATTTGGCGGCTCAGCCTTTGAGAGTATTAAGGAATTTTTATATTCGTGGTGCAGAAACGGGTTCCCAGGGTGTCGATTTCTATCCTGTTACCGATGCTACCAATGTAAACGATGTGTATATTGGTGGTTCGTTCCACATCGAGTCGGGCTCGCAGTACTGGACAGCCGCCGATGGCGATAGGGCAAATAATTACAATAGCGTGGCATCTCTTCCTACCATTTATAATACTACCTACTTTAATCAAACTGCCGGTACTCCTGCAATAGCCAATCTATACTGGTATAATAGGGGAGATGTTTTTGATTATGACGGTAACGCAACAAATGATGCCGATGAGAATATGGCCGAGTTTGGCAGCTTTGTGCTTAACCGCGATAGCGGAAACCAGCTTAGGGTAGCATCCTCTGGCGATAGGAATAATAACTCATTAACCATTGATGTAAACGGCGATTTAGTGGTTGAGTCGGGTACGCTTTGCCAGGGACGATTCACCATTCGAACATGGGCAAGCGTAACAAACAACGATAGGTTGGGAACATACTACACCAGTGGTCCATATCCAACCGTCTCGGGTACACCCAACAGAGCGCAAATTCGATTCCGCGAAAGCGAGGATAGCGCACCCATTATCAACTCAACCGAAGATGCCATTTTTGGGAACACACGGTTTAATGTTAGCCCCAATTCACCCTTTGAATTTCAGAACAACATGTACTTTGAGCGCTTGGAGTATATGCGGGGTATTCTGTACCTGGGTAGCTACAATATGAAGGTGGATGATCTATGGAATTTGAATAACAATAACAATACCGACACCGATTTTTTTATTGAAAGTGCAAATACCAGCTCATACTTGCGGGTAGCAGATGTTGGCCGCTCAACCGGAACCAGCAGCAACCAGCGAATTATGATAATTACCGATGGCAAAGCCAGCGATGGTGGGTTAAGTCTAAAGGTTTCAGCAAATTCATTAGACGATAACGGGAACAGAATACGCAACAACCTATCGTTACTTACCTTTCCCCTTGGCTTTTCAACCGATGGGTTTTCCACAGGCCTAACCAATACTTACTACCGGCCGGCTCAAATGAAGGTTAAGGATTTCTCCGATGATGGTTATGTTACCATACGAACGGTTTCTGGAGTATTGCAAACTACAAATCCAGCTGGTGGAGAAATACTCCAGCATCACTGGAGGGTAAATCATTCTGATTTTACAGTTTTGCCAACTGTAGCCTTTAGGTTTTACTACAAAAATCGAAGTGACGCAGGTGTTGTTGATTTACCTGCAGGAGCAAGCAATGAGAGCAGTTATGTTCCAGGTAAAGTGCTGAATGAGGGCACATACCAAAGAGCTTACGAATCAAATGATCCAGCACAGCAAGATGTTGACGGAGTTTTCAACGCACCCGTTGATGCCAATACCCGTGTAATAGTTTTTAACGGGGATAATACCGTAGCAGCTGACGACGATTTGTTTGGCTTTAGCGCTAACGCACCCGGAATAACCCTGGAGTCCGCAAAATATACTACCGGTGTTTATCAGAGATTTGATGGAGATATTAAGATTTTCTATAGCCGACTAGCTAATGGCTATTCTGAAAATAAATATTGGGATGATGTTAATTATTGGTCAAACGAGAGTTTTACAGGAGCGGCTGCCTCACGAGTGCCTACAGCGGGTGATATAGTGTATATGGGCTATGGAGGGGGGTCGTCTGCAGATAATCATCATTATATTAAAGTTAGGAGTGGCGGAACTGCTGAGTGTGCAGAGCTAATATTTGTAAAAAATCCTAATGCAGGACAAAGAAATGCTCGGGTGGGTGTATCGGAGGGTAGTACTACTAACCCTACAACAGCTAATTTTTCTGTCGTGTCGGGTGAGGGAGAATTTAATGTTTTTATGCGGACAGGGCGCACAACCATTTTAACGGGCGATTTTGGAGATTTTGCCAAAAACACGAACAGTACTTGGATGTATAAAAGCCAAAATAATGCTACGCATACTATTCCAAGTTCTTTTCCCCATGAGTATCCAAATTTATCAACCGAGATGGCGGGCACATTTGTCTTCCCCTTTGATGTAACGGTAAATGGGAATTTAAATGCATCAGGGCATAATGTGTTGCAATTCAACGATGGGGAATTTGGCGATTTTTTAATAAAGGGCGATATGAAGGTAGGGGGTTACTTAACTGGTAAAATTAAGTTCCCGGCTGGTGGGTCCTCCCGCAGAGTTAATGTACTGGGAGACATTCTGGTGGGCTGGGTACACGAATTAAACTATCCAGTTAATAGTGACTGTGAAATTTCGGTAATTGCCGGAGGCAGTGATAATACAGAACACAGATTAGTTGTTGAAGGTGATATAAATATCATTGGCGGTAATCGTGCAACTAAGGATGGTATCTTTAATCTATATTCCAATAATTCAGGTGGTGCAAATGTTATCCTAGAATTATCGGGGAACAATAATAAGGAGTTTATTAAGAACAGTGCTATTGCTCGCATACCTTCACTTTACAAGATTGTTTCTAACAAAGGCACAGCACAATCGCCTACTTTTACTTTTACCACAAACTTTACCCTCAACGGCCCCACCAACGGAACAACCGATGAGAAGGCACTTTTACTTCAAAATGGTAAGCTAAACCTAAATAATGCAGACATAGATATTAATCTCTCCACAGGTGGAGAGGATTTCTATATCCCTTCAACATCGGGTTTGGTAGTTCAAACGGGGAGGGTAAACCTTAGCGGGGCAAACAATGGAATTCTCCTCGACGGGCTACTTAGGGTTGAGAACGGAGGAACAATTAATTTGGATGGCGGTGCGGGTGTAAATAACTACATCGAGTACTCAGCCTCAGGCAAAGCCGCCATTGAGGTTACCGGTGGAACCCTTACTGTGGGGTCGCAAATACGCAGAGCAACCACCTCGGCCGATGGGATATTACGTTATACCCAAACGGGGGGTAATGTGGTTGTAGGTAAAAACGCCGCGCCCGTTGGCAACAGAGGGGTTTTTGAGGTGGTAAATACCGGGAGCCGATTTATTCAAATTGGAGGAACGCTTACGGTTGTTAGGTCTCAAGCCTCTGCAACAGTTGCATCGGCACTTATAGAACCCAGCATATTCTCTGTGGGTAACGCAACACTCCAGCTGGGCAACGATGATACCCCCCTGGGCAGTGTAATTACCCTAAAATCGTCCATTGAACTTGGTAACCTGATTGTAGCAGGCGCAAATTCTCCAACTGCCAGATTAATGGATCGTTCGCTTAAGCTAAAGCGAGATCTTACCATTGGAGCAGGATCCACCTTTGATGGGATGGACCTTAACCTTACGGTTAAAAGGCATATTACTAATAATGGTACAGCAAATTTAAATGTTGACACCCTATTCCTTCTGGGGACAAGCATTTCACCATCGGCTGCTATGCAGAATGTAACCGGAAATATTAGGGTAAAACATTTGGTTGTGGAGCCTGAGATGTCAGTTACTCTACAGGCATCATCAGGGGTTGAGGTTGACGGGGATCTGTTTATTAACAGTGGTCAGTTTATCGATGGCGGAAATACCATCACGGTGGGGGGCAATGTAACCAACAATGCAGCTCACGAAAGCACTAACCCAAATGCCGGAGGCATACTATTCAATGGCAGTGCAGTGCAGCGTATATACGGTAACGGGCAGTTTGGTCGCCTGGAGGTGAACAACCCAACACGCGTGCAGCTCGAGGGCAGCATGGCACTAAATAACCACTTGACTCTTACCAACGGTATTTTCCACCTGCAGCACCACGGGCTTACCCTAGGGCAAAATGCCAACGTGCTGGGTACCGGCTTCAATGCCGATAAGATGATCGCCGTGTACGGCGGTGCATTCACACCGCAAGGCCTTCGCAAGAACCTGCCCATTCTGGCAGGTACCAACCCCACCGATCCCTACAACCCAGCTGATATGGCCTACACATGGGATTTCACCTTCCCCGTGGGCTCCGACGATGGAACCAATAGGCGCTTTTTGCCCATGGATCTATTTGTGGCCAATAATTCGGGGGGAGGCTCAGTTAACGTAGTGCCAGTAAACCAAACGCACATCACCTTTTCCGAGCCAAACCAGGATCAACACGTACTTAACCAGTACTGGGAGGTAACCAGTAGCGGAGTAACTCAGTTTACTGCGCTTCAACGGCATCACTACACACAGGATGCTGTTCTTGGTGCTGAGGAAGAGTATATTGGAGTCAGACTTTACAATGCCCAGTGGAGTAAGTTTTTAGAATCGGACGATCCGCCTATTGTGGTGGTTGACGAGGATAATAACTGGATTAACTTTGTACATACCAACGTGAACCTTACCTCGGGCGACTACACGGCGGGCGAACCCGATTGGATACCCGACCAGGTGCCCACATTCTACTCCAGGCAGGATGGTGACTGGACCGACCCCAACACCTGGGAGCTTAACGATGGGGGAATTGTACCCGCCAACGGGCCAGTGGGGCAGATAGCCCACATCCGCACGGCGCACACGGTAACCATATCCACCAACTTTCGTAGGGCATACCAAACCACCATTAACGGACGGTTGGTGCTGGGTACTACGCTTAACCATATTTTGGGATATGTAGATGGAACGGGTACGCTCTCAACGGAAACAAGCTCAGTGCCCACGGGCGACTACACCGATTTCTTTGGATGCGACGGCGGAACCATGGAGTATGGTGGCACAGGCACCTACACCCTATCCGACAGGTATGACCACTATAATAACCTCACCATTACAGGGTCAGGCACTAAAACGCTCCCCAATGCGGATATGACTATATGTGGGGATTTGAGGATTGAGGGGGATGTAACATTAAATAATATTACCGACCAAAATGCAGTATCAAGCATTAATCTCTATAGGGATGTTTTCAGAGAATCATCCGCAAGTTTTGTCAGAGGATATAAAAAACTCGTGTTTCTTGGAAACAATGATCATATTGTTTATGGTGGATTCGAGGGATCAAATTCCTTGTGGAATATTGAGTTTAATACGACTGGAACAACATTTATTAATAATGGTTCTGTTGAGGTGGGAAACTGGATTTATTTGAAAGATGGAATTATTGCAGTTGAAGATTCATACGAATTTACTTCATTAAACCCCAGTAGAGATTCATATCCCGCTAAAGGCAAACCTACTAGCTATATTGACGGAAAATTTAAGAATGCGGTCTCGTCATCTTCACCTAGGTTTATGCCTGTAGGAAAAAACGACAAATGGAAACCCGTTAGTTTTATAGACCAATCAACCGGCACGTACACTTCGGAATATTTTGACACCAACTTAGGAGCGGGTTACTACGCATCAGAAAATTACGACTCGCCCATTGAGTTGATATCGGGTTCGGAATACTGGACGCTAAGTGGCCCCAACGGAGATTCGGCAATGTTAGAGCTCTCGTTAACCGGGACAAGTGATATAGCTGCAGTATTAGGTTGGGCAAACAGAGAGAGTCTTCGTTTTGTTAGATGGAATAATGGCACAAGTAAGTGGGAGATTATTGGAGGGGTACCTATTATTTCCGGGTCATCAATAGATAATGCCACAATTCAAACAAGAACACCTATTGTATTTGATGGCACGGATCAGCATTTTACGCTAGCTTCAATACAAACCATCACCTTGCCAACAGCACAATTCACCTCAACAAATCAAGATGTTTGTGAGGGCGAAACAGTATCTCTCATTGTTGCCCTTACAGGCACACAACCATGGGCCATTGAGTATAGTGACGGTACAAGCACCTATACCGGAACCAATATCACATCTACTCCTTTTAGCTTTGATGTAACACCATCTATAACCACAACTTATACCTTGACAAAAGTTACAGATGATGGAGGGGGAGGAGACGGAATATTATTTGGTAATGACATAACCATTACGGTACATGCCAACCCATCGTCCTATAACGTTACCTCAGGAGGCGACATCTGTGGGGGAACCACCACCACAATCCATCTCGATGGGTCGGAAATTGGGTTTAACTACCAGCTCTACCGTAATAACGTTTACTTTGGTGCCGAGCTGGCGGGAACGGGCAGCGCCCTTACCTTCACTGGTGTCGACCAGGAGGGCACATACACCGTACGGGCTTTCAATAGTGTCAATACGAACTGTTTCATCTGGATGGCGGGGAGTGGTATCGTGTCTTTAGGTTCGGCAGCCACAGCCCAGGTAACATCCTTAGTTAGCGCGGCCGATATGTGCGAAGGCGATCCCGTGGAAATTGAGATAACCTTTGATGGCACACCCCCGTTTACATTTACGGTTGAAGATAATAAAGGTGGAAGATGGGCTGATATTACTGTTGATGTAGGAGCTCTAAGTGGACCTGGCCCATATACCTATAGCTTTACAATTCCCAATCAGTTTCCTACATGGACTTCTCCCGATATACCCAATGTGTTTAACTACAACGTTACTGCCATTATTGACGATGCAGGTTGTGGTGCGGGAACAGTAATTGGTCCAGGGGTTAATGTTAATGTTTACAAAATCCCCGAAACGGGGCCCCAATACCATATTCCCAATAGTTTTGGGGAGTAGTTGGTGATATTCGTGCCTTCGAGAGCCTCAGGCACGGGGTTCCCGGTGGGTTAAGGCTCTCTAAACAACCGTTAACTACTGCTATTTTTTGCATTGCAGGATCCACATTTTGTTGGACTTTCATATCGGTTACCTGGGTTTCCGTTTCGGTTGGTTTAAGTATTTTTGTTTTAAACCTGCTGTGATTTTGGCAGAACATAATGCAACCGCTTTATATCCTTGATGGTCTCTATTGCTTTTGCCGGGGATATGTGTAATTTGGTTTTTCTTCAATAACCTCACAAACTCTTTATAAGCAGCGAAGCACACGCAAAGATGGGCCTCTATGCGATTTTTTAACCTGCGGTAAATGGGACGTATTCTCAAATCGGTTTTTGATATGCGGAAGGCCCTTTTCTATTTGCCATAAGCTGGCCATACTGTTCGATAACTTCTTTTTGCGATAAACGGGCATTGGTTGCATAGCCTTTCAACCCATCCCAAGCATTATCAGGCTTCATGTTTTTTATAGCCTATCTTAATGTCTACTTTGCCCTAAAGTTTTAGGTATTTATTGTATCCACAATTGTTGATGTGGTTCTTGGTCAGCCTTGCTGTTTTAGTTTCTTTTCTAACCGTTTCAATCCTTTTTCCCGGTTCCTCCTGGCTTTGTGTGCCCTTTGTTAAGAGTAGCTAACAATTAACCGGTCACTCTTACTTTTCAGCTCCCTGGCTTTACCCTCTTCAACACGAAGGGTAACGATTTTTGCCTTTACTGTTTTGGTTTCATTCTTAAGCCTTCTCCCAAGAATATATTCGTAGCGGTTTTCCTGTAAAGCATCAATGTTTTTTTTCAGGCAATAGCGCAGCATCTACCAAAATTATTGTTTATCAACATCAAATTTATTTTAAAACGCTTCAAGTACGGGGATTAGGGTTTTGGCCTCTGATGTATTCCCTTGTATTCCTTTTGAATATTTAGTCTCCGATAGGGTAACCATGATTACTGACCAGTAGTTCTATCATAATTTGGGGCTGTGGGTGCTTCCCATCCTTATTGAACCCTGGGATGCGGTAATCATCCTTCTCGGAGGATTCAAAATATAGGGTGGCCATATCATAAAATACCACGGCAATCTTGTTTTTTAAGGCTAGCGGGTATAGTCAAACATGGTTCGTTCTATGGCAGGTTTTAGCTCAGAGTTTAGCTCGTGTAAAAAAACGATAAATGGAGTAATCGCTTATGTTGGTAATTAAATGCTGCTTGAAGGAGCTCACGGTTTTTAGCATACTCCCATGGTAAACCAACCGGCATAAAACCCGATTGCGAAAATAGTTGCATGACCACCGACTGGGAATCCAGTTCCCACATAAGTTTTTCCCAGAATCAACTCGCAACCGCCAATCTGCAAATGGTTGTTTGCAATGCCATTCACAAAGTTTTCAATCACTAAATCATTGTGCTCAACAAGGGGCTTTGCATGCCTTGAATTCGCTCTATATGGCACCGCATTAGCGCAATGCGGAATCCCGAACAAGTTACGGTTGTAAGCTTTAATGTTTTACTCTCACCATAAACCCCCTCCCCAAAAAAAGCCTATTGTCATTTAAAGAAACGATGGCCTAAAAAAGGGTTATTAGCTTTTTGTTAATAAGTATTAAAAAAATGCTGAGGGAATCATCTTTTTATCTTTAATTTTGGAAGAGGATATAGTTTTATCGCATGGTGCCCAACACAAGCAACGAAAGCTAAGTTTTATAAATAGTATGTAATGATTAAAATTAATTTAATATCCCTAATTTTTTAACTAAACCTCAAATTTTGATGCTATGAAAAAAGTATTGTTTTTTTTGTTTCTATCGGCTTTTGGTATATCTGCCTTTTCGCAGGTTACCACCTCGGCCATGAGTGGCTTTGTGTCTGATGGCAACAACGAGCCTCTTCCTGGTGCTACAATAGTTGCTTTACATGAACCATCGGGAACACAATATGGCGCAGTTACCAACCCAGAAGGACGTTTTAACCTACAGGGAATGCGGCCAGGAGGACCCTACACAGTAGAGGTTTCCTTCATTGGATATTCCAAAGAAGTTTATTCAGAGATTAGCTTGTTTTTGGGACAAACATTCACTTTGGATGTTGTTCTAAAGGACGAGATGCTCGAACTAAGCGAAATAGTGATAGTTGGAAGAAAATCATCTGCTTTTCAAACAGACAAAACTGGGGCATCTACCAACATCTCCAATCAACAGCTTAAAGAGATGCCAACCATTAGCCGTAGCATTCAGGATATTGCCCGTATCTCTCCTTACGCCAACGGAATGGGCTTTGCAGGTGGCGATGGTCGGTCTACTAATTTTACTGTGGATGGAGCAAACTTCAACAATAACTTTGGATTAAGTGGGAATCTGCCTGGAGGAGGAAACCCTATTTCATTGGATGCCATTGAAGAAATTCAGGTTGTTGTTTCCCCATTTGATGTTCGTCAGACCAACTTTATTGGAGGCGGAATTAATGCGATTACTAAATCAGGTACAAACAAGTACGCCGCTACGGTTTACAGCTATTTTACTAATCAGAATATGAGAGGTAACAGAATTGGCGATGTAGATTTTGGTGAACGCGATGAAGAATCCAAGAAAATTTACGGCGCATCATTAGGTGGTCCAATTATCAAAAACAAGTTGTTCTTTTTTATAAATGGTGAATACGAGTTGCAACCAGAACAGGTTGTAACCTGGCGACCATCTGAAAATGGCATTGCCAATACAGATCTTATGCTGTCCCGTGCAAGCACCTCTAATATGGAACTGGTAAAGAAACACCTGATCAAAAACTATGGTTATGATCCTGGATCATACACAAATTACCCTGCTGATATAAGCAACAGAAAACTTTTGGCTCGTATTGACTGGAACATTAACCATGCAAATAAGTTAAGCATTAGGTACAACTACACAAAGAATCAGTCTTGGAACCCAACTAATGGTAACTCAACCGATGCAGGCTTCCGTAACAGGACGATGAATCGTATATCACAATACTCCATGGCCTTCTCAAATTCCATCTACTCCATGGATAACATCGTGAACTCCTTCTCGCTTGATCTTAATAGCCGTTTCTCGAATAATATATCTAACCAGCTTTTAGTAACCTATACCAAAATTAACGATATACGTGGGTCTAATTCCGAGCCATTCCCGTTTATTGATATTATGAATGGTGTAAATACTGATGGGTCACAAATACTAGAGCCCTACATTTCTGCAGGTTATGAATTGTTCACATGGAATAATGGTGTTAATAACAATATTTTTAGCGTAGTTGATAATGTAAATATCTTCCTGAATAACCATAAAATAACATTAGGTGCAAGCTTCGAGTATCAAATGGCGAACAACTCGTACATGCGCAACGGTACTGGATATTACCGCTATGCCAGTATTGAAGATTTTCTGAGCCAGGCAGCACCAAGGGACTTCGCACTTACCTACGGCTATGGTGGAGAAAAAAACCCTGCCGCCGAAGTTGCATTTAATCAGGTTGGTATTTATGCACAGGACGAATGGACCGTTAATCCTAACTTCAAGTTTACTGTTGGGATGCGTGTTGATTATTTAAAATATGCTGACAATATCATCAGAAACAATGCCATATACGACCTAGATTTTGGTGGTAAAAAAATTGATACCGGGGAATGGCCTTCAGCCAAAATTCAAGTTTCGCCCCGTGCTGGTTTTATTTGGGATGTTATGGGAGATCAAACCATGAAGCTGCGCGGTGGAGCAGGATTGTTTGCAGGCAGATTGCCTTTGGTGTTTTTTACCAATATGCCCACCAACTCAGGAATGGTTCAAGGTAGCTATTCGGCCGTAACAAGGTATGATGCCGACGGGAACGTTATACCTGCAGATTCGGATCTGGGCGTCTTGGCAGGACTTGCAGGGCCAATGATCACAGATGTTAACCAAATGATTAATGATTTAGGCCTTCAAAATACAATTTCACCTGCTGACGGTGCTTTGCCCCGAGATATAAATGGGATAGACCCCGATTTCAGGATGCCCCAGGTATGGAAATCTTCCTTAGCATTAGAATATGAAGCACCCACATCGTTCCCTTTATCTATTTCAGTGGAAGGAATCTTTACCAAAACTTTAAACGGCGTAATGCTAAAGAATTACAACCTAAAGCAGCCCGATGATAATTGGGAACGTTTTAACGGACCTGACGACAGGTATATTTATCCGGCGACTGCAGATTTGACATATACAGCAAAAAATGCGTATATCCTTTCAAACACTAATGAGGGATGGGGTGCAATTGGAAACATTTCTGTTTTTGCTGAGCCTGTTAGTAATCTTAACCTAATGTTCGCATATACATATACCGAATCAAAGGAGGTTTCTGGAATGCCTGGTAGCAATGCAGCCTCTGCATACACAGGGCTTATTCAAATCGATGGACCACATCTTCCCTTGGTTCAGCGTTCACAGTTTGTTGTTCCTTCAAAGGCAATAGCCTCCGTATCGTATAGAATTCCATATGCAAAGGATCACATGGCCACCACAATTAACCTGTTCTACTCAGGGTATTCGCCTTATGGAAACAGCTTTACCTATACAAACGATATGAATGGTGATGGTATGGCTACGGACCTAATATACATCCCCAAGCAGAAGGGGGAGATCAGTTTCGTTACCCCCGCCGATGAGAATGCATTCTTTGCTTTCGTTGAACAGGATAAGTACCTGAACAATCACAAGGGGCAGTACGCGGAGGCTCATGCTGCAAGAGCACCATGGGTTCACCGTTTTGATTTGCGCTTTACCCAAGACTTTAGCGTTAACATTAGCGGACAAAAAAACACCCTGCAGCTTACGCTCGACTTTATTAATTTCGGAAACCTAATTAATAGCAAATGGGGCGTTTTCAAAACCATGTCGTCAAGCAATTATGGTCAAATCCTTACATACGAAGGTAAGGATGCTAACAATACGCCCAGTTTCTCAATGGCTAAAGATGATGATGGGAATTTCTTAAAGGAGACCTACTCAACTTACTCTAACTATAGTCAAGTTTGGTCCCTTCAAATAGGAGCAAGGTATATTTTTTAAATTTCTTAACCGATTGCTAAACTTGCACTAGATAATCCTATTTGATGTTTGCCACATCATAAGCTAAGAACCTTTAGCACTCTCTAAAGAAGAGGCTGTTTAAACTTTTTTAAACAGCCTCTTCTTTGTGCTTAGCCCCAATTATTCAACCCAATAATTGCTGTCCCCGACAGCGACCAAGCTTCAAAACCAATTTTATTACCCAAAATTGGGTTTCACTATGTCGATCTAACCCGCATTTGCATTTATCTTTAATAAACTAGATGAATAATGCGGGTTAAGAGTAAATCTTTCATTACATTTGTTACTTAAGCAAACTATTAGTTTAATGAATTGTTGGTTAAGCGAATTAAGAGCGAAATGGATAATGAAATGTTAAAAAAACTTTTGGTTGAAGTTCCAGGCAAGCTGTGTAGGAATATGAATAACAAATTTATTAAATCAATTTTAAAGGATTTAATGATTGATTTTTCTCCCCAGCATTATATGATTTTACACCTATTGGAAGAAAATGAAAAACTGTACGTTACGGAGTTTGTGGATATGTTGAGTATTACAAAGCCGCAAATGACATCATTAATCGACAAGTTGAGTAAAATGGGCTATGTAACCCGAACAAACGATATTGATGACAGAAGAAAGATTTACATCGCTCTAACCAATGAGGGAGAAAGGGTTACTCAGAAGATTAATATGGTTATCGACAAGAAGATTGACAGCCGTTTGGTTAATTTAACTCAAAAAGAGGTGGTTGATCTAGAAAATGGTTTGCTAATGCTTCAAAAGTTTTGTTTCGATTGCAATGACAAGAGCGAATAGATTTTTATCATGGAGCTGCTGCAATAGCGGTGTTTTTATGAATGGCAATAAATTTCAATTAACAACTAAAAATACACACATGAAAAAAAAAGGAGGCCTTTCGGAATCAGTAACCCAAAGGGATGAATTTAAGCGAAAATTCAGTTTATGGGAGTTGTACCGCTCCTTTGTTTATGCTCCCAGAGCAGTTTCAAAATTAATTGGGAATAAGAAAAGCAAGCTGTTAGACCCGCATTTTACAGAACGATTGCAACTGGCTGTAACCGAGGTGAATGGTTGCGCTGCCTGCTCGTATCAGCATACACAAATGGCTCTAAGTCAAGGTATGACCAACGAGGAAATAAACAGCTTTTTGAGCGGTGGTGGTGATTTTACTAAGCCCGAAGAGGCCAAAGCCATTGTTTTTGCTCAGCATTTTGCCGACTCAAAAGGATTTCCTAAGAAGTATGCCTATGAGGCTATTGTTGAGGAGTATGGCAAGAAAGAGGCGCGCATTATTCTGTCGGCATGCCAAGTGATGATTGCAGGAAACATGTACGGTATTCCCTTTAGCGCATTCCTGTCCAGGCTTCACGGGAAAAAATACAAGGGCAGCTCGCTATTTTACGAGTTGGGAATGCTGATAGTTGGTTTTATAAGCCTGCCAATTGCAATTGTTCATGGTTTCTTACGAGGATTGATAGGTTTGCCAAACCATCGATTTGATAAGAGTAGAGCCGAGGACGAGGAGTAGTATTAAAGCTGTATTGTAGTGGCCTTTTTACTCTACAAAATTATGATGCACACATTATATTTTTGAATATTAGCATAATAAGTGGTATATTTAGTGTTTAATATATAGGTACCATGGGTATTTAAGCCGAAAAGGTTTCGATTATTTGTATTCATGTACATTTGTATTGTTGAACTTGTTAGCTAAATCGCTTTACCATATTTTGTGTAAGGCTAAAGTTTTTACATAGGTAAGGTCGATGGCAATGCCTAGGAGGATAGTTAAGAGGTTCAAATATTTCCTATAACTTGCATAAATAACGCCCGAGTTAACTCTAGTAGGTAGCACAAATTATTGTAGATGCCGAAATTTTTCACTGGAATTTATATTGAAAAACATCAATCGTTACTTAATATTCTTAACTTTTAGAATGAAATTCAAATTATCAAATACGTTGAGTTCAATCCTTAATGCCCTGATTTACTAACATTTAAAAAAAATACATATGAAAAATGCGTACATTGCAACATACCCACCTCGTCAGTGTGGGATTGGGACCTTTACCCAAAATCTTTTTACCTCCATGGTTGCGTCCGACATCGATGAGCCTCATCATAAAAAGAGCTTTATTGTAGCCATAAACGATTTCGAGCAGGAGTTAACCTATCCCGAGGAGGTAAAGTTTACCATAAGGCAAGAGTTTCAGGAAGACTACTTAGCTGCTGCCAAGTATATAAATATAAGCGGTGCCGATTGCTGTATACTACAGCATGAGTTTGGCATATTTGGCGGTCAGGATGGTGTGTATATCCTCCCGTTGCTCCATCAGCTAGATATACCTTTGATTGTAACCCTACATACCGTGATACAAACCCCGTCGTATGCCCAGAAAGAAATATTGCAGCGTATCTGCAAAATGGCCAATAGGGTAGTGGTTATGAGCCATAAAGCCATTGAAATGCTAGTGGAAATATATGATGTTCCGAAGGATAAAATTGCCTACGTAGAGCATGGTGTACCCAATTTTAGGTATATACAGGAGGAGGTTAAAAAAGAATTTAAGCTAGAAAAGAAAAAGGTTCTGCTTACATTTGGATTTGTTAGCCGGAACAAAGGTATTGAGACCGCCATAGAGGCGCTGCCCAAGGTGGTTGAAAAGCATCCCGATGTGCTTTATATAGTATTAGGCAAAACTCATCCAAGTGTTCTTAGGCATGTGGGCGAAGAGTACCGTTTGTACCTAACCCAGCTGGTGGAGGATTTAAAACTAGAGAAGAACGTGGTTTTACTTAACGAGTTTACAACCCAAAAGGAGCTATTTAAGTATCTGTATGCATCCGATATATACATAACACCCTACTTAAATGAAGCCCAAATAACCAGCGGCACACTTGCTTACGCAGTGGGAACTGGCTCGGCAGTTGTATCTACTCCCTACTGGCATGCCACTGAGTTACTGAGTAATGGCAGAGGCGTTCTCTTCGATTTTGGTAACATCGATGAGCTGTCCGATGTCTTAATAGATCTGCTGGACAATCCTGAAAAAAGGCTTACCATTCGAAAAAAGGCGCTCAAGCATGGAAGAAAGATAACCTGGCCGAAAATTGGCTCTATGTACAACGATGTGGTTGAAAACGTGGTTCAAGAAAATATTGAGATCCAAAAGAAGGAGATCATTCCCTACGACATTTCTCTTTTGCCTCTTTTTTCAATTGAACATGTACAGCGCCTTACCGATGATACTGGTATTGTGCAACATGCAAAATTTGGAATACCCAACCTTAAGGAAGGGTACTGCCTAGACGACAACTCCAGAGCCCTGCTAATGGCTCTAATGGCCTACAAGGTTAAAAAAGACTCTGCTGCTCTTAAGCTGTGCCCAATTTACCTAAGCTACATCCATTATATGCAAAATAAGGATGGAACCTTCAGAAACTTTTTGAGCTTTAACCGAGAGTTTTTAGATGAGGTAGGGTCTGAAGATGCTTTTGGAAGGACAATATGGGCAATAGGATATATGCTTAACAATTCGCCAAACGATTCGTACTACCAAATTGGCCGACTTATATTTGATAAAGCCATACCGATTTTTGAAGATTTAAAATCCATAAGAAGTATTGCCAATACAATAATTGGCATTTGCCACTATTTGCGAAGTAATATGTCGGATGATATAATGATTGAAAGATTGAGAAAACTTACGCATGTTCTGATTGATCATTACCAGGCCAATTCACACGATAACTGGAATTGGTTTGAAGAGTTACTGGCATACGATAATGCTATACTCCCCTTGGCAATGCTTCATGCAGCAGAAATTTTAAACGACGACGAGGTAAGAAAGGTAGCTTTCGATTCAATGAATTTTCTAGTGGATCACACCATGAGCGAGGGGTACTTGTCGATTATTGGGAACGAAGAATGGTATAAAAAGGATGGCGACCGCTCTACATTTGCCCAACAGCCTGTAGATGCCATGGGCATGGTTTTAATGTTCAGGCAAGCCTACAATGTAGACAACGATAAAAACCATTTAAGCAAGCTGTTTAAATCATTTAAATGGTTTTTGGGGGAAAATGACCTGAGGATGAATCTTTTTAACCACGAAACCAAGGGATGTTTCGATGGCCTTGAACACTATGGTGTAAATCAGAATCAAGGAGCTGAGAGTACCCTGGCTTACCTGATTTCGTACCTGAATGTGCTTAAAGCACATGAGGATTACTACCGTAAAGACTAATAATAAACCCGAGCGAAAATGATAAAATCATTGATAAATAGATACTCTAACAATCCTATCCTTACCAAGGATGACATTCCGTACCCAGTTGCAACCGTTCACAATGCGGGTATGGTAAAGCATAATAACGAGTACATCATGCTTTTTAGGTCGCACAACCTAAACGGGCGAAGCATTATTGGGAAAGCGGTAAGTACCGATGGTTTTAACTTTAAGGTAGATTCCGAACCCTTTTTAACGCCCGCTACCGAAGGTGTTTTTAAAACGTACGAAGCTTATGGCGTCGAGGATCCTCGCATTGCATTTGTTGATGGCGAGTACCTAATTACCTACAGCGCCTACTCGTCGCATGGCGTGAGGATAGGATTGGCAAAAACCAAAGATTTCCGATCCGTAGAGCGGTTCTCGTTAATTACCGAGGCCGATTATAGGAACGTGGTAATTTTTCCAGAAAAATTTAATGGGCTTTATGCCCGGCTCGATCGCCCTCATTCCGATATCTCACCCTGGGCTATATGGATTTCCTACTCCCCCGATTTAAGGTACTGGGGCGATTCGGAGTTGATAATGAGACCTATGCAATACCATTGGGATGAAATGAAAATTGGTCCCGGTGCAACGCCCATTAAAACCTCGCGCGGATGGCTCAACATTTATCATGGGGTATTCCCAACCATGGCGGGCAGCGTGTATCGGCTTGGTGTTGCTTTGCACGATTTACACAATCCGGCCAAAATAATTGCAGTGGGCGACGAATGGATTCTTCAGCCCGAGGAAACCTACGAGATTACGGGCTACGTGCCCAACGTTGTTTTTTCGTGTGGCGCAATTCCCGAGCCCGATGGAAGCGTAAAAATTTATTGGGGGGCTGCCGATACGGTTATGTGTGTGGGAACTGCAAACCTTGAGGAGCTCGTGGATCATTGTCTGAAAAATAGCCGAAGCGCCCTATAAAAAAAGTGTTCATAGATTAAACTCAGTTGCTTTTTCGCAAAGTGCTTCATTTTTTAAATAAAACGCGAAGGTGCAGGGGTGTACGAATAATGTTAAATATGTAAAAATAGATATATGAAAGTTGGTATTTTAGCGCCCATAGCGTGGCGCACACCGCCCTTAAAATATGGCCCGTGGGAGCAGGTAGCGTCTAACATAGCCGAAGGGTTGGTGAAAAGGGGGATAGATGTAACGCTATTTGCTACGGGCAACTCCCGCACGGCTGGAAAGTTACAATACGTTTCGCAAACGGCTTATGCCGAGGATCATTCGCTTGATCCCAAGGTGTGGGAATGCCTGCATATTAGCAACGTAATGGAGCAGGCATCTAGGTTTGATATTATTCATAATAATTTTGATTTTCTCCCACTTACCTATTCCAAATTAATTAAAACACCGATAGTTACAACTATCCATGGGTTTTCGTCGGGAAAAATAATTCCGGTATACAAAAAATATAATGAGAATACTTTCTACGTGTCAATTAGCAATTCCGACCGAAGCCCCGATATCGATTATATTGCCACCGTGTACAATGGAATATACGCTAAGGATTTTACCTTCAATCCCAACCCTAAGGATTACTTGCTGTTTTTTGGCAGGATACATCCAGAGAAAGGAACCTGGGAAGCCATTCAAATTGCAAAAAAAGCGAACAAAAAATTAGTAATCTCAGGCCTAATACAGGATGAAGCCTATTTTGAGGAGAAAGTAAAACCTTTTATTAATGATACAGACATTGTGTACGTTGGTAATTCTGGCCCAAAAGAAAGGGATGTATTGCTAGGCGAAGCTGCCGCATTGCTGCACCCCATTAGTTTTGATGAACCTTTTGGGTTGAGCGTGGCAGAGGCCATGTTCTGCGGTACTCCTGTTATCGCTTTTAGCCTAGGATCTATGCCCGAATTAATTGACCATACTAAAACAGGATTTCTTGTAAACACTATTGATGAAGCGGTCGACTCTTTAAGCAGAATAGATACTATTAACAGAATGCATTGCCGTGAGTGGGCACTGTCTAAGTTTAGCCTCGAAAAAATGGTGGATGGCTACATTGATGTTTATCAGCAAATTTTACAAACAAAAAACAAATAATTTGATGGAAATGAAACCTCTTGTGAAACGAAAGAAATATATGATTACTGGCGATAGTTCGCGAGTAATTGTATTACCTCATATTCCTGGCGAATTGTCACGAATAGGTAATATAATACTTCGGGTTTTAAGCCTCAGTAACGAGGAGACCGAAAAACATCTGCAAGAAACCCTGGAACACTTTGCCGGTCGTCATAAAAACATTGCGTTTCAATTTTTAAGGCACTACGATAGAGTAGCCGAATACATCCCGAAAAGTTCCATTGTTAATAACACCCAAAAAATATTAATTGGGGCATACCTTACCATGGAGTACTCCATTGAATCGGCTGCACTTTTTAACCCATCTATTATTCCTCATCCCGACCAAACATTGCTTCCCAAAGGGAGCATGCGGTTTATTATGAGCTTACGAGCAACCGGTGAAGGGCATGTTTCCTCAATCGTTTTTAGGAGCGGAATTATAGATGAGAACTTTTTGTTCAACTTTGATAGCGTATCGGAGTATGTTGAGACGCCGGCCATGGTTCATGATACATTCTACGATAAAAAATTGTTTCAGCTAAAGTTAAAAGACTTAGAGGCGTGGGACGAAACAAGCGAAACCATAATGAGTAAAATTTCGGGGGTTTTTACCTATACCGAATTAAGGCTAAGCATACAGGAGGTTTACCAAAATCCCGACTTTCAAACAAACCACAGAACCATTAACGTTATAAATTGGTTGGCAAACTCGAATTACAAAATAAGGTTCGATGATGAAACCGCTGTTAGTGAGCGGGTTATATTTCCTGTTTCATCTAATGAGAGCAAGGGGATTGAGGATGCTCGGTTTGTTAAATTTACTCACGACGATGGAGAGGTAACCTACTATGCAACCTACACTGCATACGATGGGCATAGTATTTTATCTCAACTAATAGAAACCAAGGATTTTAAAACTTTCAATATTGCTACTTTAAATGGCGAAGGGGTAAAAGACAAGGGGATGGCTCTTTTTCCTAGAAAAGTGAATGGTAAATATGCCATGCTATCGCGGCAGGACGGAGAGAATAATTACATCATGTTTTCCGATAACTTGTATTTCTGGCACACCGCTGAGCTTATTCAAAAACCCGAGCAACCGTGGGAGTTTGTACAAATTGGGAATTGCGGTTCGCCCATAGAAACCGACAAAGGCTGGTTGGTACTAACGCATGGTGTGGGTAATATGCGACAGTATTCTATAGGTGTTATCCTGCTTGACCTAGACGATCCTACAAAAATAATTGCTCGATTAGAAGAGCCATTGTTATCGGCAAACGAGAATGAGCGTGAAGGGTATGTTCCCAATGTAACATACTCATGCGGGAGTATGATTTTTAACGGTAGTTTAATTGTACCTTATGCCATGTCCGATGTGGCATCCCGAATAGCTATTGTGAACTTGGATACATTATTTAAAAAAATGAAATTTAGGGCTAAGTAAGAGTACTTTATTCTTCTAGTCATTGGTTTAACGTTAGCGTTTTAATAGCCAAATGCATGTGCGTTTGGCTATGCTTTTATCCCGCATTATTCATCAAATTAGTTAAATATGGCAAATGCGGGTTACCCCGGTCTAGTTGAGCCCAATTTTTGGCAACTAGATTGGTTGTGAGGCCTAGTCGCTGTCTGAGACCCCAATTATTCATCCGAATAATTGGGGTTATGCCCTTATTTGCTCATCTCGTCCAATGCGATAACCGAATGGACAAAAGTGCTTTCTGTACGCATTTTGGCTGCCACCCAAAATGGCTTCCATTTTGTTGGCGTGTACCCTTTCGCATTGGTTGCTTGGTGTGCGATTTAATGTAATAGGGGCATTGAGTTACATGTGCCACTGCAATTAGCTTTTTTGTTTTGCGGGTATAGCCCCTTCGACAAAAACGGCTTTACTGAAGTTGCTTCATGCTTACATGGTTTAAGGGGCTAGTGCGACCCTTTTATCGGCAAGACTTTTGGTTGGTTTTGGGAACAAATCTTTGGTTTCCAAATTATTCTCTTTAATCCGTCTATAATAGCTAGTCTTCCATTCTTTTCTTCGCCTCTATGCACCACAATAATTCAGCTATATATTTTTTTGCCCTTTTATTCGTATCTTCAGGGTTCGTGGGGTTTCCATTCTCATCAAACAGGTTTTTAACTTTTGGCACAGGGAACGTGGCAGGAACCATCCATGCCCCAATTTTCCATAATGAGAACAGCAACGAGGTAATAACCTGTGTGCCACCAAACATTCCGTCGGATACCGTTGCAATTGCAATGGGTTTGCGACGCCATTGGGTGTATAAAAGGTCAATGGCATTTTTTAAGCTTGCAGGATAACCCCCGTTGTATTCGGGGGTAACCATAATAACACCATCGGCAGTTTTTATCCTTTCAGTAAAATCGAGAGCCTTTTGCGATGGGTTTTTCTGAAGGTGCAGGCGCTCGTTAAATAAAGGGAAGCTGTATTCTTTTAAATCGAGTATGTGGCTCGTTGCGAGCTTGTTCTGCTCCAAATAGCTTTGGAAAAACCGAGCAACTCTATGGCTGTTTCTCCCTTCCCTAACGCTGGCTGATATTATTTCGATGTGTGGCATATTTATGATTTTTTTTATACCCTTTGCTGTTACATGTGTTAATCGTCTTTTGTTAGGCAAAAACTATAGGTCTAAACGCATCCTATTGATCATTGCTAATGTAGCACTGTATTTATTCGTACTTAATAACTTCAACTGGGCAATTTTCAGCCGACTCTTTAATACCATCTTCGAACTCGCTGTAGTTAACCCCTTCAATTACGATAGCTGCATCCTCTACTTTGAAAACTTCGGGGCATATTTCTTCGCATAGCCCACAGGATATACACCCCTCCTCAATCCATACCTTTTTTATTGCCATTTCAATTGTTTTTTAGTTAGCACTTTCTCGTTTTATTTTAGCTGTTCTAAGGTAGTATTATTTTTTGCTAAATGGCCTGTTAAACCGCTTTTATTCATCAAATTTATTTAGGATGAATGCTTATGCAGGTTACCCCGACACGGTGAGGCCCAATTTTGGGAAGCAAAATTGGTTGTGAAGCTTGGTGGCTGTCGGAGACAGCTATTATCCGAATGAATAATAGGGGTTAATTGGTTTTGTTTTTTGCTGATTGCATTATTCCATAATGTTTTCACCCCCCGAATTGTAACACAACTCAGGGGGTGAAATATTTATGTTAAAGTCTACTTCTATAAATTGATTCCAGGGAAAATCACCCCTATTGAACAATTATTTTTCTTGTGATTCTTTCACCTTTCGATTCGATTTGAATTAAGTAAACCCCTGCCTCAAAACCAGCCGTGTTAATCCTATGGGTATAATTAAACACCGGTTCTTCTAGTAATTTTTGCCCATTAATATTATATATGGTAACTGTTTCTATAATACTTTTGGAGCTAATGTTTAGGCTCTCTTTAGCAGGATTTGGGTAAATGTTTGCACTCAGTGATACTATATCATTCACGCCCACAGTAGTTTTGGGCTCTATATAGAATTTAATATTCCAATTATTGTCTATACCAAGAGCAGATATATTATCCCAACTTCCTGGACTTCCTCCTTCATATAGGCGAACAAAATCTCCTTTTCCAGTAACTGCTGGGCCATTGTCGATACCTGCAGAATAATCGGCTTGGGTGTTGATGTTGTGGTAACCCACCCATAGCTCATTAAAGGTTTCTAGATAAATGCTATCCGATAAAATAAACTCATTCCATTCTCCTACTACTACCGAAACCTCATCGTCTAGTATTGGCGACTCATTCATATTATTCCAAATGCGAATTGAGTAATTACACGAGCTGGAAGTTGGGAAAAATGCAACTTTGGTTATCATCATTTCTTTAAGTGGAGCTAAATCCTCGCTATCCCATTTAGCCGCAACGTCAAACTGAAGGGGAGACTGATCGCTTCCAACTGCTGATGCATTTTGTCCATCATCCCACTGAATCCATCCTTCTCCTGCTGTGCTGGGAGCTGTCCAGCTAAGGGTTACAATGGGGGAGGTTATATCATGCTCTGCAACAAGATTTGATGGGGCGTACAAGCCAGTCCTTCCCTTGATTTCCGTAGAAAATTTAGAGTCTAAAATCTCATTAATATCAATTTTTGTGGTGTTTATAACTTCGTTGGTTTCCGTATTCTGTATAAATATTACAACCATTGAGTTATCTTTAACCCAGGTATTCTCCCAATCAAAGTTTAATGAAACTTGCTGTATGCTATCTTCCGAAAATGATATTGGGCTACCCTGTGAATCGGGAATCATTTTACGGCATACCCCATTTACCTCGGTAAGGCCCTGCCATGCCTCAGGAATGTGGTCTTCAACAACAGCAGCGTGTAGAACAAGGTTGCTGTTGTCCGTTAAGAAATTACTTTGGGCCGTAATATTTAGCGAGTATGCATTACCTGTATGTGTTCCTGTAACTACAAAATCAATAGAAGTAGGGATTGCTATATGTTCTTCGTATAGAGGCAAATAGTAGCTGTAAAGGGATTGATTTGGACTTCCCCCCTCCATTCTCGATACCCCATCAAATATTACTGTTGGGAAACTTCCTACACCGTACATTGTTAATCGACTTAACGCATCACTATTTTCATAAGAGTCGCCCGAATGGTAGGCTACCGGTAAAACCTTTTTTCCATTAGCTAAAAGATCATCAATGCCAAGTGCAGCACCCGGGCAATATGGACACCATGTTCCGGTCCCCTTCTCAACTAAAACATATTGCCGAGCTTTTGCTAGGGTGTCAATAATAACTTCAACGATATTGGTGCCATCCGATTCGCCTTCGGTGTAAAGAGCCGTTACCTGGTATAGATACATGCCCTGTTCTACCGATGTATCAACATAGTTAGTCTCTGTAATTGGACTCTCGTTAATTGTTTCACCATTCCTGTATATATTATATCCAATTAACTCGCTGGCATCGCTTAAATGCACCCTTTTGGTTATATTCTCTTGATTAAGAGCGTAGCTGTTTTGGGCGTTTATGATGCTAGTCTCTGCGTCAGACTGTGAGTATACATTCCATCCCCAAACGAGGCAGCACGCTAAAAATAGTATTCGTTTTGCTTTCATTTTTTTATTTTTTAGTTTATTAAAAAATTCCGACAAAACTAAGCATTATTACTGGTTTGAAAAACTATATTTTAAAGAAAAAAAGAAAATTGCCTAAATGTTTTGTGCAACCTCTAATTGCAATGTGGAGCTAAAAAAACATTAGTTGCTACCGTGAGCTTAATCCAACATGGTAGCGTTGTATTCTTAATAACTTCAACCGGACAATTTTCAGCCGCCACTTTAATACCATCTTCGAACTCGCTGTAGCTAACCCCTTCAACAACGATAGCTAAATCCTCTACTTTGAAAACTTCGGGGCATATTTCTTCGCATAGCCAAAGGATATAAACCCCGCCTCAGCCCATACCTTTTTTATTGCCATTTAATTGTTTTTTAGCCCGAATTATTCATCATCCTTAATAAATTTGATGAAGAATGCGGGCTAAGTGCAGCGCATGCGTGAAGCTGAAAAATCACACCATAATTCCTAAAACGGTAACGTCGTCAGTTTGCTCATATTTAGCATCATCGCAAGTAATCCAGTTGTCAAATGTTTCTTCTAGCACTTTGCCCTGCTCTTTTATGGGCAAATCCGATGTTTTGGCAATTAGCTTGTTAAATGCCTTGTGCATGTTAAATTTTTTGCCATTTGGCCCCCCAAATTGATCCGGGAACCCATCGGAAAACATATATAACCTATCACCACTACGAAGGTCTATCTCGTGATTGGTAAACTCGCCCATAAACAGATGGATAGCTACAGGGAAAGGATCGGGCTTAATTTCTTCGATTGTTGGTGTGGCGTTGGTCTTTTCCTTTTTCGTGTGGCCTCTAACAATCCATAGCGGGTTGTTGGCACCGGCCCAAAAACATTGTTTGGTTTTGGTGTTCAGCGATAGGATGCCCATATCCATGCCGTCGCGCTGTGAGTTCCATTCTTTTTTCTGCTTAAGAGCATCAATTACATATGAACGAAGTTTGGCTAGCATTTTAGAGGGATTGGTGAGATCATTGCTAAGCACAATCCCGTTCATAATCGAAATTCCGAGCATGCTCATAAATGCGCCTGGTACCCCATGCCCGGTACAGTCGACTACAGAAAAAACAATCCAATCGTTTATACGATTAGCCCAGTAGAAATCGCCACTCACCACATCCTTAGGCTTGTACAAGATAAAGTAGGAATGAGCACCCCACGATCTGTTTACAAATATGGTGTCAAGGTCGGGGAGCATGGCCGACTGGATAAATTTAGCGTAAAATATTGAGTCATCAATCTTAGTTTTTTGCTTTTCCAGTGCATCTTTTTGTTTGATTATCTCCTCGTTTCGTTCAGCCAGCGCTTCGTTTGTTTTTCGTTTTTGTTTAAAATACTTTAGCAATACAAAGAGAAAAACTGAAAGCATTGCAATAATACCAATTGACATATATAGTAGGGCCTGTTGGGTTAGGGTTCTTTTCTTAAAAAACTCTTTCTCTTTCGTCATGCTCTCCAGCTGTAGCATGTTTTTTTCAGCCTCGTACCTGGTTGTCATGTGGGCAAGCGCGTTTGCTTTCTCTTGGGAGAAAATATCCTTTTGAATAGCCAGTAGCTCATTGGCATACCTCAGCGCGTTGCCTGTATCACCTAGCGCCTCGTAAATATCCTTAAGGTAACCTGCCGAAGTGCCAATATACGTTGCCGATGATATGCTTTTTGCTATTTCAAATGCATGCTGGGCGTTGGTAAGGGCTTTTGTTAAGTACGAGTTTTTTAAGCTGTCGCTAGCTGCCGATTGGGCTAGAAGTAGGTTAAGATATGCAATATTTGCATGAACGCTGGTAAGCCCAGTTTTATTTCCAGTGCTCAAATAAATATCAAGGCCCTGTTGAAAATACTCTACTCCCTTTTCAAATATGCCTTGTGTAGCGTAAAGGATAGCAATATTTTTATAAGCCTGCGCCACCCCATTTAAATCATTTAGGGTTTGTTTTATACCCAGAGATTTTTTGTAGCTTTTAAGGGCTTGGTCATAATCTTGTTTATACCAATGGATAATACCAATATTATTATGGGTATTCGAAAGCCCTTTTTTAATTACTTCAATAGCATTTCCGTCGGGGTTAACCAACAGGTTTTCAAGTAAACCTTGCGATAGGATGTGATGTTCCATGGCTTTATCGTACGACTCCATTTCCTTAAGTACACTCCCTATATTGTTGTAGCAATCGGCGATGCCAAGAGTATTGTTGGTGGCGTCGAAGTACTCCAAAGCTGTATAGTAATACTTTAGGGCAGTATCAAAATTCCCCATTTTGAAAAAAGTATTGCCTAAATTCTGGTTGCATTGTGAGAGACCTAAGGCATTATTAATTGAACCATAGATGTCGATTGCTTTTAGGTTGCATTCAATCGATTTTGAATACTCCGATTCTCTATGGAAATCCAATCCAGTGCGCCTAAGTAAATCGGCGTAGTTTAAAGCAAAACCAGGGGTTACCTGCCCCATAGATTTTACAATGCTGTCGGCTTCAGCTAATAGTAATGTTGCAGTATCTGAATTTATGGTTATCATTTGCTTTGCAACGCTAACCATAGCTATTGCTCGAGCAGAGTCCGATTTTGCCTCGCGGTATGTATTCCATGGTGAGTCAATTTTGGAGTGTTGACCAATAGAGTTAGCACTAACAAAAAGCATTAAAAAGCTTAGCAGGAGGGATAGTTGATAATTTGCCTTCATCTCGAATAGGGTTAGCTATTGACTTGGAAATTTTGAACCATTACACAAAGATAATTTTTTTGTTCACTATTCATACCAAAGAGTTAAATTCTATTAAATGGCTTTATTTTCTAGCAGCTAAAAAGTTGCTGGTATTATTTTTATATTGAATTCAGTATTTATAAAAATTGATGCTCAGAAGATTACCAATAACAATCTTTTTATAGATGCTGGAACGATAGTTCTGCTATTGATAATACACCAATCCTCCAGCCAGTCGTGCTTGTTAGCTCGTCAAAGCTACAACCACTATCCACTTTACCACTTTTCATTATACCACAGTCGGCAGGCACAATTAGCCCGCATTATTCATCAAATTTGTAAAAGATGAATACAAATGCGGGTTACCCCAAGATAGACGAGCCCAATTTTGGTCAACAAAATAGGTTACAAAGCTTA
The DNA here is from genome assembly GCA_028708425.1 of Bacteroidales bacterium. Taxonomy (GTDB): domain Bacteria; phylum Bacteroidota; class Bacteroidia; order Bacteroidales; family Tenuifilaceae; genus Perlabentimonas. The sequence goes on from JAQVYY010000042.1 coordinate 26,842, forward strand.
GTTGCTGTCGTAGACAGCAATTATTCGAATGAATAATTGGGGTTAAATTCATTCAACTTTTTGGCAATCCTTGGAATAGGGAGTTCTTGGTTTTTTTTAAGCTACTTCTGGATGCTAGTGCCTTATGGTCAAATATTTTTTTTGTGTATCTTTGTAACTCAACATCAAAATTACTTGTCGAATATTTTGGTAGGTGTGTATACATAATTGTCCACGTATTTAAAAGCATTATCATGAAGAGAATTACACTTGTGCTACTCGTTCTATTTATTTCATCTCAGGTTTTTTCAATGGAAATTCCATTGCAGTCCACGCCTTTAAACGAGGCCATAAACCAAAACCCGAATGTGTACTTATACTTAAGCACCGTTCAGGGTGCAACGAGCTACGATTTTGAGTTTAGCCTTAATCCGAGTTTTACCTCTTCAACTATTGTTAATCGAACTACAAATTACTGTCCCACAGGCGAACTGCTTTTTGGTGAAACCTATTACTGGAGAGTTAGAGCCAAAAATGAAACCGAAACAACCGTTTGGTCTGATGTCTGGTCGTTTACTACTAACCCGCTGGGTGCTTCGCCCAGTAGTCCGTCCAATGGTTCGGAGAACACGGATGTAAGCTTGGTTTTATCAACAAACAAAGTACCTGGTGCAACCACAATTGAGTATGAGGTTGACGTTGTTCCCTCATTCGATTCTGGTCAGCTGCAAACCTATAGCCACCCTTTTAACTACAGCGGACCAAGGGTTTCCAATCTTCAGTATGGGCAAACCTACTACTGGCGAGTTCGCGGACAGCATGTTGCCGATACCTCTGATTGGTCCAATACCTGGTCGTTTACCACTAACCCCCTGGGCACTACGCCCAGTAGTCCGTCAAATGGTTCGGAGAGCACGGATGTAAGCATACTTTTATCAACGAACAACGTAACAGGCTCAACCACAATTGAGTATGAGGTTGACGTTGTTCCCACATTCGATTCTGGTCAGCAGCAAACCTATAGCCATCCTTTTAACTACAGCGGAAAAAGGGTTTCCAATCTTCAGTATGGCCAAACCTACTACTGGCGGGCTCGTGGGCTGCATGTTGCCGATACCTCCGATTGGTCCGATACCTGGTCGTTTACCACTAATTCACTGGGTGCTTCGCCCAGCAGTCCGTCCAATGGTTCGGAGAACAGGGATGTTAGCTTGCTTTTATCAGTAAACAAAGTATACGGTTCAACCACAATTGAGTATGAATTGGATACGGTTCCTACGTTCAACTCCGAACAGTTGCAAACCTACAGCCATTCCGACTCCTATAGTAGTCAAAGGGTTTCCAATCTTCAGTATGGCCAAACGTACTACTGGCGGGTTCGTGGGCTACATGTTGCCGATACCTCGGATTGGGCAGAAACCAGGTCGTTTACCACTAACCCCCTGGGTGCTACACCCAGTAGTCCGTCCAATGGTTCGGAGAACAGGGATGTTAGCTTGCTTTTATCAGTAAACAAAGTATACGGTTCAACCACAATTGAGTATGAATTGGATACGGTTCCTACGTTCAACTCCGAACAGTTGCAAACCTACAGCCATTCCGACTCCTATAGTAGTCAAAGGGTTTCCAATCTTCAGTATGGCCAAACCTACTACTGGCGGGTTCGTGGGCTACATGCTGCCGATACCTCGGATTGGGCAGAAACCCGGTCGTTTACAGCTAACCCCCTGGGTGCTACGCCCAGTAGTCCAGCTAGTGGTTCCGTTGACAGGCCCATCTCTCTTACGCTTTGGGTTAATAAGGTAACAGGGTCGGAAAACATCGATTATCAACTTGACACCACCGATAGTTTTAATTCCGCATTGTTACAGGAATACACACATTCAGATTCATATTCAGGACAACCTGTGGCTGATTTACGCTATGGTCAGAAATATTTCTGGCGGGTTCGAGGATGGCACGATGCTGATGAGTCTGATTGGTCATCGGTTTGGGACTTTACTACTGGCTTTGAGCTAACTGAGGGGCCGGCACTTGTTTCGCCTGAGAATAATGCCATTGATATACCTTACGTGAGCGTTGCAATGATCTGGGCAAGTTTGGCCGGCATTGATACGTATCAATACCAGCTTAGTGAAGATATGGGCTTTACAGCAATTGTGAAAAGCGGAGAAACATCATTAACCTTTACCTCAGCCGAGAATTTAACCCCATCAAAAACATACTATTGGCGAGTGAGAGGAGAGAATGTGAACGGTTATTCACCGTGGTCGTCAATTTGGGCATTTACTACAGCTGCAGTTGAGTTAGCACCTCCCATTCAACTTTCTCCAGAGGATAATGCAACCATTACGGAGGACGAGGTTGATTTAGTTTGGGATGAGGTATTTGGAGCCAGCGGTTATAGGGTTCAGGTATCCCCAAGCGAGAGTTTTGACAGCGGCGTTGCCGAGTTCCTTGCCGAGGGAACAGCTCATCCAATTACTGGATTGTCAGCTGGTTTAACCTACTATTGGAGGGTAAGCGCTTTCGATAATGCAGTAGAAAGCGGTTGGTCCGATACCTGGTCGTTTACCTACACAGAGCCAAGTCTCGAGGTTCCGCTCTTAGTTTCGCCACAGGATAATGCAACCATTACGGAGGACGAGGTTGATCTAGTTTGGGATGAGGTATTTGGAGCCAGCGGTTATAGGGTTCAGGTATCCCCAAGCGAGAGTTTTGACAGCGGCGTTGCCGAGTTCCTCACCGAGGGAACTGTTCATCCAATTACTGGATTGTCAGCTGGTTTAACCTACTATTGGAGGGTAAGCGCTTTCGATAATGCAGTAGAAAGCGGTTGGTCCGATACCTGGTCGTTTACCTACACAGAGCCAAGTCTCGAGGTTCCGCTCTTAGTTTCGCCACAGGATAATGCAACGGGAGTTGGCCTGGAGGAAGTAAGTTTTAGTTGGACTGAAATTTTGGAGGCCAATACCTATACCATTGAAATTTCGGAGGATGAAAGTTTTGAAAATTTATACTATACAACCTCCACCAGTTCAACATCACAAGTAGTGAGCGAGCTTGTACATGAAACAACCTACTTCTGGAGGGTTAATGCTAGCAACGAATCGTTAACAAGCGACTGGAGCGAGGTTTGGTCGTTTGTAACTATACAGTGTACGGGGGTAGATGAATTCTCACCCTCAATATTCACCGTGTATCCAAACCCTGCAAAAAGCTATATTTCTATTGACATTGATGGGGTTGCACCCAATGCTACGGTTGAGATCTATGGCACTTTGGGTCAGCTTATAATTAGCAAGCCATTTTGCCCTAACCTCGATATATCTGGCTTAAATTCTGGTGTGTACGTGTTACAGGTTAGGGTAGATGGCGCAATTATTGGTAAGACTAGGTTTGTGAAAGAGTAAATGGCGGTTGTAGCTCAATAATAAAAGTGCAAAACCAAATATTGGGTTTGCGCTTTATGCTTCAATTAAAGTCGAGTTATTTAACCCGCATTATTCATTAAGTTTGTTAAAGATGAATGCAAATGCGGGTTACCCCGACCTAGTCGATGCCTTAGCCCCAATTATTCGTTCGAATAATTGGGGCTAAGGCATCGGGGGTCTTGTAAGAAACATAAAGGATAATGTGATTAAATTCATCAACACAAATCCCAACGAGGTTGGGGGTAAGAAACCAGCTAGCAGGCTTAGCAGGTTCATTTTCGAAAGCCAACCAGCAGCCTGAGTGGATGATTTTCTTAAAAAGGAGGCAAATGAATAATTTATAGGTAAGACTTTAAATTAGGTTTAGCTTTGCCATTTTAAACTATTTAGCAACTACCTTGTTTGTTAGTTAACTATAGTATTACCTTATAATTTAGGGAGTTATGGGGTAAGTTTACTTTTTCACTTTACGTTATGGTTGTTTGGTGTTATAATATTATATATGTATGGGACAATTTTTAACCTCTATACTATCTGTTTTTTTGTTCGCAACATTACCGTATCAGCAAAAGGTTGATAGCCTTACTGAGTTGCTTAGTAGGGCAAGTAATGAGCAGAGGGTCGATTTGCTGAACAGTTTGTCGCAAGTAAGTAACGACGATTCTCCTGATAAA
>JAQVYY010000083.1 GCA_028708425.1 Bacteroidales bacterium
CGGTAGCATAAGGCGCACGGGAGGTCAGGGAACCTATGCATATCACATCTACGTACGCGATATTCAGTTTAGTGCAGCTGTCTCACTTTCGGCTTTTCAGTTTAAGGCCGATGTTAGCCCCAGCGATTTATATAATCCGGGCATTTATGATGCCTTAATCCAAGAAGGAAAAGTTAATGCAGATTTTTCGCCCGATGCTAACGTTGGATTCCTAGTGAGCGGCGATAATTTCTATGGCGGATTTTCAGCAACCAGTCTTTTTCAAAGTTCAATACAGTTTGGCATTGGTAATTCCGAGAGCGCCTATAGGTTGGTAAGGCACTACTATATGCTTGGTGGGTACAAATTTCAAGAGCGACGATCCGATTATGCTTTTGAGCCCTCAATGATGCTTACCTTTACCGAAAAGTTATCGTGGAGTCTCGACCTTAACGTAAAAGCATACTACAAAGAGGATTACTGGGTAGGACTTTCGTTCCGCACAACAGGCACGGTTATTACCATGTTTGGTATGAACTATCAACAGTTCTACTTTGGTTATGCATTCGACTATTCATGGGGAGATATTACCACTTTTAACAACTTGGGCTCACACGAGATTATGGTTGGAATGCGCTTGGGCGATAGTGCCCGTAGATACCGCTGGTTGAATAGGTTCTAAAGCGATACTTTTCCATTTTATTTTACTTTTTTCTGCCATTGCTTCGTATTCCGTCATTGCGAGGATCCTTCGAAAACCACGTCATTGCGATCCGCCAGTTAGCGGAGAAGCAATCTGATATAATTTATAGTGAAAGGTGCCTTCGAGAACCTCAGGCACCGGATGGTAGTTGAGTCTCTCGTTTCGGTAGTTGAGATTCTCGTTTCGGTGGCTGAGGTTCTCGTTTCGGTGGCTGAGGTTCTCGTTTCGGTGGCTGAGGTTCTCGTTTCGGTGGCTGAGGTTCTCGTTTCGGTGGTTGAGGTTCTCGTTTCGGTGGCTGAGGTTCTCGTTTCGGTGGCTGAGGTTCTCGTTTCGGTGGCTGAGGTTCTCGTTTCGGTGACTGAGGTTCTCGTTTCGGTGGCTGAGGTTCTCGTTTCGGTGGCTGAGGTTCTCGTTTCGGTGGCTGAGGTTCTCGTTTCGGTGGCTGAGGTTCTCGTTTCGGTGGCTGAGGTTCTCGAAGCCACGGAAAGAGTACTCTCGAAGCCACTCCCAACATAAAAAAACCCGTCAGCCAATAGCCAACGGGTTCTTTCAATAGCATCAATATTATTATCCTTTTCCTACAATTGCTTCAATCTCCTCAACGGTTATGGGAATTCGTTTTGAGCCCAATAGGCGGCAACCCTTTTCGGTAATAAGCACATCATCCTCAAGGCGAATGCCACCAAAGCCAATGTACTCTTCGGCTTTATCATAGTTGATAAATGAGCTGTTGATCTTTTCGTTTTTCCACTTTTCAATTAGCGCAGGAACGAAATAAATACCTGGCTCAACAGTTAACACAAATCCGGTTTGCAGGCGACGGCCAAGCCTAAGAAATGCTGTACCAAACTGATCGATTCGCGAAATCTCATCGTCGTACCCAACGTAATCTTCACCCAGATCTTCCATATCGTGAACATCAAGCCCCATCATGTGTCCTAATCCGTGAGGAAAGAACATGGCATGAGCCCCGTTGGCCACAGCCTCGTTTACATCACCTTTCATAATACCAAGATCTTTTAGGCCAGCGGTAATAACTTTTGCCGCCTCAAGATGGATACTTTGGTAGGTAACACCGGGCTTACACAGTTCAATTGATTTGTTTATGGTGTTAAGTACAATATTGTAAATCCCCTTTTGCTTTTCGGTAAACTTACCATTAACGGGGAAGGCTCTGGTAAAATCGGAAGCATAGTGCGAACCAATTTCTGCCCCTGCATCGGTTATCAGCATACGACCCGAGGTTAATACTTGGGAGTGATCGTGATTATGAAGCGTTTCACCATTCTGCGAAAGGATAATGGGGAAAGAGGGCATGTACCCTTTTCCTATGGCTACGCCCTCAACGGCACCAACCAGCTCTTGCTCGGTAATGCCGGGTTTTGCCAAGCGCATATTGGTGGTGTGCATCAGGTAACCCACATCGGCAGCCTTATCGAGCTCGGCAATCTCCTCAGGTGCTTTTATCGACCTAAGCGAAACGATAGCCTTAATAAGTTCAACAGAAGCATACTTACTAATTAGCGAAGGGTGAATACCAATAAGCCTTTCGAGCATAATGATATTCTCAGAACGATACTGGGGTAAGAAGTGAATTTTTCGGCCGTTGCGAATGGCGCGTTGAAGCGTTGAGGCCAAATCCTTCATGGGGTGAGTGCAGGGAATCCCAACTTTTTGCCCAAGCTCGTTAACGGTGGGCTGAGGACCCATCCAAATAATATCGTCTAGCTCAAAATCGTTGCCGTAAAGGCAATCCTTGCCATCCTCAATATCAATAACGCCAACAAATCCAGGATGATCAACACCAAAGAAGTATAAAAAGTTGCTATCCTGTCTAAAACGGTAGGTGTTTGACGGATAGTTCATGGGCGACTCGGAGTTACCCGGAATAAGGATTAGGCCAGAGCGAATTTTTTTGCGCAGGTTCAACCTCCGGTTGACATAAACTTGTTTGTCGAACATATTAGTATGTAGTTTTAGTATTAGTAATCCAAAAAAACAATATCAGTTCTTAAAGGTACTGTCTTTTTTTGTTTAGCACAAAAGATATGAAACGATAAGGAACATGTTGTAGCTAAAAAATATAAAAATGGGGATTTGGTATTTATATTATTGTTTTGGAGAGCCTCAAAAACCGAGCTTTTAAGTTGCAGAGGCTCTCTTTCTATGAGGCTCACATTTTCAGAGGTAGAGGGTTTTGAAACCCTGAATAATTTTCCATTCCTATACATTTTAAAGTATATACTTTATTATCTTTGTTAGTCATTACATTTTGATTAAAACCTTGTGACCCCATATGGGACTCACGGGCACGAAGTGTATTTAGTTGGCAATGATGGGATGAAATGAACAATGACGTGAGGGAGAAACAGATTGCTTCTCCCGACACAGAACGTCGGTATCGCAATGACGTTAGGAAATAAATAAAAAAAAAACAAACAACCATATACCGTGAAAAATAAGCTACTAATCACCCTAATCCTTATATCAATTGTATTTGCATCGTGTAACCGCCGCAGTCAGCTGCTGTACATGCAGAATATTGATGAAACAACGGAAGTTCCCTTTGCAATACCTCCCGCCTATAAGCTTGGCGCTGGCGATATACTATACATCCAACTGGTAACCCATAGCCCCGAAATCAGCATGGCGTTTAATAACCCAACAGGTGCTCAGTATATGACTAGAGCTCAGGATGAATCATCCCTATACCTTAATGGCTACACGGTTGACCCCGATGGTTTTGTGCAATTACCCTTTTTGGGCGAAGCCCAAGTTAAGGGACTTACCCTGGATGAGGCTCGGAGTATAATTCAGCAAAAAACCAATGCGCTGTATAAGGATGCATCGGTAATTGTTAAGCTGGCCAGCTTTAAGGTTACCGTGGTGGGCGAGGTACGCCGCCCGGGTGTAATCCGAAATTTTAACGATAATCTTAACATTTTTGAGGCAATAGCTGCCGTGGGCGACATAAGCGAGAATGGCGATCGCCAAAAAGTACTCGTTGTGCGCCCAACCAGCGAAGGGAATAAAACCTATAGGTTAAATCTTGCCGATAAATCGGTGCTTGCCTCAGGCGGCTTCTACCTTTTACCCAACGATGTGGTAATTGTAGAGCCCATTGGCAATAAGGTTTTTCAAATGAACATTCCGTACATTACGTTAACATTCACATCTATAAGTACGTTGATTTTGTTGTATAATTTTATCACAAAGCTTTAAGAGAGGTTGAGGTTGAGGTTGAGGTTGAGGTTGAGGGAGTGTAAATTAATAAACTGTCAATAGTGTACAAGAGTTTTGTTGAAATGCCTGTTTGGCAAAAAGCCCATAAACTATCAATTGAAGTTTATCAGGTAACGGTTAATTTACCTCGCTCAGAGGATTATGGGCTCACTTCTCAAATAAGAAGATCTTCCAACAGTGTATCTGCTAATATTGCGGAAGGGTATGGCAGAAAAATGAAAAAAGATAAGGCTCATTTTTACACCATTGCCCGGGGCTCTGCATTCGAGACCCAAAACCACCTACTTTATGGCAATAAAGTGCAGTATTTTAACGATGCCATAACAAAAGAACTATTTGAAGAATACTCATTATTAATTTTCGATCTAAATAAACTAATCAGTTACCTTATAAACCCTCAATCTTAATCTGCCTGCCGTAGGCAGGCCTTATTCTAAACCTTAACCTCAACCTTAACCTTAACCTTAACCTTATAATATTTACATAAATGGAAACCCCCAACAATAACTACCCAACCATTCACGAGGAGACGCTGGATTTAAAGCGATATTTCTTTCTCTTTTTATCAAACTGGTACTGGATTGCCATTAGCGTATTTGCCGGTTTGTTTATAGCATACTTGGTAAACCGCTACTCGGAGCAGGTACACATGGTAAAGGCCTCACTACTGGTGGGCAATGCCGATGGCCGCAAGGTTGGACAGGGTGTGCAAAGCCTTATGCGCGAGCTTAATCTGACACAGGATAAAAAGCGCATTGAGAATGAGATGGGTATCCTAAAATCCTATACTCTGGCACGAACAGCCATTGAAGAGCTACCCGATTTTATGATAACATACGTAAACGTTGGACGAAGGGGAATTGCCGAGAGTAAGCTATATAACCGTTCACCTTTTATTGTTGAGTTGGATAGTGTTGAGGCAAATGCCACAGGATATCCTGTTTTTATTACCATTCTATCGGACCAGGAGTATGCAATGGATTTTGATGATGGCATGCCCGAAAAGAAGATACAATTTGGACAAAGGTACACCGATAATCGTTTTGACTTTACCATAAACCTAAAGAACAAGGAAGGTTACGAACAAAAAAGCCAATCGAACAAGTACTATTTTGTTATAAACAGTGCGCATGGTTTGGCTGTGAACCACATGAAAAAGGTAAATATTGAGCTAAACGATAAGCAGGGGAGTTTGCTAACCCTATCCACCACTGGTTTTGTGGCGCAGCAGGAGGCCGATTTTTTAAACAAGCTTATGGAGATATATATCCGTAACGATTTGAACGAGAAGATGCAGACCGCCATAAATACCATCGATTTTGTGGATGAGCAGTTGGGGGGGATAACAGACTCGCTGCGTCGGGCAGAACTGATGCTCCAAAATTTTAGAACAGGCAAAGGTATAATAAACCTTAGCACAGAGGGCAGTGCATTGCTCGGAAGGTTGGAATCGCTGTACACCGAAAAAAATATCCTTTCGTTTCAGCTGGAGTACTTCGTTTATCTGGAGAAATACTTAAAGGAGAAAAAGGATCTGAAGGGCTTGGTATCGCCTGCCACCATAGGCATTGATGAAACGGGAATTGCCACAATTGTGGGGCAACTTAACGAGTTATCGCTGGAGCGCGATGGCCTTTTGCTTACGGTTAATAATGATAATATTCAGATAGTAAGGCTTAACCAGAGCATTGAGAGCCTAATATCGCTTCTGTTTGAGAAACTACAGGGAATGCGTGAGGTGAATGGAATACGGATAAAGGAGATAAATAAAAGGATAGCGAACCAAGAGGCCCAACTCCGTATGCTTCCTGTTACCGAACGAGAGTTGGTTAACATGGAACGTAAGTATAGTATAAACGAGAAGTTCTATACCTACCTGATGGAGAAACGCATTGAGGCAGGAATTGCCAAGGCATCAAATGTATCGGATAATAAGGTAATTGACCAAGCTATGCCTGAAATGGCGGAGGTGGTAAAGCCAAATAGAAGCACTAATTATATCATGGGATTTTTGATAGGATTACTTATTCCTACGTTACTAATCCTGCTTTTCGATCAGCTGAACAATTCCATACAGGATCCATCGCATATTAGCCGAAAGACAAGAGTACCCTTAATGGGAACAATTGGGCATAATCCATACGAGAGCTTACTGCCCGTTTTCGATAAGCCAAAATCGTCGTTTGCCGAGTCGTTTAGGGCGCTTCGTACCAATCTCGATTTTATGCTGGCTAAGGTCGATAATAAGGTGATACTGGTTTCATCAACCATTAGCGGCGAGGGTAAATCGTTTGTGGCCTCAAACCTTGCGGTTAGCCTTGCCATGCTAGGAAAGCGAACGGTACTGCTGGGGCTCGACCTACGTAAACCTAAAATACATAACCTGTTTGGTATTGATAATAGCAAAGGGCTAAGCACCTTTTTTATTGGCAGAGATAACTGGGACGACCTAGTGGAGGAGACCACCGTACCCAATCTTTTTGTGATGCCATCGGGTCCAATACCGCCCAATCCGGCCGAACTACTGGCAGGCTCAAAGTTCGATGAACTTGTTACAGCACTAAGACAAAACTTCGATTTTATAATAATCGACTCACCGCCTGTTGCCGTGGTTACCGATGCGGTGCTCATTAGCCGGCTTTGCGATACCACCCTGTTTGTGCTAAGGCACAGGTACACCTCAAGGAATGTTTTAGATTTGGTTGAAAACCTGTCAAAAACCAAAACCATAAACAATATGGCATTGCTGCTCAACGATTTTAAAAAGCCTAGAGGTTACGGATATGGTTACAACTATGGGTACGGGTATGGGTACAGCTATGGCTACGGATACGATAATACCTATGGTTATGGACAAGGGTATTACACTGATGATGAGAACGGGAATGGGGTTAAAGGATTTTTAAAGAGGTTTTTTAGTTAAAAAAACAAAAATCTGTGCTCATCTGTGTAATCAGTGTTCCAATAAACAGATAAAAATTAGAATGCAAAGGACAAAAAGTTGCACAGTGTAACACTGGGTTAAACACCGAGAAACACAGTGATACAAACAAACAGCGCAAATCTGTGTAATCAGTGGACAAAAGAAAGTGAACAGTGATTAGTGATTAGTGATTGGTGATTAGTAAGTTGCGGGTTTATAGTTACGAGTTTACGCACCCGAATGGTCATCGCATAACGTAAAACGTAAAACGCCAAAACAATCTGTGCCAATCTGTGTAACCTGCCTGTCGGTAGACAGGGCAGATAGGTCAGTGGACAAATCAAACACACATCTAAAAGCCAACATATTAACCGTTATTCCGTTTAAGCATACATAACAGCCAACATATTGAACGATATACACACCATATTAGATAAGTACAACCCCGACAATGTTGCCAAAAACATTGCAGCCCGAGCCAAGCAGCTTAGACTAGCAGAAAATATTACCCAGCAACAGCTTGCTCAAAAAACCGGTGTTAGCCTTGGGTCCATTAAAAGATTTGAGACAACCGGATTAATATCACTACAAAACCTACTACGAATTGCAGTTACACTTAACGCAGTTGATGATTT
>JAQVYY010000008.1:0-85386 GCA_028708425.1 Bacteroidales bacterium
GGGGATGGTATGGAGATTATAATGGATGGTATGAGCTGGGTAACTTTAAACCTAAAGATAATAATTATAACCAGATGGAAAGTGCTATATTTAATGTTTACCCTACTCAACCCTCTGGAATAGCAACTCCTCAACTAGCCAATCAATCGTTTACCTATAATTCCAATGGATAAACACTAACTGTACCGGAGGCATTTGGTGCGACAAGTTATGAATGGATTACAGATAAGGGTACAATTTCAGGAAGTGGTATATCTGCAACCCTTTATACTGACGAATCGGCAACTGTGCAGGTTAGGGCCTATAACGAAGTGTGTAAAATTTATTCTCCATATAAAGCTGCAACGATAACAGTAAATTATGGTCCAGTTACCGGCTCTACCACCGTCTGCTCCTCCAGCACCACCTTCACCCTCAGCAACCTGCCCAATGGTTACACTGTAACGTGGACCAAAAGCAGTAACCTGGTCTACGTGAGCGGGCAGGATACTAGTTATACTGTAAAGGCACTCAGCCCCACCACCAGTGGGTTTGGTTGGGTACAGGCAACCGTGAGCGGCCCCTGCGGTAATGTTCCACCCATTAGGCACAATGTTAGCGTGGGGCCACCAGCGCGTCCCCATATTAGCAACGGCAGCAGTACGCAAACTGGAGGTGCAACCAGCTACGAGCTAACCCTAGGCTCACCCACCACCAGCCTGCAGCTGTTCTTTGTGGTTCCTCCAAGCACGGCCCCTGCCACAAGCTGGGAGGTGGTGAAAACGGGTTCGCCTCAGAACTTTAACGTGGTACAGAATAATAACTACGTGTTGGTAAACCCCCTTGGGGTGGGTACAGGTGTGTTTACCGTGCGGGCACTCAACGCCTGTGGTGAGAGCAGCGTTACGCGGGTTTATCTTACCATAAAAAAGAGTAGTGGCGGAGAGCCCATAATAGACCCACCGGAGTTCCCCATCAGGTTATCGCCCAACCCTGCACGTGGCGAGGTGGTTGTGGGCTTGAGTAGCGAGCTACAGGCCGAGCTGGCGAATAGTCGTGCTTCGGATAAGGCAAGCGTGATGGTAACCAGTGGGTTGGGACGGGTAGTTTACTCTGGCACGTTTCGCCATGGCGGTTTGCGCCTCAACTTGGCGGGCTGGCACTCTGGTTCGTACCAGGTGGTGGTGGTGGTTAACGCCAAGCGCTATGCCACCCAGCTAATAGTGAAGTAAATTTTAGGTGCTGTTTGGGTAGCTTTAAAGCTACCCAAACGGTATGTTACAACCTTTGCAGCATATCCTCCATAATAAGCGTCATCTTTTTTTCGGCCTGCATGCCTATGCGTTGCACCTCTTCGTGGGTTATTTCAACAATTTTACCGGGTACGCCAAGGTCGGTAATAATAGAGATGGCAAAGGTGGGTATCACCATTTGTCGGGCCACAATTACCTCGGGTACGGTGGACATGCCCACCGTATCGCCACCAATAATACGGAAATATTGGTACTCCTTTGGGGTTTCGAAGGTTGGACCCGTTGTGCCCACGTAGCATCCTATTTGTGTTTTGATACCATGCTTACCGGCAATTTCCTGGGCAAGGGCAATAAGGCCATGGTCGTATGGTTGGCTCATATCGGGGAAACGTACGCCAAACTCCTTGTCGTTGGGGCCAATAAGCGGATTGGGTAGCAGGTTTATGTGGTCGTTTATAATCATCACGTCGCCTATCTCAAAGTCGGGATTAACGCCACCGCTAGCATTCGAAACAAATAGATGCTTAATGCCTAGGTATTTCATTACCCTAACGGGGAAGGTAACCTGTTTCATGTTGTAGCCCTCGTAGTAGTGAAAACGTCCTTGCATGGCAACAACCTGCTTATTTCCCAGCTGGCCAAAAATTAGTCGCCCAGAGTGCCCCTCAACCGTTGACACCGGAAAGTTTGGGATATCGCCATAGCTTAGCACTTGCTGGTTTTCAATGTCTTTTGCCAATCCGCCTAAGCCAGTGCCTAAAATAATTCCAACATCAGGCTTAACAGATACTTTGCTCTGTATATATGCCGTTGTTTCTTGTACTTTCTTTAACATATCGAATAATTTTATGGTTAAACTCGTCTCCTTTATCGTTTAAAAATTCAACTTCAATGGGGATGAATATAAATACCCTTTTTATCGAGTCGGGTAGTAGGCTAAAATCCTTTAGCCTTGTGGCATCCTTCTCGGTTGTGATAATAAACCCTGATTCACCTTTTTTGTTTAAATGTTTTTCAAAGATAGCTCTAATTTTTTTCTCAGTAAACCGATAATGGTCGGGTAGGGCAATGCAACTGTTTACTGTGTAGTAATTTTTTACGTGGTTGAAAAACGGATTAGGGTTGGCTATACCTGCTACAGCTATGCAGCTTGCCGCTTTTAGTGAGTTTGGGTCGAAGTTAGTATTCCGAAAAACAGGTTCGGGTTGCCCGTAGGTAAGCGTCGAAAAATAAACGGGTTGATTTCCCTTGAGTTTTAATTTTTTAATAATATCAGCCTGCTCAATAATTGTTAAGGTTTTAGGACATTTAGTAACAATAACCATTTGGGCTCTGGCCCTCTCTTTAAAGCTATCGCGCAGCTTGCCCATGGGCAAAAAGTAATCGCTGTAAATGGGGTTGCTGTAATCGGTTAGTAGGATAGACTGCCCCGGCTTAAGGTGGCGGTGCTGAAATGCATCGTCGAGCAGAATGGCGCTGAGGTTTGGGTTTATGCTTAGTAGTTGCTTTATGCCGTTAACCCTTTTTTCGTCGACAGCAACGGTTATATCTGGAAACTTTTTGAATACCTGAAGAGGTTCGTCTCCAATATCTGTGGACGAGCTGTTGTTGTTAGCCATTAAAAAACCGCTGGTTTTTCGTTTGTAGCCTCGGCTAAGCATAGCTAACTTAAAATGTGGGCTAAGCGTTCTTATAATATATTCAATATGAGGGGTTTTACCCGTTCCGCCAACGGTAAGGTTCCCAACGCAAATTACGGCATTGCTAAACGATTTCGACTTAATAAGCCCAATATCGAATAAAAAGTTTCTGATATAAATAGCAATTCCGTATAGTAATGCAAAGGGTGCTAGCAGCAGGCGAGCCATATTTTTGTTGTTGGTTAATTTAGGTTGGAAAATTACGACCTAATACGCATTTTTCCAAACGGTGATGAATAAAAGGAATGGTTGTGCAGCCCATGCCTCGGGTAAACCGTATTAAATGGATTTTGGACCGCTGTCTCACAATTCCGTCATCCTATATAACTCTCTATAAGACTTGTAGGTACAACTCGTAAAGTAAAAATATCAATTTTTTTTACTTCGTTACCACACGATATAATCGTGCGGTAGCGGGGCGGTAGCGTTGCCTTGGGCTGGGTTAAATTGCCACTTTGTGGCGTAAACGTATTTGTAATTTTATTTACATTGATAAAAACGCACGGCCTTGCCTCTCTGCGGTATACAACGACCCGTGCGTTAACAAACAAGAATTCGCCCTATCTAAATATCTTTAAATCAGTCTGTACCAATATCAACAAAAAATATTTTCAAATAGTTTGAGGATAAAAAAAAAGGTTGTACATTTGCAACCGCAATTGCGGATATGGCGTAATTGGTAGCCGCGCTAGACTTAGGATCTAGTGTCGAGAGACGTGGGGGTTCGAGTCCCTCTATCCGCACCAAAACCCAGCTTAACGGCTGGGTTTTTTGTTATGCGTATATTTCATACATTTGGGGTTCAATCAATTCCCTACATTTATGCCTGTCAACGAGCCGCTATTCATACTAATGGTTATCTTTATTCTTAGCGTCACCTTTTTGATGGCGAGGGGGATTTATCGTCTTTCATACATCTCGAAGGCTGAGGCTCGGCGGGTACACTCTTTTTATAGCTCCCATTCGACTTACTATAATAAGCTGAATAAAAAATTACAGCAACGGTTTGTACAGCGCGCATTTTCGCTTACCCAAAACCTTAAAATAGTTGGCCGTGGTACTAGGGTAAACCATTCGGTGAAGTATATGGTGGTAGCCGCCTTGGTGCAGGTTACCTTTGGGCTTAATAGTTACTTTTTGAAGAGTTTCCGAACAATTTTTGTTTATCCCAGCTCCTATCGGCATCCACATACTGGTAATATGCACGATGGCGAGGTGCATCCAGACGGACTAATCTGTTTGTCGATACCCCAGCTCGTTAAGGGTTTTAATAATCCAACCGATGTCCTAAATTTGGGCTTGCACGAGATGGCGCACGCTTTTATGCATTCCATTTTATCTAAAAAAAACAGTAACACCCTTGTTGGTGCTTTAAATGAGGTGCTGGCTATTTCGGAGGTAGAGGTTGGTAAGATAAAAGAGGGGCAGCCCCATATTTTCAGATCCTATGCAGGGGAGAGTGTGAGCGAGTTCTTCGCGGTGGCAATTGAGCATTTCTTCGAAAATCCGCAGGGATTGCAGAGCAGTTTGCCTTTACTGTATACCAAGCTCACCGTTCTGCTCAACCAGGACCCTGCGCGTAATGTATTTTATTTACGTAAAGTAAAATAATCTTTTAGATGACAAGCATTGCAAATAGATGGTACTGGTTATGTGTTGGGCTTGGGCTTGCACTAGCTTTTCTCGTACTTTGTAGCCTATTATATTTTGTTGTTTTTAGGATTGATGGGCTGCCTGCACAGGTTGCTCTGGGTGTTACCATTTTGCTGTATACTGTTGCCGTTGTGCTCTTTTTTAGACGATTGTTACCTGTGCCAACCGTTAAGGTGGACGAAAAAGGGATTTTGGTTTCTTTATCAAAGAAAAACAATCGTGTTTTGTGGGGTAGTATTGTGGATATCGATTTCTATCGGCCCAATGGTTTTTTGCATATGAATACCATAACCATTAGCACTACTAGCTTCCCAACCGATGTAAAGCTACACACAGCACATTACGCTAACCGTAAAAGCATGGTTCAGGTTATAAAGTATGCCCATCGTTCATTTAAGCTCAGTGGGATGGTTCGTTTACAAGATTTTACGCCAAAGCAAACCAAGAGGGTTCGTCGTGGTGAGGTGAAAGCTGAAAAGTTCGAATATATATCGCACTCGCCTTTTGGTAATCCTCGAAGCTATTTCCCTCTGATTGGTTTACTAATTTTGTACAAGCTAATTCAAGCGCCCTCAGTTCATACTGTGGTTCTAATAATATTCGTTACGCTTATCGTGCTCTCTTTCTTTATCGCTACAATTGGCATGGCTAGGGTTGGTGTTTCGGATAGTTTTGTGGTGTTCTCCAGCTTCTACTACCCGTATCGTAGGTATTTCAGGTTCGACCAAATCGATAGCATCTTTTTTGAGTATCCCACCAAAAATTCATCGAAAGCAGCGCGGGTTATTACTGTTGATGGCGGACAGAAACTCTTTACGTTGGCAAATTTTACCAAGGCTAACTGGGTTTCGCTTGGGGACGCTTTAGTAAGAAAAAAGGTGAAGGCTAGCAACCGTTAAACCCGCATTATTCATCTTTTTTGTAAAAGATGAATAATGCGGGTTACCCCAACATAATAGGGGAGCCCAATTTTGGGCAATAAAATTGGTTGTGATACTTGGTCGCTGTCGGAGACCCAATTATTCAGATGAATAATTGGGGTAAAGGTACTAGTAAACTATATTTGAAAGTTTTTGTTTTATAAGAAAATATTGAGCTATGAAGATTTCACAATTTAATATTTGCAGCTTTATGCTAGATGGGGGCACCATGTTTGGCGTGGTGCCTAAGGTGCTGTGGAATAAGGTTTACCCAGCCGATGAAAATAATTTAATCCCCCTAACATTGCGTTCGCTTGTAATTGAAACGGATGATAGGGTTGTGCTAATTGATACTGGTTTTGGTAATAAGCAGAGCGATAAGTTTTTTAGCTATTTCGATATTTTTGATAATGTTGGTTTGGTTGAAGGGCTGGCTAATCTAGGCTATAAACCCAAGGATATTACCGATGTAATACACACCCACTTGCACTACGACCATTGTGGCGGTAGTATTGCTTTGGATAATAAAGGGCAGAGCGTGCCCGTATTTCCCAATGCCCGCTACCATGTTAGCCGTGCGCAATGGGAATGGGCAATAAACCCCAACGTGCGCGAGGCCGACTCGTTTCTTAAGGAGAATATTCTTCCCTTTAAAGAGCTGGGCCTGCTTAATCTTGTTGAGGAGGAGGGATTTCTTGTTGATGGTATAGAGATTCGTTTTTTCAACGGTCATACCAGCGGACAGATGATTCCCTTAATCCATTTGCCCAAAGGAAAAACGCTGGTGTACACCGCCGATTTAATTCCATTTGCACCGAACATCCATTTGGCGTGGAATGCCAGCTACGAGGTGGAGCCGCTTGTTACCATGCAAGAGAAGGAGGTGTTTTTAAAAGAGGCTTTAGATAAAAATTACGTGCTATTTTATCAGCACGACTACTATACCGAATGTAGTACGTTGCAAGTTACGCCAAAGGGAATTAGGGCGGGCGATAAGTTAACCCTGTCAGAGGTTCTGAAATAGCATTGACATCTGTTGCAGGGTGTACACAATTAGGGGCCAAAAGCAGTAAATAAAAACAGTTACAGATACAATAGAGTCAGCAAGGACAAGCCTTGTAATACTCTTCTTTTTTATTTCTAAAACTGCTGAAAAGAGGCACCTAAACACTAGCTGTATGGCGAAAAAGGCGAATATCCTAATTCCGTGCGGATTGTAAATAGTTGCTACCCTAAGGTTACCGCGTATAATCACCGAAAAGCTGGCCGAAAGCCCCTTGCTGGGAGGCACTTCGCCCGTTATTTTAGTTAGTAATGCGGGTATTGGATGGTTCTCGCCTTTAAAAATTAGCGCATAAATAAATACGGTTGTAAACGTTATCCCCATTAGCATGTTTATGCTGTGGTATGCTCGGACGCGAATATCAGCCTGGGGTTTCATTATTATAGGTTTGCTAGCCCATTACTTCCTGATAAAAGTATCTGAAAATTTAAAACCATGGTGTACAGGGTAACGAAGGTGGAGGGGCAGAGCAATAGATATTTCAGTATCCGTAAAATTAATTTCCACATGGTGCGACCCAGGGTATAGCTTGTCGAAAAATTTTTGCGAGTCAAGTTTGTAGTAACCTGGCTTTTCTTTAGTGAGGGTGTACTTTTTTTGTTGAAAAAAATCTTTAACCAATGCTGGGTCAACCTCGCCATTATGTGTTACCTTTACTATGCCCGTTTTATAGCTATTTACGATGGATAGGGGGAAAATTAGCGCATAAATGTAAAGAGGAATAACATCCACAAGGTGTTGAGCCGGCGTTTTGCTGTCGGTGTAAAATAGGTGGTAAACGGTTAAATGGAAGGCAGCGAGAATAGCAACGGTAACGACTGCTGTAGCCACCCACGGTAAGACGATTTTATTTGTCGGAGATTTTTTTAGCTCGATTCCCATAGCTCAATCAAATACAGGGGTTGCTATATTGTATCGCCTTCAAGCTTTCGCAGTCGGCTTTCGAGAGAATCAATTCTAGATTCTGTGGCCTTTTCAGCTTTCTGGGGTTTCAGGTCGAAATCATCAAAAACATCGTGCAGCTCATTTTCAATAGCATCAAGCTTTTTGGGATTGTTAATTGCTGTATTCGCAACCGCTAAGCCGCCAAAAATCATTAGCCATGCAGCTGCTATAAGAACTGCAAGTGCCGATATAACGAGCGAAATAATTCCAAGTGCTTTTGTTCCATTGTCACGGTTTGCCTGAACTATCGAGATAATACTAAAAACTATAGCTATCCCGCCAGGTACAAATGCAATGGCACCCACGCATGGAATAAAAGCTACCATAAGGGCAATTATCCCCATTACGATGCCAATAATTCCCGTTATCTGTCCTTCTGTCGATTTTTTATATTCTTCCATGTTACTCTATTGTTTGTGTGTAGTAAAGACGAGTTTTTCAATCCGAAATGCTGCAATTATTTTAATAGTTAGGTAAAAAGGTCGCTTTTCTAATCACAAATATACACAACTTGTTTATTACTGAACGAAAGCACCTAACAAATTATGGGCTTTTCTATAGAATGCTTTTGCCCAAAAGGTAGCGGTAAGAAGTGAAAAAACCTTAGTTTTGATGAGCAAGGGCGAAGCCAAATTGTTTATTTTATCCCGTGTATAGGCGAAGTGTCAACATTCTCATAGCTTAAAAATGTGAAATGTTATTTGTAATGTAAGTGTTGTCAGGTTCTTTACACATAGGGTAGTTCCTGCCCGTTTTGTGGACGAATTTAACCCACATTACTCATAAAATTCGTTAAATAAAGATGAATGCAAATGCGGGTTACCCCGGCATAGTTGAGTCCAATTTTTTGGGAACAAAATTGGGTGTGAGACTTAGTCGCTACCGGAGACAGTAATTATTCGAATGAATAATAATTGGGGTTAATTTGCTTCTACTCTTCTTTTTGTATATTTACTAAAACACGTTATAAAACTATTTCAATCATGAAAAAAACAGCCTTTATTTCTTTAATGTTGCTTTTAAGCAGCCCTACCTTTGCTCAATTTACCGTGTCGGGTGAGTTGAGAGCCCGTGGGGAGTATCGCAATGGTTACAAAACCATCCCTACATCTTTCACCAATTCGTTAATCATGGTAGGGCAGCGTACTCGGATAAACGCTACTTATAAAAGGGACAAACTTACCACCTATATCTCATTACAGGATGCCCGTATTTGGGGCGAAGATAAATGGAAGGCCGATAACAATGGGTTGGGCCTTTTTGAAGGGTGGGCCGAGTACAGGTTTAACCATAATATAGCCCTGAAAGCAGGGCGACAATCATTGATTTATGATGATCAGCGACTTTTTTGCTCTGGCGACTGGCGTACCTTTGCCGAAGCACATGACTTAGCCCGCATGTTATTTACCTCTAACGACAAAACATTCCATTTTCACTTGGGTTATGCCATCAACAACAGTGGAGATATAGAGGGGGATGCTTTTTTAAGCGAATACTCCCTCAAGGCCACCCAGTATAAAAACATGGTTTACGGGCACCTGAATAAATCGTGGGCTAATGGTTTTAGTGCTTCTCTGGTAGGGGTCAGGGATGGGTTTCAGACAAGTCCCATTGGCACCTCACAACTCGATCCGTTGGGGGTTAATTACCGCACTACCTTTGGATCTTACCTTGAATACCAAACCCATGCATGGTTTTTTTCAGCCGCTGGCTACCTACAGCGCGGAACCGCTCGTGATAACCGGAATATAAAAGCTAACTTTTATTCAGCACGTGCAAAATATATGTTCACACCCAAAAATACTCTCACGCTCGGGTACGACCATTATTCGGGCACCAATTTTTCTTCTGCCGATGCCCTTGCCGAAACCAGAACCTTTTCCACCCTTTATGGGCCAGGTCATAAATTCCTGGGATATATGGATTATTTTGGGGTTCCCGAAAATCATGGTGCTGGCATTAACGACTTGCTACTACGTGTTAATATTGGAATTGGGGAAAAAGGAGGGTTGGAAGCTACCTTTCATCAGTTTAACCTACCTGAGGAGTACCTGAGAAATGGCACCCAGGTGGATAAGAATCTAGGACAGGAGTTAGATCTAGTTTACAGTTATAAACTCGATAATGTGGTGGCCATTAAGGCAGGGTTTTCCACATTTCTCTACACTGAGAGCATGGAGCAACTAAAAGGAAGGGCTCCTGGCCAGGGCGACAGCGCTCTGTTCGGATGGATTATGCTTGTGGTAAAGCCCACATTTTTCTCAACGAAATAAAAAAATGAGTAAAGTTGTTGTATATAGCAAATACTACGCAATCATTGAGATTATAACCGATAAAACTTTATATGAGAAGTTTGCTTACTCTGTGGGAGGTTCAAACCCATAAACAATTCCCTGAACAAAGTGGGTGGGTGTTTCGCCGTATCCACCTTTCGATTCGCGATTGGTAACTAGAATCACAAGGCCACCCATATTCACAGCGCGTTTTTTCATGCGAATGTCGGCACTACGTTTCGCTGCTTTAGCATTTCTACTCCTTGGTGACGACTTGGCTTCAACTTCACCTAAAGCGAAAAAACCTTCAACATCGTCCTTGTTGTCAGTAACGATTACCGTTTTCCAATCGCCCTCATCAATCATCTGAACTGCAACGGGGTTGAAATGCTCAATCCTACCATTCCGATAGATAATTTGATGTATCTGTTTTCTGTCAACCTCTTTAACCTCAGTTTCACCATCTATCATATACGAAATCTTGCTTGATGAAACGCCCTGAACCATCACCGGTACTTTACGTCCACTTATAAGAACTACCGTATCCGAAAGCAGAGTGTCTTGTGCATACGTTCCCATAGCAAAAGCAAGGGGAAACCATATTACGAGAAAGAATATTTTTTTCATAGTTTTAAAACTTCAAAGTTATGCTTGCGTTGTTAACGCAAACAAGATGCCAAAAATAGAGTGCCTTTAAATTTTAGTTTTACAAAGGTATAAAAATAGAGCTTTTTTTGCAATTTTTATTTTTATTGTATTGGGGTAAAATTTAGCCAAATGCATCTATTAGCTAATATCTAAATCGCTAAATTTGCTCAAATAAATGTTTACGCTATTTTTGTAGAAAATTACTTGTCGTTTAGCATGAAAAACTTTTTTACCCTTTACCTTGTTATGCCCATTGTATGGCTACTATTTTTAGCTGTCTGCATTGTTTTTTTTATTGGCGATTTAATAGTCTGGCTTTTAACATTCTGGTGGGATAAAAGGCTCTACATCCTTCATAAGTATTCCATGGTGTGGGCATTGTTTCACGTTTGGGTGAACCCTTTTTGGAGAATTGATTTTGAGGGTGCTGAGAATGCGCAAAAAGACAAAACGTACATCATCGTTTCTAATCATCAGAGTGCCTTTGATATTGTTTTGCTTTATCGAATTAAGATGCATTTTAAGTGGGTTGCCAAACGCGAGCTGTTTCGAGTTCCCTTTATAGGTTGGAATTTGTGGTTAAATAAGCATATTGTAATTGATCGTGCAAGTATTAGTGGGGCTAAAAAGATGCTTTTGCAATCGCAAAAAAACATAAGTATGGGTAATTCTGTTCTGATTTTCCCCGAGGGCACCCGAAGTAAAGATGGGGCAATTAAGCGATTTAAGGACGGAGCCTTTGTATTGGCAAAAAAAACGAATACCACCATGCTTCCCGTTGTTATTAATGGCGGCAAAGAGGTAGTTTTAAATAATGGGTATGCCCTAAAAGGTTCACAAACATTTAATGTAAAAATATTACCCGAGATTAGTCCCGAATCGTACAAGAATAAAAGTATTGATGAGCTGGGGAAAGATGTTCGCGATATTATGCGCTCGGAACATATGAAAATGGCACCCGAGTACTATAAATAGCAAGCTATGAAATTTAGGGTGGTTTTATTCAAATCTGGAGAACAATTATCTTATATTGCAAATCAAAATAAAAAGATACAGCTATGAATCCTAAGGTTAGTATAATTATGGGGAGTGCCTCCGACATGCCAGTAATGGAAGAGGCATGTAATATTTTAAACGATTTTAAAATCCCCTTTGAGGTTAATGCCCTTTCGGCTCACCGTACCCCCGACCAGGTTGCTGAACTTGCTCGGAATGCACACGAAAGAGGGATTAAGGTTATAATTGCTGGGGCTGGTGGTGCGGCACATCTGCCTGGGGTTATTGCAGCCTTTACCCCAATACCCGTTATTGGCGTGCCAATAAAAGCATCAATTTCTATTGATGGGTGGGACTCAATACTGTCAATTCTTCAAATGCCTGGTGGCATACCTGTTGCTACGGTTGCCCTAAACGGCGCGCGTAATGCAGGTATCCTCGCAGCACAAATTATTGCTACGGGCGAAAAGGATATTTTCGATAGGGTGGCATCGTTTAAGGTAAATTTAGCAAAGAAAGTAGTATCGGCTAACGCCGAGCTTGCGAGGTACAAATTCGAGTATAGAACAAATGGAAAGTAATGCCTAAATCCGCAAATAGTACTTGTGCAAAAAATAATTTTTGGAGGTTACTCTTTGTTACCTTTTTATTTGGAACTGTTTTTGCACCAACGGCAACTGCCGATTTTCCCGAGGAGCAACCCGGAAGCAGGGCGGCATCTTTGGGTTATGGTACTACAGCTTTGGTCGATGGCTGGTCGGTTTTTTATAACCAAGCTGCCATGGCGTACGCTACCAGTCCATGGGTAGGGGTGCACCACGAAAATAGGTTTATTACACCCGAGCTGGCCTTTAGCGCCTTAGGCGCTAGTATCCCAGTTAAAGTTGGAACCATAGGTTTGTCAATTAAGCGTTTGGGATTTAGCGAATTTAGCCAAACTAAAATAGGCTTAGCCTATGGTATGAAGCTCGCCCCAACATTTAGTGCTGGTGTTCAGCTAAATGGGCATCATGTGTTTATTGCTGGCGAGTATGGTAGCGCCATGGCTCTATCGGCTGAGGGCGGTATACTTTACAGCCCGTCGGAGAGTTTTAATGTTGGGTTTCGAGTTGTAAACCCAACCCGCAGTAAGTTTATTGAAGATCAACGCATTCCAACAACGTTCAATCTTGGTATTGCATACCAAATTGGGCACATGGTTTTGTTAACCTCGGGAGTTGCTAAAACCCTGGATAGGCCATTCTCATTTAGCGCTGGAACAGAATTCTCGCCAATAAAACAGCTCTATATTAGGGCGGGTATGGCTACTGGTCCATCCATACTCTCATTTGGGGTAGGCTATAACGTTGCTAACTTTACTATTGATTTTGCATTTACCAGACACGAAATTTTAGGCTATACCCCTCATTTTTCGCTTGCCTACACCTTTGGTGGTATAAAAAACAGAAGCGACAAGATTGAAACAAACCAGCTATGATTTGCAAAAGGCTTATAGCAACTGTTTTTATTTCTATTTTAGGTTCGTGGCTTTTAATGGGGCAGTCAACCGAGTCTGACATTCAGGGTATTATTTCAAATATTATTGAAGATATTGTTGCTTCGAGCGAAGAGGATAATATCGATTTAGATGTATTGGTGGTGGATCTTATTTACTTTGCAGAAAACCCCATAAATCTCAATACCACAACTTCCGAAGAGCTAGAGAAGCTGATTTTTTTATCCGATTTTCAGGTTAATGCCATAGTCGATTACCGTAAGAATAACGGTGCTTTCAAAACCAAATACGAGTTGCAAATGGTTATTGGGCTCGACCATTCAGATATCAATCGTCTCCTACCATTTGTTCGTATTGCCGATGCCGAGGAAATTACCAAGCGCCGCCCCCTTTTTCAGTATGGCAAGCACGAGCTATTTGTCAGGGGGCATTCGCTAATCGAAAATCAGGTGGGATACACCCCTCCACCCGCCGATAATCCCGATGCAACACGCTTTGCGGGTAGTAAGTTGGGTTTGTATTCTCGCTATACGTACTCCACTAGGGGTGGTTTTCAGTTTGGTTTTGTAAGCGAAAAAGATCCGGGTGAAGAGTTTTTTAGGGGCTCAAATCCCTACGGGTTCGATCACTACTCGGCACATGTTCAGGTAAGCAATATAGGCGTGCTAAAAAATTTGGTTGTAGGCGATTTTAATGCCGATTTTGGTCAGGGGCTCGCATTATGGACTAGCGCATCGTTTGGCAAGTCGCCCGACCCAATGGGCGTACGAAAACGAGCCAAGGGGATTTTTCGATCTAGCTCAACCAACGAAAATAGGTTTTTACGAGGTGTTGGTGCCTCTGTTGCCATTGGTAAGTTTCAACTCTCTGCCTTTGGTTCATATAAAAAAATTGATGCAAACTTATCCGATTCGCTAGTTGATGGATCTTTTGAGTTTACCTCACTTCCTGTAAGTGGACTACACCGAACGCCCAGCGAAATAGCCAATAAGAAAAAGCTGAACGAATTTGTGGCAGGGGGGAATGTTTCGGTCTCGTTAAATAAGTTAAGAGCAGGCATTACCGGTTCGATTGTAAACCTAGATGGCGAATTCGATATGCCAAATCAACCCTACAGATACTTTGAACCACCGCTTACAAACCGAGTAAATTTGGGATTAGATGCTACCTATGGCATTGGTAACCATCTGGTTTTTGGCGAAGTGGCCAACACGGCCGGTTACGGTAGCGGAATTGTTTCGGGTGCGTTATTAAAAGTGCATCAACAGGTTAACCTCTCGGTTGTGGGGCGATATTATGACAGGGATTTTAGTACGTATTACACATCTTCTTTTGCCGATGGGTCGTCGTCGTCAAACGAGCGTGGTGTTATGGTAGGGGTTAAAATATTGCCCTATCGCAACTGGCAAATCAATGGGTATGTCGATGCTTTTCAATCCGATTGGCTTAAGTTTGGCATTAATGCGCCCTCGCACGGGCGCGATTACCTTCTCGAAGCAACCTATAGCCCCCGTTCACGATTAAGCTTTAATTTACGCTATAGGCTTAAACAAAAGGATAAGAATCAAATCGCAGAAAATGTGCAAATAAGACCAGTAGTGCCCTATGTGAAGCAAGGCATCAGATTCCATTTATCGTATAACCCAAGTAACGAAATATGGTTGAAAAGTCGTATCGAGTTCTCGGCGTATAGCGAGGAGAGTAAGCCCAATGAGCATGGTGCCATGTTTTATCAGGATATATCGTACAGGCCGCAAAGAGTACCCATTGTGCTAACCGCACGTTTGGCAATTTTCGATACCGAATCGTGGAATACTAGAATTTATGCCTACGAGAATGATGTGCTGTACTACTTTTCGATACCTGCATACTACTCGCAGGGCACAAGGGCATATCTTTTAGCTAAATATTCAGCGGGTAAAAATATTGATATTTGGCTTAGGGTTTCGCAAACTTTTTTTGCTAATATGGAGCAGCTGGGTACTGGGGTTACCCAAATAGATGGGCCTACCCGAAGCGATGCCCGTTTGCAGGTTAAGTTTAAGTTTTAGCAAAAAACCATATACATCCTCTTAGGGCTAAAAAAGGCAGGCATTATAATTAAACTAAACAGATGGGAAAACAGCCAGATTTTATTCAAAAGGTACGACCTAAAAAGCAGCTCGGGCAGCACTTTTTAACCGATACTAATATTGCCCAACGAATTGTTGATAGCCTTGATGCCTCGAATGTAGATGCAGTTCTAGAAATTGGGCCGGGCATGGGGGTGCTTACCCAGTCGCTTTTAAACAGATTTGGTAAAAGGTTTTATGCTGCCGAAATTGATAGCGAATCTCTTTTTTACCTTAAATCGTTGCTGCCAGATTTAACCAGTAGGCTGCTTGAGGTCGACTTCCTTCGATACGATTTGTCGCAGATTACCACTGGCAAGCTGGCTATTATTGGAAATTTCCCTTACAATATTTCTTCCCAAATTTTCTTTAAAGTCCTTAACGAGAGGGATTCGGTAACCGAAGTGGTGGGGATGCTTCAGCGTGAGGTTGCCCAACGTATTTGTGAGTCGCCTGGAACAAAAGTGTACGGAATCCTTAGCGTACTGCTGCAAGCATTTTATGATATCGAGTATCTGTTTACAGTAAATGAGGCTGTTTTTACACCGCCACCAAAGGTAAAATCGGCGGTTATAAGGCTTACCCGAAACCAGACCGTGCGGTTAGGTTGCGATGAGGATATCTTCTTCCGATTGGTAAAAGCAGGGTTTAACCAACGGCGCAAAACCCTAAGGAATTCTGTTAAATCTGGATTTAATGGTTTTGTAGGCAATCACCCGTTGCTAAGTAAGCGTCCGGAGCAGCTGGGCGTTAATGAGTTTGTTGAGCTAACCAACTACATTGCAGGCGAAATATCCTAGGTCTTTGTATTTATTGCTTCAACAGGGTTTAATTTTGAGGCTTGCCAGGCAGGAGCAAAACCCGATAAAATACCGATTACTGCCGAGATGGTTATACCCAGAATTATATTGCTTAGCGATAGCGTAATGGTAAATTCCGAAACGCTGTTTACCAGTAACGACCCGAGGAATATTAGCAGCAGTCCGATAGCACCCCCAATAATCGATAGTAAAACCGATTCGTAAAGGAATTGTACCAAAATGAATGTGTTTTTTGCGCCCAGCGCTTTTTGTATTCCAATTATGTTGGTGCGCTCCTTTACCGAAACAAACATAATATTTGCAATGCCAAAGCCACCAACAAGAATCGAGAAACCACCAATAATCCAACCGGCCAAATTTATAGCCACAAAAATATTGTCAATGCCTTCCCTTAAAGTGCTAACCTGATTTAATGCAAAATCATCATCTTCAATAGGTTTTAACTTTCTAGCGGCCCGTAAAATACCCCGTAACTCATCCATAAGCTCTTCGGATGGAATTTCATCTTTGGCCTTTACCATTATGGTTGGCCCAGCATATCTGAAATCAATCATTAGTTTCGAAAAATTTGCAGGCACTACCACCAAAGGATCGTGACTTTCGCCGCCTCCAAATTGCGTACCCTCCTTTTTTATAACTCCTATTACCTCAACCAGATAGCCTCCAATTTTAATTGACTTACCAACGGGGTTTACATCAACAAATAGTTCGGTTGCAATATCATAACCCAGAACAGCTACCCTTCTCCCCATGGATAAGTCGAATGCCGAAAAATACCTTCCGCTTTCAATTTCAAAAGATCGAATATCTTCGTAGCTATCGGTTACCGCTAAAATAATTGTTTTGGGTGCAGAGCTCCTTTCATGTTCAACTAGCGAACGGAACGACAGCTGCAATGCGCTCGATTGCGCTGTAATGCTATTCGAGCGAATGATTTTTAAATCATCGAGCGAGGGTTGAGGTCTATTCATATATTTCCACCAAGGATAGTTTCCACCCATAGACCATGGCCATTTTTGTACGTAAACAACGTTATCGCCTAACGAATCAAGACTTTGCCTAATGCTCTTTTCGAGCGAATCAAGTACAGTGAAAACCGAAACTATCGCAAAAATGCCTATGGTAATGCCAAATAGCGATAAAAACGTACGCATTTTATTTACCTTTATCGACTGGTATGCAAAACTCATACTCTCACGAATTAGTTTTACGTAGATAATAATGTTGGCAATGGGTTTCATCTGTCTATTTATTTGTTTTTAAAGGAACACATGGAACATCCATGGAGTAGCCATTCTCCTTTGTGTTAGCACCGCTAACATGAATGTTTCATCTGTCTGTTTTTAGATTTTAAAGGTACAAAGGAACATCCATAGGCTGACTATTTTCGTAAGGGCTAAAATTATTATCATGGATGTTTCATAGTGTTTATCATTTGGTTCTCAATTGCCACACGGAGCTCGTTTTGTGTGTTTTTAGCAAGAGTAGTCCCTCGAATCTTAAGAATAGACTCCTAAACTTGTCAAAGGTAAAAAAAGGAAAATGAAAAAAACTATAACTATTTATTATTTTAAGACCATTTAAGAGTGAATAATTCAAAGGTTTTGGCCATTTTTGTATTCTAAAATAGCACTATTTTTTTTTACTACCCAACTTTTTATTTTATATCGTTGAATACTAGGTTAATGAAGCAAATTAAGTCGGCACTAATTTCTGTGTACCATAAGGATGGACTCAACGAACTTGTAGAAGAGCTTAGCAAGCATGGTGTTAAAATATTCTCAACTGGGGGAACGCTAAAATTTATCGAGGAATGTGGTGTTAAAGTCGAGGCTGTTGAAAATCTCACCAGCTACCCTTCAATACTTGGAGGCAGAGTAAAAACTTTACACCCCAAGGTGTTCGGAGGAATCCTGGCCCGCCGAGAAAATCAAGACGATCTTTCGCAGTTAAATCGGTATCAAATTCCTGAAATCGATTTGGTTGTCGTTGATCTGTATCCCTTTGAGGAGACGGTAGCTAGCAATGCGGATGAGTCGGCAATAATCGAAAAAATTGATATTGGTGGAGTAACCCTAATACGAGCAGCTGCTAAAAACTTTCGCGATGTGGCGATAGTGTCCAGCAGGTATCAGTATCAGGATTTTATTAGGTTGTATAAAGCGAATAATGGGTCAACAACCCTTGCCGAACGTAAACATCTGGCAAAGCAGGCGTTCAATATGTCTAGCCATTACGATACCGCTATTTTCGAGTATTTTTCCGAAGAAATAACGCCCGAGGCGTTTAAGCAGAGCGTGCAGCACGCCAAAACCTTGCGATATGGAGAGAATCCACACCAGCAAGGTGTTTTTTATGGAGGTATCGATAAGCTGTTTGACCAGCTGCATGGGAAAGAAATTTCGTACAACAATCTGCTTGATATTGATGCTGCCATAAATCTTATCAGTGAATTTACAGAGCCTACCATGGCTATACTAAAGCATAATAATGCTTGCGGATTGGCATCCCGATCAACTCTGGTTGATGCATGGAATGCTGCCCTTGCAGGCGATCCAATTTCAGCCTTTGGGGGGGTGATAATTTGCAATAGAGAGATTGATGTTGATACCGCCACCGAAATGAATAAGCTGTTTTTCGAAATAGTGTTGGCACCAGGTTTCAACGATGAAGCATTACAAACGCTAAAATCTAAAAAGAATAGAATTATTCTAGAATTAAAAGATTTTACGCTTCCTAAAACTCAGTTTCGAAGCTTACTAAATGGTGTTTTACAGCAAGATAAGGATAGTAAAACAGAGGCTAAGGCTGATATGAAAACCGTTACTAACCAGGAACCATCCCAAGAGGAGTATGGCGATATGGTATTTGCCAATATAGTTGTTAAGCACTCAAAATCCAATGCCATTGTTTTGGCGAAAAATAAGCAGCTAATCGCAAGCGGTGTTGGTCAAACCTCAAGAGTTGATGCCCTTAAACATGCCATTGATAAGGCGAAAAGTTTTAGCTTTACCCTCAATGGCGCAGTAATGGCTTCCGATGCATTTTTCCCCTTTGCCGATTCGGTCGAAATAGCCCATAAGGAGGGTATTGCCGCTGTAATACAGCCAGGGGGGTCAATACGCGATCAGGAAACTATCGATTATTGTAACCACCATTCGATGGCTATGGTTTTTACTGGAATAAGACACTTTAAACATTAAACAACACAACAAACAATATAAACTAGAAAATGGGACTATTTTCATTCTTTACTCAAGAGCTTGCCATTGATCTCGGTACTGCCAATACCATAATTATCTATAACGATAAAGTAGTGGTTGATGAACCCTCGATTGTAGCTCTAGATCAATCCACAGGTAAACTAATTGCCATTGGGGATAGGGCTCGCCAGATGCATGGCAAAACTCACCAGAATATTAGAACTATTCGTCCGCTTCGCGATGGGGTAATAGCCGATTTTAATGCAGCTGAGCAAATGATTAGGGGGATGATTAAGATGATTAAGACTAAAAACAGACTCTTTACTCCCTCATTACGCATGGTGGTTTGTATCCCGAGTGGAAGTACTGAGGTAGAAATACGGGCTGTAAGAGACTCGGCTGAACATGCTGGAGGTAGAGACGTTTATTTGATTTACGAGCCGATGGCTGCCGCAATAGGTATTGGTCTCGATGTTGAGGAACCAAGAGGTAGTATGGTGGTAGATATAGGCGGTGGAACATCCGAGATTGCTGTAATTGCTCTAGGTGGAATTGTTTGCAACAAGTCGGTTCGTATAGCAGGCGATGCATTTACAACCGATATTCAGTCGTACCTACGTCATCAGCACAACATTAAAATTGGCGACAAAACGGGCGAGGATATCAAAATAGCGGTTGGTTCTGCACTGCCCGACCTGGAGAATCCCTCAG
Source organism: Bacteroidales bacterium (assembly GCA_028708425.1). Lineage (GTDB taxonomy): Bacteria > Bacteroidota > Bacteroidia > Bacteroidales > Tenuifilaceae > Perlabentimonas. The sequence continues at coordinate 19,772 of JAQVYY010000008.1, forward strand.
CAGATTTTATCGTTCGTGGGCCAAACCTTATGACCGCCTTACCAATTGAAATTCCGATATCTTACCAGGAAATTGCGCATTGTTTAGATAAATCAATATCAAAAATTGAAACTGGTATACTTAGCGTTCTAGAGCAAACTCCTCCCGAACTTTATGCCGATATAGTTCAAACAGGAATATATTTGGCGGGTGGTGGGGCCTTGCTTCGAGGCTTAGACAAGCGCCTAAGCGATAAAATAAATATTCCTTTTCATGTTGCCGAAGATCCTTTGCAAGCCGTGGCTCGTGGAACAGGCATTGCTCTTAAAAACGTAGAAAAATTTCAATTCCTTATGCGGTAGGTTTAATTTTTGTACAGTATCTAAAATTGCTTCATGAATACCATAGTTCGATTTATTGTAAGGTATCAATTCTTCTTGCTGTTTCTTGTGCTCGAAGCAATATCGTTTTGGATGCTTGGGAAACATACCTATTACCAGAACTCAAAATTCGAGGATGCTTACAGAGTGATGAGTGGGCATGCCAATCAGTGCATTAGTAACGCAACAAGCTATTTTTCGCTTAAAGATGTTAACGACAATTTAGCTCAAGAAAACCTTGAATTAAAAAATAGATTGGCCATGCTAAACGCTAAATACGATGCGCTTAGCAATTTACTTTACGATACCTTGGTTAGCCCAGGGCATAATTATACTCTGGCCCGTGTTGTTAATAATTCGGTTAATAAGCAGTACAACTACATCACACTAAATGTGGGGGCGAAAAATGGTATATGTAAAGAAATGGGAGTTATTACAAGCCAGGGTATTGTTGGGGTAGTTGTTGGCGTGTCCAACCATTTTTGTACCGTTATATCATTGCTAAATGTGGACCTGAAAATTTCGGCTAAGCTAAAGAGCACGAATCATTTTGGTTCGTTGTTTTGGAATGGTACGAATTACCGAGAGGTGGTTTTAACCGATATACCCCAACACGCAAATATAAATTTAGGCGATACTATAGTTACAAGCGGGTATTCCTCAATCTTTCCGGCCGATATAGAGCTAGGTACTGTAAGTTCAATAGACAGTAAAGATTCAAATTTCCACTCGCTTACAGTAAAACTATTCTTGGATTTCAAGCAGCTGAATACCGTGTGGGCTGTGTCGCATAAGTTTGAGAATGAGCAAGGCAAGTTAGAAAGCATGCTAAATAATTAGTAAATGGCAAGAGATATTCTAAAATATATAGGTTTATTTGTGCTACTGCTTTTCTTGCAGCTGTTTATATTTAATAATATACAGCTAAGTGGATACATCAATCCGTATATTTACATACTTTTTATACTGCTTTTGCCATACGAAATCTCGGGCTGGCTCTTGTTGGGACTAGCATTTATTACGGGTATTTGTGTAGACTCATTTATGAATACCTACGGAATGCATACGTCGGCAACGCTTTTATTAGCGTTTTTAAGGCCATACCTTTTAAGATTAATTTCGAGTAGGGAGGATGTTGATAAAAAAGGAAGCCCATCAATTTATTCCAATGGTTTTACTTGGTTTCTCAAGTATGCCTTTTTTTTAACCCTTGCACATCATTTTATGCTCTTTTTTATCGAAAGTTTTACTTTTACAACTTTCTTTCATACTTTGCTTAGGGTAGTTTTAAGCACAATAGTTACAACTAGTTTTATTCTGCTAAGCACTTTCCTGTTTAGTAAAAAGTAAATATACAAATAGCCTTTTCTGATTTGCAAACCGTAAGTACAGATAGACGTTATATTATAACTGGAATTGTTATTCTGGTTTTTGTTGCTATTGGTATACGCCTTTTTCATATTCAAATTATCGACAGCTCGTATCGAATGTCAGCCAGCGGTAACGTGTTGCGCCATATTACTGAATATCCAGCCCGGGGGTTAATATTCGATCGTAATGGAAAGCTATTGGTACACAATACTGTTGCGTACGATTTAATGGTGGTGCCGCATCAGGTGTCAGCTTTTGATACGGTTGAGTTTTGCTCGATCTTGGGGGTTTCGCAAGAATTTATAGAGAACGAACTGAAAAAGGCAAAAAAACATTCATCGTTCAGGCCCTCCATTCTTTTAAAACAGCTGTCGGCCGAGAACTATGCAGTACTTCAAGAAAAACTCTTTAAATACCCTGGGTTTTATGTGCAAACACGCTCATTGAGAGCCTATCCCGAAAAATCGGCAGCCCATATTTTAGGCTATGTTGGCGAAGTAGATGATAGGATAATTCACAGTAACCCATATTACAAGATGGGGGATTATATAGGAATATGTGGTTTAGAAAACACATACGAGGACGAGCTAAGAGGGAAAAAAGGGGTTAGCATTTACTTGGTAGATGTTCATAATAGGATAAAAGGTTCGTATGCTGATGGCCGGTTTGATACCCTTGCAGTGCTTGGAGAAAATTTACATATCACAATTGATGCCGACCTGCAAAAGTATGGTGAAACGCTGATGCAAAATAAAATTGGAGGTATAGTTGCCATTGAGCCATCTACAGGCGAAATACTTGCTGCCATTACGAGCCCTACGTATGATCCCAACCTGCTGGTAGGGCGTCCCCGAACCGAAAATTATCGAGTACTTGAAAGCGATACGGTAAAGCCATTGTTTAATAGGGCGTTGATGGCGATGTATCCTCCTGGATCTACTTTTAAGGTTGTGAACGCTCTTATAGGGTTACAAGAGAATACAGTAACTCCACAAACCCAATACGAATGCTATGGTCGTTATCCCATTGGTAGAGGTGTTGGGTGTCATAGCCATTTTTCGCCCACCAATTTGATCGAATCAATTCAGGTCTCGTGTAATACGTACTATTGCAATGTTTTTCGTAATATTATTGATAAACCTGCTTTTGGTGGGGTTGAGCAGGGGTTTACTGCTTGGAAAAACCATGTTGAATCGTTCGGATTTGGTAAAAAGTTGAACGTAGATCAGCCCAATGAGCTAGGTGGTATAGTACCAAGTATTGAGTTTTATAATCGTTATTTTAGAAAGGGAGGATGGAATTCACTCACCATATTGTCGTTAGCCATTGGGCAAGGAGAGCTGGGGGCAACGCCTCTTCAGATGGCAAATTTGGCAGCCACTATAGCTAACAGAGGAGAATACTATACACCTCACTACCTAAGGGGATTGGGGGATGGGAATTTTAAAGAGGCTCGTTTTTTAATGCCACACAGCACAACAATTGATTCGGTATGGTACAGCTACATTGTTGAGGGAATGTATCGGGCTGTGAATGGGGGACAGGGTAGTACGGCCAGAATAGCTGCAATAAAAGGTATCGAAGTTTGTGGTAAAACAGGAACTTCACAAAATCCACATGGTAAAGATCACTCGGTTTTTATAGCATTTGCTCCCAAGGAAAACCCTAAGATTGCCTTAGCTGTTTTTGTTGAAAATGCGGGATTTGGTAGTACATGGGCTGCACCCATCGCTAGCCTTATGATTGAAAAATACTTAACAGGAGCGGTGAAACGAACCTGGCACGAGAATAGAATACTTAATGCTAACTTATTAGATAGGCGTGAGGAGGAGTAGCAACATAATAAAATGGCTCGATTGGCCAGCTGTAGTAATATATCTCCTGTTTGTTTTTATGGGCTGGATAAATATTTATGCAGCGGTTTTTTCGGAAGAGCATGTAAGTATATTCGATATTTCGCAACGGTACGGAAAGCAACTAATATGGATTGCTGCTGCCCTGCTTATTGGTATAATAATTCTTGCTATAGATGCCCGTTTTTACATAGTTTTTGCTAACTATTTCTATATAATATCAATCCTTTCATTACTCATAGTTTTTGTTTTTGGAGTTGAGGTAAATGCTTCAAAGTCGTGGATTCAACTTGGTGGGTTCAGAATTCAGCCAGCCGAGTTTGCCAAATTTGCTACAGTTCTTGCCTTGGCAAAGTATATGAGCGGTTATGGGTTTAAGCTGGGTTCACTAAAAAGTTACATTAAGCCTGTACTTATAGTATTACTTCCTGTAGCATTAATACTAATGCAAAATGATGCTGGCACAGCGTTGGTTTTTGCTTCGTTTGTATTCGTTTTTTACCGCGAGGGAATGCCTCATTGGGTAATGCTACTAATGGCTTCTCTTGTCCTACTGTTTATCTTGGTGTTAATTTACAGTAAGTTCATGGTTTTACTGCTAGTAATTTTGCTGTCGATTATTATATTTGCTCTTACAACAAAAAAAATTAAAGATGCCATTAGGTTTGCCCTCGTGCTAGGTGGGGTAATAGCTATTTTCTATGGTGTTTCAGAGTTTTTTAATTTAAGTATATCCCTTTACTACATCGTATTGCTCCCCTTGGGCATGTTGCTCCCTCTCGTTTTTATTTACGCATACATCCATAAGTTAAAGCATGTTTTTTTACAGGTTCTGGTTTTTATTATTGCAGTTGGGTTTAGTTTTAGTGTCGACTATATTTTCAATAATGTATTGCAGGTGCATCATAGGGATAGAATTAACGATTTGCTGGGAATTGAGTCAGATCCGTTGGGTTGGGGGTATAATGTGAATCAATCGAAAATAGCCATTGGGTCGGGTGGTTTTTGGGGCAAGGGTTTTATGCAGGGAACCCAAACAAAGTATAACTTTGTGCCTGAGCAGAGCACCGATTTTATTTTTTGTACAGTGGGCGAAGAGTGGGGTTTTCTGGGAACAGCTGTAGTTATTGCACTGTTCGTTCTGCTTTTGCTTCGACTTTTTAAAATTGCAGAAAGGCAAAAGGAGAGGTTCTCACGAATATATGGGTACGGCGTTATTTCGATACTGTTTTTTCATGCCAGTATAAATATTGCCATGACCATTGGACTGTTTCCGGTTATAGGTATTCCTTTACCTTTTCTTAGCTACGGAGGCTCGTCGCTGTGGTCATTCACTATTCTCCTCTTTATTCTCCTTAAGCTCGATAGTGCCAGACTTGACTAGATCTTCCTCCCATCCCGAGGGGGTAATGTTGTAATCGACCTTTACAAAATTTATTATATCGGGGAAGAATATTAGGAATTGATCCCGAATATATGAGTAGTGGTACGTGAGCGTTTCAATTGCAAATTTTGTTTCATCGGGAAGCGAGGTTACCCTGCTCATAATTTGGAGCGTATTTTCAACCCCTTCAATTTTATGATAAAAGTAAAGCCTGTCACTCTGAATTAGTAGAGGTAATAGGGAGCGCATTGCTTTCGGTAACTCCCTGTAGCGCAAAATCATCTGGTAGTAAAATTTACGGGTAAACCCCCGGAGTGGGTATGGGGAAAATGTTCCCCAGTAACGAGCTAAAAAGTGGTCGAAAAACACATCTACCACAACACCAGCATATTTCCGATAGCCCTGCCGGAACAGCTTTCGTACCTCAGCCGTAGCAGGATGAGTATCGGTGTAAAAGTCGATGGCTCTATGCAGGTAAATGCCTTTTTGTATGGTGTCGGGGTAGCGACCCAATGAGCGCCCTTTTACAAAATCGCCCATAAAATTACCCATCCTAATATCTACGTCATCACCAGAAAGATACAAGTGGGCTAAAAAATTCATAGTTTACAAATTTGCTCTTTTATAAAAGGGGGATATGTTTTTATTCTTACAAAAACCAGTCCATTATTATCTAATACGCTATTTACATAGGTTTAGTACATTAGTTTCACGTAAAATAGTGGTGTTTTATGGCATATTTTTAAAATAACCCCAATTATTCATCCAAATAATTGCTGTCTCCGACAGCAACTAGGCCTCACAACCAATCTAGTTGCCCAAAATTGGGCTCAACTAAGTCGGGGTAACCCGCATTTGCATTTATCTTTACTAAATTTGATGAATAGTGCGGGTTAAAAAGGTTGGCTATTGAATCAACAATTCTCTTACTATAAAAGGGCTGTTTAAAAACAATAATGGTTTTTTAAACAGCCCTTATTAAAGAGTTATGAAACCGATGTACTAGTACATCTCTATATCGTAAGGCAAGCGCGCCTGAATACCCTTGTTATCGATAACGCTCTTAATCTTTTTATACGATTTATAGGGCATGTCGAATTCGCTCTGCAAAAGTCTTAATTTGGCTGAACCCGATAGCTCCTTCATCAAAGCTTCGAAGGGATCTTTAAGCTTGGGCAGCTCGGCAATACGATACTCCTCAAGGTTAGCCTTTTCGGCTGCCACCTCTATCGCCCTGTTAAGGCCTCCAAATTCATCAATTAGGTTAATGTCTATGGCATTAATTCCACTCCATACTCTACCCTGTCCAATGGCGTCAACCTCTTCAACAGCCATACCTCTACCCTCTGCAACATGCCCAGTAAAGGTTGCGTAAACGTCTTCTACACCAAGCTGTATTAGCGCTTTTTCTTCAGCGGTTAAAGCCCTAAATACTGTCATCATGTCGGCACTTTTATTGGTCTTAACCACGTCTACATGTATGCCAAGCTTTTTATTTAGTGCATTTTTAACGTTTGGTATCATTCCAAAAACTCCAATTGACCCAGTTATGGTAGTGGGGTTTGCTAAGATATAGTCGGCTGGTGCTGCTATATAGTAACCTCCAGAGGCTGCCACATCACCCATTGATACAATCACAGGCTTAACCTCCTTAGCCAATGTCATCTCGCGCCAAATAAGATCCGATGCCAATGCGCTGCCTCCAGGTGAGTTTACACGTAAAACGATAGCCTTAATTGTACTATCGCGACGAGCCTTGCGGATAACCTTAGCGAAGCCCTCTCCACCAATATCGCCCTCTGTATTGTTGCCCATTGTAATGCTTCCCGAAGCATAAATAACGGCAATCTTATCCTTGATTAAACCCTTGGCCTTTCTGGTGGTAGGTATCTTTGAGTATTTTGCTATACCAATGCTGTTGATATCCTTTTCGGGCCCAGTTTCGGTTAGCTCTTTAAGCATATCAATAACCTGATCTTTGTATAGCAAGCTGTCGATAAGATTATTTTCTAAAGCCGCTTTTACGTTGCGAATGGTTAGGTTATCGGCATAACGATTTAGGGTTTTAACATCAATATTGCGCGCTTCCGAAATTCCATCAACCCAATGATCCCAAATAGAGCCCATATAGGTTAAAATCTGCTCCCTGTTTTCGGGGCTCATCTTATCGTACATGAAGGGTTCAACCGCCGACTTAAACTTACCATGTCGAATAATCTGCATATCAATGCCGAGTTTCTCTAAAGCTGTTTTATAGAACATAATTTCGCTCCTAAGCCCAACCCACTCAAAGCCACCCTCGGGGTTTAGCATTACCTTATCGGCAATTGATGCCAGGTAATAACTTTTTTGGCTAAGGGTATTGCTGTAACTTACAACAAATTTGCCCGACTCCTTAAACTTGATAAGCGCATTTCTTATCTCCTCTAATGTGGCAAATCCTGCAGGAATACCTTCATTCTCAATATAAATACCTTTTATTTTAGGATCTTCAGCAGCATTTTCAATGGCTTTTAAAATGCTGTTCAATCCAATTTTGGGTTTGGATTTGAAACTGGTGAAATCGAAATTCTCCATAGGATTATTGCTTGCCCTATCAGTAATTTCGTTGTCAAACTTAACAATAAGCATCGAGTTGTCCTTAACCGTTACGGGTTTATCAGATTTTGACACAATTGCTCCGGCAATGCCAAGAATCAGAAAGAAAACCAGTAGAAAAGATACGAAAATGCCTACTATGCTGGCTAGCGTGTACTTAAAAAAATCTTTCATAAGGTAGTGTTTTAGATTAGATATTCGTAAAGATGCAATAAAAATGTGGAAATATAAATTTCCTATTTGTTTTTTCTGTTTTTTTTAGGCAAACTTTGGACTTCATAAAAGCTATAGAGTTTAATATGACCAATAATTTGAGCAGCGAAGTGGATTTACATAGGGTGTTTTTGTGTATTGGCGGCAACTTGGGCGATAGAGAGCTGTATCTTGAAGAAACGGTTAAACTTATTGAGGGAAAGGTAGGGCCAATTATACGGAAATCATCGGTGTTTGAGTCGGAATCCTGGGGGTTTAATCATTCTGTATCTTTTCTTAATCAGGTGGTTGAGGTTGAAACGAAGTTGTCGGCACTTTACCTACTCGATGTATGCCAAAAAATTGAGATTACGCTTGGGCGACAACACCCTAAGGATGCTGATGTTTATTCGGCTCGAACAGCTGATGTCGACATCCTTTTTTTCGATAATTGTACATACACACTTCCCCAGCTTACTGTGCCACACCCAAGGTTGCACGAACGGCTCTTTGTGCTTGAACCGCTTACCGAAATTGCGCCTAATTTACTACACCCCAAATATGGAAAAACAGCCATGGAGCTTAAAAAGAGTTGTCTCGATAGGGGCAATGTATGGAAGTACAAACAAATTGCTTGAAAAGCGATGCCCTAAAAATAATTTAGCTGAAATGAGGCGTATTTAATCAATCACTTTAAGTAATGATAACAATATGTATTCCTGTATATAATTATGATGTTACTTCATTGGTAAACGAATTGTCGAGCCAAGCGAAGCTTTTGGGCGTGCAGCACGAAATTATAATTATTGATGATTGTTCCGATAGTTTTAAAGAGTTAAATAAAAGGGTATGCGAAAAACATACCTACATAGAGCTATCGGAAAATATAGGAAGAGCAAGGATCCGGAATTTATTTTTAAAATATGCTAAATATGAATACTTGCTTTTTCTTGATTGCGATTCGCTTATAGGGGCAGCAGATTTTTTATCCAAATATATTGATATTATTACCGACGCACCTAGTGTGGTATGTGGTGGAAGGGTATATAATGAAAAGCGACCAAAAAGGGAGAGGTTATTAAGCTGGAAATATGGAGTATTAAGAGAGAGCCAACCTTATCTTGTAAGGCAAGAGTACCCCAATAAATCATTTATGACAAATAATTTTCTAATAAAAAGAACGATACTAGATACCATCCGATTCGATGAACGGATAGTAAAATATGGTCATGAAGACACCCTCTTCGGCTTTTCGCTAAAAAAAGAGAATATCATTATTACACATATTGACAACCCTGTTATTAATGGGGATGTTGAGCTAAATGGCGAGTATCTTAAAAAGACGCGAGAGGGTATCGTTAACCTGCTTAATATTTTGAAATATACAGAGTATAAGGATGATTTAATTAGTGATATTACCCTGTTGAAATTTTACGAAAAAGTAAAAAAATCAGAAGCGTTTATTTATTTTACATTTATTCTTTTTAAACCGCTCATCACTTTTCTTTTAGCTAAAGGATACGTTAATTTATACTTGTTCGATTACTATAAGCTAGGTGTACTTATTGAGAATTTAAGGGTTTCGTCTCGTAAGAGTTGATATGGTATTATCTACTTTTTTACCATGTACCCTTTTTGTAAATCCAACTTTTGTTTTCTAAAAAAAGGGCTCCAAACCCCTATCGTACCCGGTAGGGCAACATTTATTACCCAAAGCGATAATATGGCAAGCGCAATTGCTGTTGGGTTGGCCCACAGTGTTCCAATAAAAATTATGGCAAAACCCGACCTAACACCCGCCTCAGCCATGGCAAACGTGGGGATAACACTTGCGAACATGTAGGTTAGAAAGATGGCTGGGTATAGCGATGCGCAGCTGCCATTATATCCAAATAGGAGCAGCATAAGCAGCAGCTGCGTAGAGAATACGGCATACCGGAGGATGCTAAATAGCACGATGGGCATGGTTTTTCCTGCGGGAGCATTTAACGATAGGTTTAATTGGTTTAGCCAGCGTTGAGCAGGCTTTATACGCTGAAGCCAAGATGCTAACTTCTCATATTTAAAAACTACTACCAAGGTAAAAAGCGATATTCCAGCCACAAAGAGTATCGCAATGCCTGAGATTACCCCAACGGCAGGCAATGTGCCGTACATATATGTTAGCAGAAAACCCGCACCCCCAAACAGTATTGTGGCTAGCTGCTGGCTCATGGCACAAACCGCTGCCATTACCGCCCCTTGACCCCTGTTTACGGGGTTTAGCATTGCAACCCTGGCAATAGGATCGCCAATGCGATTTGGCGTGAACAGTCCAGCTCCAATGCCATACCAAACAATTTTTAGCGCGCTAAAAACACTTGTTGGTTCAAATTTCGTGATGGCAGTTTGCCATTTGTACGCTTCAATTATCCAGTTTATAGGTGCCAGCAGTAGTATTAGATATAGGTGAAAAACTCTCTCTTGCATCTCCCCAAGCTGCGATAACGTAAAAAAACCGTTGTCCCACTGCTCTCCTATCCTCCACACAACGAATCCGAAAACCATAACGGCAACGAGAATTTTTGCAATAAGATGTACTTTTGCTCTGGGCATTTACCAACTAATTTATTACGAAATTAGTATTTATACCCTAAAATGTAAGGGTAGCAAGCAATTTAACCCGCATTATTCATCAAATTTGTTAAAGATGAATGCAAATGCGGGTTACCCTAGCTTAGTGGAGCCTAATTTTGGGCAACTAAATTGGTTGTGAAACTTAGTCGCTGTCGGCGACAGCAATTATTCGAATGAATAATTGGGGTTAATATAATTTTAATATATTTACACTGCTTTAATGTGAAGTGATGAAGTACTTGCATGCTAATATCTAGTCAGGGTTATATTTCATCATAAAAAAGGAGCAAAGGAGTTGAGCAAATTTTTTTTTAGTTTTAAAGTCCGAATCGTCATAAAATCATATAACAATGATTACAGCCAAAAAAAAGAAATTTAACCTGCCTGAATATATTAATAAGGTAAGGCATTTCCTTACAAAAGGAATTTGGAGCGTACAGCTACAACACTGCAGCCCCATGCATCGGCTTGGGATTCAAATTTTACGAATAGTAATGCTAGCGTACAGGGGGTTTGTTGAGGATAGGGTGCTGCTCAGGGGCTCGGCGTTAACTTACTACACATTAATGGCTATTGTTCCTGTGCTGGCCATGATTTTTGGTGTTGCAAAAGGATTTGGATTTGAGAAATATTTAGAGAAACAGCTGTACAGAAGTTTTCAGAACCAGCAGGCTGTTTTAGAGCAGCTGCTCGACTTTACAACACGGCTGCTCGAAAATACTGGGGGTGGCCTTATCGCTGGTATTGGTGTTGCGGTGCTGTTTTGGTCGGTAATAAAAGTTTTTGGGCAAATTGAGCATTCGTTTAACGATATATGGCGGATACGCTCGGCTCGTCCCTTTTCGCGAAAGTTTGCCGATTACCTTTCAATGATGGTAGTTGCCCCAGTATTGCTATTAGTGGGGAGCGGTATGAATGTTTTTATTACAACCCAATTTGATAGGCTAACTGATAAAATTGAGCTGCTAAACTATGTTACCCCGCTTGTTATGTTTTCGTTAAAGCTTTTGCCTTACGTTATTATATGGGTTGTGTTTGCCATGCTGTATATTGTGATGCCCAACACGAAAGTGAAATTTTTGCCAGGTATTATTGGTGGAATTATAGCAGGTTCGGCCTTTATGGTTATTCAATGGGTTTACATTGAGTTTCAGATAGGTGTATCAAAGTACAATGCTATTTATGGTAGCTTCGCAGCGCTGCCGCTCTTGTTAATATGGCTGCGGGTAAGCTGGCTAATTGTTCTTTTGGGCGCCGAAATTGCGTTTTCGCACCAGAATCAGAACCTGTACGAATTCGAAATGGAAACCGACAATATAGGCGACGAGCTAAGTAAGTCGCTGTCGTTACTAATACTCAACACTATTTTAAATCGATTTGTGGATGGTAAGCCGGCCCTAACCGCCCAAGAGCTGTCGAAAGAGGTAAAGCTTCCCATTCGGTTGGTAAGGACGTTACTCGATGGGCTGGTCAGCTGCAACATACTTTCCAAGGCGTATACCCGTGAGCCAAAAACCCCTGCATTTCAACCAGCACAGTCAGTCGATAAATTAACCGTTGCATATGTAATCCAGGCCATTGAACAACATGGAGCGCATATTGAGCTCTCCAATCCTATTTTGGATAGAATAGAAAGAATACACCAAGAGTTTGCAGAGAGTATGGAGTCACTTCCAGCTAACGTGTTGGTAAAAGATATTTAGCAAGCCTTATCTTGTGGGTTGAAAAAATTATCGCTTATTATCACGCATTATTCATCAAATTGTAAAGATGAATGCAAATGCGGGTTACCCCAACCTAGTAAAACCCAATTTTCGGCAATAAAATATGTGTGAGGTTTAGTCGTTGCTACAAACGGCTATTATTCGGACGAATAATTGGGGCTAAGCATCTATACCAACACATATTCATACCAAACCTTACGTCATAGATTTTTCAAGTTTTAGAAATACTGGCTCCCAATGGTTTTTTGGTTAACTTTGTACCACTAAACCCGCATTATTCATCAAATTTAGTAAAGATAAATGCAAATGCGCGTTACCCCGACTTAGTTGAGCCCAATTTTGGGCAACTAGATTGGTTGTGAAACCTAGTCGCTGTCGGAGACAGCAATTATTCGAATGAATAATTGGGGTAAAGAACTGTTATGAGCCATCCATGGCAATATCGTTACCACACACGGCAACGGCTATTACATGGATGTTCCATCTGTACCTTATGAAAATAAAAAAACAGACAGATGAAAATTCATTTTATAGCCATAGGTGGAAGTGCCATGCACAGCTTGGCTATTGCCATTAAGCAAAAAGGGTACTGTGTATCGGGTTCCGACGACGAGATTTTTGACCCCTCACGTAGCCGACTGCAGAATCATGGGTTGCTGCCCAATAAGATAGGTTGGTTTCCAGATAAGCTAGATATAAGGTGTTGATGCCGTTGTTCTCGGCATGCATGCCCGTGCCGATAATCCCGAGCTAGCCCGTGCAAAAGAGCTAGCAATTAAAATATACTCGTATCCCGAGTACCTGTATGAGCAAACCAAAAGTAAAACCAGGGTGGTAATTGGAGGGAGTCACGGCAAAACTACCATTACATCAATGGTTATGCACGTGCTAAAGGATGCAGGCCGAAAATTCGACTATATGGTAGGTGCTCACATTGATGGGTTTGAGAATATGGTGGGGCTATCTGAAAGTGCTAACATTGCAATTTTTGAGGGCGATGAGTATTTAACATCTCCCATTGACCCCCGCCCAAAGTTCCATTTATACAAGCCCCATATTGCCATTATTTCTGGTATTTCGTGGGATCATATCAACGTGTTTCCTACTTTTGAGCAGTATCTAATGCAATTCGAGCTATTTACCCATACCATTGAGCCCCATGGGCATCTAATTTACTGTGCTAGCGATAAGTTTACAGCTGAGGTGGGTGCCAAAGCATCCGAAAGTACTAATACTGTATCCTACGTTGCCCATGCCCATAAAATTAGCAATAGTAAGATGTATTTAGACACGGAGAACGGGGAGGTTGAGCTTAATGTTTTTGGAACTCATAATATGGAGAATATATCGGCAGCCAAAGAGGCTTGTAAGCTCTTGGGTATAAGTGATAAACAGTTCTATAAATCCATATCAACTTTTAAAGGGGCGGCCAGGCGGTTGCAGCTAATAAAAAAAGGTGCCACAACCGATGTTTTTCTCGATTTTGCGCATGCGCCATCAAAAGTAAGGGCAACCGTAAAAGCTTTGAAAGAAACCTATCCCCACCGAAAACTTGTGGCGTGTTTAGAGTTGCACACCTTTAGTAGTTTAAATAAAAACTTTTTAAAGGAGTATGCCGAAACTTTAGACGATGCTACACAGCCCCTAGTGTACTACAATCCGAGAACGCTTGAACATAAAAAGCTGCCTCCCATAAACAGCGAAATGGTAGCTGATAGCTTTAGGAATGGCAACCTAAGGGTTTTCGATAATGGATTAGATTTGTTTCAGTATCTTTTTGATATGGAGTGGAGTAATACTAACCTATTGCTGATGTCGTCGGGTAATTTTGCTAACCTAAACGTAAATCAGCTAGCCGAAACTATTGCTGGTGGTTAAAAACTAAATAAAACCGAACCCTAAATTTGTTAACCAAATCATAAGCCATGAGAGTAGTAACCACACGACTTGAAATAAAGCCTTTAAATCTCGAAGAGTTTAAGGCGATTATCGAATCGAGAGCCAAGTTCGAGAGGATGGCAAAATGCAATATCTCAGGATTTAGCTTGCCAGATAGTTACTGTGCCGAGGTAACCGAAATGCTGGAGAAGAGGCAAGGCCTTTGGTCAGAAAAGTCTAACGATTACCTCTTTTATACCCTATGGACTATGATTGATACCGATATTAAATCAATTGTAGGTTTGTTTACTTTTAATGGAAAGCCTAATGCTCAGGGCGAGGTCGAAGTTTATTTTAGTATCGAATCGCCGTATCGTCGTAAGGGTTATGGTTACGAAGCTATGCGGGGTATGCTAAAATGGGCATCGGGAAGCGAACTATTTAAAAGGTTGCTGGTCGAGGCCGATTTCGACAATAAGGCGGCCATGGCTTCATTAAAAAAACTAGGTTTTAAACCTATTCCTGTATACGATTATGAGGGAACGACGGGTACATCAACGAAGTACTATATTAGTACTGCAAAACCCAAAGATATCGACAGTGAAGAGTTAGATTTTGACTAGCCGCCAGCTAGCCCCCCTCTTCTTATAAATCCTGTTAAGGGTTCGTCATTTTGAGCGTTAGCGAAGAATCTCAAAAGATTTACCGGATAACAGTGATTCTAAATGTTAATTTAGATGAAAATGTACATGGTTAAATCCATAATAATATATTAGTGCTACCTTTGCAGACAAAATGTGGCGATACGATATCACGCAAAATAAGGCGAAACCGAAAAGCCATACGAGTAGGAGAAATTTAATTTATTGAAAAATGAAAAAAGTTATCGTAATTTTATGTTTTATTTTAGGTACAGGACTTGCCTTACAAGCGCAGGTTCACCCTCGTGCAATTGGTTTGAGATTTGGTGGAGGTTCTGTTTTTGGCGGAGAAATTTCTTATCAGCATGGATTAAGTGAAACAAACAGGCTTGAGTTTGATCTTGGGTTTGGCGGGAGTGAAAATTACAGTAACCTTTTTGTTTCTGGAACATACCAATGGAATTGGAATATAACCGAAGGCCTAAACTGGTATACTGGCCCTGGTGCTGCAGTTGGTTTCTATAGCCGGACTAATGATGACAATAAAATTAAATCAGGATTAACCCTTGGAATTGGTGGTCAAATAGGGTTAGAGTACGATTTTAATCACCTTAATGCGCCAATTTTACTGAGCTTAGATACTCGCCCAATATTCGATTTTATTGGATATAATGATGGTGGTTTTGGTTGGGGAGTTTCACTAGGTGTTAGATATACTTGGCAATAAAAACTTGTCTGTAACAAGAGAGTTTAAATAATGATGGGTTATGGATAAATAAATATTTTAGCTTAGCCCGCCATGTTAATACACCAACCCGTGTAATGTTGAATTCGTTTTAACCTGCATTATTCGTCAAATTTGTTAATGAATGTAAATGCGGGTTACCGCAACATATTGGAGGTCAATTTTGGGTAACAAAATTGGTTGTGAGACTTAGTCGCTGTCGGAGACCCCCAATTATTCGAATGAATAGTTGGGGTTAAGTATTGGATATTCAGGTTTTTTGGATGCGAAGCAATATTTCCTTAAATATTTTTACATTTTACCTTGCTTTTTTTTGTATAAAATATTTTTTCAGTTACCTTTGCACCCGCTTAACAATGGTAAGGCGATAATAAGTGAAATAATGGCCCGTTCGTCTAGGGGTTAGGACGCCAGGTTTTCATCCTGGTAACAGGGGTTCGATTCCCCTACGGGCTACAATTTTTTTTAATAAAAATAGTATAATGGCAAATCATAAGTCAGCACTAAAAAGAGTTCGTCATTCGGGAACTGTAAGACTTCAGAATAGGTATGCTGCACGTACAACACGTAATGCATATAAAATTTTAAAGGAAACTACCGATAAAGAGGCAGCAAGCGAAATGTTACCCAAGGTAACATCTATGCTAGATAAGTTGTCTAAAAGGAATATCATACATAAGAATAAAGCGGCCAATCTCAAGCGTTCTATCTCTTTGCATGTTAACTCTTTATAGTAAAAGTATTGGATGTATTTAGGGTTTAGCTCGCCATTGGCGAGCTTTTTTTATGCAAAAATTTTTTGCTAACACTATTTCTTTGTAATTTCCCTGTAGCAAACAACCGGTATTTTCAATGCAGGAAAATTCAAAACCGCTTACCATCAAAGAATGGGCTGAAGACGACCGCCCTCGTGAAAAAATGATTAGTAAAGGTGTTGCAGCCCTTAGCGATGCCGAGTTAATGGCAATACTAATTGGATCGGGTACAAAAAATGAGACAGCCGTAGGTATCTCGCAGCGTATTTTAAATAGCGCGAATAATAACCTTAACGAGCTAGGCCGGTTCTCGTTGAAAGAGCTAACCAAAACAAAAGGTATTGGCGTGGCAAAAGGGGTTACCATAATGGCTGCCCTTGAGCTGGGGCGTAGGCGAAAAATTAGCGAGGCAATTAACCGCAAACAGATTACCTCAAGTAATGATGTGATTGATGTGTTTCAGCCACTTTTGGCGGATATCCCTCACGAAGAGTTCTGGTTGCTTTTACTGAATCGCTCAAATAAAATAATCGATAAGGTTCGAATTAGCGAGGGAGGCTTTACGGCAACCATAGTTGATGTTCGGAAAATAATGCGTGCCGCATTACTAAACCATGCCATTGGACTGATATTGTGTCACAATCATCCTTCGGGAAATCACTCTCCCAGCGATGACGATATTCGTATCACAAAAAAAATTAAGCAGGCAGCTAGCACCCTCGATATCACCCTCCTCGATCACGTAATTGTAACTAACCAGAAATGCTACTCTTTTGCCGATAATTCAGTACTGTAGGGGATACATACTATTGTAGGCATAATTTTTTATTCTTAACACTTTTTATTGCTACTTTAGCAACCTACAAATTTATATTATGGTGAAAATACTAGGAGACTCGAATACTTTGCTGAATAAATTTTTGTACGAATTGAGGAGCGTTTCGATACAGAATGATACCCTGAGGTTTAGGCGAAACTTGGAGCGGATTAGCGAAGTTTTTGCTTACGAGATAAGTAAAACCTTTAGCTATAAACCGGTGCAGGCTCAAACCCCACTAGGCATAGCCGATATGATGATACCTGATGACGATATAGTTATTGCATCGATAATGCGAGCTGGAATGCCAATGCACAATGGATTTCTAAACTATTTTGATGGTGCCGAAAATGCTTTCATCTCCGCTTATCGCAAGTATGGAAAGGATGGGGCGTTCAAAATTGCATTTGAGCACCTCTCGTGCCCATCAATTGATGGTAAGGTTTTAATACTTGCAGACCCAATGCTTGCAACTGGTGCGTCAATGGTGTTGTCGTACAATGAGCTGGTTAAGCGAGGAACCCCTAAGCACACTCATATAGTGTCAATAGTAGCATCGAAAGAAGGGGTTGAATACGCTCAAAAAAACTTGCCTAGCAAAAATGTAACTATTTGGCTGGGTGCTTTAGATGACGAACTTACCGTTAAGTCGTATATTGTTCCAGGACTGGGCGATGCGGGCGATTTGGCCTATGGTAGTAAGGAATAACTTATGGTATGGGTTCAGCTAAGTCGCTGTCGGAGACAGCAATTATTTGAATGAATAATTGGGGCTAATGCAGCTTTGTGCCAATTAGGTTTATAAACTCCTCACGGGTTTTGCTTTGCGATAGGAATATTCCGGTGAATGCCGAGGTTGTGGTAACCGAATTCTGTTTCTGAATACCACGCATTTGCATGCACATATGCCCTGCCTCAACTACCACTGCAACACCTAGCGGTTTTAGGTTTTCTTCAATACAATCGCGAATTTGAACGGTTAGCCGTTCTTGAATCTGAAGCCTGCGAGCGTATGCCTCAACAACCCGGGCAATTTTGCTAAGCCCAGTGATATACCCATTAGGAATATACCCTACGTGGGCCTTGCCATAAAAGGGGATCATATGGTGTTCGCACATTGAGTATATCTCAATATCCTTTACTATAACCATTTGCTTGTAGTCTTCCTTAAACTTAGCCGATTGGATAATTTTTGCAGGGTCTACCGAAGAGCCATGGGTTAAAAATTGTACCGCTTTGGCTACGCGTATTGGCGTGTCAACCAGCCCCTCGCGCTCTACATCTTCACCTAGTAATTTAAGAGCCTCCTTGTAATGGTAAGCTAATTTCTCCGTCTTTTTAGTATTCCATCTCTCCACCTTTTTATACCCTTCGTTTTCGGGAATAAAGGCACCATCGTTAATTGTTTCCATAGTAAAATAAATATGTGTTAGCGTAACTAAGAGCGCAAAATTAGAATAAATCAGCTAGAAACACTAATCGAAATTCGTTATACTTAAAATACTTACATGAAATGTTTGTAGTGTTTTTTCAGTCTATACAGGTAGGGAGTGAATAAACTGACTGAAAACCTGCGGGCTATTGCTTCATATTTTTATTAATTGCTATAATGTTTTTTAGCCCCCCCCATTATTCATCAAATTTGTAAAAGATGAATACAAATGCGGGTTAAATTCAAAATGTCGAGATATATTGGTTTAATTTCCTATTTTTGATTAATTTTATTCACAAAACCATATAATCATATCTCTCTTAATGAAAAAGCGAATTAAACTCCCCTTTAAAAACGCTGTAGGTATGCTTGGTGGCTATGCTAAGGATCGCATAGTTGAGCAAATTAAACTAATTGCGTTTATTATATTTTATTTAGTTGCCTTTCAGGTAGTCATCCTAAGAGTGCCACTTGCCGATGCGTGGTCTATTGCAGGTGGTATTGGTTTGGTGGTTTTGGGTTTGGCGCTATTTCTCGAGGGGCTTATATTGGGGCTTATGCCTCTGGGCGAAAGGGTAGGTGTTAAGATGCCCGTAAAATTCGGAATTCTCTTTATTTCGATATTTGGAGTATTCCTCGGTTTTGGTTCAACCATTGCAGAGCCTGCAATTAGCTCATTGCGTACAGCCGGTGCTGGGGTTACCGCTTGGGATGCCCCCATGCTTTATATGCTTCTTGAGCGCCATACACAGGCTCTGGTTTATACCATAGGTGCAGGTGTTGGGATAGCAGTGGTTATAGGTATGGTTAGATTCTACTACGAATTTTCAATAAAGCCCTTTATTTTTATTCTTATCCCTGCTGCCCTGGTTTTTACGTTTTTCTTGTCTTTTGATGAAAAATTAAATTCAATTATTGCATTGGCATGGGACTCGGGAGCAGTAACAACCGGAGCGGTAACGGTTCCCCTTGTGCTAGCTTTGGGTATTGGTGTTTCAAGGGCTGCGAGTAAGAATAAGGCGACGGGTGGGGGGTTTGGTATTATTTTACTTGCCTCAATCCTCCCAGTTTTTAGCGTGCTAATTCTGGGTTTAGCTCTCCGTTCATCGTCGCCAGATACAACAACCGAAGCTCATTTCTTTTCGGAAGAGAACAGGGAGAATGCGCTTAAACTTTTCGATGATGAAGCCGCTCTTCTAAATCATGCTTTTACTCGAGGAAGTGAGGTTGGTCGCAAATCGTTTTTTGCCGATGAAGCGCTCTATCTTGAAAACCTTAACCAGCTTGCCAATAATCCCACGGTGTTAAAAGATATGCTTGGCGAAATGTCGTTTGATGCCTGGCTTAGCAAAAGAGCCTCCGAGAGCGAACGAAAATATATCGCCTCAGTAAAAACCGAACCCTTAGATGTTGCATCGGGGATTCCTGTTTCTAAAGTATTTAAAGAGGAATCGAAAATTGCACTGCAGGCAGTTATACCATTAACATTACTGCTGCTTATTGTACTCCTTTTATTCCTTCGCGAAAAATTACGCTTCAAAGATGAGTTTGCACTGGGTATAGCGTTTACTTTGGTTGGTATGATACTTCTAACTTCAGGAATTCGTTTGGGTTTAGGCCCATTAGGAGGTCAGGTTGGTGCACAGCTACCCAGGGCATTCAGCAAGGAGGCCAAATTTATTGATAGTAAAATGATTGCCCCATTTGATACCACGGTTGTTTTTAGCACAATAGCGGTTGATGGTTCTAAAGCACAATTTTTTAACCTTACGCAGGATGGTAAAAATGAGGTGGTCGAATTTATACCAGATAATTACGATAAGGAGAATAATATATACGAGCATGTGATAAAGCGAGCGCCTTTGCTGGGGCCAAACCTTACTATTTTAGGTGTTCTTCTTGTTCTGCTTTTTGCTTTCGGAATGGGATTTGGTGCAACAATGGCCGAGCCTGCCCTTAATGCCCTTGGTATAACGGTGGAGGAGATGACGGTTGGTGCCGTGAAACGCTCCCAAATAGTGTCTGTCGTTTCGCTGGGGGTTGGCATTGGTCTTGTTCTGGGTGTGCTAAGAATACTCTACGATATACCGCTTATTTGGCTTATTTTTCCAGGTTACTTTATTCTTTTGTTGTTAACCTATTTTAGTGAGGACGAATTTACCTCCATGGCGTGGGATTGTGGTGGTGTTACCACTGGCCCCGTTACCGTGCCATTAGTACTGGCAATGGGGTTGAGTATTGGTGGCGAACTTTTCGTTGTTGACGGGTTTGGAATTTTAGCCTGTGCATCCTTTTCGCCAGTACTTACGGTGCTTATCTTTGGGCTAATAACCCGTGCACGTCAAAAACGAATTGTTAACGTATCAACCGAGCATGATGATGAATAGAGATAATACCACATCGCAAAAGAATTTTTCCCCCTCGAGGGCTGTTTGGAAAACACAACTCGACAAGGGAGTCCACTCTCCGCATAGGGTGAGCAGAATAACCTGTATTGCTAACAAGATGTTTAGCGATAAGATTGTTGAGCAGGTTTTTAAGCTGGGCATAAATACTATATTTGGTGAAACTGGACGAACGGCTAGAGAGTTTATTACTCCCCGAAACCTTGGCCTGCCGGGTTCAACTGCTAAGCTCCAAAGTACTCCTGTTGATGTTTTTCGGTTTACAGTACAGCGAAAGCAAGCCCGAACGGTTATGGATTACCTTGTGAAGGTAGGTGGATTTAATACACCTGGCAGGGGAACAGTATTCTCGCAAGATTTGATAGAGTTCACAAAAAAAGAGCCAATATTTATTGATTTTGATGAGATTAAGAGTGATGTTCCCCACGATATACCCTATCTAAAGAAATTATCCTACGTTATTTGCGTGCTTTCCGTTCCGGGTAGCGGCGAGAAAATGGCAAAGGTTGCTCTTGACCTGGGGATATGTGTACCCCTAATTACGCATGGTATTAGTAACGATTTGCGCGACCAAATGGGGCTTATTAGAATCACCATCTCTCCAGAAAAAGAGGTGGTGCATCTTATTATGCCAGAGCAGGATACGGAAAGTATTATTAAGCTTCTTCTCGAGGAGGGAAGGCTTGATAAACCTGGCCGAGGTTTTATATACCAAACCCCAATAAGCTTCGGATTGATTGATACTCGCATGCGTGTAGGTAGGCAGCAGTACGCTGCTAGTATGGAGCAAATAATTGCAGCCGTTGACCAGCTAAAGGGTAGTACCTCTTGGCGTAAACGCCTCGATACTGATGGTGTAGATACTATTGATAAGCAGCTTTGGCTACCCAACGATAACTGCGAAATTTCGGTTGTTACCGAAGAGGATGCCGAGGAACAGTTGAAAGTGGCAGGGATGGAGGCAGGTGCCACAGGTTCTACCGTATCGCGTTTAAAGATGATTGTATCTAGGTCTAAGGACAGAAAAGCATCCTCGTTGGTGCAGAGTACTTTTAGCGTTGCAGCAGAAAAAACCAACGACGTAGTTGATGCCCTGCTTAAGAATAGTGCTGTGGGTGTTAAAAGTTCAGAAAGAGTTCAGGTTTTGGATTCACCCGCTGCGTATATTCATACATTCTAGTGCCATTAACCCGCATTATTCATCAAATTTAGTGAAGATGAATACAAATGCGGGTTATCCCAACATAGTCGCTGCCGAAGACAGCAATTATTCGAATGAATAGTTGGGGTTAAAATACATTTAAGCCGACTAGGTTACCGACCTTGGTCGGTTTTTATTTTGAATGAAGTGCGAAGCGGAACCTAATACCCGTTTGGTTTAGGCATAGCCTGTTCGAATATACAACGTATAGCTCCGAAGGAGCGATATTTCTATAACCGCGGGCGAACCCCACGATTATTGATATTTTGCCATTTACTATTATCGATCATGTTTCATTTTCTACCCATTACTCATTAACTTTGGGGTTTAATATTAAACTTGATGAGTAAACCTGCAATCAAGCCACAGGGCTCCTACATAAGCCATTTTAGTAATCTGGTAAAACAGCACGGAGGAATAAATCTGGCACAGGGAATTCCTGGATTTCAGCCGCCAAAGGAATTACTCGATGCATTACGCTCTGTAATTAGCGATGATGTTCACCAGTATGCCCCCAGCATTGGAAATCATAATCTTATTGATGCAATACATAAGCAATACGCCAGCAGCTATGCTGTTGAGCGTGATAATTTTTTGGTTGTGCAGGGTGCAACCGAGGCGCTATCGCTTATTTACAGCTATTTCAACAAGATTTTAGGCGATGATTTTTGCACCCTGAGTTTTGAGCCTGCATATGAGAGTTACAGCCAGCTGCCCTCAATATTTGGCATGCGTTTTATTAGCTACCCCCTCAATCAAGATTTTTCTTTTTCTGTAGACGAATTACGAAATACCATTACCAGTAAAGGGGTGAAGGTTATTTTTCTTTCATCGCCCGGAAATCCCTACGGAAAGGTTTGGAGTAAGGAGGAAGTTGGAATTTTAATAGATTTAGCCAATGAGCTGAACTTTTATTTAGTTTTTGATGCCGTTTACAATGGTTTGTATTTCGATAATCCATCCTACATTCCTTTGGACGAGATTTCGCCAAACGTGTTTTATGTCAATAGCTTTTCGAAGATGCTTTGCATCACGGGTTGGCGTATAGGTTACCTTTACGCTCACCAGCAGCATAGGGTAGGGCTAAGAGCTATCCACGATTACATAGGCCTTTGTGCACCTTCGGTTCAGCAGGTGGCGTTGGCTAGCTACTTGGCAACGTATAATTATGGTAATGATTTTGTAGCCAACTTTAGAGAGAAAGTTAAAGCTAATTTCAATAACCTTTCGGCAACATTAAGTAAGCTAGGTTTTTATATTCCGCCTACCAACGGAGGATGCTTTATATGGGCAAAATTACCCAAGGGCATTACCGATGGATTTCAGTTTGCCAGCGAGTTGTACAACAAGGCCGGTGTGGCTATTATTCCGGGTGAGCATTTTAGTAAGAACCATACAGGCTGGGTGCGCCTAAACATTGCTAGTCCAGCTCACGAGATAAAGCAAGCCGAGGAGCGGATTACCCAATTCCTTTCAACCAAGTAGACTATGTGCATTTTTCAGGTTGCTTTTGGTGCTATTTGCTTGCTTTACTTCACTATAATTGCCCTTTTTGCATTGGGTCTGTTTTTTAAGCAAAAGCATGGCGTCAAACCAAGCCTTAGCATACCCATTTCAATAGTTGTGGCGGTTCGTAACGAGGAGCAGGTTATTGACCGATTGTTGAGGTCGATATTTGGGCAACATTACCCCTTGCAACGCTTCGAGTTGGTGCTGATAAACGACCATTCTGACGATGCAACTAGTGATATTGTAACCCAATGGGCAAAGCAATACCCTAATATTTCACTGGTTCAACTTCCTGCCGATTTAGCGGGTAAGAAACAGGCCGTTGCCTTGGGTATTAAACTTGCAAAAAACGATATTATTGTCCTAACCGATGCCGATTGCACGCACCCAAAGGATTGGCTACGCACTATCTCGTCACAGTATAAAGCGTTAAAAGTAGATATGCTTATTGGGCCTGTAATGATTTCGACAGGTAACTCTATTTTTAGCAACATTCAAGCCCTTGAGCATGCTAGTCTGACTGCCAGTAGTATCGGGGCATGTGGCCTGGGTATTCCATTTATGGCCAGCTCGGCCAACCTTTCGTTTAGTAAAAGTCGATTGGGTTTCGATGTGCAGATGCTTAATCCAAATCAAGCATCGGGCGACGATGTTTTTCTGTTGCATAGTGCCAAGCGCAAAAAGGATTTCAAAATATCTAGCTTAACAGGTAAGGATGGATTGGTTTTTACGCAGCCAGCCAAAAATGTGAAAGCATTTTTCAATCAGCGTGCCCGCTGGGCTTCAAAATCAACTAAATATACCGATTTTACTGCCATATCGGTTGGTTTTATAGTATTGCTATTTAACTTGATGCTTGTTTGCTTAATGTTTCTTTCACTTTGGAATCCTATCTACTTAAAAATGCTTGCCGTTGGGTTTGTGGTTAAATCGGTAGCCGATATTCTGATGCTTTTCCCCTATTTAAAGCGATACCATAAACTATCGCTACTGAATGTTTTTGTACTTTTACAGTTGATCTACCCGATATATATAGTCGTGGCCTTTGGTATGGCTATCTTTACTAGCAACACGTGGAAAGGAAGAAGCGGAAATGGCAACAAATGAATGTTTCTACTAGCAGAAGCGGATCTCCGTGGCGAGTGGCATTCCGAAAGTTTTTCGGTAATAGGCTCTCGCTCTACTCCTCATTGTTTGTAGGAGCAGTTGCCCTAATGGCTTTTCTCGGTTACCTAATTGCACCCGATTCAACTCCCTGGGCAAATAATCAACATCTAGAAATTGCGACTAAAAAACCAGGATTTAAGGCCGATTTCTTCCTAATCCCCAATAAAACGAAGGGTGAAAAACGGGGGTTTTTTAGTGGTCTTTTTATGGGTTGGCCAAGCAGCTGTAGGGAAGTGCCAATGCTATCCTATCGTCTAGAAGACTGGAACATCATTCTTACCGAATATACCGAACCCGAGGATAGCCTTACCATTGAGAGCACCTATTCGGTTCAGGAAATTCTGTTCCCAAATCAAAAGCCAGAAAATATCCATCACATGCCAAACCTAATTACCATAGTTGATTATAATGGAATAACGGAAGAACACTCGGCTGCCGATATAGAATTGATTATTGAAAGAGATTTTATTAAAACCCAGCGGTTTTGGTTGGGCACCGATAGGTTTGGGCGCGATATGCTTAGTAGGCTAATTATTGGAGCCCGCATATCGCTGGCAGTGGGGTTTATAGCCGTTGCCATATCGTTGATAATTGGTATTATACTGGGTGCGCTTGCAGGTTACGTTCGGGGGTGGTTCAACGATTTTATAATGTGGTTTGTTAACGTGGTGTGGTCAATCCCCACGCTGCTTATGGTAATTGCATTAACCATGGTTTTGGGCAAGGGCTTTTGGCAAATTTTTGTGGCTGTTGGCCTAACCATGTGGGTAGAGGTGGCTAGGGTTGTACGCGGTCAGGTAATGAGTTTAAGAGAGAAAGAATTTGTTGAGGCTGCCCAGGTGCTAGGCTTTGGTAAAATGCGAATTATTTTCCGGCATATCCTGCCCAACGTAATGGGCCCCGTTGCAATAATCTCGGCCGGAAACTTTGCCACTGCCATACTGCTTGAGGCCGGATTGAGTTTTCTTGGTATTGGTGTTCAGCCGCCAGTTCCCTCGTGGGGAACAATGATAAAAGACCACTACGGATTTCTTATAATGGATAAAGCCTTTTTGGCCATTATGCCAGGGGTAGCCATTATGCTTTTGGTGCTGGCTTTTACGCTTATTGGCAACGGGTTACGCGATGCGCTTGATCCTAGAGAGTTGGAGTAGCCTTACTCCTTTTCTCTTAAAGGATACTTATCGGCTTCGGTAGCAATATCGGTTATTAATACAAACATTGCCTTTAGTACGTTTGCCATATTTCTGAAGTTAATCTTATCGGGTGTATCGGTTGACTTGTGGTAGTCAGCATGTGTGCCGGTAGTTACAATGAGTGCTGGAATTCCTTTTCTGTGAAAAGGGAAATGGTCTGAGCCCATTAGCCACATTATATTTTCAGGAAAATCTTGCTTTAGGTAGAACTCCGTGTTGCTCATCTGCCTATCTACCTTACGAAGTAGCCGTTTGGTTGGGCGTTTTACCTTACCAAACCCTATTGGCGTGGTGTAAGCATAGCCCGGTTTGTTGGGGCGGTTGTCAGGGCGACCAATCATATCCATGTTAATTATCATAACCGTTTTATCAAGCGGGAAAACGGGATTATTCGCATAGTACATTGAGCCGTTAAGCCCAGATTCCTCGGCACAAAAGGCCATGAAAACTATCGACCTTCTAAATTCAAACCCGTTGCTTTGAGCCTGGGCACACATTCGTGCTAGTTCCATAACCCCAGCTGTTCCCGATGCGTTATCGTCAGCACCAAGGCAATAACCATCGGGCATTCGTCCTAAATGGTCGTAGTGTCCGCCAATAATAATCACCTCATCCTTAAGGTCGGTACCCTCGATATACCCAATTACATTTTTATCAAATAGCGTATCGGTTTTAATAAAGAAATCTGTTTTGTAGGTTACTTGGGATATTGGGAAGCTGGTTGAGCGATTCTCTTTACCTACTTTTGCCGACGCTTTATTTAGAGATTTAATAGATTTTTCAAAAAAATCCCCCGTCAATTCTTTATTAAACATAAATACCCTAAGCGTATCATCCGTTTTAGGTAGATGATGATAGAGCCATTCGGATGAGCTGCGGATCAACATGCTATTTGGGTAGCTATATCGCGAAGCGGTTAGCTCTCTCCGAATAAATCGTTTATTTCGTTTTGTGGGTAAGCTAATGGCAAACGATTTTGCATCGGTTTTTGATGCAATTTCCTCCAGATGTGCCATTGCATCATCCATTGTTTTGCCGTAAATATGCACAATGGTATCGCCAAGGTTATGGTGCGGCGGCGTGCTCTTGCCCCAGTACTTAATGGGTTGTGTAAGGCTGTCGGAAATGGGTTTTGTGGCTGCAAACGAGTAGTAAAAGCCCGCAACAGGTGGTATTTTGTTGGCAAAAATCCGTGTTTCGCCCTTGTCGAGTTTGGTAACGGGCATTTCTTGAAAATACGCTTTAGGGTTATTGGGAATGGGCTTTAGGTTAATAGCCTCAAATTCCGAGGCGATATATTCGGCTGCTATCTGGCTCCCTTTATGGGGGAATTTTCGTCCCCCAAGGCTATCGGATGCTAAAAAGTATACATCGCGCACAAGCCTTTTTGTTGAAATCTCAACTTCTAAATTGTTCTGAGCAAAAGCTGAAACGCTTATTATAAATAGGAGGAATAGGTTAATTGTGCTTTTCACTTCACGAAATTTAGGGTTAGAATATCCGAAGGCTTTTCTGTGAAATTTTAGTAAGCCAAAAGTAACTATATGTTAAACTTTTATCAATAGGGGGAGTGGTTTTTATGAAATTTTAAAACTCACTCCGAACGTATTATGACTAAAGTATTTTATATTTTAGTTAAAGTACCTGTAATAGTTTGGTCTTAAATGTTTTGGTTTTTTATTATTCCTCTCAAACCGCATTTTTAGTTTCAGCTCCAAACAGTTGTAATTTGTTGTTGGCGAGCCAGCGTGCCCCCAATCACTTTTTGTTGACAACCTATATCCAAGGTTAAGTCCAAGGTAATGGTCCATATTTGAAATCATCATTTTATGGTCTATTCCTATGCCTATGTTAGCAAATATAAGTGGTTCTTTATTGTATAAGTATTTCTCGTTTTTTTCTTCCAAAGAGATATCTGTGAGAACTTGGTCGAAAGTTAAATCTGTTAAGGTCTCAGTAAGTTTTAGTCTGCTGTAACTAATCCCGATACCCGAATACGGGTATATCAGCCATTTTGAACTCTTTGAAATAACCCAATGCATTTCGGTGGCTAGTTCAATCATTATAATGCCTGCTTTTTTATTAATGTTTTCAGAGTTTGGAACATCTGTTTCTAGTAGGGTTACAAAATATGAGCCGTAGGAATTCTTATCAGTGAACCTCGATGTGTGTCCCATCGAAAACCCAATAGCATTATTTTCTACTCCGCTAAACCCTGCATTTTTCAATACTTTATTAAGCGGGCTAAAGTTATAGAACCTGCCACTCGGCTCAAAAAGAAATCCTGCCTTATAACCTGTAATTGTGTCATTGTGAGAGTGTACAGAAAGGAATGAGGCGAATAGAATCAGCAAACACGTCAGTTTTTTCTTCATAATTTACTTGCAATTTTTACTAAAAATATAATTCTAAACTACACCTTAAACTACCTTTGCTATACTAATAGCCTTGTCTTTATTTGTGAAGTAATAATCAGTTGCCCACGCAACAATCAGAATTGCAATAGCAGCAACTAATATTTTCACCCAGTAGGTTTCAGTATTATGCAGAGCTATTACAAGGAATGGGAAAAGAAACCCAACCACCATTGGGTTATATAATCTCTTAGTTATAACTATTTCCAGCTCTGTTTTTCTTCTAGCTCCATTATGACTTTAGCACTACCACCAAAACCATTCGATTTTGCTTTAACTTCTATATTGCTGCCTTCAACTGTTATTTCTTTCGTTTCGTTTTGCCCAAGTTTCTCAATAAGTTCACCATTAATATAAATTTTGAAATTGCTTTCGTCGTAGTATTTTTCCTTGTCCTTTGGTTGCTTAATAATTAGGGTGCTCATTTTTACTTTTTTTAATCTGTAGTCAAAGGCATTAATATCAATATATTAATTAAAATAACTCATATTTTGGCACATTGCAAAATAAACTTCACGGTTTTTTTTGAACAAAGTTGTTGAAAAAAGCGGGGGAGTTTGGCATCGCCAAACTCCCCCGCATATATAGACCTATTGTTATGTTAAATTAGTCTTCAAACTTCTGAAGTAGCAGCTCAATAATTTGCTTTCCGGCAAGAGCCACCGATGTGCCTGGGCCAAAAATGGCGGCTACACCCTCATCGTATAGGTACTGATAGTCTTGTGATGGAATTACACCACCGCAAATTACCATAATATCCTCACGACCAAGTTTTTTTAGCTCAGCCATTACCTGAGGAACAAGCGTTTTGTGCCCTGCTGCCAAGCTGGATACTCCAAGAATGTGAACGTCGTTCTCAACGGCTTGTTTAGCCGCTTCGGCGGGGGTTTGGAATAGAGGCCCTATATCCACGTCGAAACCTATATCGGCGTAACCTGTGGCCACAACTTTTGCACCACGGTCGTGTCCATCCTGTCCCATTTTCGCAATCATTATGCGGGGCTGACGACCCTCTAGCTTTGCGAACTTATCGCATAGTTCACGGGCTTCTGCAAATACTTTATCATCCATAGCTTCTGCTGAATAAACTCCTGAAATTGAACGAATAACGGCCTTGTAACGGCCAGCAACCTTCTCACATACATCCGAAATTTCGCCTAAGGTAGCGCGTAGTCTGGCAGCTTCAACCGATAGCTCGAGTAGGTTGCCCTCACCCGTTTTGGCGCAGTGCTCAATGGCTGCAAGTGCTTTTTGAACTTTGGCCTCATCGCGGTTGGCTTTTAGCTCTTTAAGCCTTTTTAGCTGACTTTCGCGTACTGCCGTATTATCAACATCGAGAATTTCTATTGGATCCTCTTTGTCTAGGCGATACTCATTTATTCCAACAATTTTATCTCTTCCCGAATCGATACGAGCCTGCTTGCGTGCTGCCGCTTCCTCAATTCTCATCTTTGGAATACCGGTCTCAATGGCTTTTGCCATGCCGCCGAGCTCTTCAACTTCCTGTATAAGTGCCCAAGCCTTGTGTGTAATTTCGTGTGTTAACTTCTCAACGTAGTAAGAGCCAGCCCATGGGTCAACCGCACGGGTAATATCTGTCTCTTGCTGAAGATATAGCTGCGTGTTACGTGCAATGCGCGCCGAGAAGTCGGTTGGTAGAGCAATGGCCTCATCCAATGCATTGGTGTGCAAACTTTGGGTGTGGCCAAGCGCAGCAGCCATGGCTTCAATACAAGTACGCGCCACGTTGTTAAACGGATCCTGCTCGGTTAAGCTCCATCCCGATGTTTGGCTATGCGTACGTAATGCTAGCGATTTTGGATTTTTAGGATTGAATTGCTTCACAATTTTGGCCCAGAGTATACGTGCTGCGCGCATCTTGGCAATCTCCATAAAATGGTTCATGCCAATGGCCCAGAAGAACGATAGGCGAGGAGCAAATGCATCGACATCTAATCCCGAATTTATTCCAGTACGTAGGTACTCAAGCCCATCGGCTAGGGTATAAGCTAGCTCAATGTCGGCTGTGGCGCCAGCTTCCTGCATATGGTATCCCGAAATTGAGATGCTGTTGAATTTAGGCATATGCTTAGCGGCATACTGAAAAATATCGGCAATAATCCTCATTGAGAATTCGGGTGGGTAAATGTATGTATTACGCACCATAAACTCTTTCAGGATATCGTTCTGAATTGTACCGGCTAGCTGCTCGAGGGTAGCTCCCTGCTCAAGCGCAGCACCTATGTAGAATGCCATTATGGGTAGTACCGCACCATTCATGGTCATTGATACCGACATCTTATCCAATGGAATATCATCGAAAAGAATTTTCATGTCCTCAATCGAGTCGATGGCTACACCAGCCTTACCCACATCACCTTCAACGCGTGGATGATCGCTATCGTATCCACGGTGTGTTGCTAGGTCGAAAGCAACTGATAGCCCTTTTTGCCCCGCAGCGAGGTTGCGACGGTAAAAAGCATTCGACTCTTGGGCTGTTGAGAAACCTGCATACTGGCGAACGGTCCATGGCCTCATTACGTACATGGTGCTGTATGGTCCGCGAAGGAATGGGGCTAGACCTGCTGCATAGTTTAGGTGCTCCATTTTCTCCAAATCGTTCTTGGTATAAACAGGTTTTACAGTAATCTTTTCAGGCGTCTCAAATCCCGCTTGCTGCGATTTTACCTTTTGGGCAGCGTACTCCTGATTTATGTTTATTTGTTTGAAATCTGGTTTCATTTGTATTTCGTTTTAATAATTTAGTTAACGCTGAGGCACTGAGGTTATAATTTTTCGAAAAGGCAATGCTGATAAACCGACTCCAACAGCCCAGGTCCTAACTCCCTGTGCACATCTATGGCCGCTGTAATTACCTTTTCTGTTAACCTATTGTATTCTTCTGAAGACATATCTTCCTTTTCTCTGTGTCTTTGTGTCTCTATATTCCTCTTACCCTTAAATTATCCCCAGCTGTTTTTGATAACCTTTTAATGTTTCAAGCACATTGCTTTTAACGCTAATGAAATTAGTTATGCCTTTGGCCTCGAGAGCAGGTTGGCTGGCAGGTGCGCCAGCAACCACAAAAATGGCTTTGCCATTAATCTTTTCGAAAGCCTCAGTAGCAAGAGTTTCGTACTCATCATCGGATGAGCAGATAACCACAATGTCGCTGTTGTCATCAAGCGCAGCTTTTACGCCTTCTTCAACGGTTTTGAAACCAATGTTATCAACTACCTCAAAGCCTGCACAGGCAAAAAAGTTGCTGCTAAATTGTGCACGAGCACGACGGAAAGTAAGGTTTCCAACGGTTAGCATAAATACTTTTGGCCGCTTGCCCGAAGCATCGGTTTTGAATCTTAGCTCTTCCATTGCTTGCGATTGGCGGTACAGGTTAAGTGGTTCGCAAGTAGCACCTTCGGCCTTCTTAACGGTTGGCTTGGTTACGGTATCAAGGGTTACCACTTTTTGGTCGGCCACCTCGTTAAAGTTTGGAAACTGATTTGTTCCCAGTACGGTTTTACGACGAGTGGCAACATTCGATTCGTGTTTGCTAGCAACCGCATTTACCTCGTTCTGTATAAAACCTTTGGTGAACGCTTCGGTGTATCCGCCCATATCCTGAACCTTATTAAATAGGTTCCATGCATGGGTTATGATAGATTGGGTTAACGTTTCAACATAGTAACTTCCCGCAGCAGGGTCGGCAACCTTGTCGAGGTACGACTCCTCACGGAGGATAATCTGTTGATTTCGAGCAATCCTTTCAGCGAATGGAGTTTGTTCTTCGTATGGAGCATTGAATGGTAAAACATTCAAACTATGAATACCACCAAGTACTGCCGACATGGCTTCGGTTGTAGTGCGAAGCATATTTACGTAGGGGTCGTAAACGGTTTTGTTCCATGTTACGTTCTCGGCGTGGATACAAATAGCCGCTTGCTGTTTGCAACCGTATGCTTCTGCAATTTTTGCCCAGAGGTAACGTGCTGCTCTAAATTTAGCTATTTCCATAAAGTAGCTGGAACCAATACCTAAGGTAAATTTTATTTTCGAAAGTGCCTCTGCGGGCTTAATTTGCTGTTCTGTTAGCCAGTTAATATACTCAACACCCATTGAAAGGGCAAAGGCCAACTCTTGTACCACGGACGAACCGGCATTGCGGAATATGTCGCCTCTAACGGCCAGCAACTTGAACATTGGAAGCTCGCGACCCGCTTCTATAACTTCTTTTGTGCGATTGGCAATGGTTTTTGTATCAGCGCAAAATTTACCGTTTAGGCTTAGCGCGGTTAGCGGGCTATAGTTGAATGAGCCCTTGGCTTTTTTCGCATCAATTTTAGCCTCTTTTAAGTAGCTAATAAGCGCTGGTAGCAGCTTGCATGAGGTGCAATCCGATAAAAAGTTCACCTCGGTTTGGGTTAGGTCGATACCTTTTAGTAGGGTTGCAAGATCCTTGGTTGTAACTTTTTCGTCGAATTTGGTTCTAAACCCAACCGACTCAACACCCCTTAGATTAATAGCATCAACTGCTCGGGTGTTTGCCACCTGTAGATTTGATGCCTCAAAATCTTGCCTAACGAGCCAATTGTTTTTTGTTGGTTGTGTACCCCTAACAAATGGAAATTCGCCCGGCAACGCATGGGCATTTTTAATTGCCTCTAGGTCCTCGGCTCGGTAGTAGGGCTTCACGCTGAAGCCCTCTATGGTTTTCCAAACCAGCTTTTTGTCGTAATCAGCGCCTTTTAGATCCTTGGTAATCGCCTCTTCCCACGCCTGCGTGCTTACTGGCGGAAATTCGTCGAATAGTTTAGAATCATTTTTCTTTTCTGCCATAACGTATTTTTGTTTGATTTAAAATCGTTTTGCAAATTTACTAACTATTAGCATTGTAACGATTAATAACCCTCAATAAAAGCTTCAGGGTGTTGTGAAGCATATTATTAGGGTTATCAAATACTAGAAATTGTTGTTTTCGCTTCAGCTCCGTAAATGTACTCTATAGTTTAGCTGCATGCCATTTTATTTTAACTGTTTGAATACAAAGTGGTTTAATTTAAAAAAGGGCAAACAAACCGTTCGCCCTTTTTATGGATTGCAAATTTCTTACTGTATTTCAACAATGCGTCTGCTAATCTCTTTGCCATTCGCCTTTAGTTTAACAATGTAAGCCCCATCACTCAAGCTAATTTCTTTAGCTGAAAATTTAAAGGTTCTCTCCCCAGCATTTTCTGTTCCAGCGTAAATAACCTTTACAAGTTTTCCCGTGATATCGTATACCGATAGGTTTACCTTGCTCTCTTCGGTTAGCCGGTATCTTATGTTAACAAAATCGTGGTATGGATTAGGATAAGCTTCGAGGGTTGCCTCGTTAAAGCGTTCGATATCGAGAGGTTTGGCACCCTCTTTAATGGCTATGGGGTTGTATGCGGCTTGGTTTGATGTAAAACTGCGTCCATCCTGATAGGTAGTAATTGATTCGATTAGTACCAGAATAGGGAATCGGTGCTCGTTTACGTACCAACGGTATGTTGTGGTTTCGATATTGTAGTTACGGTCATTAATTGTTTGGTCAAACGATTTTATCTCTTTCACCCTAAGGGCCTTTTCGTACACCATATTGTCTGGCAGCATAAGCGTTCCTAATCCGTCGGCTTCAACATCATAGGTGCCATTAATTACACCTAGCTGTTTTTGAGTTGTATTGTACGTACCGCTAAAATTCCCACTAAACGAATTGTTGTATGCGAAAGGGTACTTCATCTTAACAAAAGGCTTATTATAAACAATATAGGTGTTTCCGCTGGCGGTCATGTAGCCGTGTTGTTCAATCGATTTTTTTGTTGTTAAGAAGAAGAAGCTATTCCCGAACTCTTCGAGGCGAGTATTTGATTTTGAAAATATATTTTGGCCTTTCGAATTCACGGGGCTGTCAAGTGTTCCCACGAAATTTTCGTTTAGCTTTAAGCTACGAAAATCCCAAACCACATTCTTGCCCGATTGACCCGGTTCGGTGTAGTCGGTAATTTTCATTTCGTTAGTGTGATTTGCTACCAACCCATGTGTTTGTTGGCGAAGTACGGTTTGTGCGCTAAGGGTTACCGAGAGCGCTATACATACTAAGGTTAAGTAAAGTTGTCTCATAGTCACATTTTTTTAGATTAGTAAAACATCAAATTTTAGTGATAGTAAAAATACCAAATTCTTATGATAATTGCAAGTAAAGGTAATTTAACCCGCATTATTCATTAATTTTCATTGGTGTCCGGTTAATATTTATAGATTCCTCCCTACGGTTGGAATGACAGGGCGTTGAGTTGTATTTGAGAGGGGAGGGCTTGGCTAGCGGCGAAGCCGCTAGCCAAGCCCTCCCCTAAAAACTAAACATTTGTCATTGACAAAGCCATTTCTATTTTCAACGGTTTTGTCGAACATACGTTTCAGAGCAAAACGCAGTGAAGCGAAGAATCTATAATGTTTAACTTTATTTTTACCGGACAATAGTGATTAATTTTATTAAAGATGAATGCAAATGCGGGTTACCCCGACTTAGTTGAGCCCAATTTTGGGTAACAAAATTGGTTGAGAAACTTAGTCGCTGCCGGAGACAGCAATTATTCGGATGAATAGTTGGGGTTATGAGTAGTTTGGCGTTTTCGTACAAAGGCTAGTTACCCAAATCGGAAATGAATTTTATACGGATTAGCCTAATCTCCTCCTCTTCAAAGTCATCTTCTCCAAGGTATTCCATTGCCTCATCTATTGATTCCGTTTCGGCCTCCTCTTTAAAGTAATCATAAATTTCATCAATCTTATCCTCTTCAATATTTTGATTGATGTAGTAATCGAGGTTAATACGTGTTCCCGAGTTTACAATGGCCTCTATTTCGGTTAAAAGTTCAGAGGAATCAAGCCCTTTCGCATTCGCTATATCCTCCAAATCCATCTTACGGTCGATACTTTGTATGATGAAAACCTTGAGGAGTGACTTGTTGGCAATGGATTTTACGATCATGTCCTGAGGCCTTATAATTTCCTTGTCTTCAACATAAACTTTGATAAGTTCGATAAACTCTTTACCGTATCGTTTGGCTTTTCCGATGCCTACCCCTGTTATATTTTGAAGTTCCTCCATGTTGGTAGGATACTGGATAGCCATATCCTCTAGTGAGGGGTCCTGAAAAACCACGAATGGCGGAAGGTTTTTCTTTTTTGCAATCTTCTTCCGCAGGTCTTTAAGCATGGCCATTAGCTCCTCGTCGTGCGACTCGCCTTTGCCTGTTTGCCCGAGGGTAATATCATCATCATCCGATTCTTCGTAGTCGTGGTCTTGGGTAAACATAATGTCGAAAGGCTCTTCAATAAACTGTCTCCCTTTTTCGGTTAGCATTAGCAACCCATAGTTCTCAATGTCCTTATCGATAAATTTCTCAACAAGGGCTTGGCGGCTAATTGCGTTCCAGAATTTTATATCTTTTTCGGCTCCTTCGCCAAAAAATTCGAGCTTATTGTGTTTATATGATTTTATAGAGGTTGTAAGGTTTCCGCAAAGTATATTGGCGATGTGTTCTGCTTTAAACTTCTCTTTAACAGCATCAATTGTTTCGAGAAATAGTTGTAAATACTCTTTGCCCTCGAATTGGGTTTTTGGATGCAGGCAGTTGTCGCATGAGCTACAATTTTTTTCGTGGTACTCCTCGCCGAAGTAGTGCAGAAGCATTTTTCGTCGGCATACCGATGTTTCGGCATACGATACGGTTTCGAGTAGCAGCTGTTTGCCAATTTCTTGTTCGGCAACTGGTTTACCCTGCATAAATTTTTCGAGCTTTTGAATGTCTTTATAGCTGTAAAACGTTATGCATTTGCCTTCGCCTCCATCACGTCCAGCTCTGCCTGTTTCCTGATAATATCCCTCAAGGCTTTTAGGTATATCATAGTGTATTACAAACCTCACATCGGGCTTGTCAATACCCATGCCGAATGCAATTGTAGCAACAATCACATCAACCTCTTCCATAAGAAACTTATCCTGATTTCCGCTGCGGGTTTTTGAGTCCATCCCGGCATGATAGGGGAGCGCCTTTATATCGTTAACCTGGAGGGTTTCAGCAACCTCTTCAACCTTTTTGCGACTTAAGCAGTATATAATGCCCGATTTTCCGGAGTTATTTTTTATAAACTTAATAATTTCGCGGGTGGTATTTACTTTGGGGCGAACCTCGTAGTATAAATTAGACCTGTTGAATGATGATTTGAATACATTGGCATCGAGCATTCCCAGGTTTTTTTGTATATCGTGCTGTACCTTAGGGGTTGCGGTTGCCGTAAGGGCAATTATTGGAGCGTTCCCTATTTCGTTAATGATGGGCCTTATGCGTCGGTATTCTGGTCTAAAATCGTGACCCCATTCCGATATACAGTGCGCCTCGTCGACTGCGTAAAAAGAAATTGTAACCTGTTTTAAGAACTCTATATTCTCTTCTTTGGTAAGCGATTCGGGTGCAACGTATAGTAACTTGGTTTGGCCGCTAAGCATGTCCTGCTTAACTTTTTGAACCTGAGTTTTGTTTAACGATGAGTTGAGGAAATGGGCTATCCCATCCTCCGAGCTAAACCCTCGCATGGCGTCAACCTGGTTTTTCATTAGGGCAATTAGCGGCGATATTATTATGGCAGTACCCTCGCTTATTAGTGCGGGTAGCTGGTAGCAAAGAGATTTTCCTCCCCCTGTAGGCATAAGCACAAAGGTATCATTTCCGGCAAGCACATTACGGATTATAACCTCCTGATTGCCCTTAAAACTACCAAAACCGAAATACTTGCTAAGATGTTTTGATAACGATATTTCCGATTCAAATTTTACTGTTGACATTCTCCTGCTGTAATTATTCCTTTTTAATTTTATGTACCCATAAATTGATGTTTTTGCCCGAGTACGATTAATGTTGTTTCTGTATTTATAAAGGTAACAAATCTTAACCGATTTATCTATTCATTTGCCCAATCTTTTTAGTTTGTGTGAAACTTGTGTTGTTATATATGAATAAACGAGTAGTTGTTAACTACACGCTTTCAGGGTTGCTAACCTACTATTAACCCGCATTATTCATCAGCTTTGTTAAAGAATGAATGCAAATGTGGGTTACCCCGACTTAGTTGAGCCCAATTTTTGGTAACAAAATAGGTAGTGAAGCATAGTCGCTGTCGGTAACAGCAATTGTTCGAATGAATAATTTGGGTTAATAGTACAAAGCTGACGCAAAATGCTGTTTCTTAATTGCATTATTTGATTTTTTCTTTGTTTATAGAATTTCTTAAATACGCCAAAACGCATTGTACTGTAAAAAGGTTCGTTAACCTTAACCCATAAACATGTGTAAAATTATAAATAAATTAGTTCTTTTAGGGTTACGTTGATATAAATCACCCTATTTTCGAAGGCAGCTAAACAACAATTGATTTAAGTGGGTGTTTTGCCTAGCTTAGTGGTTGAAGTGGATGTGGTTAGCCAATTTTCTTTACTTCTATGGCAACTTTTTCCATTAGCCATAACGGGGTAGAAGTTGCCCCGCAAATGCCAACCGTTTTGGTGTTTTTAAACCAGTAAGCTTTTAACTCGCTGGGCGTGCTTACGAGGTATGTTTTGGGGTTAATCTCTTTACAAATTCGATATAGCATTTTGCCATTTGAACTATTTTTACCGCTAACAAAAAGGATAACATCGTGATTCCTTGAAAATTTCATCAGCTCCTTTTTTCTGTTGGCAACCTGGCCACAAATAGAGTTGTGTACTTTAAATGGTATCGATTTTACTTTTAACTTTTGCCCAATTTCACTGGCAATTGCGTTATATTCATCTGAACTCATAGTTGTTTGGGCAAAAAGCTCTGTGGGCTTCGAAAAATCTATTGAGGTTAGCTTGTTAATGCTTTCTATTACAATGGCATTGCCGTTTGTTTGCCCGAGTAGGCCAACAACCTCGGCATGACCTTTTTTGCCAAATATAATAACCTGTCCGCCTATCTTACTCATTGCCTCCCAACCCAGCCTTACCTTTGTCTGTAATCTAAGTACCACGGGGCATGATGCGTCAATAAGGGCTATGCCCTTTTCAATCGCTTTTTTGTAGGTTGATGGTGGTTCGCCGTGTGCTCTTAGTAGTACTTTTTCGCCATGTAGATTATCTAAATCACTGTGCGAAATTACTTTAAGTCCTAGCGACTGTAGTCGTTGTTCCTCCTCACTGTTGTGAACGATCTGTCCTAGGCAGTATAATCTCCCGTTTTTAGCCAGCTCCTCTTCTGCTCGCGATATGGCATTTACTACGCCAAAGCAAAACCCCGAGTGGTTATCTATTTCAACGTGTATTTTAGGTTCTTTTGGCATCGTCTTGTTTTTGCTTAGGCGAAAAAATGTTTCGTGTTCTTAGTGAAAGCTAAAGAATATCCTCAATAATTTTTTTAAACCAAACCATTTGCTCTTCAACGGTCATATGCGAGTTGTCGAGTACTATGGCATCCTCGGCCTGGCGTAGCGGGGCAATGGCCCGGTTTTGATCAATGTAATCGCGCTCTTCAATATTCATAAGCACCTCATCCAGGGTTGCTTTTTGCCCTTTTTGTTCCATCTCTTTTAATCGGCGTTTCGCTCTGACTACTGGGTCGGCTGTCATAAATATTTTGAGCTCAGCATCGGGAAACACAACGGTTCCAATATCTCGACCGTCCATAACCGTTCCTTTTTTTTTGCCCATTTCTTGCTGTAGCTGGGTCATTTTTTTACGAACCAAGGGAATTGTTGAAACGGGGCTAACCATATTCGAGACCTCAAGGGATCGGATTTTATCCTCAACTATTTCGCCGTTAAGGGTTGTGAACCAGCCGCTTTTGTTGGGGATATTAGCCAACCCTACCTCAATGTTGCTTAGTAGGTTTTGCAGCTGATTTTCATTGGCATCGTCGATTGAAGTTATTCCTGCACGGATAAGGGCGAGGGTTACAGCTCTGTACATTGCGCCGCTATCTATATATAGGTAGTTTAGATGTTCTGCTATTTGCTTGGCAAATGTGCTTTTCCCGCACGATGAGTACCCGTCAACTGCTATGGTGATTCGTTTCTTTTCCACAAATTTTAGTTTTTTGAATGTAATGCAACAAAGATAATTCAAAAAAACGAGTAGGCATTACTCCTTTTTTCTTTATAAGAAGTTGTTTAGGTTTGTGCTTATTGAGAAAAGGTTTGAAGAGCCTGCCAAATGATAGGTGGCTCGGCTATAGTTAATGCTTAACTTTTTTAGTTTGATACCTACTCCCCAGCTAAAACCCACAAGAGAGGCGCGCTCCTCTATTTTTAGCTCGTTCCTACGCTGAAAATTATAGCCTCCTCTTACGTAAAAACTTTCTACTGGAACAAACTCAATCCCTAAAATAAGGTGGCTTATCATTTCACTTCCTATTTTCTCAAAGGTTGAGGGCGTAACCTGAGTTTCCTCACCAAAAAAGGTTGTATTATTATCGGGTCGACTATAGTAAAGGTTAACCGTTTGCAGCTGTTGAAAGGTGCCAACAAAACGGAATGGGGCATGTTTTAATTTTTGACTTACGCTTGCAATAACTTCAAATGGCAATTTCTCGGGAGTGTTTGGGGTGTAAGGTTTTAGCATTGTTCCAATATTACGGGCAACCATAGCGACTGAAAAAAGTTTTGTTCTGTTGGTAAACGATACGCCAATATCAGCACAAATCCCGAACGAATTGTATGCCTCTAAATGCGAGTAAATTGGCTTTAGATTAACTCCAACTGTTATTAGGCTGTCGAAGGTTTTAGCGTAAATTAGGTTTAGCGCCATATCGGAGCCCGAAAAATTTCCTGTGATTTGCCCCGTAGGATCGGCCTCGATAAACTTGCCATAGTTTACATACTGAATACCTACACCGAATGTACCAATCTTTCCCATATCCCTGAAATACGAGGCCACTCCGTATTGAATATCGGCAAAGTATGATGTATACGATAGCTTAACGTGATTGTGTAGCTCATGGTTTAGGTGTGCGGGATTGGTTAGCACTATTCCGGGGTCAATTTCATCCAAAGTAGCCGTTTTACCACCCAGAGCAGCACTTCGAGGAGAAAAGGTTAGGTTAAGAAAATCGTATGTACCCTGTCCTCCAATTTGGCTATTAGCCATTTTAGATACTGTAGACAGGATCAGTAGTACTAAAACGATACGTTTTTTCATTAGAATAATCTAGTGATTGCAAATATATAAGCAAAACTAATAAATGCTGAAAATATTGCTAATTATTAATGTAAATTGTACTTAGGGGTGTTATAAGGGTTGATTTATAGGACTTTTTTCTATGTAGTTGCAGCTATAGATAAGCTACCATTTCTTGTTTCGGCTAAAAGTGCCTTTTTTTAGCTGAGATAGTAATAGCCCGAAGAACACAACCAGTATACCAATTATTTTCAGAATAGTAAGTTTTTCATCAAGCACAAAGTAAGCAAAAATTGCCGTTACTGCAGGGATGCCATTGGTAAAGATACTTGCCTTAGAAACCCCCAAATGTTTTATGGCGTGGGTAAAGAATATGAACGCAAGGGTTGATGCAAAAACACCCAGGTTTAGCAGCGGTATAATAACATCCCAGGTAGGCGTAACCTGAACGAACTCTTTGTAATCGAGGATAAAGAAAAGGGGCAAAAAGTAGAATATACCAATAAGGTTTTGGTAGGCTACAATTGAAAATGCGTTATGCTTTTTCGTGAGCTTTTTTATTATCAGCGATGCCGCTATGGCCGAAACAACCGCCAACGACAAAAAGGCAATGCCAAGAGGATTAATATCGCTAAAATTTAACCCCTGATGGAAAATTACCAATCCAACCCCTATAACCGATACAATAATACCGAAAAAGTTCATCACCGTAATGCGCTCATTTGCAAGGTAAAAGGCAACTAGTGGGGTAAATAGCGGGATGGTTGCAATGATTACTGCCGAAAGTGTTGATGATGTTAGGCTTACGCCGTAACTCTCGCCTAGGAAGTATAAAAAAGGCTGAAAAAGGCCCAGCAAAAGGTATGGTTTTATATCCTTACGTTTTATCTTATTAAGCTTGCCAATTGCTGCGGCAACTGTAAAAAGTAGGATGCTTGATATTACCAGCCGCATTAGCACCAACGAAATGGGCTTGTACAGCACCAGTACCTCTTTATACCACACAAAGGAGAACGCCCAAAAAATAGTGGCGAATATTATGCTTAGGTAAACCCCAACAAGTTTTTTATTCATTGTAATGTGCTTTCTGCCCTTTTAGACTGGCAAAATTAAAAAGGTTTGGTTACTAACCCCAAATTATTCATTCGAATAATTGGGGTATCTGGCGGCGATTAGGTTTCACAACCAGTTTTTTTTAACCAAAATTGGGTTTTACTAGGTCGGGGCAACCCGCATTTGCATTTACCTTTTATAAATTTGATGAATAATGCGGGCTAAATTATATAAAATCACTATTGTCCAGAGAATCCCTCTTCTTATAAAACCTGTTAAAATTTTGTCATTCTGAGCATTAGCGAAGAATCTCAAAAGATTTACCGGACAACAGTGATATAAAATGAAGTAAAGCCGTTTGTTTTTTATTAAAAGTAGCTGAATGTATGTGGTTACCAACTAAAATTTTTAATTTTACAGATGCGAAAAAGCGTTACTATGGATGAACTAATTCGCCTAAGGCACGAGTTGCACAGGAATCCTGAACTTTCGGGTCACGAAAGGGCTACTGGGAAAAGGTTACGATTTTATCTAAAAAAATATAAACCCAACGAGCTTATTACGGGAATTGCAGGGAGGGGTATGGCTGCTGTTTTTAATGGTAGCGAGCCTGGCCCAACGGTATTAATTCGTTGCGATTTAGATGCTGTTCCCATACAAGAAACTAGCGGTAAGCCACATTCTTCGGTAGCTAATGGGGCGTCACATGCCTGTGGGCACGATGGGCACATGGTTATGGTATCGGGATTGGCTTCGCAGCTCAACACCAATCCACCAAAACGGGGTAGGGTAATTCTTTTTTATCAACCCGAGGAGGAGAATGGTCGGGGTGCTAAAAATTCTATTGAGCATTTAAGAAGGTTAAACCTTTTCCCCGACTTTGCCTTCGCGCTACATAATATGCCAAAATACCCTATTGGAAGCATAGTATTAGCTAAGCATACTTTTGCTGCAGCATCTAAGGGCATGATAATAAAATTAATTGGAAAAAATTCACATGCAGCATTTCCAGAGAAAGGAATTAATCCGGCATTGGCTATTGCAGAGATTACTCAGGAGCTGTGCTTACTAGCGAACAAAAGCGATTTTGACGATTTTGTGCTTACCACCGTAATCCATATAAGACTTGGCGATGTGGCATTCGGAACATCACCAGGCTATGGCGAGCTGATGCTTACGCTTCGATCATTCGATAATGAGGATATGGAGAAGCTGACGGCTAAAACCGTACAAATTGCAGAGCATATTGGAATAAAACATGGGCTGTCTATCGAAACCCATATTACCGATGATTATCCAGCAGCAGTAAATCATCCCGAGCTTAAATTGCTTGTAAAAGAGTTGGCTAGCAAACAGGATAGAGTGGTGGTTAGACTTAAAGAGCCCAACCGATGGTCTGATGATTTTGCCCATTTTGCTCAGGAGGTACCCTCAATTATATTTGGGTTGGGAGTAGGTGAGGATGCTCCCGATTTGCATAGCCCCGATTACGATTTTCCCGATGAGGCGATTGAGCATGGGATAGAAATTTTCGACAGCATTGTTTCTCATTATCTAAGATGATAGCCCGCACATAGGATTCAGCCCCAATTATTCATTCAAATAATTGTCGTCTCCGGCAATAACTAATGCTCACAACCAGCTTTGTTGCCCAAAATTGGGCTTCACTAGGTCGGGGTAACCCGCATTTGTATTCATCTTTAATAAATTTGATGAATAATGCGGGTTAACATTCACACATATTTTACTACTTTTGCCCAAAGTTTAGTGTAACATTGGGTAAATGTAATAACGCGAAATCATGAAAAATGTAAAGCTTTGGGACAAGGAGTTTAGGATAAGCTATCCGGCCAATGAGATTAAAAAAGATGTTGAGGCGATGGCTCAGGATCTTAGCCGCGATTTGGCAAATGAAGAAAATCCGTTGTTTCTTAGCGTTTTAAATGGTTCGTTCGTATTTACTGCCGATTTTGTACGAAACCTAAAGTTCCCCTGCGAGATATCATTCGTGAAGCTCGCTTCGTACCAAGGGACTAAAACAACCGGAACGGTAAATCAGCTAATTGGACTTACCGAGAATATCGAGGGGCGTACCGTGGTTATTCTCGAGGATATTGTTGATACAGGTATTACTCTCGGAAAGC
The DNA here is from genome assembly GCA_028708425.1 of Bacteroidales bacterium. Lineage (GTDB taxonomy): Bacteria > Bacteroidota > Bacteroidia > Bacteroidales > Tenuifilaceae > Perlabentimonas. Next base: position 63,443 of record JAQVYY010000008.1, read on the forward strand.
TTGTTGATACGCTTAATAGCTTTAACCCTAAGGCTGTAAAAATAGCTACGTTACTTTTTAAACCCGATTCGTACAAGGGAAAAGTTAAGATAGATTATGTTGGGAGGAACATTCCTAACGAGTTTATTGTTGGGTATGGTTTGGATTATGACGGTTTAGGTAGAAATTTAGCCGATATTTATACGCTTGTGTAGCGTACACAGAAAATAATTTTTGATGCAACCATGCTGAATATTGTTTTGTTTGGCCCTCCTGGCGCGGGGAAAGGCACCCATTCGCAAAGATTAGTAAGTAGGTATAACCTAAAACATCTCTCAACTGGCGATATACTCCGGAGTGCCATTCAGGAGCAAACCGAAGAAGGTATTGAGGCAGCAAAGTTTATGGATAGAGGCGAGTTGGCACCCGATAGAATTGCTTTAAAAATTATTGGGCAGTGTCTCGATGAATTTAATGGAACGACGAATGGTTTTGTGTTCGATGGCTTTCCAAGAACTACAGTCCAAGCTGCCGAATTTGATGTTTTGATGAAAAATCGAAATACTGCCGTATCGCTAATGCTTAGCTTGGAGGTTGAGTACGATGAGCTTATTTTGCGACTTGAAAAACGGGCTCAGCATAGTGGCAGAATCGATGATGGTGATATCTCCATAATAAAAAATCGTATCCAAGTGTATAACCAACAAACTCGCCCAGTGAAGGAGTACTACAAGAAGCAGGGTAAATATGTTGAAATACATGGGATGGGCACTGTGGATGAGATTTTTCAGAAAATTTGTAATGTGGTTGAACTTATCGAAAGTCGATAATGATATAGCAGATGGTAATTGTGACACTATTGTAAACATAAGAATGACCTATGGCCTCGATGAATTTTGTTGATTATGTGAAGATCTTTTGCCGGTCGGGAAAAGGGGGTGCGGGTAGTACGCATCTTAGACGAGAAAAGTTTGTGCCTAAAGGTGGCCCCGATGGGGGCGACGGTGGGCGAGGAGGGCATGTTTACCTAAAGGGGAACGACCAGCTGTGGACTCTTATCCATTTAAAGTACCAACGACACATTTTTGCTGGGCATGGGGCTGCTGGAAGTGGCAGCCGAAGCACAGGTGCCGATGGTAAGGATGTTACCATTGAGGTGCCTTTGGGAACCGTGGCTGTTGATGCTGAAACCAAGGAGGTGGTATGCGAAATTACCGAGCACGGACAGGAAATTGTTTTAAAGAAAGGCGGTAGGGGTGGCCTTGGAAACTGGCATTTTAAATCGTCCACCATGCAAACCCCCAGATTTGCGCAACCCGGTGAGGATAGTGTGGAGGGTTGGGTTATTCTTGAGCTGAAAATATTGGCCGACATTGGTTTGGTTGGCCTTCCGAATGCTGGTAAATCAACCCTGCTATCTACCATAACTGCTGCCAAACCCAAAATTGCCGACTATCCCTTTACAACGCTAGTCCCCAATCTAGGTATTGTACCCTATCGCAACGGCCGCTCGTTTGTTATTGCCGATATCCCTGGAATTATTGAGGGTGCTCACGAGGGTAAAGGGCTTGGGATCCGTTTTTTGCGACATATAGAGCGAAACTCGATGCTGCTTTTTATGATACCCATTGATAGCCCCAACATTATTGAGGAGTATAACACATTGATTAACGAGTTGAGCCAGTTTAATGTTGAGCTGCTCGATAAGCAGCGTATGCTAGCCATAACAAAGTGCGATATGGCCGATGATGAGATAAAAGCTGCGGTTGAAAAAGAGCTGCCCGACGTAAAAAGTGTTTTTATCTCATCGGTATCGGGCGAAGGGATTACTGAGCTAAAGGATATGCTTTGGGATGAGCTGAATGGTTGAGACAGTTGATGGTTGAGTGCAAGCCTAAAAAAGACAGCAAAGCGACAGGAAACCAAAAAAACAGAGATAAAATAAACCTGTAGGTTGATTAAGTGAAAATAGTTCGTATCTTTGCAGACCAATTATTTGCTTTTCATTATGAAACTGAGGCTGATAATGTGTTGCGTAAATTATTATCGTTATGGAACGATATAGCGCATTTACACCAGTTTGTCATGCGGCACAAAGCCGATGTGCCTCAAAACCTACCCATACCAACATTAATCAGTCAACTTATTGATAATGCAAACCACATTGATGATACGCTCAATGAAATATCAACAGCCCCACACAGGAGTTTGGAAGAATTTTTCAACCCCCTGAATAATCAAGAATACCACATTGTGGAACTATCGAAGCAGAAAGGAAGAAAGAACTATTTGAGATTATATGCGATTAGAATTGACAAGAACTGCTTTGTGATTACAGGTGGTGCAATAAAATTTCACCACTTAAACAGAGACCGGCCGCATACACAACAGGAAATGAAAAAAATAGACAAATGCCGAAATTACTTAAAAGACAATGGCGTATTTGATGTAGATTCATTTCATGAATTTTTAAAAGAACAACAATGACAAACAAGGAGAAATTACTTCAGCTAGTTTCAGGAGAAGACACCAAAACAATCGCTGAGGTAAAGCAGCGAATAAAAAGCCGTGCAATGTTGCATGAATCGCAACAAATTGCCATAAAGGTGTTTATGAAATTAGACGAATTAGGTTGGTCGCAAAAAGACTTAGCGAAAGAAATGGGAGTCTCTCCACAACAAATCACAAAAATCGTAAGCGGTAAAGAAAACCTAACCATTGAAACGCAAATCAAGTTGCAGCATATTTTGAATATCCCTGTATTGGCAAGCTACTACGAAAACAAAATGGCTGAAATGGAAGAATGGATTCTAACTATTGAAAAGCGGGTAGAAAGCATAGCTGCACAAACGTTACACATCAGCGACAATTATCAGGCTACTAAAACCGTGAGATTGGAAACTTATCATTATTCACAAGAGTTCTATCAACTTCTAGCTGTATAATGAAAAAAAATAACACACAAGTAGAGTTTGCATTGCAAGGAATAAAAACCGAGCAATTCGCCATTTTTGAAGAAAACTATGCCTCTAAAAAAGAAACAGGTTTAAGCACTGAATTACAGTTTAAACTAGACCAAAAAAACAAACAGATTGGAGTGTTTCTTGGGTTTGAATTTATTCAGGGAAAAAAGATTTTTCTGAAGATTCAAGTTAGCTGCCATTTTAAGATTAAAGAAAATTCTTGGACACATTTTATTCAGGAAGAGAGCAACAAACTAGTTGTACCCAAAATATTTTTGGCACATTTAGCAATGATAACCACAGGTACAACAAGGGGTGTATTATTTGCAAAAACAGAGTCAACACCATTTTATAAATTTATCGTTCCAACATTAAATGTAGCTGAAATGATTAAAGAAGATGCTACGTTTGATATGGTTGTTGAATAATGGACGAATTATAAAACAGAACGCCAGCACACAGCATGGGTTTTGCTTTAGGCGGTGGGACGTGCAAACTTGATGTTTTGCGCTTCTATTTAAATTTTTTGCTGGCTCACAGTCTTGTGTTCCGAAACCCGCCCGAGCGTAAAACCCGGAAACCGTTAGTTTAACAACATATTGAAACTCTAATTCCGTAAACCTAGTACTATGCTCGAGTGGATTTTGAATTTAGATACGCAGCTTTTCCTTTTCTTAAACGCGCTGCACACCCCTTTTTTCGACCCCATAATGATTTTTATGTCGGGTAAGTTAACGTGGTTACCCCTTTACCTAATCATTGTGCTATTTATGTATAAGCGCTTTGGGTGGCGATTTGTTTGGCCCCTGCTGGGGATAGCGTTGGTTGTTGTTTTGGCCGATCAAAGCTCGGTACATCTATTTAAGGATGTTTTTCAGCGTTTGCGCCCTTGTCGTAATCCTGATATTAAGGACTTAATTTACTTGCCAACTGGGCGCTGTGCTGGTGGTAGGTTTGGTTTTGTATCATCGCATGCAGCTAATGTATTTGGTGTGGCAACTTGCTTGGCGTTGCTGATAAAAAAACGCTGGTTTTCCATTCTTATATTGATTTGGGCTGCCCTAGTTTCGTATAGCCGCATTTATCTTGGGGCGCACTACCCCGGCGATGTGATCTTTGGCGCCATCCTAGGCGCTATTGTTGGCTACTCGGTATGGAATTTGCTCTATGGTATAAACCGCGTAAAGCCAATACTGTAGGGCAAAATATTGTTTTGTTAGTCGAGCCCAATTTTGGGTAACAAGATTTGGGTAAGAGGTTTACTTGCTGTTGGAAATCCCAATTATTCGAATTAATAATTGGGGTTAAAGTAACCCTGGAGTTGTTTCATTCCCAAAACATGTAGGTAAGTTAGTAGTTAATTGTTTATATTTGCATAGTACGCAACGCATAGCAACTTATGTAAATTTTTTGTATAGTTACCGAGAATCTTTAACTTTCCAAGCATATGGCTCGCATGTCCTCAACAAAGGAGTTCCCTTTTTCAAAGGGATTACTTCCTCAGGAAGAAACCCTAGAAATTGGCAGGCAAAATAAGAAGTTGATTATTGGTATCCCTAAGGAGACCGATGAAACCGAGAGTAGGATTCCTCTTACCCCCGAAGCGGTTGAGCTTCTTGTAAATTGTGGGCACGAAATTATCATTGAAAGAGGAGCCGGTAACTTGGCAAACTATTCGGACCGCGAGTATAGCGAAAAGGGTGCGCGAATTGTTGAATCGAGCCGTGAAGTGTTTCAGGCAGAAATAGTTTTAAAAATTTCACCCCTTTTACCCTCAGAAATTAATATGCTCACCGAGAATCAGGTGGTAATCACATCGTTACTTTTAACCCCAGCTGCTGGGCAGCAAATTAAGGGGCTTATTAGCAAGAAAGCCACAGCCATAGCCTTTGAAAGCATACGCGATGCCGATGGCGATTACCCGGTGGTGCGAGCCATGAGTTCAATTGCCGGAAGCACCTCAATTCTTGTGGCGGCAGAGTACCTTAGCAATGTGAATAAGGGTAAGGGTGTAATGCTGGGCGGCGTGTCGGGGATAACCCCAACCGAGGTGGTTATTTTGGGTGCAGGTTGGGCTGGTGAGTTTGCCGCCCGTGCAGCAATTGGACTGGGGGCAAACGTGAAACTTTTCGACGATTCCATAAGGCGCCTTATGGAGGTGCAGGATATTTTGGGGCAGCGTTTGTATACCTCAATTTTTCACCAGCAGGTGCTTGAGCGTGTGCTAAAAACTGCCGATGTGGTAATTGGGGCAATACAACCTCAGGAAACCAAGGGTAGGCTTATTATTACCGAAGAGCAGGTTAAGCTGATGAAGAAAGGGGCTGTTATAGTTGACCTTAGCATTGATAAGGGGGGATGTTTCGAAACATCGGAGGTGCGAAATCATAAGAACCCAGCTTATGAAAAGTATGGGGTAATTCATTACTGCGTACCCAATATCACTGCAAGGGTGGCACGTACCTCATCCATTGCCATGAGCAATGTTTTTAATCCAATTATTTCCGAGATAGCCGAAACGGGAGGTGTAAAGCAGCACCTAAAAGAGGATGCAGGGTTGCGACATGGCGTGTATGTTTACAATGGAATTCTAACCAATAGCTATTTGGGCGGGCTTTACAATATCCCATCAAGGGATATTAATTTACTGATGGCCGCTTTTTAGCTAGTATTGCGGAACAAAAAGGTAGGTAATACTCCCCTTTTGCCGCGACGGGGCAATACCCGATACGGTGAAAATGCTTTTTTTTGCAGCTGCAATGGCTGCTCTGTTTATACAATCATCAATTACTGAACTTGCAGCATCAATGCTAGCATGGCTAACCGTGCCATTGCGAAGAACTTCAATGTCAACAACCACACGACCGCCATTCTCGCATTTGTACGATGGCACCGGTAAGCGCATGGCTTTTCTATCTTTCAGAAAGTAGCTGATAACCGATGGCCCTTTAAATTGCGTTTCGTCCTGTTCGGGTATAATCTTTTCTTCAACATTTGGAATTTCTTCGGTTAGCACATCCTGTTCCTCTTCCCATCTTTGTCGGTTTTCTTCCATTTGTTCCCTAATACGCTCGGCTTCTTGGTACAGCTCGTCAGCATCAATATTTTTTTCATCGGTAAGCCCCGCGTTTAGGTCGTCTTTGGTAGCATCAATGGCAATGTTTTTTATTGCCTCGTACTCTTTTGTGGGGTCGAGAGCATCATCGGGAAGTAGAGGTTCTTTCTCTTCGGGTGGTGGCTCGGGTAGTATTTCGTACTGTCTTTCGAAGTCAACGTTAACCTCTGCGTAGCGTATGTTCGAACTTCCGCTTAGCTCTAGGATGAAGAACAGAATGGCGAGCACAAGGTTAAACGCAATGGTGCCAAGTATTCCAACTTTATGTTTATTCCAAAACACAAAAAAGCGATGTGCAACAGCATCGAGCCATATCTCGAAACGGTCAAACTTGTTGGACGTGTTGGTCATTAACTCAATTTCTGTTTAGTACAAAAATAGTAAACCCAAGGTTAAATCCCTTAGGTTTACTGTTTTTTTGGTTGCGTACGGTAAGGTGTAGGCTTTAATGTTAACCTACTCTAGGTAAGTTATGGTATCTACCTAACCCCAATTATTCATTCAAATAATTGCTGTCTCCAACAGCGACTAAGTCTCACAACCAATCTAGTTGTCCAAAATTGGGCTCGACTATGTCGGGGTAACCCGCATTTGTATTCATCTTTTACAAATTTGATGAATAATGCGGGCTAAATTGTGGCGCTTGCTTTATTATTGATAACCCTTTACAATTTGCTCGGCAAAGCTGTCGATAGTTTTTGAGTCGGTGGCACCGTAAAAATCGTAGTAGTACTCAATAAGATACTTCTTAATCTCGTTATCCTCCATTTTTTGTCGTTTTAGGATGGGGATAATGGTATTAAACTCTTTTACCAATTCATCCTTATCAACAAAAACAAGGGTAAAGCGGGTAATTTCATTTCCTTGTTTAGTAGTGTTTTCGTACTCGTAAACGGCAAGGTTCGATATTTCGTTTCCACTTATTGAGCCAACGCTGCTGGTAAAAAGTTGATCCTTTTCAACTAGAAGTGTTTGCTCGTTGTGTCCAATCTTTTTTGAAACCGGGCTGTTATCAACCCTGTAATAAAAAACGATAAATTTATCGTCAGTCAAGGGGTATTTCTTGTCGTTAAGCGGTACGTTAACCGCATCGCCAATAACCGAGAACTTGTCGTTGCCAAAGTACTGTCGCAAATCCGAGATTTCTTGTTCTGCTGGGTTAAAATGGGCAAGCATAAGGCTACGCATACGGGTAGGTTTTGCTGCTTGTTTAACCGTTGAGGTTAGCATTTGTGGGTCGGCTGATAGCTGCGAGTCTTGAATTTTAATTTGGTATCTGTTTAAGTCGCTGCCAATGGTAATTACGTAACTTTCAAGGCTTTCGAAAAGCAGGAATTCATCGGGATTCAGAACGTCTCCGGCAACCACATTCTCGCCAGAGCCCAGAATTGTAACGTTACCATTAACGCGGGTAACGTTGTAAACGTCCTGTGCATAAGTATTTATGCTCAGGAATAGTAGCATCGAGATAATGATTTTTGCTGTTTTCATATTTGTGTATTTTTAGTTTCCACTTTCAAATAGTTTTCTTACAAGACTTGTACCAAAGTAGTAAAGATCACTAATTATAAAGCTCTTTTTGCTTGTATTTTGGGAGTGATGAAATAGTTAGGTTGTACGATTGGAGTATCCATTCTTTTAAAACGCCGGGTTTAATGCTTCCATCAATAAGTACCGTGTTCCAGTGTTTTTTATTCATGTGATAACCTGGGGTGACGGAGTCGAACTCTTCTCTTAGTTCCAGCGCTTGCTTGGGGTTACATTTTAAGTTAATGGAGTGGGGTTTTTCTAGGTTAAGCAAGGCGTATATTTTATTACCAACCTTAAATACCAGTGTTGTCTCGTTAAACGGAAAGCCTTCCGTTGTATGCTTAAGCGATATGCAGAAGGCGCGTATATCTTCTACATTCATTATGTGCCTTTGTTAAAGGGTTGGGGTAAAAGCATCGGGAATATGCTCGAGCTTATAATTTTTACCGTTATATGTAAGGCTAATTACATCGAACTGTACTTCAAAGTTTAGGTCGTATTGCTGAACGTAAGCGTCGGCGGCATCAATAATATTACGTTGCTTTCGCATTTTTACTGCATCTTTTGGCTCTTCCCAGCTATTATAAAATCGGGTTTTTACCTCAAAAACAGTAAGAGTACTATTTTTTAGGGCAACAATATCAAGCTCTTTTCGGTTGTAAAACCAGTTGGTATGCAGAATTCTATACCCATTGGCCTTGATGTACTCCTGAGCGTACGCCTCGCCATCCTTGCCAAGTTTATAATGTGGGGATATATTGCTATTCTTCACCATAATAATGCGGGTGTATCCACTATAAAGTTATCCATAACCAAAGATAAAGTAATTATTGATACGGTGGAGGGTTTTGATTTTTTTTTCGTTGCCCGTAATTTGAAAGTAGCTAAAAGCTATTGATTAAAAAGTTTAAACCTAACCCTGAGGGTTCCATTTGTCCAGCTGTGCGATGTGATTTTGAAAATCCCAATTTCTGATGTGTTCTTAACGTGTGGCCCAATACATGCGCAGGCATCGTAGCCGCCCACCCGTACTACTCTTATTGTTTCGGGTGCGTCTGGGGGTAATTTCGATAGGTCGAGGAATTCTCTGGCTTCGGCTTGGGTTATGTTTTCGTCGGTTATGGCTAGGTTTGCTGATATTATGCTATTTACCTCGTTTTCAATATCAGCCATGGTTTGTGCCGATGGTTCGGTTGGTAAAATGTAGTCGCATTTCGACTTCCTCTTCTCAATATGGCTATTTGCCGAGCGCGGACAACCAAACCTTCTGACCATGGTTTGGTTTAAAATATGCTCAGTTGTATGCATGCGCGGGTCGTAATTCTTTTCGCTCATTGGTTTTTTTCTTGCAAATATAAAAAAACCTTACAACAAACTCGAGCGTTGGTGTCGTAGCATATGTACAGCATGCAATCTAACTCTTTTGATATTTTAACGGCTCGATTTTAATACTTAAACCCCAATTATTCGAACGAATAATTGGGGTTTTCAACAGCGACTAGATCGGGGTTACCCGCATTTATATTCATCTTTTACAAATTTGATGAATAATGCGGGTTAGGGTGAGTATTGCTGCGTTAATCAAATTCATTATTTTAATTCAACCGTAAAGCAGTCGGGGTATAGTTCAGTCGCCTTACTTTTAAAGTTATTAGCTTCTTTTTTTGATGTGAAATTGCCGAGCATTAAACGGTAAACCTTTTCGCCGTTAATAGTTGCAACCTGTACTCGTACCTCTTTATCAAGCGATGTTCTTAAATCGTCGGCAATCCGTAAAAGGTTTGCCAGCTCTTTGTAGCTGCCAATTTGAATGGCATACCCTTTAGGGGTTTGGCGAGTTGCATTTAGTTTGTACAGCTCCATTTCCGATTCGATTACAGTTTCTCTTTTTGGTCTTTCAACAGCTTTCGGATGATTGGGTTCAGGCCTGGTGGGCTTAGTCGGTTTTTCCCAAGACCCTTCGGAGGCTTTTTCTTTTTTTTGTGTTTTTTCTGGTTCTATTCTTTCAATATTCTTTTCAATAGGTTTCGTTTTTTGTGGTGTAATGCTGCCATCATCAATCACCTCAATTTTCACTTCGGCTAAACCAGCATCAATAAAACCTAACGTTTTGGCTGCCGATCTGCTAAGGTCGATAATACGATTGGCAACAAACGGACCGCGGTCATTTACTCTAACCACTATCGATAGGTTATTCTCGAGGTTTGTTACCCTAACCAGGGTGCCGAAAGGCAGTGTTAGGTGAGCACAGGTTTTTTTTGAGTGGTTGTAACGTTCGCCCGAGGCGGTGGTTCTTCCCTCAAACTTGTCAGCATAGAATGAGGCTTTGCCTTCCTGCGTGTAGCCCGATTGTCCGATACCAATTGTAGGAACGAGCAGTAATGTAAAAAAAATTATTAAGTTTCGCATGGTAACTAGTTTTTAAGTTTTCCTTAAGGTGTTTCAATATTGTTGTTGGGTGTAGAGTCGGCTTTTTCTTTATTGGGTATATTGAATAGAACGCCAATGGAGGCGTTTAACCGCCAGGCGGGTGAGCGTTCAGGGTTTCCACTAAAACTGTACTTGTACAAATCGCCAAACCCATAGGTGTATCGTATGCCTAGCTGTATAGCACCCCATTCAAAATTGTATCCTGTTCCTATTCCTCCAATTAGTCCGTATTCGAAAATATTATCGCGCAGCACATTTATTTTGTAGCTACTTAAATTTAAATCGTTGAGATTTTCTTCACCCTCTTGTGAGCAGGTCATAACCGATGCGTAAAACCCAACATTTAAATGGGCGAAAAAATCTTTACGGGTTGTTCTTAGTTGAAAAAACAGCGGAATATTAACGTAGGAATTTATGCGTACGTTATTTGTCGACTCGTTAAGCTTTTCGACGAAACCTTGTTGGGTAAAATTTAGTTCGCCCTGAAAACCCACGTTCTTTAGGCTGTAATGCTTAGCAATTAAACCCACATCAATAAGTGGGGTAAGTAGGGGTATGGTTTCTCTTTCAGGGGTAAAGCGTATGCCCGAGGCGCTGTATCCAGCCCTTAATCCTAATTCCAACTGGGCGCTCTGGGCGTTACCTATAATTGGAGCGAAACAGAAAAACAGCGTTAATATGGTTAAACTTTTTATTCTCATTTATGCAAATATGCGTTTGGAGCTTATGTTAATGGTTGTGCTTGTTTTGGACAATTTTTTCTTCTACCGATTCCACTTTCGAATTTATGCGGCCGGTGGGCCCTTTTTTTATGTCGATATTAACTGTAAGGTAAACCCGATCGCAGTCGGGTTCAAGTACAGCGTAAGCCTCCTCAATAACCTTAAGGGCTTGCGTAAGCGTTTCTGTTTCAACAAGGGTTCCCATGGCGGTGAGCTGACTTTGGTGCCCACTTTCCCTAACCCGTTTCACTATTCGCGAAACGTATGGGCTCATATTACTCTCCTTTCGGGTTGGAAACATCGCGAAGTTCATTACTACCGACATCTTGCTGGCTATTTAGGTTATACTTAAGTTCATACTCCCAGTTGGCTCGCACCTGTATTTCTTTATTCTTATTCTCGTCATGGTAAATATAAACATTTTCGGGCTGAATGCAATTTAGGTAATTGCCCGTGTCCCATTTTCCATTCCTGTTTTTATCCTCAATAAGCCTAATTGAGTAGGTGGCTGGTTTAACGTAGGAAAAGGTAATTATGGTATCGCATGTAATTGTTTTGGTATCGAAAATAGTTCCTTTATCGTTAATAAGCTCAGCAATTACATTCGGTTTAATTTTGCTTAGCGCAACTTTTATTGATCCATACTTTTCGGGGTTGGCCCCATTAAAGTTAACCCGTAGGGTGTCGTTGGTTATGCCGTCGAGGTTTATAAAGGCTCCAGGTAGCGCCTCAAAACGATAGGGAACAAGGTTTGCCCATGGCTGATTAATTTCAAACTGGGTTGGATTTAGCGAATCGGGTTTTATCTTAATGTTGGGCAGATAAACGCTATCGGATAGGTTAAAAATTGATATAAGCGAAGTGTCAATGCTGAGTAGCGGCATGGGAAAGTTTAACCGAATTTTTTGGGTAGGTGTTAGGCTTGTGTTATTGCCTACGGACAGCTTCACGTTGAGCGTAGATTCCTTCTCGGTTTCGTTTTCTTCTTTGCCCCGTTTTTGTTTTGAGGCGGTTGAGCTCTCATCCTTATAGAACATCCTAAGGGTATCCTGGGTTGTTACCAAATTTAGCAACGAGTCGGTTTTTGAATAGGTGGCTATTACCTCAAGCGTGTCAATTCGGCTAATGATGGTGTCGGTAATCCAAAAGTGAATCGTGTCAAGAGCAGGGCTGTACCCGTTAATAAACCATTGCTTTGTTGAGTCGTAGTTAATATTTATTGGGGTTACCACTAGGGTGTCGGCTAGCGGGTTAGTGAATCCGAATTTTAGCAGCCGCCTTTGTGGGCGATTGTAATCGGTTAGCGTAATGGTCTTATTCTCCTCCTTAAACATGCGAAGAATCAGAGATGTGTCCGTAACCGAGTTCGCCTGGGTAGGTGTAAGCAGCATCGATGTGTCGATGGGTATTTCTCTAAAAGCTATCTCCTCTGAAATTTGGTCGAATTTGTAGTTCGAATTACCATCGGCCAGGGCAAATATCTTGTAATTACTTTGCTTTAGGTTGCTGAGCCTAAAAAAACCATTTGTGTTAGTTTTAGTAACATATCGAGGCCGCTCGATAATGGGCGTTGAGTCGTTGAAATTTTCGTAAAGCATAACAAATACTCCCTCTCGCGGTGTTTTATCGAATGCGCCAATAATTTTGCCCTGAAGTCGGAGCGAGTCTATATGGGTTCCGGTGGAGAAGGCGAACTCGAAATTTTCAAGCTTGTTGCCCTCGTTATTGTCAACTATGGCATCGGCAAAGTACAGGGTGTAGGTGGTGCTGTCGCTAAGGGGCTCGGCAAATGATATTTCTAACCTTTTCCCCTTCATTCTAAATTCGGGAAGCTGTTTCTGTGGTGGCGATAGCACCAGCTTTTCGCTAATTTTCTCAAGTTTTATGAACTCATCAAAGGTAAGCGTTATTTTTTCGCCTTTAAACAGGGTGGCGTACATTTTTGGCTGGCTATGCAGCATAACGGGCGGGATGGTATCCTTTAGGCCTCCGGTTGGGGCAACCTGTATTGCACACCGTGGAAAAAAAAGGCTTATTATAAAAGCTAGGGGTATGAGTAGCGCAATTTTTTTCAATGTATCAAAGTTTTTAATTTGGTAGCAAATTTACAAATCTTTGGGCAGACCTAAGGGTGCTTAAGCCGTATTAGCTGAAAAAAATGTTAATATGGGGTTAATACCTATGCATTATATTTTTGATAGGCCAAATTTAATGTCAATCTTTGCATGGGGTTTACCATTGCACTAATGGGTTTACCTGTAAAATACTTAACTATACTTGTTGCGTTTACTACTCTGTTTCACGTTTTTCTATTGAACAGTAATTTAGAGTGAAATTATATGATTCTTGATGTTATTTTACTTATTATAGGGCTTGTGCTGCTAGTTTATGGCGCAAATTGGCTGGTTGATGGTGCCTCGTCGGTGGCTGCAAAATTAGGGGTTTCGGCAATGGTTGTGGGCCTTACCGTGGTGGCATTTGGGACCTCGATGCCCGAGCTGGTTGTTAACATAATGTCGTCTGTTAAAGGGAGTAGCGGCTTGGCCATTGGCAATGTTGTGGGAAGTAACACCATCAATATTCTAATTGTGCTGGGTGTATCGGCACTTATTAGGCCAATTGCTGTTAAGAGGTCAACCATTAGGGTTGAAATCCCGTATAGCCTTTTTGCTGCAGCGATGCTTTTCCTTTTGGCCAACGATGTGCTTATTGATGGGGCTAGCGAGTCTGTTCTTTCTCGAATTGACGGGATAGTCCTTCTGTCTTTTCTTGGACTGTTTTTTTACTACACCTACTTCTCGTCAAAATCCGAAAAAAACCCGCACATACCCGATGTTAAGGTTAGAAAAACGTGGCTTTCGATACTGCTGATTTTGGCTGGCATAGTAGGCCTATATTTTGGGGGTCAACTTATTGTTGATTCGGCAATACAGATTGCGCAGTCGTTAGGTATTCCCGATTCAATAATCGGGCTAACTGTTGTTGCTCTTGGCACCTCGCTGCCCGAATTGGTTACCTCGGCAGTGGCGGCGTGTAAGGGGAATATTGATATAGCTGTGGGTAACGTGCTGGGCTCAAATATTTTCAATATTTTTATGGTGCTGGGTGTATCGAGCCTAATTCGGCCCCTACCATTTTACCCACAGGCTAATATTGATATTTTAATGACTGCCTTTGCTAGCTTACTGCTCTTTATCGTCGTTTTGCTTGGGCGAGGGCAGCGTATCGACCGTAAGGGTGGTGCTTTTTTTGTTGCAATTTACCTTAGCTATTTAGTTTACATTATTGTAAACTATAAATAGCAGGTGTTTTTGATATAGCTTGATATTTAAGAAATGTGGTTGGTAGTTTTTATTTAATTATATGAGTGATAAAAATCAGAAATACAGGAGCTTAGTTTTTTATTGGATTGATAATCTGGTTGGAAATGGGGCTAGATTTAGCATTAACATGCTGATTTCGTTTGTAGGAGGCGTGCTGTTTAGCTTTGGTATTTGGGATTCGTCTTACGTTTTGGCCATATTTGGTGTGGTGTCGCCGTTGCTATTCACCTTTTGTTTATACTCGGTTGCTCCCTATTTAAGCGAGCTAAGCGGTAGCCCGTTACCTAAAATTTTTTCTTCCAAAATGGGTATAACGCTGGCCATGATTTTTGATATGTTTATAGTGATTGCTTTGGCGTTGTTAATTCAGCTTGATATTATTAATTATCTCATCATAAGATTATTGCAAACTGTGATCTTTCCCATCCTAATGCTTGTAATACTTAGGGTTATCTTTATCCAGCTGAGCGAGAAAAAGGACTAATCCCAATTATGCATCCGAATAATTGGGGTCTTCGACAGCGACTAAGCCTTACCGCCAAACTTGTTGTCCAAAATTGGGGCGACTATGTTGGGGTAACCCGCATTCGCATTCATCTTTACAAATTTGATGAATAATGCGGGTTAAGCAGAATGCGCCGGCTGTAAATTGATGCGCGTTTTATATCTACAAAACGGCACCAACAGGTTTAGCTAATCAACTATATTTTGCGGCTTACCGTTGAGCCAGCCCTTAATGTTTTCGAAAATAATTCTTGATCGTAGCGCAATGGCCTCGTGAGTAGCAAAACCAATATGGGGCAACATCAGCGTGTTGTTGGCTTTTAAAAGCGGGTAGTCCTTTTTGAGCGGTGGCTCGTACTGGTAAATATCTAGGGCTGCACCGGCAATTAGCTTTTGGTATAGCGCATCAATTAGGGCTCTCTCGTTCACAATTTTTGCTCGGGCGGTATTGATAAGAATTGATGAGGGTTTCATCATTTTAAACTCTCTAATGCCAATCAGGTTCTCTGTTTCTGGCGTTAGCGGTAGGTGAAGCGAGAGGATATCGGCACTTTTTATTGCATCATCAAATTCGGTAAACTTAACGTAATCGATGTCCTTTTTCGTTCTTGTCCACGATATTACGTTGCAGCCAAATGCGTTGGCAAGCTGGGCCACGCGTTGGCCAATGGCACCCATGCCAATTATGCCGAACGTTTTACCCGATAGCTCGCGACCTAAATACCCTTCGCGGCCGCCAAGCATTCGGGTTACCGTATCGGCAGGGGTCATGTTTCTAAATAAATCGATGGCCATGCCCATTGTTAGCTCGGCAACCGCTTGGGTGCTATACCCAGCTGCATTCGAAATGTTTATGCCTTTGGCTTTGCACGCTTCACGTGCAATATGGTCGACACCAGTAAATGCCACGGCTATATGCTCGAGGGCAGGAGCCCTTTCGATTACCCCAGCCGAAACGGGAAGGTTGCTAACAACAAGTATCTGTGCATCGCCAATTCTTTCGGTTAGCTCATTATCGGTTTTTGGGATATCATCAAAATAGGTTACGCTGCATCCTTGCGATTCCATTTGGCTTGTAAATAGAACTTTTTCTTGGTCGGTAAGGCCTATGGGCTCGGCAAATACTATCTTAGTCATCTTGTTATATGTTTTATTTGGGTATGTATTACTAGTAAATGCAAAATTAGCATTAATGTTCGGAACTTAAAGGGTTGCTTTGTGGATAATGCCTTTGTGATGTATTTATGGGGAGGAGTGCATTGTGATGGGTGGCTGTTTATGGGTGTTTTTTAATCCGCATTATTCATCAAATTTGTAAAAGATGAATGCGAATGCATGTTACCCCGAAATAGTCGAGGTCATTTTTGGGCAATATAATTGCTTGTGCGACTTATTCGCTTTCGGAGACAGCAATTACTGAATGAATAATTGGGGCTAATGTGTTCAAATAGCCACATGACGGGAGTTGTGCGTCAGCGAGGGGATGATTGCTTGATATTTTTTTTAGAATAGTGATGTTGGATTGTTTATCGTTTGTATTTTTGCGAACAATTTCACGATTTAGCCCGTTTCCCATCAACCTAAAAGAATAAACAGCTATGCTTTGCATTACCGATTCGCATACCGACCCCTACTTTAATATAGCAGCCGATGAGTATGCCCTTAAGCACTTTACCGACGACTGCTTTATGCTTTGGCGTAACGAGCCATCAATTATTGTTGGGAAGCACCAGAATACGCTGGCCGAAATAGATATCGATTACGTTAAGGAGCATAATATAAAGGTGGTTAGGCGCGTATCGGGCGGTGGTGCCGTATTTCATGATTTGGGCAACCTGAATTTTACTTTTGTAAAGAATGCTGGCGAGGGTGCGCAGGGCGATTTTAGAAAGTTTACCCAGCCCATTATTGATGTTTTACAGGGAATGGGTATAAACGCCAAGTTCGAGGGGCGTAACGACCTAACCATTGATGGTAGAAAGTTTTCGGGAAATGCCGAATGTATCTATAAGAATAGGGTGTTGCATCATGGCACATTGCTATTTTCGGCTGTAATGACCGATTTATCGGCTGCGCTAAGGGTAAACCCGCTTAAGTTTCAGGATAAGGCGGTAAAATCGGTGCGCTCGAGGGTAACCAATATAAGTGAGCACCTTAGGGAGGAGATGGATGTGCTGGAGTTTCGCGACCGAATTATGCAGCATATTATGAGCATTTACCCCGAGTCCAAACCATACAGGTATAGCGCAAAGGATATTGCGGGCATTGAGAAGCTGCGCGACCAGAAGTTCTCGCGGTGGGAGTGGAATTTTGGCGATTCGCCAAAGTACGATTTTGAGAAGCTGATTAGAACCAAGAGCGGCGGAAGCGTTGAGTTCCACTTTAATGTAAACAAAGGGCGAATAAGCGATATGCGCATCTATGGCGATTTTTTTAATAAATACGATACCGAGGAGGTGGAGAAGCTGCTTGATGGTGTGGCTCATGAGCACGATGCCATACTCTCTACTTTAAGGCAACTCGATTTTAATGGCTACTTCAAAAATATTAGGATTGAGGAGTTTATTGAGGGGATGTTTTAGGTGTAGTTTGTATTAGTTTAGGGTTTACTAGCCACACGACGGGAGTCGTGCGGGAGTGAAAGAAATTTTAGGCTTATTCTTAATTTACCACACGACAGGATTGACTTAGTCGAGCTCGTCCTCCGTCCTCGGTTCGTGCGGTAGCAGGGATACTATTCTTGTTTAAATACTAAATTTAAGTTGTGATTAAGATAAATGTTATCTATGCCATAAAAGCATTTTTTATTTAAATACAATCTCGGTTTTATTATGCTATCGTTAAATGATTTATTAATACACAACGCAACTAATTCGGAACAATATACTTCTCTGTCATTTGTTAAATCAAATTTTAAATCGAATGGTGTTTTTTTTTCATAATACGTTTTCGCATTTAGAACAATCCCTTTTTTAATTGAATCTTTTTCTGAAAAACGATAAAGTGCCCAAGTGTTTATGTTATGTAAAAAGATATTTATATTTTCTCTTTTTACATAACCAACGCCAGTTAGTTCGCTTGCCTCGCAATGGATGACAAATACCGAATCATTACTCCTTTCAATAATGCCTATGTGGGAATATATTTTTTCGGAACTGGAAAAATTTTTGAAAATATTAGAAAAATAGCCATTCCCCAATCTGCAAATAATATCCCCATTTTTAAACTTATTTCGATAAGGTAAATGGGCACATTTCTTTGCTCTCTCATTATTGCAAGCACTAAATATAAGTAATAATGAGAGAATTGTTATTTTTGTGAATCCATGTGAACTTTCCAACTGCCATCTATTTTCACTAATTCAACAACATCTTGTTTCCCATTTTGGTCTTTATAAGTAACCCATGCTTTGTTTTCAACAATTGAATCTTTAATAATGTTGAATTTAAAGTCTGGGTCAATTGTCAACCCTCCAAGTTGGCTTGCAAAGTCAATCATTTGGCCGGTAGACTCTGTGCAATATTCTTTAGCTTCGGATATTTTGCCTTTAGATAAATTTTCAGTGAATTCTTTGGCTGTTCTTTCTGGTCCTGATGAACAAGAAGCAATAAAAACAATCATTAGTACGAATAATGTTTTCTTCATTTTTAGTTAATTTTTAATTGGTTAAATTTAAATGAGTTCGAATGTATCAAATCTAAAATTGATTGTTCTATGTTGTTTTGGTTTTATATGCGATGCATTTTAGATGTTGCTAACATTTGTTAGCTCTATGTTTTGATTTTCTTTCCGTTGGTTAAATCATGTACTTCATTTAGAATAGTCTCAATTTTTTTGTCGGTTAAACCAACTGAGTGTAGGGTTTTACTGTCGCCCACAGCTGGCGACAAAGCACAATGCCCTTATCCATTAGCTGTTGCTTTTCCCTTTTACCTAACCCTGTGAGTACGGTTATGGGAAACATTTTGTACGTGTCAATCATATCCTTTAGGCTATGTCCCCTGGGATAGTTCCAGCTAACCAGGTGCAACCCCGAGCATTTGCCAAAATCCAGGGCATCGGAGGTAAAGCGGGTATTGGTAACAATCCAACCGTGAAATGTGAAACCGTTGTACTCGGGTAATTGCTTTCTTTTAGCCTCAATATCGTTAACCCGCGAGCGTATGTACAGCGGAACCTTTACGTTGGCATGCCTGCTCTGCGTGTTGTAGTACTTGCATTCAACCAAATACTGCGTACTGTTTTGGGTAGCCACCACGTCAACCTCGTGTTCAACACACTGCCCCTGAACTATTTGCCCCACCTTGGTGTCGAAGCCCTGAATGGCAAAAACCTGACCCACAAAATATTCAAACGGATACCCCGTGGGGCCGAGCTCCATCAACGCTTTTTTTAGGCTGTACCGTGCAGCGTAGCTATGCCGTTTTTTCTTCAGCAGATTAAACGCTTTGGTGTATATCTTTTTTGTTGTTACCCCATCAACCAGCCATTCACTTATCTCGGCAACTATCTCGTCAACCTGCTCTTTTTTAGCACCTGCTCGCAAAAGCGATTGTTCTAACTTTTCGGTTTGGAAAACTTCCCTTTCACCTGTGGATTTAATAATTTCTGGTGCTTTGCTCATAATTTATTGTGATGTGGTAAATAGTTTATCAATATGTTCGCCATTGGCAACATCCAAATGGTATGCAAATATACCTAATTTTTTAGCACCATCAATATGCTGTATTGAATCATCAATAAATAGGGTTTCGCTGGGTTTTATGCTATTCTCGTGTAGTATAATTTCGAACGCTTCGGCATCGGGTTTGCGCATATTTATAATGTGTGAGTAGTAAGTTTTCTCGAAGAAAATGGATAGGTTTTCGAGCCCGTAGGTGTTGAGCAGCATTTTATTGTACTCGCCCATGTGCATGGCGTTGGTATTGCTTAGCAGGAAGGTTCTGTAGTGCTTGCCGATGGTTTTTAGCAGCTCGAGCCGTTGGGTATTAAAAGGAAGAAGCATGGCGCTCCATGCCTTATCAATTGCCGCATCGGGCAGGGGTAGGTTGCTAATCTCTCGAATTCCATTTCTAAACTCTTCGGCCGAAAGTAGCCCCTTGTCCATCTGGTCGAATAGCTCAACCTGCTGCGCTTGTCCAAATAGCAAGTCGATGTTGCTAACGCCCAGGTTTCTAAAAGCATCGATTGTTAAGCTGTAGTCAATATCAAGAACAACACCACCTAAATCGAAGATGATATTCTTGATATTTTTATCGGGATGGGGCAAAAAAACGGGTTTTGACATACTTTTTTTGTTAAATGTTGTGTATTTCCGATACAAATATGTACTTTTGCAAACCAATAAAAAAACTATTCAAGTTTTTTATTTCGGGCCCATAGCTCAGCTGGTTAGAGCACCTGACTCATAATCAGGGGGTCACTGGTTCAAGCCCAGTTGGGCCCACAGTAAAACCGAGTGCTTACAAATTGTAGGTGCTCGGTTTTTTTGTGGAGACTGCGGGTTGCGAGTTTGCGTACCCAAATGTACTTTGCGAAGCATCAACGGTCAATGGCTAAAAGCCAAAAGCCAAAACCCAGCAGCAAGATCAAGTACAGTGGGTTGGTAATAATCTACAAATCTATTACTTGTGTTAACTCATTAATTGCATATAGAGGAAGATTAATAAGCCATTCCTGCTGGCGGTAATCGGACATGGATGTTCGGATTGAGATTTTTGGGCTGTACTTCCCATAGAAAACTTTTAAACTCTTTGCCTGTAGGTTCTCCTCGGCCTTCACCTCTAAGGGCGCAATATTTCCACTATTTTGAACGAGAAAATCAAGCTCGGCTGTTGAGCGTTCAGCTGTCCAGTAAAAAATTGCATTATTGCTATCGTTAACTAGCTGCTGAAGCACATATTGCTCTGTAATGGCTCCTTTAAATTCGTTGAAAATACTATTCCCATTAAGTAGAGTTTTTACATCTATATCGCCCATTGCTGCAAGTAATCCTATATCGACTAGATATAGCTTAAATGCGCTTCTATCCTCGTAGGCTTTAAGCGGAATGTTCGGCTTGGTGGTGCGAAATACCTTATGAACTTGCCCGCAGTTGACCAGCCATTCAATGGCCAGCTCAAATTCTTTGGCTCTGGCACCACTCTTTAGTACACCGTATATAAATTTTCGGTTCTCCTTAGCAAGCTGAGAAGGGATTGAGTTCCAAACCATTCGTATTCTGGGAATTAGCTCAACGGGGGCGTGCTTAGAGAAATCCTGCTCGTAAGCATCTAGTATATTCTTTTGTACGTAGCGTACAGCCCTAAAATCGTAATCTCTTGTAAATACGGATACTGCTTCGGGCATTCCGCCAACAAAATAGTACTGCCTTAGTAGCTCAATATATCTCGATTTGAAGGTTGTTATCAACTTCCAATCGCTTGATTGTAAGATTTCAAGGATGTCCTTCTCTCCCAGGGCATTGAGAAATTCGTAGTACGACATGGGGTAAAGATCCATAAACTCAACCTTTCCCACTGGGAATGAGGTTTGTGCATGAAGAGCAACACCCAAAAGCGAACCCGCAGCAATTATATATAGCTCGGGAGCATCCTCACAGAAATACTTTAGGGCATTTAATGCGCTAGGAGCCGATTGTATCTCATCAAATATTATTAAAGTATTTTCTGGTGTAATCTGTACTCCCGTTTCGGCCTGCAGGGCAATCTGCACACGTTTAATGTCAAAATCCATTTCGAAAAGAGTCTGTAAACGCTTGGTTTTCTCGAAGTTAACATATAGCACTTTCTCAAAATACCTGTGGCCAAATTCTTTCATTAGCCAGGTTTTGCCCACCTGACGTGCACCACGCACAACTAAAGGTTTTCTCCCCTCCCTATTCTTCCAGGCAACCAAATCGTTCATTTTATCTCTAATCATAGCGTATTTTTATTGTAAATATACACTTTTTCGAACGACTTTACATCATTCTTCGCATTTTTTCAAACAACTCTATGCTGTTTGTTGCATTTTTTCGAACGACTTTCCGTTTTGAGCAGTGAGCAGGAGCAGCGAGTTATGGGTTTGCGTGCCCGAGTGGTCTTTGCGAAGCACCAAAGGCTAAAGGCTAACAGCTAGATTAAGGTTAAGGTTAAGGTTGAGGTTTAGATGGTTGTGGGTTTGCGCACCCGAATTTTTTCCGACATCGCGAGAAGCGTACTTTGCGACGAAGCGATCTGTTTGATAGTGAATGAGTGAGCAGTGAGCAGTGAGCAGCGAGTTATGGGTTTGCGTGCCCGAGTGGTCTTTGCGAAGCACCAAAGGCTAAAGGCTAACAGCTAGATTAAGGTTAAGGTTAAGGTTGAGGTTTAGATGGTTGTGGGTTTGCGCACCCGAA
>JAQVYY010000008.1:85486-93651 GCA_028708425.1 Bacteroidales bacterium
TTTTTTCCGACATCGCGAGAAGCGTACTTTGCGACGAAGCGATCTGTTTGATAGTGAATGAGTGAGCAGTGAGCAGTGAGCAGCGAGTTATGGGTTTGCGTGCCCGAATGGGCTTTGCGAAGCACCAAAGGCTAAAGGCTAACAGCTAGGTTAAGGTTGAGGTTGAGGTTGAGGTTAAGGAGTGAGCAGTGAGCAGTAATCAGTAAGTTGCGGGTTTGCGCACCCGAATTTTTTCCGACATCGCGAGAAGCGTTCTTTGCGACGAAGTGATCTGTTTGATTGTGATGAGTGATGAGTGATGAGTGATGAGTGATGAGTGATGAGTGAAGAGTGAGCAGTGAGCAGCGAGTTATGGGTTTGCGTGCCCGAATGGGCTTTGCGAAGCACCAATGGTAAAAGCTGAGAGCGAGGTTAAGGTTGAGATGGTTATGGGTTAAACAGGTCGCTTCGGCAATGACGGGGCAGCAAATAACGCTCACAATCGGGTACTCCCTAGTATTTCAACAACCTCGTTCAGGTTGCAAACCCATATTTTTTCTGCTATGGGAAATTTCTCTGAAACGGGTGCAACAACATAGGTAAATTCGGGCTTTACATCCTCTATGGCTTTCCAAAAACCCTTGGTTAGCTTCGGTGCGGTTGATGCTTTACATTCTATGGCAATTACCTTGCTGCCCTTCTGAATAATCAGGTCCAACTCGTTGCCTGCTGCGCTTTTGTAAAATGAAAACTGACAATCACTGAGTGACGAGCAGATATTTTCAATCACCAATCCTTCCCATGATGAGCCCACAATGGGATGGCTTAGCAATGCGTTAAAATTATCAATTTGTAATAAGCGGTGTAGTAAGCCAGAATCTCTGACGTATACTTTGGGAGATTTAACCAATCTCTTCTTCGTGTTAAATTCGTAGGGTGGCAATGATCTTAAAATAAAGGTCTGCTCTAATAAATCGAGATACCTTTTTATGGTAGGGTGTGTTAAACCTAAAGAATTGCCCAGTTTCGATGCATTAAAGATCTGTGCATGCGAATGAGCACTCATTATAAGCATTCGCTTTAGCTGTTGTGCTGGTATTTGGAATCCTAGCTGAGGGATGTCTCTCTCAACGTAGGTGCGCAAGAAATTTTCGCGCCATAAAACGCTTGCTGAGTCTGATGCTGCTAAGTAGCTATCGGGGTAGCCACCCCTTACCCAATACCTATTGAGATTAAATTGGTTTGCTTGTACTAGTTCGGATGCTAAAAAAGGGGTTAGCTCAATCAGTCCAACCCGACCAGCTAACGATTCGGAACTTTTTTGAATGAGGTCTCTTGAAGCCGACCCCAATAGGATAAAACGCCCATTTCTCCTATTTGAATCTACTTCGCTTCGTAGTACCGAAAATAGGTTAGGTATTAATTGTATTTCATCTAAGCAGATGATCTTGTTCCTATTTGCCTGAAAAAGCAGCTCGGGTTCACTTAGCTTAGCCAGATCGGTCCTGTTCTGTAAATCTAAGTACATGAAGTTGGGTAAGCCATGGGATAACATTTTAACAAGGGTTGACTTACCGCACTGACGAGGGCCCAAAATAGTAACAGCTGGAAAAATATCCAGATTAACTTTTAAAAAATCTTCTGCTTTTCGTGTAATTAAATCTTGCATATTGTAAATGCTATTTTCAATTTGCACAAATATACGATGTTTTTTTAATTTGGGGAACAGTTAGTAGAGAGTTTCGGGTTTCGGGTTACGAGTTGGCGCACCCGATTGGACTTTGCGAAGCACCAATGGCCAACGGCAAGGTAAGCAGTGAGCAGTGAGCAGTGAGTTACGGGTTATGGGTTTGCGTATCCGAGTGTACTTTGCGAAGCACCAAAGGCTAACAGCTAACAGCTAGGTTAAGGTTGAGGTTGAGGTTGAGGTTGAGGTTGAGGTTGAGGTTGAGGTTGAGGTTGAGGTTGAGGTTGAGGTGCCTTCGAGTCCCACTTCGAGAACCTCAGTGCATCGCTCAGTGCATCGCTCAGTGCATCGCTCAGGCACCGGGTTTTCGGTGGTTGAGGCTCTCGAAACCACCGCACCGCAATTTGCGAAGCACCAACGGCCAAAAACTAACAGCCAAAAGCAAGGTTAAGGTTAAGGTTGAGGTTTAGATGGTTGGGGGTTTGCTAGTCCAAATATTTTCCGTCATTGCGAGATGTCAATGCCTAAATAAGGTTCACTTTGCTAGGCTTGTTACAAAAAGCACTACGGGTTAATGCTTTTAGAATACTCTAGCACCTTCTCCTCGATTTTCGCTTTTACATTATCCCATTTTAAGTTTGGTAACCGTATAAGCATTGGCCAATCGGAAAGATCCACATCATCGAAATAAACTAGGCTTTTTAGAACGTGCATATCACCCTGCTGTCCATACTTTTTTTGGTAGAATGATACCATCTCGGCAATTGAATAACGCTCCAACGCAAAAAATAGGTCGATAAAATCTTTTGAACGCTGTCCGCTAATGCTTATGGCATTGAGTTTCATGGCAATTATATCCTTTTCTGAAAGTATTCTATAATCATCATAAACAAATGGTTCCTCTAGGTATTGATACCGATGGGCAATTAGGTCTACTTTTATGTTGTTTATGCTGCCTCTTATGGTATTTGTTGATGTAAAATGGAGCTGAATTGGAAAATCTTGCTGTAGCTGCTCAAGTAACCAGGAAGCGTCAAATGATTGATTTGTAAATAGATCGAGATCTATTGATTTGCGATGCCCGTAGTAAAGAGCCAATGCGGTACCTCCAACCAGAAAAAAATCATTTAAATACTCTTTCTGCTGAAGGAAACCTAAGAGTTCCAGTGTTGATTTGTCGACTGTTTGCGTGTGTAGCATTTAAATGAGTGTAGTGGGGCATTAAAAAACAGAGAGGCGAAGTTAAGGGTTTTTGGGTCGAGATATTTTAAGTTTTTTAGCTCATTGAGAACGATGTGCTCACCGTAAAAATCTAATAAATAATTAATTTCTCTCGATGTACCCAATGTAAATACTCGCTCAATAATTAATCTTCTCGATTTTATGGGGTCGAGTATAGAGTAATCAACATCCCAAAAATATTGGGAACTGATTGATTTTAGTATGTTTAAAGACGATTTCATTGTGCCATAAAGGTACAGAATATTAGGTGTATTAGCAAGAGGGAATAGTTGAAACTCAACAGTGAGGAGTGAATAGTGAGCAGTGAGCAGTGAGCAGTGAAGAGTGAGCAGTGAGCAGCGAGTTATGGGTTTGCGTATCCGAATGTACTTTGCGAAGCACCAAAGGCTAACAGCTAACAGCTAGGTTAAGGTTGAGGTTAAGGTTGAGGTTAAGGTTGAGGTTAAGGTTGAGGTTAAGGTTGAGGTTGAGGTGCCTTCGAGTCCCACTTCGAGAACCTCAGTGCATCGCTCAGGCACCGGGATTTCGGTGGTTGAGGCTCTCGAAACCACCGCACCGCAATTTGCGAAGCACCAACGGCCAAAAGCTAAAAGCCAATAGCAAGGTTGAGGTTTATATAAGCGGGTTCGGTAACTCCTAACTCACTGTTCACTGCTTACCGCTTTCTCCTCACTATCATCCTTTTTACAACATTTTTCAAATTCTGTAGCACAAATTCTTTTGTCCAGCTAACAAACGAGTTGCTCCATCGCTGTGGGTGAACGGTAATCATAATTTGGTGGGGGAGGCGGTCCTGGTTTGCGGCTTTAATAATATCTTTTGTTGAGCGGAAGGATAAGCCATCCTGTTCCCATTGTTCCTGCTGGGGCATTTTATCGCGAATGCTAACCCTATGGCCATCCCAGCGGCGACCGGTATCGGTTAGGTAAAACATGTTATCGAAGTTTATATCGAAGTAGGGTTCGCCAATTATTCCCAACTCCTTATAGCTGTACTTTTTCCAAATATCGCGGTTGTCGTATTTTGAGCGTGGACTACCATGCATACAGATGGTTTTAACGTCAGCAATCTGACGGAATACTTCAAGGTTTTCACAAAACTGATGGTAGGCAGCATCAATTAACTCGTTATTATTCTTCATCCCGTCATTGCGAGGAGGAACGACGAAGCAATCTTTTCGGCTTGCCGTATCCATCGTCTCATAGTGATAGCCTACCTCGTGCCCCATGGCTGCTATTTCTCGTATTATGGTTTCATCCCAGCTCTCGGGAACCGCGCGAAAGTAGTAGCTGCCCTTAATACCCAGTTTGTGCTCAATTTTGGCGGTAGCCAATGAGTTTTGGGGTTTTAGGTCTACATCGTGACGGAGGATGATTAGGTTGAGGTTGAGGTTGAGGCTGAGGTTGAGGTAATCGTGGAAGGTAATAAATGTGTAGCCCTTGTTTTTTAGGGTTTGTAGTAGGAGTTTGTATGTTTTTAGGGTGAAGTCCATTTTTGAAAGTTAAAAGTGAAAAACTAAAAGTGAATAGTTAACAGTGAAAAGTGGTAAGTTTCTTTACCGTCATTGCGAGGAGCGTCTTTTGCGACGAAGCAATCTGTCTGTTTCCGTCATTGGTTTCTGTCCGTCATTGCGAGACAGGGTATTTTCTTTCGAAGCAATCTGTCTGTTCCTACATTTTCTAATCCAATTGTTTACGGTTATGGAGTACGTGTATTGCGGAGGGAGAGATTGCTTCGTCGTTCCTCCTCGCAATGACGGGAGGGAAAGTGCGCAATGACGGAAAGCATAACTTTTCACTTTTAGTTTCTAAACCTCCATCATATTTTTCTGTGTGTTCATTAGACTTGCATTACGGAAATGCTTATTTACCTCATTAATCAATTTATAGGATCGATTAAAAGCTTCTTGGTTCACTTTAAAGTAATCGGAAAGCTTCCGTATGGTCTCTTTTGAAAGCCCTTTATGGTAGTTAAGGATTTTAGAAATTGTTCCCTTTGATAAAGCTAAAATATCAACCAAGTCTTTCGCTAGTAAGCCATGCTCATCCATCAAAACTTTTAGCAGCTCAATTGGGTCTAAATCATTAAAGGCATTATGCTCATTATCCCATTTTTCAATCAAAAGGGTTAATAGCTCAACCTCGTCATTAGCCTCCCTATCATCCCTAAGAATCAGTTTCTCAAGGATGTTACAGTAGGTGTTATACTGCTCTATGGTTTTTATTATTGTGTATTTTAAAGTAATCATCATCAAATTATTTTATGGGTTTGTCTAGTATATATTAACCTCATATTGCTTTCTCTCTTTGCAGAGTTTAGAGTATTCTGCATGTGTCCCGATCCATTTTACGAATAAATGCGCTCTCCTATCGCCAAAGTAATATTTACATATTATTCTATAATTGTTCCCTCCAATGTTAAACACAACCCTGTCTGAACCTTTCCCGAGAATATCAGCACTATTAAAAGTTGATATAATATCGTTGGGTTCGCTCCAATCAGCATTCTTTATTATTGACAAGAAGTTTTTAAAAGGGGCTTTACTTCCTGCATTTTTGATTGAAAAATCTTCAATCGATTGCCTTTTTATTAACCCCAATTATTCATTCGAATAATTGCTGTCTCCGACAGCGATTAAGTTTCACAACCAATTTTGTTACCCAAAATTGGGCTCAACTAAGTCGGGGTAACCCGCATTTACATTCATCTTTAACAAATTTGATGAATAATGCGGGTTAAATGAACTTTCATATAATCGAACGTAAAGTTACGACAAATGTTTCACGAAGGGAAACTATTTTTAATATCAAGGTAAATTATTTTGGCGTTTGTTAACCTCTTAATGGTTGGGAGGATAATAAAATCCCGTTATTGGATTTCTGCCCGTCATTGTGAGCCTGTCTGTCGCCTGCCTGTCGCCTGCCCGTGGGTAGACAGGGCAGACAAGGAGCGTCTTTTGCGATAAAGTAATCTGTTTGTTCCTACATTTTGTGAGGCAATTATTTACGGTTGTGGAGCACGTTTATTGCGGAAGGAGAGATTGCTTCGTCGTTCCTCCTCGCAATGACGGAGGTTTTGTCGGAAGGAAAGATTGCTTCTCCGCCAACTGGCGGATCGCAATGACGCAACTTTTAAGTTAATAGTGAAAAGTGAATAACTAATAGTGAAGAGTTAATAGTGAAGAGTTTTTGACTACTAACCCTTAGTTCTTAAGTTTTAATTATTAGCTCTTAGTTCTTAACTCTTAGTTCTAAACTCTTAGTTCTAAACTCTTAATTATTAGTTCTTAGTTCTCAATCATTTACGGATATGAGGCACTATTATTGCGGAAAGAGAGATTGCTTCTCCCGCCAAAGGACGTCGGGATCGCAATGACGCATGTATTTATCCCGTCATTGCGGGCCTGCCTTCCGAAGGTAGGGAGCGTTCTGTGCGACGAAGCAATCTGTCTATACGCTCATTTTATATCCCAATAATATTCACCAGTGGAGCACGCTTATTGCGGATGGAAAGATTGCTTCGTCACTTCGTTTCCTGCCTACTGGCAGGCAGGCTCGCAATGACGGGAGAGAAAGAGCGCAATGGTTAGTTCTTAACTCACTTAAAATTAGATTGATAATCAGGATTCTAGTTCATTATTTTGGTGCTTGGGGGGAAGTTTTGGGTAAGCCAGGGTAGGGTGGGTTCTCTTCATCAATGCCTTTAAACCTAAAACAGCGGCTTTTAAGGGTTGGATTGCATAGGTTGCACATGCCGTCACAATCGTAAAGGGAAAGTATAAGCCTATCCCAGCTACGTTGAAGAGAAGAGTATTTTTTGGGGCGGGATTCTTTTGTTTTGCGGGGTTTCATATAATAGTCTGAGGTATTGTTTTTAAGTTATAATATTACTTGAAACGGTATTGATAATCGGGGTTTTTGTGCATTGTTTTTGCACTTTCGGGGTAGTTCTCGATGAACCAAACAAGGAAGTTAGTCAATGAAATTTCGGCTTGATTTATTTCCTTTAATGCACTTTCTGCTATGAACTTTAGGTCGGGTGTATTTAGTAATTCCTTAACTTTATTCAATAAATCGTTAAAGTTTTTAGCGATATAAAATGTTTCAAAATTTGAAAACCAATCGAATACCCCAAATTCATTTGATGCAGAGTTAAGCACAATTGCATGGGTTCCTAAGTAGGCTGCTTCGGTGGCCATTGTACCGCTTTCGCCAATAAATAAATCAACGTTTTTTAGATAGTGGTGTATTTTTTCGGGAGCAATCTTAATGGCGTATTCTTTAAGATCTTCTGGCAGATTCTTCTCTGATGAAATATGCACATTGGCAACTTGTGAGAGTTCTCTGATTAATCTTTTTATATCTGAGTTGGCAAACCCCCTTTGATTTATATCGTGTGAGGCTTGCCATGATACAAACCTGAGAAGAACGTTTCTAGGTTTAGATTCTGTTGCTTGGAAATTTGGGAAAATTAAATTTTCAGGTGTAAAATATTCGTTGTGCAAATATGCCGATTCCATGGTAGCACTAAATCTTATATGCTTTGCCCCAAACTCTTTTTTAAAATACTTAGGTGTTAATATCGAGCTTGATAATTTGGTGTATATTTTATGGTTAAATACGTTATGCTCTGTATCATCAAGGGTTATTACGGGTTTTTTATATAGCAGAGATGCCAATGAGTTATACGGAGAGGCAAAACTTAGAAACAGGTCTATTTTATTCGTCTTAGCCTGCTTGTAAACCACATAAGCACCTTTGAACAAGTAAAAAAACTTACCTAAAAGGCTGTTTTTCCCCTTTCCTCGCGAGGTAAACGTAATATTATATGCAGTAAGTAATTTAAAAGAAACCTCCTTTTCGCGCGCTACAACAAATACAGTGTGACCCCTGTTTTGTAATTGGGCAATCACATTTTTAAAATAGTGAACGTGGGCGGGATGGCCTATGTCAATTAGAATTTTCATTAAAGTATGGACTATGTGTAATTAAGTTTCAATAGAAATAACATGGCTGGCCACAGGTAAAAATTACTTTCTAGCAAGCACAACAGCACCAAATTCAGCTTCGTGTAACGATTTACCATCCTTTTTCATTACAGGGTCAATGATAACAGTAAAGAACCCTTGTCTTTCAATTTCTTCATGATGATTCCTTAGAGTCCATCTATTCATAAGAAAGGGTCTTTTCCCAACTATTATCCGCCACCAAAAGGGTTTAATTTTTATGTGGCCATCAATTTGGTTTGAGATTCCATG
>JAQVYY010000084.1 GCA_028708425.1 Bacteroidales bacterium
ATATTTCGAATATTAGTAAAATCAATCTTAACTCACCCAACACTGTCTGAATTTATAATCTACACGACAAAATTCGTCAAAATCAGTCAATCAGAAACAGCCCCATCATACCACACCGGCAAAAGCCCCCGCAGCTTCACAACTCATCCAAACAGAAAACTATCCAGATCCAACACAGCAGGAGTTAAAGAGCTTTTTTATGAAACAACGTTTTCAGATTCCAAAGGAATACCTGCTGGATTTTCTTGTGAGCAGATATTTCATCGGGATAGCAGTTAAGTCTAAAAAGCACTATCAATTTAATAAGCAGATAAGAAATCTTCGCTGACAATTGAAAATTTCACCATGGACCTGCTACTTTCTTATTAAGTAAGCAGGTCTATTTTTATACTAAACCACACCTTAAATAGTCAACAGAAGTTTGGCTTAATAGATTGACTTTTGGTGTAAAATCGAGCATTGTATATTAAAGCACACCATTGTTCAAATTTTGTTGATTGGTTTAGTAGAGGTGATGAAGTGCTTAATGAAGCTGAAAAAAAAATGAGAAGTATATTTTCAGAACATGATTTTGTTATGACAACTGCCGAGCTTATGACGGAAAAAATATATTATGCGGACATTCAGCAGCTTTTGCACGATGGCTTAATTGAAAAAGTCAGGAGAGGCTATTATCACTGGATTGATGATTTTGATGGCAGTGAAGTTGTAATCATTAATCGTCTGTTTCCCGATGCTGTTCTCTGCATGGAGACAGCTTTGTTTTATTACAAATATAGCGACAGAAATCCTCACGAATGGAACATTACCATCGATAAAAACACATCTCGGCAACGTACAAAAATAGATTATCCGTTTATAAAGGCATATAGAGTTGAGCCTTCTTTGCTTACCATTGGTGAGACAGAGGGCGAAATTGATGATATCGAGGTTCGCATTTATGACCGTGACCGAACTATTTGTGATGTGCTGCGGAACATGAGTAAGATGGACAAAGAGATATTCAACAAGTCAATTCAAAATTATGTGAGAGACCCTAAGAAGAATATTCCTAATCTTATGGAATATTCGAAAGCGCTTAGAGTACAGAAAAGAGTAAAAGATTTGATTGGAGTGTGGTTGTAATGGCTGATATTGCGGCATCTGTTTTGGCAAAGCTTAGGAATAAGGCAAGGGCTTCTGGTATCAGCTATCAGCAATGCTTACAGCTTTTCGTGCAGGAGGAGTTTTTACGGAAGCTATCCAAGTCTGGTTTTGATGATGTCCTTGTATTAAAGGGTGGATTGTTTATCTATACTCTAACAAATTTTGAAAGCCGAGCAACCATTGATGTAGACTTCCTGCTACGAAGCTTTTCCAACTCAATCGAAGATGTTCAAGGGTTAATTGATAAAATTATAAATACACCAACAGGAAACGACTATATCGTTATGACGGCAAAAGGTTTTGAGGAAATATCACCTCAAAGAAAATATCAAGGTATCAGCACACAGATTATTGCTCAGATAAAAAATGTCCGTGTCCACTTTAATGTTGATATAGGGGTTGGAGATATTATTGTGCCGAAAGCCGAGAAGCGGACAATCAGCACGCAGCTTCCTGATTTTGAAACACCTGTAATTCAAACATATTCCCTCGAAAGCACGATTGCAGAAAAGTTTGATGCTATCCTCCAACGTTTTGAACTAACAGGCAGAATGAAAGATTTTTACGATATTTATTATCTTGCAAGAACCTTTGATTTTGATGGAGCAAAATTAAAGGCGGCAATTTTTGAAACATTACAACATCGTGGTACGCATTATGACAGAGACAGCTTCGAACGAATAGTTGTACTTTCCGAAGATGCAGATATGCAAAAGCGATGGAGATTTTTCTTAAAGAACATCAAAGATAATTCGCTTGAGCTGACTATGGTTATTAAAGAAATCCAGATATTTCTTGAGCCTGTGTTTGATGCCATAGTGAATGAGACAGAGTGGCAAGAATATTGGATTAGCTTATCCAATACATGGTCAAATCAAAAGGGAGGGATTAATGATGGCTAACGCAGTTAATGATGCAACGTTAAAACAAGCAGGGACAATTTATCAGCACTTGATAGCATTAAGGGATTGCTTTGAGCTTGGTGATGAAGATGTTCTTCAAATTGAGACCAATGGCGATGTTAGCATTATCAATAATTCTGGTGGACTCTTTCAAAAAGAGGTTAAGCATCATTTTAGCAATCAAAATCTCTCGGATAGAGATATTGACTTCTGGAAAACATTAGCCAACTGGTATGCAGACTATGAGCGAGTGAAAGACTTCTCTCATTTCATTTTAAGCACAACCGCAAGCATTTCGGATTCTTCTTCGTTTTCGGGATGGAATGATTTGGCGAAAGAAGAGAAATTAAAGTGCGTTACTGATATAGGAACATCAATAAAAGAAAAAGAAGAAACTTTCAGGGGTCAGTATAATAGAATATTCAATGATTCATACCACGAAGAATTCCTTTTAGAAATATTAGATAAATTTACGATAGAGTCCTCTAAGACTGCATTAGTTGGTATATCGAATGAGTTTTCAAAATATACAGGACATATTCCGGCAGAAAATAGAGATGGCTATATAGGTGCATTACTTGGTGAAATACTGATAAAAGTAAAGGATCCGCCTCATAAATGGGAAGTTTCTAAGAAGATATTTGAGGGAATTCTTCAAACACAAACATCAGCCTATGGGGCTAAGGGTATAGCCCCTCTACCATACGAATATGCAAAAGCGGTTGTGCCAGAAGAAAATATAGTTGCTCTCACACAGAAAAAATTTGTAGAGTCAATACGTGAAATTGAACATGACACTATGATTACAGATGCTATATCAGACTATTGGAAAGCCGATGTAACTATTGCAAAGTACTTTCATGATAACCTGATGTATTTAGAAAGCTTGGAAGGGTATATTGATGATTTATCTTCAAAAATGCGTTACGCAAAATCAGATAGCGAGATAGCCTCAGAAAATGTTGACGAGCAAGAGAAAATCAGAAATTCCAAGCACCTTTATAATGGTGTAATGTTATGGGACGCAAATGATTTTGGGTCAATCGTTCGTAATCAAGGGTTTTTTCAGCGAGGAGTTATACATAACATTGTTGATGAAACGGATTTTTGTTGGAAAGTAGGTGAAGAAAAAGATGAGCATAAATAATATTCGAAAACTTTCAATGAATCCTCATTTTTATTCTTTGCTAATCCAAAGCTTTCTTTCAGGTTATGAAAAGCCTTGTGAGATACGGTTAGCGTTTATGGCAATTCCTATTTTGCTGTATGCAGATTCAAGAGAAAAACTTACAAATGCAAACAAGAAAAGCCGTATAGATACATTGTTTCAATCCCCTCAAATTGTTGAGGATAACAAAATCTCGGGGAAAACTCGGCTATCGGGGTATATAGATAGATATAATTCACTTAAACCTTACTGCAAAAAATCCATTATTATATTGTCCTCCGAAAACAAGATAGCTATCAATGAACATAAGATTATAATTATAAAGAAAGTAGATTATAAAAACTTTGAAGGAACCATGAAGGATTGGATAAGATGCGCTCACTATCTTGGCGTTATTTTTTCCAAAACAACAGAAGAACACTTATCTTATTTCTTAGGAGTTGATACGAAATGAAGAGTTATATAAAGGCATTAGTTATTTTCAATGATAAAGGCGAAAAACGAACTGTACCACTAAAACAAGGTGTAAACATAGTAACAGGTGAATCTAAGACTGGAAAAAGCGCTTTAGTTGAAATAATCGACTATTGCTTATGTAGCGCCAGATGCACAATACCAAAAGGCAAAATAACAGATTTTTCTTGTTTATATTCACTTGTTATGAATATAAACGACAACACGTACATTATTGCTCGACTCAATTGGAATGAAGGCGGCAAGATGTATGTTTCAAAAGAAAGTGTTGAGTTTGAACCGGACTCGTTAGAACTGAATTATTTTGAGGATAAATCCGCTATTCCATACAAAGAAGCGCAATATGAAATAGAATGTGCATTAGGTTTATTTGTTACTAATATGTCAACTGATTCAGAACAGCAAGGAAAAAAAGCATCTTTGAGAAATATGGTTTCATACTTGTTTCAGCATCAAAATTTAATGGCGAGCAAATTTGCTCTTTTTTACCGTTTTTCCGATTATTATAAGCGGAAAGATATAATTGACCAATTTCCGGTTTTTGCAGGCATGATTAGTCAAGAGTATTATAGTGATTTGATACAGCTCAATAATTTTAAGGTCCAACTAAAACAAAAACATAAAAAACAAAAAGTAAGCGAAAAAAGCACAGCATATATCAAAGAAAATTTATCTCCATTATTAAAGGATTATCATGCACTACTTGAACAAAACTTTGACAGTGATATTACAGCGCAAAAAATGCTAAAATTAGCTGTTGATTTACCTCAATTTGATGATTCACAGCTTTTTGGCGAATCAAGAATAGCCGCACGATATAGTGAACTAAAGGAGGAACTTGAATCATTAAGAAATGAGGAACGAGAAGTTTTCCTGAAAATAAAAAATATTGACAATGCCTCTAATACAGGTAACACATTTTCAAATATGCTTAAAGAGTTAAAACAGCAAACAAGCGTGGCTGAAATTGAAACCAATGAATATGTGTGTCCTCTTTGTGGAAATGATTGTAATGAGATAGCAGAAAATGATTCTGAAATTATTGAAGCAGCCGACTGGTTGGATAATGAATTGACTATAACCGAAAAATATACCGCCGACTTTTCTGAAGATGTGAGGAAGCTAAAAGATGCCCATTCACAAATAGAATCAAAAATCCGTGAGGTTTGGAAACAAAAAAAAACAATTGAAGAAAAGTATATTTCGTCAAAGAGTCTTGTATCAAAAAGAGAAAAAGTAAACTACGCTAAAGCGAGAATTGCATTATATGCTGAGATGAGTGATTCTGGTATATTCGAGACTGTTGACGAAGATATAGAAGAACTTAAAAATAAAATTAAGATGCTCGAAGAAAAAATTAGAGGATTTGACGTTGATGCAAAAATGTCAAAAGCTCAAGCTTTCTTATCTGATAATATGAACCGTTTAGCGTTAACTTTAGACTTTGAAGATGAATATAAACCGATTGATTTGAATTTTGGGTTAACTGATGGAAGTTTTGATATTTATCAACTTCAGAACAATAGAGAAAAAATTCATCTATACGAAATGGGCAGTGGAGCTAATTGGGTTTCATGCCATATTGCTCTATTCTTAAGTTTTCTGCACTATTTCACTCAGCAGAAAAACTCGCCTATGCCGTTGTTCTTGTTTTTTGACCAGCCAAGTCAAGTATATTTTCCGCAAGGAAACGAAAACGACACTGAGGTTTCACAATCAGATATTATTGCAGTCAATAAAATGTACAAAACTATTTTTGATGAAATCAATAAGATTGGAGAAACGACTGGTTTATTGCCCCAGATTCTTATCGTTGACCATGTGGATGGGCATAACTTAGAGATAAAAGATGAGTTTACAGCATACATTCGCTGTGATTGGAGAAATGGCGAAGCGTTAATATAATAAAAATGTAATATCTATTGAGCCACCTATTCTTTTTTAGGGTAAGTGGCTTTTGCATTCTCTGGGTATTGCACACCTGATTTCCTGCTAAATTATGAAGTTGAAACGTAAGCAGCAAATAATGACGTTGGAACTGGCCACCAAAGTACACATTTATTGGCCACGGAAACGCATAAGTAAAATTGATGCTAAAAATACAGTTGCTACTATAACATATTTATATTGAAGCCTGCACTACCAAAGAGATAGTGCAGGCATTGTTGTATTATTTTGGATCAAGCAGGTCGGCAAGTGCTTTTACCGCCTCATAATGTCGGTAGATAGCCGAACTATAATGACACAAAGCTACCGAACAAGCTGACCATGATAAATTCACCTTATCTTCCGCGAAAATTAACTCTCAATAGCAGACTGAGTGGCTTCGACTAACCCGAAAACCCTCTACTCCTCGGCCAAAACAGGATATTTTCATTGATATTCTCAGCAGTGAATAATCTGCTCCGAAATGAGCCATCAGTCCGGTTGACATGAAGCCGGCAATCCGGAGAAGGTGAAGCCACCATACCGGTCTAGACTGAGCCACAAACCTTATAATGTTTTCATGTGCTTTGAGCACAAATACATTGTAAGGAGGTCATGAGGATGACCGATTATCGAGAAATCATTCGACTGAATAGTTTAGAATTCAGTCAGAGAAACATTGCACTAAGCTGCGGTGCTTCTCGAAACACAGTATCCCGAGTTTTGAAGAGGGTACAAGAACTGGGGCTATCTTGGCCGCTAGACGAACAAATGACAAACGCAGATCTTGAAAGGGTATTGTAAAGTGCCCCCCGTTGTCAAGACACGAATTTCTGATTGATCCGAATACCTACTCCTCTCATTATGCTGCAATTTGTTTTGATCGTTGACAGAATTCATTGGGCGTTAAGCCGTCCAGTGACTACCTTGATCAATTTTTTATCCCTGAACTGAATAAGTTGATCAAGATAATGGTTTCTATTTTTCATAAACACACCCCCGTTAATGGAAGTGTAACCAAAAAAATAGTTTATTTCAACACTTTTTCGACTATACTCTATAAACTTTTAAAATTTCACAGTTTTTAGAGCATAAGATAGCTATGTCACTCACAAAACACCGGCAAAAGCGTACTTTTTGCGTAAGCTTCACTACAACTTTGTTTACAATACAGTATTAAGGCATCTGGAACCGCCGCTCCAAAAATACACATTGGGGTATTTCTAATCTGCCAGAAATATTAATAAAAATAAGCCAACCACATTGTGATTTAATGAATTGAAAGCTTTACTGCATGAGAAAAGGGAATGATGCAATTCCTATCCGTACATTTGTAAGCATCTTCACCGTGCATTTTATCTATGATCTCCTGGGAGTTTAAATGACCAACTTCCGCAATGACTGCATCTAGGATTTCAATTTCCTCAGGTGTTAGTTCTTTAATTTGAAAACCTTCAACTGGATGAAATTTATATCCCATACGATCGAAATCATAAAGAACTGTTTCAAACTCAACTCCATCCAAATCTAGAATCTGCTCATAGCCCTCAGGCACTGCACCCATTGGTAAAGCGCTATACACTAGACCTGTGATAGACTTTCCTCTTCTTTTGTAGCTTACATTATCTCCATACCAAAGCATTTTCATTAACTTAACTTTGTGAAGGCTGGAAACCTTTGAAGCGTAATAATTGATGATTTCGATCACCTTA